>JAEINQ010000076.1 GCA_016342285.1 Desulfobacterales bacterium
TGGGATTAAATGACTTCAGTTCTGGTGGGAATATTCTGATTGGCACAGGTGGGGGCGCTATCGTTAGCGCTCAAGGGTGGTCGAACTTTCTCCTGTTGGGATGGCTCCTCCGGGGCCATGGGGATCAATTCATGGTAGCCGAGGGGCGGGTTGCTGTCAAACCCGGTGGCCATAGGCCAGCGAATCTCGTTGAACCATAGATTCCAGCCGCTGCCGAGGAAATAGCCGGGGCACTGGATATTATACGAACTGAAGTACTCGGAACCATCAATGGGAACCAGATAGCGAAGTTGTTGGCGGCCAGGGCGACCGCCAACAAGCTTTTCTCGTCTTTCCGCCGCGGCCTTTCGGCGAAGTCGGATCTGCGTTTAACTGCGGTTGATTGAACTATATCAACATCGCTGTTCAAACCCAGAACGGTTCCGAAGCAGCCTCACCCCTAATAGAAGTTGTCTTCGAATTCGTAGTTGCTTGACCGGCTCGGTTTTCTTTTCTCCTTGAACCGTTTGCCTTCCGGTACGTCAGAGGCCTTGAACTTGTGTTTTCGGCATTTGGGGCAGCGCTGGGGCGCGTCGAATCCGAGGCGGTCGAACTTTTCCTGTTCCGGGACGGAAAATTCAAAAACGTCATCACATTGGATGCAGGTGAGCATGGTCGATTTCATGGGATGTCCTCTAATTTTTGGGCATGCCCCGGCGAGAGGCCGGACTGGGTTGCCCTCTGGCAACGGGCCGGTTGGCCCGTCTACCTCTTTTCCAGATGAGCGTTGGTGGATTCTTTGTCGAAATGCCCTTCGTAGAGAACCAAGTTCGAAAAGTCGTCCAGAGAATGAAAATTTCGAACGGAAACGCCGGCCTCGGTTGCCTTTGACGGGCTGTAAACGCGGATGTCCTTGATGTTTTTCTTTCCTTCCTGAGGCTTTGTGACGCATTTGAGGGTCCAGACCCAGTCCGGATCCTCTTTCTGGGAGACAACGATAAAGCGGCCGACCTGCTGGGGAAGGTCTTTGGGCCCGGGCAGTTTAACCGCCCCGCCGCCACCGATTTCAGGGCCGGCTTTTTTCCAGAATTTCCAGTTCATTTTTCTTTCCTTCAATGCACAAAAGGGGCGAGGCTGCCGGTTTTTTATTTTTTGCCGAAAGCGGCTTCGTGCTGCGCCGCAAACCACGGCCACGCCTGTTTATCGCCAATGCGCCATCAGCGCGATTATTACAAGAGCAACGATCGGGCCAAAAACTTAACTGATTGAAAAAATAGTAAAACTGAATGGATAGGCTGAAGGGGCGAGGATCTATTCGGAATCACGGGTTCCGCAATTCAAGTGGGAATATCGGAATTGGGAGTTCCTTTTTCAAGTCTGGCGGGACCGTGCCGGCCCGGGGCCTTGGCTGCTGGATTTAACCGGGCCGGGAGAGATCACGGTCTGGTGAGGTGAGGAATCATTCTTTACATCACGCCATCCCACCCGGCGTCTCTCCGATGGTGACGATGCCCAGGTAGCCGTCCACGGTCAACCGGTCACCGGTATGGATGAGTTTCGTGGCGTGGGAGACGCCGGTGACGCAGGGGAGTCCGTATTCCCGGGCGATGATGGCACCGTGGATCAGCATACCTCCGCGGCGCTCCACGATGGCTGCGGCCAGGGGGACCACGAAGGTCATGTTGGGGTCGACGCTGTCGCAGACCAGCACCTCGCCGGACCTGAAGTCGGCCAGATGGTCGGCGGTCTCGACGACCCGAGCCGTTGCCTTGGCCAAACCGGGTCCGGCCGGTTGGCCCACCAGTTGTCGGGCTTTCAGGACAGGCCCGGCTGGTGGTGATTTTTCCTCGGGTTTTTTTCCCACTGTCGGGGCCAGGCGATCAAGCACTTCTTTGAGCCGTGTCGTGTCTGGTCCGGTCGCTGCCATCCGACGCCGGCCTTCTTCGATGGCCACCTGATACCGGTCTTCGATGCGGCCCAGGAAAATGTTGTCGTCGTCTCGAAGCCGGTAGCTGGCCCGGGCCAGATCCAGGAGGGTTTCGGCATCGGATCGTTGCCGGGGCGGCACGCCGTCGAGGAAGGTCCGGACCGTTATTGCGGGCTTGGGGGCAATCCTTTCGGTCGGCGGGTGGGTGGCCATTTCCAGCAGCAGGGTGGCCAGGACCGATCGTTCCTGTTGGCAGGCCTGGCCGTCGGCCAGGGTGCAGGTCAGATCGCCGAAACGGCCGCGAAAGGTTTCGATCCGACGGGCCAATTCTCCCTGGGCCGCAACGATGCCGTCTTGGCGGATGGCTGCCATTTGCCGGGGGTCGTCCCGCAGCATGGCCGCCATTTCCGCCAGTAGGCCGTTCCGTTCCAGGCTCAGCATGTCGGCCGAGGTGAGAAGGTCGATGAATTCATGGGGATCTTCGGGCCGAATCAGGTCGTTGTAGTACTGGCCGAAGAGCCGGAACCCATGGGCAAAGGGTATGAATTTGTCCCAGTAGACCTTGGACCAGTGTGCGTTGATTTTCCAGCGGTGCTCAATTTCCTCGGCCAGACCATCATGGGGGAGGGCGGTGATGTCTGTTCGGGCCAGTTCCTCGGTCACCCGGGCCATCTCGGGAAGCAGCCGATCTTCGATTTCCTTTCTCAGGGCCAGCAGATTGTCCAGGCTGCGGTGCAGGCTCAGGTACCAGCCGCGACGGTCGCTGCCGCCGGTGTCGGCCAGGGTGGTGATGGATCGGGACTGAAGCAGAACGATCCGGTTTCCGGCAAAGGTCCATTCCACGTCCTGGGGGAATTCGAAAAAACCTTCCGCTTGCGTGGCAAGGGATAGAACCTGTTGGAGGTCTGCCGGTCCCAAAGGCGGGCGGTTTTTCCGTTCTTCGGGAAGATCCGCCAATCCGACCGCGTTTTGCCGGGGTACCACCCACCAACTGCGCTCGGCGGCGATGTGTTCGGTGATCCGGTTGCCGGCTCGCTCCACCAGCCATCGGTCCGGTGTCACGGAGCCGTCCACCATCCCCTGGTTCAGGCCGTGGACCGCCTCGATGACCATCTGCCCCGGTGCGTTGGGATTTTGGGTGAAGACCACGCCGGAGCGATCTCCAATCACGGTTTCCTGGACCACCACGGCCATGGCGCTTCGGGTCACGTCCAGATCGAGTTCACGGCGATAGAGCAAGGCCGCGTCGGACCAAAGCGATGCCCAGACCCGCCGGATATGGTCGAGAACCGCGGTGGTGCCGTGAAGGTTCAGATAGGAATCGTGAAGGCCGGCAAAGCTGCTGCCGGCAGCGTCTTCTTCCGGTGCCGACGAGCGCACCGCCACGGGACGATGGCCGAATACACCTTCGATGTGGTCCTTCAGATGCGGTTTCAACCCCTGGGGCATGTCGCGGGTAAGAAAGAGGTTTCGAATCCGGGTGGCGCAGTCCCAGATCTCTTCCCAGCGCATCTGCTCAAAGTCCTTGCGGTGGACCTCCAGGTCGATGAGGGTGCGCAGACCCGTTTCGTCGACGAAGTAGCGGTAGGCTTCGGTGGTGACGCACAAAAAGGCCGGCACCGGCAATCCGGCGCCTGCGGCCCGTGCCAGGGCCCAGGCCTTGCCGCCGATTCGGGACGGATCGCAGCCAGCCGCTTCATTTTGTGAAATGGTCCAGTTCATCGATTCAGATGATAGGTCATCACTTCCTGAAAGTGACGCACCAGGTAGAAGGATTCTGCCGCAACGCGGATGCGGGCCGTGGTTTCGGCTTGAACGAAAGACTTGAGCTCGGGATGGCGTGCCAGGAAGATTGCGTCGAACCGATCGAATTCGTTGGCTGAAACCGTTTCGGCCTTTCCGGTGATCGTTACCGCCATGGCATGCTGAAAGTCCGCGGGCCGGTTGGAGGCGTTTTCCAGGAGCAGGGCCACGGCGGGGTTGCGCTGAAGATTGGCAAATTTCCGGCTGGCCCGCGGGGTGGTGAAAAGATAGGTTTCCAGATCCTCGGTGGCGGCCACGGCGATGAGGCTGGCGTAAGGCTGACCGTCGCTGTGGGTGGAAAGCACGGCCAGGCGCTGGCTCGCCACCAGTTCAGCCAGCCGGGCACGAAATTTTTCGGGTGTTTCCATGGGGGCGGCTCCTGCAGGGTCAATGAGATCAATCCATGGTAACCGAGGGGTCAGTTACTGTCAAACGCGATGGTTCCTGGCATAGAAAGACCCGCGGGCCATGGCAGAACCGATTTTTTCTTATTCCAATGCTTTTCACCGACTTCCGGAAGTGGTTTTTGTGACCATATTGGCAAACTATTAATGATTACAAATAGTTAATATTTTTTTGGTTGAATGTTATTTTTTTTCTTGACTTGAATCATCTTATACTATACCAAAATAGGAGGATAAAATCATACTGCGAAGGTGGTATTAGCTAAACAAGTTCAAAGCTCTAATTTTATAAGGTAAATTTTTGGTCGGATGCTGAGACGCCCGTGATTCTTCGGTTCAGGCAAAGGATGAGCGTATGTTGCATGGAAGAGCGATGACACGCTGGCTGGTTGTGATGTTGGCTGTTTCTGGCATGGTTCTGGGTCTCTTTCAGGCGGTCGGGAGTTCGCAGGGGGATACCCGGTCCCTGCCGAGGCCGGACCTGATTGAGATCCGTGCAGGATTGCCGGCGGGTGACCAGGAGATGCCGGCCGTGCATTTCATGCACGATCGGCACACCAAGGCGGTGGGTGAATCCTCCTGCGCCAGCTGCCACTCCAAAGCGGCGGAAAAAACAGTGTTCCGGTTCAAGCGTACCGGCCCCCTGGCACCCCAGGCCGCCAAGACCCATTATCATGACAACTGCCTGACCTGTCACCGGGAGACCCTGGCTGCCGGCAAACCGAGCGGACCCCTGGCTGCCGACTGCCGTGCCTGTCACCGAAAAGATGCTCCCGAGTCGAACTGGGCGGCCCTTGCCTTTGATCCATCCCTGCATTACCGCCACGAACAGGCCCAATCCATCCGTCCCTTTGGCGAGAAAGACAATTGCGGGTCCTGCCACCACGTGTTGGATCCCAAGACGGAAAAGACCGTTCCCGCCAAAGGCAAAGAGGGGAGCTGCCGGTATTGTCACAAACCGGAGAAGACCGTTGACAAGGAAACGAACCGGGAAACCCGGGCCATGCAAAATGCGGCCCATGATAGCTGTGTGGCCTGCCATCAGAACCTGACCGTCTTGAAGATGAAAGGCGGCCCCATTACCTGTGCCGGGTGCCACGATTCGATGCAGCAGGCCAAGATTGAAAAGGTCGCCCAGGTACCCCGGATGCAACGCAATCAGCCCGATGCCGCGATACTTGCCACCCGCCTGAAGCGGGCGGTCGGGACCGGCAAGGAAACGGCTGCCCCGATTGCCGCCGTGGCCTTTGATCACCGCAGCCACGAAAAGGCGGTGGGCAGTTGCCGAAGCTGTCACCATGCCTCCCTGGAAAGTTGTGCCGCCTGTCATACCCCTGTCGGTGACCCCAAGGGTAATTTTATCCGGTTGGAGCAGGCCATGCACCTCCAGCGCGGCAATGCCAGTTGTATCAGCTGCCACAACCAGGCCAAGACGGCCGCCGCCTGTGCGGGCTGCCACGCCCAGATGCCGGCAAAGAATTTCTCCGATGCCGATTGCCGAGTTTGCCACAATCTCGACCTGAAGTCCGGCGATTTGGCTCTTAAGGACAAGGAAATCGGAGCCCGTCAGGCCGCAGATGCCGTGACCGCCAGGACAAGGCCCCTGCCGACCGTGGCCAAAGCCGACATTCCGGAGACGGTGGAGATAAAGGCCATGGCGGATCAATACGAGACCGCCAAGATGCCCCATGGCAAGATCATTCGGGCCATTTACGACAATCTCGGCGACAGCCGCATGGCCCGGTATTTTCACCAGGAACCGGCCACGCTCTGCCAGGGTTGTCATCACAACAGTCCGCCGTCGGTGAAGCCGCCGGGTTGTGCCAGTTGTCACGGGGCTCCGTTTACCGACGAGGCAGAAGGCCGCCCGGGGCTCATGGGTGCCTACCATGGCCAGTGCATGGGGTGCCATGAGAAGATGGGAATCGAGAAGCCGGCGGCCAACGACTGTACGGCCTGTCACAAAAAACGCGCCACGACATTGGTTCAGGGTACAAACACCCAGTAGAGGAGTGATCATGTCTGTCTCCCGGAGAAAATTCCTCGGCTGGCTGAGTGCAGCCGGCGCCGGGGCCTTGGTCGGGCCCACCGCCCATGCAGCGGGCAACAAACATTTTACCGGTTATCCCGACAGCCTCGGCGTGCTCCATGACGTCACCCGCTGCATCGGATGCCGACGCTGTGAGCAGGCCTGCAACCAGGTCAACGAGCTTCCGGCCCCTGAGCGCCCCTTTGACGACTTGACGGTTCTTGAAAACCGGCGCCGGACGGATGCGAAAAGCTACACTGTTGTCAACCGTTTTGACCTTGCCGATGCCGAACCACCGGCTTTCGTGAAAAAACAATGCAACCACTGCCTGGAGCCGGCCTGTGCCTCGGCCTGTTTTGTCAAGGCGTTCAAGAAGCTGCCCAGTGGGGCCGTGAGCTACGATGCCGATTTGTGCGTGGGGTGCCGCTACTGCATGATCGCCTGCCCGTTCAATATTCCCGCCTACGAATACGATTCCGCGTTGAGCCCCCGGGTGATGAAATGCACCCTGTGCCAGCCGCGCATCGAAAAGGGCCAGCTTCCCGGGTGTGTGGAGTCCTGCCCCAAGGAGGCGCTGACCTTCGGCAAACGGGACGATCTGCTGCGCGTGGCCAGGGAGCGAATTCGAAAGTATCCCCAGCGGTATAAGGATCATATCTATGGCGAACACGAGATGGGCGGCACCAACTGGCTCTATCTCAGCGGGGCTCCCTTTGCCGAAATCGGTATGCGGGAGGACCTGGGCGTCAAGCCGGCGCCGGAGCTGACCTCAGGCGCCCTGGCCGCCGTGCCCATCGTGGTGGGCCTCTGGCCGGTTCTGCTGACCGGCATCTACGCCATTTCCAAACGCAAGGACCGGATCGCCGAAACGGAAAAGGCTGAAGCGGTGGCCGCTGCCAGGGTCGAGGCACAGGAAGCGCTCGAGGCCAGGGTCGAACAAGAGCGCACCAAGGCGGTAAAGAATCAGGAAATGGCCATTCAACGTGAAGTGAAAAAAGCGCTGGAGGATGCGGCCAAAGAGGCTGCTGAAACCGATGCGAGCGCCAAGGAGGATCAGTAATGGCTCCACAGACCCATGCCTCCCCCAAGCTGCAGCTGAACACCTTCACCGTGGTGACCGGGTGTATCATTTTGATCGGGGTTGTGCTGACCGTGCTTCGCTTTACCGGAGGGCTGGCCTCGGTCACAAACCTGGACAACAACAATCCATGGGGAATATGGATCGGGTTCGACCTGCTCTGCGGGGTGGCCCTGGCAGCCGGCGGGTATACCACATCGGCGGCCTGCTATCTTTTCGGCTTCAAGCGGTTTCATTCGGCCGTTCGCCCGGCGATTCTCACCGCCTTTCTCGGTTACGCCCTGGTGGTTCTGGCCCTGCATTACGACGTCGGCCGACCCTGGCGCCTGCCCTATCCCATCTTCTGGTCACCGGGCACCTCATCGCTGCTTTTTGAAGTGGGCCTTTGCGTCTTTTTATACCTCACGGTCCTGTTCGTCGAGGTCACCCCGGCGGCCCTAGAATGGGTCGGGCTGAAAAAAATCCGCCACATCGTGGTGCGGTTGACCCTGGTGCTGACCATTTTCGGCGTGGTTCTCTCCACCCTGCACCAGTCGTCCCTTGGCGCCTTGTTTCTCATCGCACCATCCAAGCTCCATCCTCTCTGGTATTCGGTCTACCTGCCGGTCTACTTCTTCGTTTCCAGCATTTTTGCCGGTCTTTCCATGGTCGTTTTCGAGGGCACCCTGTCCCATCGATATCTCCACCACAAGATGGACGAAACCCACCTGGCGGAAGCAGAGGGGGTGGTCCTCGGTTTCGGAAAGGCGGCCGCCTTTATCATGGCCGGTTATTTCTGCATCAAGATCATGGGCCTGGGCATCGACAACAACTGGCACTACCTGGGTACCGGATTCGGCCTCTGGTACATTGTGGAGATGGTGGGTTTTGTTGCGGCGCCGGCCTTTCTCTACGCCCTGGGGGTCCGGGAAAAAAGCCTTTTCATGATCCGGTGGGCAGCGGCCTGGACGGTTCTGGGCATCGTGGTCAACCGCTTCAATGTCTCCCTGGTCGCTTTTAACTGGCACCTTCCGTCGGCGGATCGGTATTTTCCCAGTCTGAGCGAAATTGGCGTGTCCGTCTTCATCGTCACCGTAGGGGTGGTCATTTACCGCTTTGTCGCCACCCGAATGCCGATTCTTTACGAGCACCCGGATTACCGCCACGAATCCGACTGAAAGGATCCAACGCCATGGAAACCATTTTCTATACCTTGCAGGATTTCATGACCCACTCCAAGGGGATCACCTACCTGATCATGGGGGGAACCCTCGTCTTTCTGGGTTTGTTCTGGCATTTCCTGACCGCTCGGGATGAAAAAAAGCGAACGTTTTGATTCGAAGTAGAAATATACGTCCTGTGGGCGTGGTCAGAGTCAATTGGCGATGCCGTTCCATTGGCCGGAAAATGCCTAAAGTGAACTAAAGTGTGAAATGCCTAAAGTTGTGGAGTCGCTTCGCTCCGGTTTCTTAAGCTAAGATATGGCAGAATTCCTTCATTTTAGGCATTTTAGGCAATTTAGGCATTTCGAACTGGAAACGCCGTATCGCCGCCCCTTCCAGGGGCAAACCAAAGTCTGGTCGTTTGGGCCAGTATCTTTACACCGACAGCCGGTGCGGCCCCATCAAGGGCTCCCGGCGGGAAATTTCGGAGGCATCTATGTACGCGTTTCTCACGGGCCCCATGTTCTGGACGTCCATCGCGGTGTTCGTGATCGGCCTTGCGGCCCGGGGCCTTTGGTATGTTCGAGGTCTTCACTGGCAGCTGGATCGCGTGGCCTACCGGGCCCACCCCAAGGCCGGCATGCGGGGGGCGGCCCGATCGATTTTCCGCTGGCTGCTCCCTTTCGGCACATACGGCTGGCGGACCCAGCCGTTCATGACCGTGGCCTTTTTCCTGTTCCATACCGGGGCCGTGCTGGTGCCGATTTTTTTGCTGGGTCACAACGCGTTTCTCCATGAGAAAATCGGCATGGCCCTGCCCGCCATGCCCCAGGGTCTCGCCGACCTGCTGACCTGGGCGGCGCTGGCCGGGATCGTGATGCTCGTGCTTCGAAGAATCGCCCTGCCGGAGGTGCGCATCCTGACCACCGGGTACGACTATCTGATCCTGGTCGTCTCAGCAGCCCCTTTTGTTACGGGGCTGATGGCACGCTATACCGTTGGCGACACTAGCCTCTGGCTGCTGGTTCATATCGTCTGTGGCGAGATTCTGCTCATCTCCGCACCCTTTACCAAGTTGTCCCATATTCTGCTTTTCTTTATGTCCCGCGGCCAGTTGGGCATGGACTACGGTATCAAACGCGGCGGTATGAAGGCTCACAGCAAGGGGATGGCCTGGTAGAGGTGGAGATAGATCGTGATCGTCATGGATCATAAAATGTTAGATGGCATCAATAGGCGTTTCCAATGCATAAATGAGAATTTTTGTTCAAGGTCAAGGCAATCAAGCCATTGCGCGGAGGCGTAGTGTGCTACGCCGCACAAGAAAAGGCGAAGATTGACGAAGAGATTGGGCAAAAAGGCCATTTATTGCCGGAAACCAGATAACGACGTAACCCGAGGAGACACAACCCATGCCGGAAGGAACCTTCTGCAACAAACAGCCGATTCAGACCGAAGAGAGCCTGAAAGCGCTGCTCGGCGACACCGGCGGTAAACAGTATTATGAAGAAATGAAGTCCCTTGATGTGGACTCGGAGAAGCTCTGGGCCACCATTGAAAAGACCTGCAAGTCGCGCATTCGGACATGGCTTGAGATCTGCGCCCACTGCGGCATGTGCGCCGACAGCTGTTTTCTCTATCGCATCAACGACCGTGACCCCCGCCAGGTGCCTGCCTACAAGATCCAATCGACCCTGGGGGAGATCATCAAGCGAAAGGGCCGGGTGGACAACGCCTTCATGCACATGGCCATGGAGACGGCCTGGGCCAAATGCACCTGTTGCAACCGTTGCGGTCTCTATTGCCCCCATGGCATCGATATGGGGGTCATGTTCGGCTATCTCCGGGGCCTGCTCTACGGGCAGGGCTTTGTCCCGTGGGAGATGAAGATCGGTGCCGGCATGCACCGGGTCTACCGCGCCCAGATGGACGTGACCAATGACGACTGGTTTGAAACCTGCGAGTGGATGACCGAGGAGTGGGAGGAAGACTACCCCGGGCTTACGATTCCCTTCGACAAGCCGGATGCGGACATCATGTACACCATCAATGCCAGGGAAGTGAAACATTACCCTGAAGACATTGCCGAGGCCGCCGTTCTGTTTCACCTGGCCGGAGAAAACTGGACCGTGCCCAGTGAGGGGTGGGAGCAGACCAGCCTGGCCATGTTCGCCGGTGACTGGGTGGCGTGCAAAATGCAGGTGGAAAGCGTCTACGCGGCCATGGAACGACTCCGGCCCAAGCGGATGATCGGTACCGAATGTGGCCATGCGCATCGGGCCACGGTGATCGAAGGGCCTTACTGGGCCGGGCGCGAGGACGGAACGCCGCCGGTGGAGTCGATCCATTACGTGGAATGGGTGGCCGAGGCCCTGCGGACCGGCAAGCTGAAGATCGATCCTGAAAAGCGCATACGTGAGCCGGTGACCCTCCAGGATTCCTGCAACTACGTCAGGAACCATGGGCTCAAGGAGATCACCCGGGAAATCATGAGCCATATGGTTGCGCCCGGCTATTTCATCGAAATGGATCCCAACGGTGAACACAATTACTGCTGTGGCGGCGGCGGTGGATTCAACGGCATCGGCCTGTTTCGGCCTCAGCGGAACAAGGCGCTGATCACCAAGCGTGACCAGATTCTCAATACCGGGGCCAAGCTGGTGATCGCTCCCTGCCATAACTGCTGGGACGCCATTCGAGACCTGGAAGAGGAGTACAAGATCGGTATCCGCTGGTCGTTTCTCAAGCCGCTGCTGATCAAAATGGTTCTCGTCCCGGAGCATCTCAGGCCGAAGGATTGACATCATGACGGGCCTGCCGCGGCAGTCCCGAAAACCATCAGGAGGTGCCCATGTTCCAAACCATCCTCTTTGCCACATCCGCCACCGGGGTCTGTGACCATGCCGCCCGAGTGGCCTTTGAGATGGCCAAGCGCTACGGCGCCGAGCTGACCCTGCTTCACATCATCGGTGTTCCGAGTCGGGGTTATAGCCAGATGGTCAGGGACGTCAAAACCGGCGAGACGGTTCCGATAGATGATGATTATTGCCAATGGGTCGAGGAAGAGATTCGGACCCACTACCGGCGCCAACTGGCAGACTATGACCGCGTCCGTATTGAACTGGCCCTGGGCTATCCGCATCGGGAGATTCTCCGATATTTGCGAAAAAACAATCCGGATATCGTCATCATGGGTGGGGCTACGGATCCCGAGGCTTCAGGATACAAAAAGGTAATGGCCGGATCGACGTTGCATTATGTCGCCAAGCATTCCCCCTGCCCGGTTCTTGTGGTGGCCAGAATGGCCGCCTCTTTCTGGGGAGGCATTTCCAATATCGTCTACGGCACCGATTTTTCCAAAGCGTCAGACGCTGCTTTTGAATACGCGGTGAAAATAGCACGGGCTCTGGATTGCGAACTCCATCTGTTCCATGCCGTGGACATCAGCAGTGTGCACGGCGGGAAACTTATGGAACAGGAACTCATCGAGGCCAACATCAGGACGGCCCGCAACCGAATCCGCGGCCGTTACGTCAAACAGCTCGGCGATTTTAAGAACTACTCGGTGGAAGTATGGGAAGGCCTGCCATACGTGGAGATTGTCAAATACGCACGGGAAAAGCAGGCCGATCTCATTGTCATGGCGCACCATGCCCGGGAAGCGGACGCAGACAATGTTCGCCTGGGAAGCAATATGGAACAGGTCCTGATGCGCGCCAACTGCCCGGTGCTCAGTGTCAACCGGCTTCAGCCTGAATGATCCGGGGGTGCTATTGTGATTGCCCATAGCGACAGGAGTGTTGGAATGAAGAAGAAAATCATGGTCATCGATGACGATTTGGATGTGGTGGAATACCTCACTACGCTTTTCGAAGACAACGAATATGACGTCTGTTCGGCTCAGGACGGGGAAGCGGGGGTAGCGCTTGCCAAAAGCCAGCAGCCGGATCTGATCACCCTGGATCTTGAGATGCCCGGTGAGTGGGGCCCAAGAGTCTTTCGTCGCCTTTCCAGCGAAGATGATTTGAAAAATATTCCGGTCGTCGTGATCAGTGGTCTTTCCGGAAATGAGCACGCCATCCAAAAGGCTGCTGCCAGTCTGACCAAACCTTTTGATCGTGAAGAACTACTGCGCTTGGTTCGCGACATCCTCGACTGAGCCGGGAAACGGGTGCGTCGTCTAGTAAAGAATCCTGGCATAGAGGAGTAGTTTACTTTGGTCACGTCATAACGTTGTCTCGGCATAGCCGGCCGACGCTGACCATACCCGGAGGACATGGATTCCTAAATCGGATCGAAGACCTGCGCCACCACAGGATTATGGCCGATACCATTCTCATCGTCGACCCATCCGGTAACATTCCGGCCGCCATGTCTGAGCTGCCGGCCGTTCGCATTCTCATGGTCCGCTCAGGCAGCGAAGCCTTGGAGGGGCTTTACAACCGCAAAACAGCCCTGATCCTTGTCGATGAAGGGTTCGAACCCCTCGCTGCCGCGGATTTTGTCTTCTCCGCCCGGAATATCAGGCCTGACTTGCCCATTGCCGTGATGGCGGAACCTGAGAAAATGGATCGTGCCATGAAAATTTTCGGAATGGCCGTGACCGATTATATCAACAAACCGGTATCGCCAACGGCGATCTCCCTGTCGCTTCAACGGGGCATCCAAGGGAAAACACCATCCGGCATGCCCGCTTTCGTTGCCCACCTGGCCCCCATGGCCCACGGTGTATACGGCATGCTCACGGCGCTGGACGGCGGATTCTATCAACTGGAAAGTGGGCTGGCGGGAAAAACCCCCCAGCGGATCGACGCTGGCTTGGAAACCGTTCGCAACACCTGTTTTCGACTGAGATGTCTGGTGATGGATATTCTGGAATATGTGCGAGCTGAAAACGTACGAACAAAATTGGCGGATGTGGGAGAGATTGCCCGATCAGCGCTGAAGGCGGTTGTGCCGGCCGCCCGTCAGGCCGGTGTCGATATCACGGTGGATATTTCACCGGACGTAGGCGCGGCCGTCGTGGACCCGTTGCGTTTTCAGGGCGCGCTGGAAAGGCTTCTGGGGGCTGCGGTGGCGGAGATTTCTCTTCGGGAGCCGCCAGGGAAACACACCGTTTGCGTTACCCTGAAACCGGGCTGGGGGGGGAGGCTTCGGTTAGAAATTCGCCTGCGGTCCGTCGGTTCGAACCGATGGGAAACGATGCAAGCCACCGGGACTGATTTTGATGCAGCGCTGACACGACTGACCCAGTTTGTCGCCTGCCATATGATTCGTCAACAAGGAGGGATGGTCCAAGGGGATGAGACATTTCCGGCCATCGGCTGGGTTATCGATATTCCGGGGGAATCCAAACAGGAATCAACGGGGCTTGACCCGAAGAGCAATCCATGCAAAACGAAGCATGGGCTATCGATCTAAAATCGACCGCGCTTTTCTCCAATTTAGGAGGAAAGCGCTTGGATCGGATGATGAAGACGATACCGAGAAACCATAGGGGACCATGAGACTGACCACCAAAAGTCGATACGGAACGCGCATGATGTTGGATCTGGCCATATATGCCCGGGAACGCCCGGTTCCCCTGAGTGATATTTCCCGCCGTCAGAACATCTCCGTCAAGTACCTGGAAAAGTTGATCCGCAAACTCAAAATGGCTGGCTTTGTGAGCAGCCATCGGGGACCCTTTGGCGGCCATATGCTTGCAATGTCGCCTGAAGACATTACCGTTGGAAACTTGGTTCGGGTTCTCGAAGACACAACGGCCATCGCTGACTGTGCCGAGAGTGACGATGCGGTATGCGGTATTTGCAACCGAGCCGGCGACTGCCTGTCTCGCTGGGTTTGGGTGGCGGCGAGCCGGGCGATGTTTGAAACGCTGGACAGCATATCTTTGAGCAGCCTGATTAACCAGTCAGAGGGAAGCGCCCTTCCTTCTGAGGGCCGAACGTGACGCCCCCGGCTCGGGTGCCCCGGTAGTTTCGGCCCCATGTCCTGTTTGTCTCTGTTTTTAAACCGTCCCCCCGCACATTTCCAGGCGAACCGCTGGAGGCAACCTTTTTGCTCTGTTCCGGCGCTGGTTTTAGGAGAGGCTCCATGGGATTGTCCAGAACGCTTTTTAGACGACGTTTGGCTGCCAAGCTCATTTTAGCGGTCGGCATTACCTTGCTGGTGTCGATCTCCACCTGGGCCTATTTCAATATCAAGTATCAAAGACAGAAGATGATGGACAGCATTGTGGCCAGTTCAGACCGGTTGGTCAACACCATCCGGCTCGGCACCCGATACGCCATGATGCTCAATTCCCGCGACGACATCAATCAGATCATCCGAAATATCGGCCGGCAGCAGGGGATTGAGAATATTCGTATTTATAATAAACTCGGTGAGATAAAATTTTCCAATGCTTCCGAAGGGGTGGGCAGCCGTACCAATATCAAAGACGAGGCCTGCTATATCTGTCATCGTAGCGATCCCCCGACGCAGGCCCTGGACCTGAACGAACGGATCCGGATTATCTCCAGCGGGGCCGGTTATCGGCAACTGGGGATCATCAGTCCGATCTACAATGAGGCCAGTTGTTCAACCGGCCCCTGCCATGTCCACCCTGCCAACAAGAAAGTCCTCGGCGCGCTGGATCTGGTGGTGTCCCTGGCCGGATCGGATAGCGAAATCCTTTCCATTGAGCGCAGTCTCATCGGGCTGGCCGTTTTTCTGTTCCTGGTCACTTCGACGATTATTTTTTTGCTGGTTCTGCGATTTGTCAACCGTCCTATCAAGCAGCTTATTTGCGGCGCCAATGCCATTGCCAAAGGGGAATACGATACACGGGTGGACGTTCGCGGACAGGACGACGAACTGGGACAGCTCGCCGTTGCCATTCGCCGTATGGTGGAAAAGATCAGAGAACACCGGGTCGAATTGGAAGCAAAGCGCGACGAATACCAGCGATTGTTCAATTTGGTCCCTTGTCTGATTACCGTAAACGATGCGGACTACCGGTTGGTCGCCTATAATCGGGAGTTTGAGCGGACTTTCGGACCATTGCCCGGCGCTTTCTGTTACAGTGCATACAAAGGGCGCACGGAGCGCTGCAAGGTCTGCCCCGTTGAACTGACTTTCCAGGACGGCCTGCCCCACGAAAGCGAAGAGCACGGTGTGAATAAAGACGGATCGCCGGCCCATTGGCTGGTCAAAACCTCTCCGGTAAAAGATGCCGATGGTAAGGTGGTGGCGGCCTATGAAGTCAGCCTCGATATCACCGAACAAAAAATACTCGAAGAGCAACTTCGCCAGTCAGAAAGGAAGTACTATGCTATTTTCAACAATATTCCGAATCCGGTCTTTGTTCTGGATCCGAATACACTGGAGATCATCGACTGCAATGAGAATGTGAGTGTTCTTTACGGTTATCGCAACCATGAACTCATCGGCACCAGCTTCATGGCGCTGTTCGGGAAGATGAACGAAGAAGGCGATGCCGATGTGCTGCGCACCAGTTCCCTGATGAATCATGTCCGTCAATTCAACAAGGAAGGAATGCCGCTCTACATCCGGATCCGTGTGGCCGCCACCGAATTCTCAGGCCGCCAGGTGATGCTGGTGACGACATCGGATGTCACCAAACAGCTGGAAGCCGAACAACAGCTGATCCAGGCCAGTAAAATGGCGACGCTGGGTGAGATGGCCACAGGTGTTGCCCACGAATTGAACCAGCCACTGTCCGTTATCAAGAGCGCCAGTAACTTTTTTGAAAAGAAGATCAGAAACCATGAGCCCATACCGGAAGAGATTCTGCTGACCATGTCCCGTGAAATTGACCGTCACGTGGACCGTGCCTCCAAGATCATCAATCACATGCGTGAGTTCGGCCGAAAATCCGATCTGAATCTTGTTCCCGTTCAGATTGGAGAAGTGATGGAGAAAGCATTCGAAATCTTCAGCCAACAGCTGAAAGTGAGGGGCATCAAGGTGACTTGGGAACTCGACGAAAATCTTCCAACCATCATGGGTGACCGGGATCGACTGGAGCAGGTTTTTATCAACCTGCTGATCAACGCTCGGGATGCCATTGAAGAGAAAGCCTTGACATCCAAAGAAAATTCCGAGAAGAAGATCATTCTGCGAACCGGAAAAGAAGAAGATACCGTGACGGCCGAAGTGTGCGATTCGGGGTCGGGCATCGCCGAAATCATGAGAGACAAACTCTTTGAGCCATTTTTTACCACCAAGGCGGTGGGCAAGGGCACGGGTCTCGGTCTTTCCATCAGTTACGGCATTGTTCATGACTGCGGCGGAACCATTGAGGCTCAATCCGGGAAAACGGGGGGCGCTTGTTTCAGATTGCGTTTTCCTTTGGCTTCCGGATCGTAGGGGAATGAAATATGGATAATGGGAAACTGCTACTGGTCGATGACGAAGAAGGGATTCGCACGGTTCTGGGCATTGCCCTGGCCGATGTGGGCTATGAGGTGAGTTGCGCAGGTAGCGGCGAGGAGGCCCTGGCGATTTTTGCCGAGCAAAACCCGGCCATCGTTCTGACCGATATCAAAATGCCCGGCATTGACGGTATCGAACTGTTGATGAGGATCAAGGCTGTCAGCCCGGACACCGAAGTGATCATGATCACCGGCCACGGTGATATGGAACTGGCCATCGAAAGCATCAAACACGATGCGACGGATTTTGTGACCAAGCCCGTCAATCCGGATATCCTGGACATCGCCCTTAAGCGCGCCCATGAGAGGCTCGACATGCGCCGACAGATTCGGAGGCATACCGAAAACCTGGAGAGCCAGGTCCAGGAGCAGGCCGCGCGCCTGGTGAAACTCGAGCGCCTGACCGCCGTCGACCAGACCGTGGCGGGGATCTCGTCGGCCATGAGCAATATTGCCTCGGATTTGGTCTCGGGCATCCCGTTGCTTGAAGAAATGCCCTGCTTTGTTGCCATCCATACCCATGATGGGCGGATCGTTGCCATCAACCAGTTGTATCGGGAGCGACTCGGAGACCGGGTCGGCCAGGAGAGTTGCTCGGTCTATCAAAGGGAGGATGGCGGGGTTGACGGTTTTGTCTGCCCTGTGGCGCAGACCTTTCAAACCGGAGCAGGACAGCGCTTAAAAGCGTCCATTACCTATCAAAACGGCGACCAATTTCCTGTTGTTGTGCATACGGCGCCCATTCGAAACAGCCAGGGGGAAATAGAACTGGTCATGGAGATTGCGGCCGATGTGTCGGGCATCCGTAAACTTCAACAGGCTTTGGAAACGACCCGTCAGCGCTATCGCCAGCTTTTTAACGAGGCGCCCTGTTACATTGCCGTTATCGATCAAAACTTTCAAGTGACGGATACCAATCGGGAATATTCGGCCTTTTTCGGCGACGCCCGTGGCCGCAGCTGTTACCGGGTGTGCAAGCAGCGGGATGCGCGATGCACCGAATGTCCCGTGACAAACACCTTCGCCGACGGCGCCGGACATCAGATGGAAACGATTTTAACCGGCGCCAATGGGGAGCGGCGAAGTGTTTTGGTGCGTACCACGCCGCTACGCGATGCGGCCGGCGAGATTTCCCAGGTCATGGAAATGGCCACCGATATCACCGAGCTGCGGCTGCTCCAGGACAATCTTTCGGCGTTAGGGTTGATGGTCGGCTCTGTGTCCCACGGCGTCAAAGGGATTCTCACCGGGCTGGATGCCGGTCTTTATCTTCTCGAAACCGGCAGGGAGAAAGGGCTGGCCGATCGGATGGACCGGGGTCTGGAAAAGATGCGTACCATGACGGACCGTATCCGCAAGGTGGTGCTGGACCTGCTTTACTGCGCCAAGGAGCGGGAACCCCATTTTTCCACGGTTGATATCGCCGCCCTGGTCGAAGATGTGCACAGTGTGATCGGGCCAAAAGCATCCGGGCACGGCATTTTGCTCCAATGGGAGGTGGCCCCGGATGCCGGGCTGTTGGAGGCGGAAGAAGGCACCCTTCATACCGCACTGGTCGCTATTTTGGAAAACGCCGTGGATGCCTGCCTTTTGGGCAAACACCAGACCGGAGGGCATCGGATTATCTTCAGGGCTTCGGGAAAAACTTCGGAAGAGGTGATGTTTGAAATTTCCGACAACGGTCCCGGTATGGATGCCGACTCCCGAGAGAAACTCTTCGATCTCTTCTACTCATCCAAGGGGAGCCAGGGGACGGGGCTGGGCCTGTTTCTCGCCCACAAAGCCATTTCCCAGCACCGGGGAACCATCGACGTGACCAGTGAACCAGGTCAGGGAACCACGTTTAAGGTCAGGCTTCCCAGAAGCCAGCCGACAGACCCTGAGGGATGACCCGGGTGCCGGAAAGGTAATCGGCTGACCGAGGTGGTCACCAGTTTCAATTCGAAATGGGAATTCACGTCTTCCGGGCGTGGTCAGAGTAAACTGGCTATGCCGATAAGATTGGCGGCAAGTGCCTAAAATGCACTAAAGTTTGAAATGCCTAATCCGCCTAAAGGAAAGGCGGACAAGAGTTGAGGAGTCGCTTCGCTCCAGCTTTTTTCAGCTAAGATATGGCAGGATTCCTTAATTTTAGGAACTTTAGGCATTTCAAACTTCGAGAATCCAAAACATACCCTTTAAGAGGCTAACCAAAGACTGGTCCCCTTTGTCAGAATTTCCCCCATTTGACCGGACCCAAGCAGGTCACCGCGACAGGGCCGTTTGGGTGGCTTTGACGAGTTCTTCGGTGAATGTTTCAAGGAGCCGGGACGCGAGATTCCAACAATGCCAGTAAAGCTTCACGGAAACCATGTGCGCCGGTGCCAGGTCCACCAGTTGGCCCGATCGCAGCAGTTCGGCGTTTTGCTGGGTCGGCAGCATGCCGTAAGCCAGGCCGGCAGAGATAAAGTCGGAAAATTTTTCCGATGAAGGCAGGTAGTGGGCTGGAAAATCGGTCGGCACCGCCTTCAGGGCCACCGCAAAGAGTTTCAGGTGCAATTCGTCCTTCCGGTTAAAAACCAGGGCTGGCGCCTGTTGTACCGATTCAGTCGTCAATCCGTTGGGAAACCATTGGGCGGCAAAGGCGGGAGCGGCCACGAGCCGGTAGTCCATGCGGCCCAGATAGATCGCCCGACAGCCCTGTACCGGTTTATCCAGGGCGCTGATGCAACCGATGACCTCGCCGTCTTTGAGCAGTTTATGGGTCTGGTCCTGGTCGTCGGCCCGAAGGTCCAGTAACACCCGTTCCTTTTTCAGGAACGGTTTGACGGCAGCGATGAACCATGTCGCCAGGCTGTCTTCGTTGATCCCCACCGAAAGCGTGGCAAAAGCCTCCCTGCCGGTTGCGACCATGGCGCCGAGAAGATCGTCTTCCAGCCGTTTCACCTGAAGGTAATGTTTGATCATTCGCCGTCCTGACACGGTGGCGGTCGGCGGTGTGGTTCGGGTCAACAGCACCTGGCCGGTCTGCTCTTCGAGGAGTTTGATTCTTTGGGAGACCGCCGATTGGGTCAAATGTAGTTTTCGCGCCCCTCGGTCGAACCCGCCTTCTTCAACCACCCTGGCCAGGGCTTCGATCAATTTGTAATCCAGCATAAATGTTATCACCCCAGGATTGTGGCATTTCTGACAGTCAATAAATATTAGCAAAATTCATATAGCATGAGAAATATTAATTTTACTATTTTTTGCAACATGACTATTTTGCCATTAAATCATTTGTCGTGACTGTTATCGGGTATATTTACCAGCGGCATTCATCTGAATTTGAGTTCAAACGGAGGCGATATGATCGGAGCGGAAACCCTGGCCATTGCCTATGGCGTGGGTTCGGCCCTCACCTGGGGAGCCGCCGATTTCAGCGGTGGCCTGGCAACGCGGAAAAACGCGGTGCTGACGGTGTTGTTGCTTTCCCAGGTGCTTGGGCTGGCGCTTTTGTCCGTGCTGCTGGTGGTTTTCGGCGAGACGTTTCCCGGACCGGGGGCCATGGTGATGGGGGCTCTGGCCGGTCTGGCCGGGGCCTTGGGTATCGCAGCGCTTTACCGGGGTTTGGCCACTGCTCGCATGGGGCTGGTGGCACCCCTTTCCGCCGTGGTTTCGGCCGTGGTCCCCATGATTTATGCCATGGCCACGGTAGGTCTGCCCGGGCGGCTTCAGTTGATGGGTATCGCCCTGGCACTTGCATCGGTTTGGCTCCTGTCGGCCTCCAGTGACGGTGGTACCGCCACCCTGGCCGACCTGAAGCTTCCGGTTCTTGCCGGCCTGGGGTTCGGCCTGTTTTTTATCTTTATCGACAGTGCCGGTGAAAAGGCCATCTTGTGGCCGTTGATCGCTGCCCGGTGCGCTTCGGTGTTGCTGATCATCCCCCTGGTGGCGGTGCAGAAGAAACAAACCCCTTCCCCCCGGTTGCAACTCCCCTTTATCGCCCTGGCCGGCATCCTGGATACGGCTGGCAATGCTTTTTTTGTCCTGGCCACTCAGGTGGGGCGCCTGGATATCTCCGCCGTCCTCACTTCCCTGTATCCGGCGGCCACGGTGATGCTGGCCTGGCTGGTTCTCAAGGAAAGGATCAATCGCCGTCAGGGGCTCGGGGTGGCGGTGGCGGTGTCTGCCCTGGTGCTGATCGGCATATGATGGGGGGCGGCGGGGAAAAGTGCAGGGAACTGAAAATTCGTTGCCGGTTGCCTGGACCACCGTGAAGACTTCGCCATCACCTTCAAGAAAGACATCCAATATTTCGGAATGATCATCCTCGGGTATGGGGCGCAGAAGCAGAAAAATCTGACCGCTTTCCATGGCGACCCGGAATGCATTTCTTTTCGGGTCGTAGGATGCCGCCCAGATGCGGGTTTCCCTGCCGGCTGTGATCTTTTGTGCCAAACTCATTGTTATCGCCCTTCCCTTATGCATCCCAGGTCGGTTAATGCTTTCTTCAGTCGTTTGGGCAATTGAAAATTGTCCATTGGCTGTTGATGTTCAATGTCGAAACGACCGTTCGGCCTCCTGACGGCCCACCCCCGGCGAGACGGGTACCCCAGACGGTCGTGTTGATAGGTTTTGCCTTTTACGGTGTAGGTATCACCGGTGCGTATTGAGAGATGAACTGGTTCCCGTGGCTTTTTCACGGTATGGGCAATGAGAATGCTGGCCGTCTTCGGCCAGTTAGCGCTTTTCATTGCCAGTCTGATATCCGTCCACACCCAGTTCAGTCCGTGCAGCCCCAGAATAATCAAAAAGGCGCAAAGCAGATATGGGCCCCATCCGTTATTTATTTTGTTTTTTTCTGGACATATTCGTATGATAATTGGCGGATTGAACGGCATCCAATTTTTTTTAACCGCGAATACACGCGAATTGACTCAAATGCTTTTTATATTCGTGCGTATTGGTGTCCATTCGTGGTTCTTTCTTTATCCTATTGTCGACGGGACCTCCGGCGCCAGGGCCTCAAAGCGTTCCCAGTAGCCGATCAGGTTGCCGTCGGGGTCACGCACCGCGATCATGGAGGCCTTCTCCTTTTCCGGGGTGACTTTGACGAACACGGCCTCTTCGCCCTGGCGCAGCCGTTCGTAGAGTGCCAGGATCGTGTCCCTGGACTCGGGCTTGTGGCAGGCAAACAGCGATTGGCCCACCAGCTCGGAAAATCCTCTTTTGGTATAGAACCACGCTTTGGCGGCCCGGTTGAGATAGCGGATCACGTGGGTGCTGTCCACGAAGACCAGCCGGTGGGGGATGCTGTCGAGTATTGCTTCATAGGTTGCCGGGTTGAGCATTGAATTTTCCTGTTTTTTTTGAACCACGAATGGACACGAACATACACGAATATTTAATAGTGTGCATTGGTGTCCATTCGTGGTTCCTTGTTTTTGTTTGAACCACCAATACACACGAATAGACACCAATATGATAATTACAGGACATATCTTTGCCATTCAATCTTGGCGTATTTGAAATTCAGCACCAGTCCCACCTTTAGGCCGGTTATTTTCAGATCGTTCAGGATCTGCCCTTTTTCGTGGTCTGAAATTCTTTCGATTACCTTGGTATCCACCACGATCTGGTCAAAAGCAATCAAGCCCGGAATGTATTCACCGACCTTTTTCGTTTTGTAGATGACATCGAACCTCGGTTGCTGTTCATTCGTGGTTCGATTTTCTGTTTGGTGGTTCTCTTAGTGCCCGTACCGGGTTGACCGCCTCACAAGGCACCTTTGTCTGGCACAGACCGCACCCCTTGCCCTCAAACCCGTACTGATCCCGAATGTGGCGACGCACCTCTTCTCCCCGCATGTAGGCCTTGCAGCGTTCCTTGTCGTGGCCATTTTCGGAGATGGCTCCCACCGGGCATCGGTCGATGCATTTGCCGCAAGTTCCCTTGGCGTAAAAGAGACAGTTGGCGTGGTGGTCCGTATACCGCCTTGGGGTCGGCTCGATGTGGCACCGGGCCACCACCGACCCGGTACGCATGGCCTTGCCTTTTTCCGTGATCAGACCGTCACAGAGGCCGAAGGTGCCCAGGCCCGCGGCGTAAGCGGCATGGCGCTCGGACCATTTGGAGGCAAACCCGTATTGCGGCGAGATCTCCCGGGACCAGGCCGGTGAGCGCATGGGTGCTATGGCCGGAATCCCGTTTTCTTCCAGGCGCCGGACCACGTGGTCCCGCAGCCGTTCATTGACCTTTTCACCGAACACCCTGGCCCGGGCCCATCGTTCGGCTGGAAATTGTTTCTCTTTACGGTTGTCGGCCCGGGTTTGGGGGGTCTGGGGCAGAATCCAACTGATTACCGTCAAGGCCTCAGCCTCAATGCGGCTTTCCGGAAATGAGATTCGGAAAATCTCCAGCGGGGTCCAGTGAAACGGGCCCACATGTTCCTTGTAATCGGCAAAGAGCGGATCAGCGCCGGCGGCAAATCCCACCAGGGGAGGCTCAAACGCTTTTTCGCCGGTGTGGTTTTGCAGATTGTTATTCGAAGCGTCGGCCATGAAGTCTTCGATCAGGGTCGTGAGCCAGTCGGACAATGAATCGTTAACCATTGATATTGACCTTTCATCTGTTATTTTTGGCTTGATGGCGGGGAGATTACCCGTCTTTGATCGCAAATGTCAATCAAGATGGCGGGTTCCTTTTACGGGTGATTTCCAAGTTCCATCGCGTTTTGTGCATTCATACGGGCCGGCGGCGATCGGTGGCAACCATCTGCTTGACGGCGGGGGCAGATATGTGTCACTTGTTGCCCAACAGGCTGCTAAGGAGCAGGTGCGCGGAAACGCGCCTTGCACCTCAACAAGCCAATTTTTTTGAAAGGACGTGCAACCATGGATAAAAAGGTCGTACTGGTCACCGCCGCGGGCAGCGGCATGGGGGCTGCCATTGCATGGACCCTGGCCGCCCGGGACTTTCAGGTGGCCATTCTCTCTTCATCAGGAAAGGGTGAAGCCCTGGCCAAGGAACTGGGCGGTATCGGTATCACCGGCTCCAACCGCGATGTGGCGGACCTGGAGCGGCTGGTTGCATCGACCATGGAGCACTTCGGTCGCATCGATGCGGTGGTCAACAGTGCCGGACACGGCCCCAAAGGCGACCTTCTCGAGATCAGTGATGAAGACTGGCACCTGGGGATGGAGGTCTATTTTCTCAATGTGGTGCGTATCAGTCGGCTGGTTACGCCCATCCTGGAAGCCGGCGGGGGCGGTGCCATCGTTAATATATCCACCTTTGCCGCCTTCGAGCCGGACCCTAATTTCCCAACATCCGGGGCTTTTCGATCCAGCCTGGCCGCTTTTACCAAACTCTATTCGGACCGGTACGCGGCAAAAAACATCCGCATGAACAATATTTTGCCGGGGTTTATCGACAGCCTGCCGGAAAAAAGCGTGTTTAAAGAGCGCATTCCCATGGGCCGCTATGGCACCACTGCTGAAATCGCCGCGACTGCCGCTTTTCTTTTATCCGAGGGCGGCCAATACATCACCGGCCAGAATATCCGTGTGGATGGTGGAATCACCCGATCGGTGTAGAGCATCCCTTTGTTTTTATACGAAATAGAAATCCACGTCCTGTGGGCGTGGTCAGGGTCAATGGGCTATGCCGATAGAATTGTCGGCAAATGCCCGGCTATCGCCTAAAATGCGCTAAAGTTTGAAATGCCTAATCCGCCAAAGGAAAGGCGGACAAGAGTTGTGGAGTCGCTTCGCTCCGGCTCATTTTAAGCTAAGATATGGCAGAATTCCTTAATTTTAGGCACTTCAAGCTTAAAGCATACAGGACAGCCCCTTCGAGGGGCAAACCAAAGCCTGGTCCTTTGGGCCAGGATTCTTTACTATAGAATCGAAGGACCTGCCATGACATCAAACAAGGAAGACAAGGGGGCCGCCGCCCGTGCCCGGATCGTGGCCGAGGCCCGGCGAACCGTGAAGGACCGTGAAGCCGGATACCGTGAAAAGGCGATGAAAATGTACCCCCATGTCTGCGGTCGGTGCGGCCGGGAATTTGAGGGAAAGAAAGTGCGTGAACTGACCGTTCACCACCGGGACCACAACCATGACAACAATCCGCCCGATGGCAGCAACTGGGAACTGCTCTGCATTTACTGCCACGAGAACGAGCACTCCCGATACGTGGATGCCGAGCACTATGGGAAAGCCAGCCCAGGAAGTGAAGGTGAATCGGATTCGGGCATGGAAAACAAGCCTTTTGCCGATCTGGCGGCCCTGTTGAAGGGGAAAAGATAGATCCTCACCCTGCCTTGGCAGCGCGATGCGTGCATACGCATTGTCCAAACGCTACAGAGCCTGCAGCCAGGTCATGAAAAGATATGATATGTAATGCTTGCTCTGATGGACACTGAGGTCACCGGGGATTATTGGCAACATTGCACGGCGGGATGGTGGCATACGGCAGCCTGGACTGTGGCAAACAGTGCTCGGTCCCTCCGTGCATCCACCCCAGCCGAGGGTTGTTGGAGTCATTCTGCAGTAAATCATTGTGCTGGAACACGGTTGGCGGTTGCACCCACAAACCATTCTGGTATATCTCCAGATACCCGTTCGAAATGGTCTCGATCGCAATTGATCAGGGCCTGAAATTGTTACGAATACCATTGGAATCCTTGAGGTTTGTAGCACTCAATGATGATGCAAGCATTGTTGATATTGTCTATGTCATATGGCTACCCAAAATTTCTGTTTTGAAGCGCTATGCAGGCCTAACCATCGAATGTGGTTCGGTCCCAAATAAGTGAGGTGTTATTTATGAATAACGATATTCATGAGAAGCTGGCTAAGCATTTGTCTATGATGGGAATTCCTTACAGAGAGGCGCTTGTTGAGATTTTAAAGGAAAACTTTACCGAAAAGGAAGCTGAAATCGCCCTGATGCTTCCGACAACGAACACCCCACTAAAGCCCGTATCAGTTGAAGAACTTTCGGATAGAAGTAAGTTAGACCACCTTCATCTATCCGAAATACTAAACGGGTTAGCGAACCGAGGACTCATTTATTCGGGCAAAACCCAGAATGGTGACAAGGGGTATGCGCTTCATCAGGCAGGTTTCGGCTTCCCTCAGGCTTTCTTTTGGAAGGGCGAAGACACTCCTTACGCACGAAAGATGACAAAACTCGTCTTAAAATATTTCAACCGTAAGGTAACCAAAGATGCCTTTGGCGGAAAGGAAACCAAGGCGTATCGTTATATACCTGTCAATCAATCGTTGAACCCTGATGTTCAGGCGATTCTGCCTCACGATAGGATGGAAACGGTTCTGAACAATGCCGAACGTTTTGCGGTCGCGCATTGCCCTTGCCGGGTAGAAGCTGGTTTGATGGGACGATCTTGTGAGCACCCTTTAGAGGTTTGCCTCAAATTCGACGAGATGGCCGAATACCTGATCGATCACGGGATAGGGAGGGAATTGACCCGTGCAGAAGCGCGGGAGATCGTCCGCCAGGCAGCCGAAGCCGGTTTGGTCCATTTTGTTGATAATGCCGCTGGGAAAGTGAAGCATAATTGCAACTGCTGTGGGTGCGCATGCTGGAATGTCGGCAGTATACGAAGGCGGAAAATCCCGCGGGACGAGTTAATGGCCGTCTATTTTATTAGAGAAACAGACCCGGGACAGTGTGTCGGATGCGGAGAATGTATGGACATATGCCCGGTAGAAGCCATTAGGATCGAGGACGATATCGCGGTAGTAGATGAGGAATGGTGTATCGGTTGCGGCTTGTGCGCTACAAAGTGCGAATTCGATGCCCTTTGCATCAAGTACCGTGAGGATCAAGCAGCAGTCCCGACAGATTTTGAGATACTCCACAAAAGAATCAAGGAAGAAAGTGGAAAAATAGAAATTTAGTTGATGATTAAGGAGAAAAACAGTGGCAACGTTACCGGATATGTTGAGATCAATTTCCCACCAGCATCATGACAAAATTGCCTTTTGGGAGGCAGAGAATCACTACTCATACGGGCAGTTCCTGGAAAGAGTACAAAGTGCGGCCGGTATCCTTGCGAATATGGGACTTGGACCTGGAGATAGGTTTGCCATTGTTGCACCAAACCGTTTTGAAACCGCTATACTTATATATGCAGGTTACTGGTCCGGAACAGTACCTGTTCCGTTGAATTTTCGCCTTGCTCCTCCTGAAATTTGTTTCATGCTCGATGATTGTAACGCAAAATGTCTTTTCATTGACGATAGTTTTGCGGCCTTACTCAATGACGAGAAACTCAAAACCTGGAAAGACACTACGATATTTATTGGATCTGATAAAGAGGGGCGATCTTACGAAACCATGCTGGCAAATGCAGATAAGGCGCCTGAATTTCATAGCAACCCGGATGATGATGCAATTATTCTGTACACTGGAGGCACCACTGGCCGCAGCAAAGGGGTACGACTGAGCCATCGCAATATTATATCAGACGCATTGCAGTGTGCCCCAATATTGGGACCTCGCCGTGACGACATATATCTGCACGCCGCACCCATGTTCCATTCTGCGGATCTTCTCGGTACAGTGTGGATCCTTTTTGGCGCAGGGCATGTGTATATGCCGACCTTTTCTCCGGTCGGTCTCTTGGAGATCATCGAACGATGTAATATTACCTTCACAATGCTTCCGCCCACTATGATTATAATGGCGCTTCAGGTTTCCGATTTTCACAATTATGAACTATCAAGCTTAAGGGGTCTGATCTATGGTGCCTCTCCCATGGCTGTTGAGTGGATCAAGAAGACGATAGATGCATTTCCGAGTGTGGAATTGTACCAGGGTTATGGTCTAACCGAAACTTCGCCTTTACTCACAATACTTTCATGGCAGACCCATCACGAAGCTTTGGAGAAGAATAATCATGAGCGTCTCAAATCGTGTGGTCACCCTATTCCAGGTGTCGAACTAAGAATTGTCAACGATAACGATCAGGAAGTACTTCCTGGCAACGCCGGAGAAGTGGTTGCACGTGGTCCCAATGTAATGGAGGGTTATTTAAATCTGGAAAACGATACCGCTGAAGTATTAAGAAATGGATGGTTTCACACAGGGGATGTCGGGCAAATTGACACAGATGGTCTATTATATCTTTTGGACAGGAAAAAGGACATGGTGATTTCTGGGGGAGAAAATATATACACCTCGGAAGTTGAAGCCACGCTGTATAAGCACCCCAGTGTACAGGAAGTCGCCGTGATAGGTATACCGGACGAGAAGTTCGGCGAGGCACTCATGGCTGTTATTGTAGCGCTTCCTGACGCTTCAATCACGGAAGATGATATCATTCAGCATTGCAGAGGCAAAATTGGTGGTTACAAGATCCCTCGGCATATTCAATTTGTTGACGCAATTCCAAAAAGTGCATTAGGCAAAATTCTGAAAACAGAACTGCGAAAAGAATTTTCCGATAAAGCTTAAATTTGATGCCCATGTAAAAAGTCGGACGATGAGTCAAGTCACGTTATGAGCATATACTCGCAGTCTGAGTTTTGCGGTGG
>JAEINQ010000006.1 GCA_016342285.1 Desulfobacterales bacterium
ACGGGGCTGTCAAAATTAAGGAATTCTGCCATATCTTAGCTTAAAAAAACGGAGCGAAGCGACTCCACAATTTTAGGCATTTCACACTTTAGTGCATTTTAGGCATTTGCAGACTAATGGAACGGCATAGCAATTGACTCTGACCATGCCCTGAGGACATGGATTCCCAGGACGCATTGAACATTGAAAATTGGAAATTGCCGTTCTTCACCGGCCCCCCTCGGGGCCGCGTACCACCCCCACCACCTTGCCCTGAACCAGCACCTCGTCAAACCCGTAGGTCACCGGAAGGTAGGCCGGATTTTCCGGCCGCAGTTCAATGCGGTCGGACCGGCGATAAAACCGCTTGACCGTGGCCTCTTCCTGGCGGATCAGAGCCACAACGATCTCGCCGTTTTCCGCATACTGGCGCGGCTCACAGATGGCCAGATCACCGTCTAGGATCGCCGCCCCGGCCATGGAATCGCCGCAAACCCGAAGGGCAAACAGGTTCTGCCCTCGAAACAGGTCGGCGTCCACCACCAGGCTACCGTCCCATTCATGCTGGGCATAGAGGGGGAGTCCGGCGGCAATCCGCCCCACCACCGGAACCGTCGTCCACCGCGCATCACGGACGACCGTCGACGCCGTATGCAGCAGGTGCAGGCGCCGGCCGTAATGCCCGTCACGTCGGATCAGCCCCCTTTCCTCCAGGGTCCGGATCATCTGGGAAACCGCCCCGTGACTCACCCCCAGGTCGGCGGCGATTTGCCGAAGGCTGGGCGTTCGGCCACTACGGGCCATTTCTCGTTGGAGATAATCCAGCAATCGCTGCTGCTTGACCGTCGGTTCCGGCACCATGGCGTTCCCTCCCTATCCCACATCCGGGAAAAGGCTGAAGGCTGAAGGCTGAAGGCTGAAGTCCGAAGTCTGAAGGAAGGCATTCGACAATTCGATCCTGATCCCGATTTCGATCCCACATCCAGCATCCAGTATATCCAGTATCCAGCATCCAGTATATCCAGTATCCAGCATCCAGTATCCAGCATCCAGCATCCAGTATCCAGTATCCAGTATCCAGTATCCAGTATCCAGCATCCAGTATCCAGTATCCAGTATCCAGCATCCAGTATCCAGCATCCAGTATCCAGTATCCAGCATCCAGCATCCAGCATCCAGCATCCAGTCGCCCACATCCCAGATCTCCTACCTCTGCCTTCTGCCTTCTGGGTCTGCCTTCTGGGTCTGCCTTCTGCCCCCTGGCCTCCGACCTCCACCCTCTGCCCACCGACATCAGCCTTCAGCCTTCAGACTTTACATCACCATAGCACGAAAAATGTATAAGTCAATGTGTAGTTTTTGTATCAACTGTATATATTTTTTGCTTAGGCAAAAGATATGAAACGCAGGCTACGCCTGCTCTGCGGGGAGGGGATTTTCGAGGCATTGGGCAGCCTTGTTGGCCGTTGAATACGCTTCGCACCAGAAGAGGTTTTTCGTACCTGTTCACGGGGTTGAAACGCACAAAAAGTTCCGAACCCTTGCATGGTAAGCGTTTACAGGGTGCCGCAGATGCGAGGCGCCGGGCATGCAGACGTACTGTTGTCGTACTTCAAATGCCCGGGAACAAAGTCACGCCTCGGCGTGATGCCCTGTGAACGCTTACGGTTTTTCAGTGCCGCACAGCGGCATTGTCATAAAAGCGCGTAGCGATTTTATTGGAGGTCAAGGTAGGTTTCCAGGCGCCGGAACTCGGTTTCCAGCCGGTTGATGAGCACCGGCCCCTGGTTCAGGGAGCCGGCATGGCCGATCTGTTCCAGTTCTCCGGCGATCTTCGAAAGCCGGTCAGCGGTCAAGTTGGCCGCACCGCCCTTGATGGCATGGGCCTCCCGGCAAACGATGTCGGGCCGGTTTTCCACAACGGCCCGCTGAATCACCGGAAGCTGCTGGCGGACATTGCTGCGGAAACTTTCCAGGACCTCCATGAGCAGCTCTTTTTCTCCGAGAAACTCGGCCAGGGCCGTGTCGACATCCATGGGGGCCTTGGCATCGAAAGCGGACACCGCAGGGTCTGAAACAGACCGGGCAGATGCTTCCGGGCCATCACCCGTCCATTTTGCCACCATGGCGAGCAGTTCCGCCCTCTTCAGGGGCTTGGTCACGTAGTCATCCATGCCGGTTTCCAGGCACCGCTCCCGGTACCCGTTGACCGCATGGGCGGTCATGGCCACGATGGGCACCCGCTTGAGGACGGCCGCCGCCTGGCGTTCCATGGTGCGAATCCGCCGGGTCGCCTCATAGCCGTCCATTTCAGGCATCTGGATGTCCATGAGGACAAGATCATAGGCGTTTTGGCCAAAGGCCGCCACAGCCTGCCGCCCGTTTTCCGCCAGATCCACCGTGTATCCGGCCCGCTGAAGATGGGTCGTGGCCAACTTCCGGTTGGTGGGATAGTCTTCCGCCAGAAGAATTCTGGCGCCGCCGCCAGGGGGACCGACGACCGTTAGCCCATGGGCACCGTCGGCACCCGCCGTCCCTTCCGCCGTCGGCAGGGTGTTCGCAGCAGCGGGCTGAATGAACGGACGGTCTTTCGGTCCACAACCGAAGACCGCCGTGAACCAGAAGGTACTCCCCTCCCCTGGCCGGCTGAAAAGACCGACCTGCCCCCCCATCATCTCGGCCAGTTGTTTGCTGATGGTGATTCCCAGGCCGGTGCCACCGTATTTTCGCGTGGTGGAACTGTCGGCCTGGGTAAAGCTTTCAAAGACAGCCCCCTGCTTCTCTTCGGGAATGCCGATGCCGGTGTCGATCACCCGGAAACGGACCGTGACCCGGTTGTCAGCCGTATCGGCCACGTCAATTTGGATTTGAATCCCGCCTTTGTGAGTGAACTTCAGAGCGTTGCCTACGAGGTTTTTCAGAATCTGCCCGAGCCTTCCGGGGTCGCCCCGAAGCTGATCGGGAATGTCCTCCGCCAGAGCCGCCGTCAGCGTCAATCCCTTTTGTTCGGCCCAGTGGTGAAAGCCGCGGATCACCCCGTCCACCAAGGCCCTCGGTTCAAAAGGGATGGTTTCCAGTTCCATCCGCCCCGCCTCGATCTTGGAAAAATCAAGGATGTCGTTGATGATCCCCAAAAGCGACTCGGACTCAGCCCCAATTGTGTGGCAAATGCCGCGGTGATGGTCATCTCTGGCATCGGCTTCGAGCAGTTCCACCATGCCCATGATGCCATTGAGCGGGGTTCGAATCTCGTGACTCATGTTGGCCAAAAACTCGCTCTTGGCGCGACTTGCCTGCTCGGCATCGAACTTGGCCAGTTTGAGTTCCTCCTCGGCACGAATCCGCTCGCCGATTTCGTAGATCAATTCTTCGTTGGCCTGGGCCAGTTCCGCCGTCCTTTCGGCAACCCCTCTTTCCAGCGCCGCCTTGGATTGTTTCAACGCCTCCTCGGCCGCCTTGCGTTCGGTGACGTCCGTGGCCACTTCCAAACGCACCATGCGCCCGTCCACCCATTTGATGGCCCGGTCGTAATTCAGGTACCACCTGCCGGTGATGGGATTGCGCCCTTCCCAGGCATACACACCGGCAGGTCTGCCCTCGGCATCCAGCAGGCGGAGGTTCGAGCAATGCTGGCAAGGTTCGATGCCCTTGTAAAGCTTCTGCCAGCAGACCCCCCCCACCAGATCGTTTCCGTAGCTGTCCTTCATGTGCCTGTTGGTCAGAAGGATTTCGTGGGTCTCCATGTCCGCCACGTAAATATCAGCATCCACCCCGTCCAGCACGGCAAGAAACCGCTCGTGGGACTCCTTCAGGGCCTCTTCGGCTGTTCGACGTTCACGGATTTCGTTGGCAAAGGCGTCATTGGTTTCGGCCAGCACCCGTCGCTGGACTTCAACCGTGGAAAATGCCTTCGAAGAACGCCGGGAAAGGAGAAAGGCCTGGGAAAAAATAAAGCAGAACAGCCCCAGGGGAATGAAATGCCCCGTCTGGATGATCTGCTGGACGTGGAGAATGTCATTGAGCGCCGCCATGAACAGGACAAAAAATCCGGCCATGAAAATGCGCGCCCCCTCTCTCTTCCGATAGGCGGCCAGGGACAGGACGAACAGGCAATATACGCCGGCCAGAACGGTAATGAGTTGAAACGTATGGACCGAATGGATAAAGATGCGTCCCGGCGTGCAGATTACCAGCAGGGCGTATATCCCGGCCACGCCTCCCAGGGTCCACTGAAACCGCCAGGAGAGTTCCTCAGGGAAAACCGATCCGACAAACCGGCAGAAGACCGGCAAAGAAAGGTAGAAGGTCAGATATTCCAGTTTGGCCATGAGTTCCCAACCCGTTGCCGGAACAATGTGAGCCAAATACCGTTCCCCTGTGGTAATGACCCGCAGGACGATAAGAAAGCAGAAAATGGCGAAAAACAGGGAAGACCGTCCCCGCGGCCGGAGCATAAAGAGCCCCAGATGATAAAATCCCATGATCAGAATCGCACCGGCCAGGAAAAGCTCAAAAGAAACAGCCCGCTCCCGGATTTCCCGGATTTCCTTTTCCGACCCGAACCGTATGCCATCGAAGGCTCCCCCGTGTCGGTCGTGATAGTTGGCGACCTGCAGCACGATGTCCGTTCGGTCGCCTTGCGGGGCAAAGGCGACCATCTGGGGATGGAACCGGGCAACCGTCGATTCCCGGTCCGTACCGACTTTGCCCTGGGTTGCAGCCAGCCGTCCGTCGATATAAAGATTGAAACTCGTCTGGATATCGAGAAATTTCATCGCCAGAACAGGCGTCTCCCGAGGCAGCAGGATCGTGAGGCGGTAGGTGGCATGGCCTTCGGCGCCCAATGGTTTGCCGCCAGCCATATGGCCTTTCCAACCGCCTGGCACATGGATGAACCCTGGTCGGCCCGGAGCGGAAGGGCCGTGAAAATCAGCCGGCGTCAACAATTGTTCCCAGTAAAATTCCCATTGCCCGGAAAGATCCACCGGTCCGTTCTGACTCAGATTCCAGCCACGCAGGTCTAGGACGCCACCGACCGCCATGGGCGATATTTTTTTCACCCCGGCTTGCCGGCATCCGGTCACCAATGATAGACTGACCGCCAGCAGGGCAAGGGAGATGATCAGACGTCTGTTTTTGATAATCATTGATCGAACGTTCCTCTCCGGCGGCAGATGATGGCAATTTTGTCCGTCTCTCAGTCTGGTTTCGGCTAAAAACAAAAATCCTTTAGCCTGATGCCCATCCACGAATTGCATTTTTTGTGGATGGGCAACTATGGACGTTTCCAATCCAGAAATGAGAATTTTTGTGGATGGAAAATAGCCTGACGACCGAAAATCCAGGGTACCCATGGCCATAATCGACATTCGCATTATCGAGGCAGGAAAAGGCTGGGTGGTGGCAGACAAACCATGGGGCATGAGTGTTCACAATGCGCCGGGCCGCGACCTGTGCTCTCAAACGGTCGAGCGGCTCAGAACCGACCCGGCCCTGAGCGAGCAGGTCCATTGGGATCGCAAATTCGGAATCCACCCGGTCCATCGGATCGACCGGGAAACCAGCGGCCTCATCCTGCTGGCCGGCCGCCGCGATGCCCTTGTGAACCTGGCCAAACAGTTTGAGTCCGGCGCAGTCACCAAACGCTACCACGCCCTAGTTCACGGCCGCCTTGAGGCCCCCGAAACACCGGACGGATGGGATCTCTGGGATCACCCCCTGTCCAAGGAAGCCGGCGGCCGGGAAAACCCGGCCGGGAGCCCGCCCCGAAAGCCCTGTCGTACGCGGTATCGGGTCATCGCTCACAGCGCCCATTACACCCTGGTCGCCTGCGAGCCCCTCACCGGCCGCACGCATCAGATCCGTCGGCACGCCAAGCTGGCAGGACACCCCGTGGTGGGCGACAGCCGTTACGGAAGCCCCCGCAGCCTCGCTTTTCTCAAGGACCGCCGAGATTTTGCACGGCTCGGGCTCCATGCCGCCGTCATCTCTTTTACGCCACCGGAAAAAGAACGGCCGATCACCGTAAAAACGGAAACGCTGCCGCCTGAGATGGCCGTTTTACTGGAAGAGGATGACCTACACGAGGAGGAAGGATGAAAGCAATCCGCGTTGACTACGACCCCGAGTCCGGCACACTGGCCCCCATCGCAGACATTCCTGTGGAGGATTGGGTGGCTGTCTGTGAAACCTACCACGACGATGTGCATCGCATTCGCAACATCACCGATCGGAACGAATTCACCGGGTTATATGCCTGCTTCGACGACAACGACAGCCGCATGTTCTACCTGGTGGAAGAAGACGACAATCTTAAGAAACTGCAGCGCAGGCATTTTTTTCGAACCGTGGGCAGATCTGGCTGACACCCAACCCGGCCCGGATCTGACCCCAACCGGCTTGGCATAGGCCCAGGAAAGAATCCCGACCCACAGGACCATGCTTTGGTTTGCCCCTTGAAGGGGCTGTCCTGTATGCTTGAAGTTCGAAGTGCCTAAAATGCCTAAAATTAAGGAATTCTTCCATTTCTTGGCTTAAAAAGAATCGAAGCGAAGCGACTCCACAATTTTAGGCATTTTAAACTTTAGCGCATTTTAGGCATTTGCCGGCGATTCTATCGGCATAGCCAGTTGACTCTGACCATGCCCTGAGGGCATGGATTCCCAGGACATATTGAGCATTGGAAATTGTGAATTCACAGTGATCATTGGAAATTGAGGATTGACGCTTTTCGGCAAATCAAAACCGACCCGACTGACGAAACGCTACCGCCAGGTGCTGAAAGTCAGCCTTCCGCTGATGGTCAGCGTGTCCACCACCATGGTCATGGAGTTCACCGACCGGGTATTCTTGGCCCGGTACTCCCTGGACACCATTGCCGCGGCCATGCCGGCCGGCATCACCGCCTTTTTGTTCATCGTTTTTTTCCAGGGCGTGGCCAGCTACGCCAACGTATTCATCGCCCAGTACACCGGATCCGGAGCGCCCAGACGGATCGGAGCGGTCCTTTGGCAGGGCATCTATTTTTCCATCTTGGCAGCGGTCGTTCTGGCCGGGCTTTCCATGCTCGCCGCCCCCTTGTTTGCCGCCAGCGGGCATCCCGCGGAGATCCAGCATCTGGAGATCGTCTATTTCCGGGTGCTGCTTTTCGGGGCCGGACTCAACGTGCTCGGCACGGCCTTCTCCTGTTTCTTTTCCGGTCAAGGGCTCACACGGGCCGTCATGGTGGTCCATCTCGTCGGCACCCTGTTTAATGTTCCCCTGGACTACGCCCTGATCAACGGCGCTTGGTTCTTTCCGGAACTCGGCATCTTAGGCGCAGGCCTTGCCACGGTCAGCGCCTGGGCTCTGGTGGCCCTGCTGTTCGGATTGCTCATTTTCACCAAGGAAAACGAACGGCGATTTCAGGTCCGCGGCCGCCAGCGGTTTGAACCCGATCTTTTCTTCCGGCTGATGCGGTTCGGCATACCGGGATCTGTCCAGTTCTGCATGGATGTCTTCGGTTTTGCTTTTTTCATCTTCATGGTGGGGCGGATCGGAAAAACCGAGCTGGCCGTGACCAACATGGTGATGTCCATCAATTCTCTGGCGTTCATGCCCATGATGGGAATGAGCCTGGGCACCAGCACCCTGGTCGGCCAGGCCCTGGGGGCCGGCCGGCCTGAAACGGCAGTGGAAACGACCCGGCTCACCCTGCACCTGGTGTTTGCCTATATCTCCGTACTGCTTCTGGTCTTTGTTCTACTCCCTGAGCCGCTGCTTCACCTGTTCCAGCCCCGGGGAATGGACGGCGGTGAATTTGAAAAGATCGTAGGGATAGGCGTGATCCTGCTCCGTCTCGTGGCCGTTTATATCTTCTTCGACGCCCAGTACATGGTCTATGTGGGTGTGCTCAAAGGGGCCGGCGACACCCGTTTCATCATGTGGAGCATCGGCAGTCTTTCCCTTCTGGTGATGGCGCTCCCCATCTGGATCATGGTCCATTGCTTCCATGCCGGCATTTTCCCTGTCTGGGGATGCGTCCTCGCATTCATCTTCAGTCTGTTCGCCGTTTCAAGATGGCGTTACCGGACCGGCCGATGGAAAGAGATCCGGCTTATCGGCGCGTCCCCTTAGTGCTTCGATTCGTAAATACGGATTCCTCGCTATTTCGTGTGGGGGTCAGGAGGAATGCGAGAGCTCAATTGGAGCGGGCGCGGCGGGGATTGAGCAGGCTTTTCTTCAACACCGCCTGGTTGTATGCACTGATGATATCCCTGCGGGTCAGCACCCCGACGAGCCGGTCGTGCTCTTCTGGCGAAACGACAGGAAGGATGATCTCCAGGACCAGGACTGTCAGGATGACATGTTCGTTGTCCCCCAGAAACCGGAAGGCAATGGTCGCCTTCGTTGCGTCGCTCAATATTTTACCCGGATACGAAGTAAAGGATTCCGGCCCAGAGGACCAGTCTTTGGGTTGCCCCTGAAAGGGGCTGTCCTGTATGCTTTAAAGTTTGAAGTGCCTAAAATTAAGGAATTCTATCATATCTTAGTTTAAAAAGAGCCGGAGCGAAGCGACTCCACAACTCTTGTCCGCCTCTTTTGGCGGATTAGGCATTTCGAACTTCAGCGCATTTTAGGCATTTGCAGGCGATTCTATCGGCATCAGCCAATCTTGGAAATCTCGTTAAAGGTCTTGATCTCCGTCGGAAGGTCCTCCACGTCGATGAGGGTTTCCACCCCCAGGGCAACGGCACGCTCGATGACATTTTCCAATTGGATAACATTACCGGGCCAGTGGTACCGAAGCAGCACATCCAGAGCATCGAAAGAAACCCCGGCGATGGGCGGTCGTCCACCTGTATTGAACCGGCTCAAGAAACGGGTGATAAGAAGACAGATATCTTCTTTTCTCTCCCTCAGCGGCGGCATCTTCAGCGAGGCTCCGGCAAGGACGTCCAGCAGTTCAGCGCTGAATTCGCCCCGGGCAACGGATTCCGACAGGCTTCGACAACTAGTGGCAATGGTCCGACGACTCCGGCTCGAGGATTGGCGGTCCCCCTGGGTTGCACCGTTTCCGTTTTGCATCATTTCCAGCAGCACCTGCTGGCCGGCCAGGGGCAGGTCGCCCACTTCGTTGAGAAAGAGGGTAGCGGCTGTTGAGCCGGCCATGAGGCCGGCCAAATGATCCCCATAATCCCGGCTGTAATCCTTGTCCGCCATCCCCTGGCAGTTCAGAGCGACAAAGGTCGTGTCGTCCGGTGCGCCCGTCTGGTGGATAACCCGGGCGGTGAGTTCCTTACCGGAACCGCTCTCACCCTCGATAACCACGTTGGGGCAGGTCGGACGCATTGAATCGATGGCATCGTAGATACCACGCATGGTCGGACTCATCCCCACAAGATCCCCATAGCGATGCCGCTGCGCAGACGGACCGGCGTGAACAATCTCGGACGAACGCGACCTTTTTGCCTGGATATTTTTGATCAAGGTTTTGAGTTGGTCGAGCTTGAACGGTTTCTGAAGATAATCGTAGCTGCCGACCTTCATGGCCTCTATGGCCGATTCCATGGTCCCATGGCCCGTCACGATCACCACGTCGACCTCCGGACGGGTCCCCTTGATCCTCTTGAGCAGATCCAGACCGCTGAATTCGGGCATCTTGAAATCGGTAAACACCAGACCATAGTCTTTTTTTTTAATCATCTCAAAGGCGTCAAGGCCGTTGTCCACCACATCAACACTGTAACCGGCCCGGACCAGGTATTCCCCGACCATTACAAGGATGTCCCGATCATCATCAACATACAAAATATCGAATGCCTTCATCAACACCTCCGCTCCGATCACCGCGGCCGCAAACCATTGTCGCACCGCAGAACATCGGGGCTATCAAATCTTATGCCGTTTGATCTTCTCCACCAGGGTGGTTCGGTTGACATGCAAAAGCTTGGCCGCCTGGTTCTTCACACCGGCACTCTTCTCCATCGACTGGATAATCAGCGATTTTTCAAATTCGCTGACGGCCGTATTCAGGCAGATGCCGTCTTCGGAAATCTCTATTTTGGGTGGATCAACGGCGCTTTCCGCCTGACGAAGCATGGCTGGAAGGTCTTCGGGAAAGATCCGACCTTCCCCCTTGAGCACCACGAGCCGCTCCATCATGTTTTTTAACTCCCGGACATTGCCCGGCCAATTGTGGCGCGTCATTATTTCCAGGGCCTCGTCGGATAACGCTTCGACCCGGCTGCTGTTCTTCCGGTTGAAACGCTCCAGAAAATGCGCGGCCATCAGGAGAATGTCGGATTTTCGATCCCGAAGCGCCGGAAGGGTAATGGGAATGACGTAGAGCCGGTAGAACAGGTCTTCGCGAAAAGCCCCTTTCTGGACGGCCTCCTCCAAATCGCGATGGGTGGCCGCCAGAATCCGGACATCGGAACGAACGGTCTTGTTGCCGCCAACCGGTTCAAACTCGCGTTCCTCCAGGACCCGGAGGATCTTGACCTGAAGGTCGGCACTCATGTCACCAATCTCATCCAGAAAGACTGTTCCGCCACGGGCGGTCTCGAATTTTCCGGTTTTGTTTGCCGTCGCACCGGTAAATGCACCGCGGACATGCCCGAATAGCTCGCTCTCCAGCAAGTTTTCAGGAATGGCGCCGCAGTTGATGGTAACAAATGGGGAATCTTTCCGCCTTGACAGATCGTGAATGGCGCGGGCGATCAACCCCTTGCCGGTGCCTGTTTCACCATTGATGATAATGGTGGTGTCGCTGGACGCAACCCGTTTCACCAACCGGAAGACCTCCCGGATGGGTTGGCTTCGACCGATGATACGGCTCGACTCAAAATAGCTGTCTGTTGTCATTGGACCGTTCCGTGCGCCAGCAGCCTCGGGTTCCCTAAAAAGGCGTTCCAGCGCTGATTTCATCTGGACATGTCACCTGAGGTCCCGGATCCGCCCCTGCGGCCGGTTTGGGAAAAAGATCGGGCCAGTGCATGGCAGCACCCCGTTGATAGGGCGGCTACCCTTTCCCCAACCTGTCCCATCCGGAAATGTGCAGGCTAAGATATAACACAGTTGGCGCCAAGAACAAAGATCGGGCAACAAATTGACATCCTATCGGTATCTAAGATACGATCTTATCAACGAATGGCCACATTTCAAGCCGGAAAAAACGTCATGGAAGATCGATTGAAGATCAAAGAACTGGCAGGCCGTGTCAGGGCGCTCGAGCAAGAGGTTTTGGCCTTGAAAAAATCCGGGGCCGATCTCAGAGCCAAAATCCAATCCATAGAGGCCCGCCCCCCTTCCGGTGGACATGAAACGCCGATGACCGCATCGCCGGCCCCGCCCCCTTCTTTTCCGGGTTCCGTCAAAGGACGGGTACTGCTGATGGACGACGACGGAATGATCCGCGAATTGACCGGAGAAAAACTCACCCGCCTGGGCTATCAGGCCACGCTGGCCGCCAGCGGTGAAGAGGCTGTCGCCCTTTTTGCCAAGGCCCTCAGGGAAGGGCGCCCCTACGATGCGGTCATCCTCGATCTGATTGTTCAGCAGGGAATGGACGGCAAAGAGACCGTCCGTAAACTCATCGACATCGACCCCGATGTCAAAGCCATCGTCTCCAGCGGATACATCAACGACCCGGTCACCTCGAATTTCTGGGATTACGGCTTCAAGGCAGCACTGGCCAAGCCATACCAGTCCGGTACGCTGGAAAAACTGCTCGACACGGTGATTGCCGAAAACGAATAAATCCCCGCCCCGCAACCTCCCCCGCGAACCGTTGCCGTTCAGGCTGAACCCCTCGGGCGCCATTGCCCGGCAACGCCCCCATCAATGCAAAACCGGAAGCAAAGAATCCCGGCCCACCACGGGAAATGGTGACTTCAAATGCCCGGGAACAAAGCAGATGCGGTACCCTGTAAACGCTTACGGATCATGGATGGGCGGAGAGGATGGAAAGCCCGACGACCTGGTGCCCTTTAAAGCGCCCCTTGTCGTCAGAGCCGATGGAAGTGATGCGTGTTTTGAATTCGTCAATGGCAATGGCCGGCCAAGCCTGACAGTAAGCCATATCCAGGACAGCGCCTTCCTTGAGATTTGGCAGAACGTTGGAATCTTCTCTGACCAGAATGCAGAACCCTGTTTCCGGCAGGCAACGGATCTTGAACTGGTATATACCGCTGGTTCCGCGGACGGCGAACTGGACGCTGTCGTATGTATCGGCGGCAGCTTCCCTCAGGTTCGACATGGCCACCAGCGGGCCTTCGGCAGGGTCTTCAGTGGTTGTCTCCAGAACAGCTTGTTTAACTGTCATAGCACCAATACCAACAACCATTAAATGAGCCTCAATCAACAAACGGCAAAGTATTAGACCTCAAACCTCGCAATAAATCAAGGAGAAAATCGAATCACGACCGAAAACGTGCCCATTTTGGAAAGGATCCTCGCCCAGAGGACGTAGATTCCGACTTCATATCAATAATTGAATTATATTCACATACATAATGTATTTATATAGCATTTCAAGCTCTATCAAATTGGGTTAAAAAACCATTAACACACCATATAGCATTTTTAATCTATTTTTACGGTTAGTTAAACTTTCATTGATATTTGCATTGACTTTAATTTTTTTGTCGAATATCGTTCGACTATCTAATATAGATAACCTCCATTCACCAACCAATGCCACAAGGAGACCTGCCATGACCATCCTGGACCGATTGGCCGAAACCCTGCAACAAGGAAATATCACCACCACCACCGCCCTAATCGATCAGGCTATGGCAGAAGGGTTTTCCGCGGAAACCGTATTGAACCTGGGACTCATCACCGGCATGGACATGGTCGGAAAAAAATTCCAGGCAGGCGAGATTTTCATCCCCCACATGCTCCTGGCAGCCCGTGCCATGCGCGCCGCCATCGACATTCTCAAACCGGCCCTGGTGGAAAGCGGTACCAAACCCGCTGGCCATATCGTTCTGGGCACGGTCCAAGGGGATCATCACGACATCGGCAAGAATCTCGTTCGAATCATGTTTGAAGGAAAAGGATTTGCGGTCAATGACCTGGGCATCGACGTGACGCCGGAAACCTTTGCAGAGGCGATCACCGAAAAGGTTCAGATCGTTGCCATGAGCGCCCTGCTCTCCACCACCGCACCATTTATTCAAGAAACCATCGGCGCCCTGGAAAAGGCCGGCGTCCGAGACCGCATTAAAATCATCATCGGCGGCGGTGTGGTTACACAAGAAATGGCTGATTCGTTCGGTGCCGACGCCTATGGACAGGACGCTGCCACCGGAGCGGTCAAGGCCACGGAATTGGTCGCATCCATGACCCAATAATCCCCCGAATCGAAAAAGGAGATCCCCATGAACGGCCGCCAACGAATTTTGACCGCCCTGAGCCTTCAGGAACCGGACCGGGTCCCGCTCTATATTCACGGCATCAATGAAAAACCGATCATCTTGATCGCCCGCGAATTCATGGAAGGGTTGCCGGCCCCCGACCAGACCTTTTACGACATGACCGATGGCGAAAAATTGACCATGCTTGAGGCCCTGTTCGGGGTTCATGAGCATCATGACATCGACGGGTTCACGGCCCTTGAATTCGGTCATGAAGAACGGATCGGACCCGGTGAGGTCAGAGATGCCTGGGGGGTGGTCTACCGGCTCAACCCATTCGGTCTGCCGGTCGCAAACCATCACCCCATCCGGGAAAATTCGGATCTGAACGGGTTTACGCCACCGACGCCGCAGGTTGAAAATCTGATGCTGGCCACCATCGCACGAAACCGTTTCGGGAACGGCAAAGCCATCTTCTGGATGATGCGCGGCACCTTCGTGTTAAGCTGGCGCCTGGTGGGCATGGAAAACCTCATGCTCAAAATGTTCGACGATCCGGCCTTTGTCCACCGCATTGCGCAAATGACCTTCGAATACAACGTACAGATGCTTGATCTGCTGGTGGCGGCCGGCCTGGATGTATTGATCATCGAAGACGATATCGCCGACAAAAATTTCCCCCTGATTTCACCGGAACAATTCCAAGAATTCATTAATCCATACAACCGGAAGCTGGTCGCTCTGGGACACGAAAAGGGGCTCAAGGTGATTCGCCATAGCGACGGCAATCTCTGGCCCCTGCTGGACACCCTCATCGATTCCGGATACGATGGGTTAAATCCCCTCGAACCCCAGGCCGGCATGGATTTGAAACGCCTTAAGGCGTATTGCGGCGACCGACTCTGCCTGCTGGGCAATATCGATTGTATCGACCTGCTACCCAACGGCACCACAAGGCAGGTAGAAGATGCGGTCCAAAAAGCCATTGATGATGCCGGACAGGGCGGCGGCCTGATCATCTGCTCATCCAACTCGCTTCATCCCGGCGTGAATCCGGACAACTGCATCGCCATGTTCAACGCCACCAAAAAATTCGGCCGGTACCCGTTGCGTCGTTCCCGGCCCTAACGCCACCCGCTGTCCTGAAAAGAGGTCGTATGAACCGATCGCCGGAAGCCGGCCCGTCGAAAACGCCGAAGAACTACACCCGCTACGTCTTCACCCTGCTCTTTCTCCTGTACATGTTCGACTATATGGACCGCATGGTCATCGTAAGCCTCTTTCCCTACATCAAACAGGCGTGGGGAATCAGTGACACCCAGTTGGGGCTTCTGGTATCGGCGGTATACTGGTCGATTCTGGTCTTTACCCTGCCCATATCCATATTGATCGACCGCTGGAGCCGAAAAAACTGTATCGGCCTGATGGCCATCGTATGGAGCATGGCCACCCTCGCCTGCGCATTTACACGCAATTTCGGTCAACTCTTCGCCGCCCGGGTGGTGGTCGGTGCCGGGGAAGCCGGCTATGCACCGGGCGGGGCCGCCATGATATCGGCCCTCTATCCAAAAGAGAAGCGGGCCAAAATGATCGGTATTTGGAATGCCGCCATCCCCCTGGGAAGTGCCATCGGCGTCGCCCTCGGGGGGTTTGTGGCCCACCGGTTCGGCTGGAAGCACGCCTTCGGACTGGTGGCACTGCCCGGCATGGTTGTGGCCCTGTTGTTCTTTCGCGTACGCGATTACAAGACCGTCGCCCTGATGGCGCCGGGCTCGCCAGGAGACGCCGGTCCGAACCACCCCATGAATTTCGGTGAAATCGTCCGGGAATTCACCCACAAACCCTCGCTGATTTTCAACAACCTGGGCATGGCCGGCTGCGTGTTTGTCACCACGTCGCTGCTGACCTGGCTTCCCACCTATTTTCATCGAATCGAAGGCCTCGACATGACCAAGGCAGGCCTCAAAGGGGGCTCGGTCATGCTGCTGGCCATCGTCGGCGCCCCGCTGGGCGGTTATCTGACCGACCGCTGGTATCGCCACCGAAAAAACGCCCGTTCGCTTTTTCCGGCAATCTCTTCACTGGTAACCGGCATCCTGCTCTTTGTCACCTTCGGCCTGCTTCGCGGCGCGCCGCAATACGCCGTCTTGCTGGCCACCGGCATTGCCGCCACGGGGTTCGTATCTGCCGCCGTAACCGTTACCCAGGATGTGGTCCATCCCGGCCTTCGGGCAGTGTCAGTCAGCCTCAACATCATCATTCAGCATGTCTTCGGTAGCGCCGTGGGACCGCCGGTGATCGGTGCGATCTCCGACCGCTATGGCCTGGAAACCGCCTTGCTCTGTCTTCCCGGGTTTGCCCTGGTCGCCGCACTCTTTTTCCTGGCCGCCTCCCGCTTTTATACCCAAGACGCCCAACGGGCCGATGCGGTGGCGATAAGATTAGAATCGGCCTGAGGCAAAACCCGGGCCGGCAGTATCGATTTTCATTAATCATAGGGATTGTCAGCGGCAATCGGCCCGACGAGGCCGTTGTCAACGGCCAGCAGGTGGCAGGTGTTCAAACGGAACAGAATTTTGACAATCCCTATAAACACCGTCAAGAAAGGATCTGTCCATGACACCGACCTTGGTGGGCGAACTGATCAACACCTCCCGTACAACAATCCACGACGCCGTCAAGCAACGAGACGCCGATACCATCCGACAGTTGGCCGTCGCCCAGGAACAGGCCGGTGCGCACTATATCGATGTCAATGCCGGCACCGGGATCGCATCGGAAGCCGTGGATATGGCCTGGCTCGTTGAAACGGTCCAGTCGGTATGCGATGCCCCGCTTTGCATCGACAGCCCGTCTCCAAAAGTCCTGGAGGCCGCTTACGACCTGGCCCGACGCCCACCCATGATCAACTCGATCAGCCTTGAAAAAAACCGGCTCGATCCCATGAAAGCGTTTTTAAAAGGAAAAGCGTGCGGTGTCATCGCCCTGTGCATGGATGACACCGGCTTGCCGGGATCGGCCGATGCGATTTTGGAACGGGCCGCGCGCCTGGTCGATCACCTCACCGCCATCGGCATGCCGGCCGAGCACATCTGGATCGACCCGTTGGTTCAACCGGTGAGCACCGATACCGGCCACGGCAAACTGGCCCTGGAGGCCGTCACAAAAATCGTCCGACACCTGCCCGACGTCAACACCATCTGCGGGCTATCCAATATTTCGTTCGGGCTTCCCTGCCGGCGCGGAATCAACCGGACCCTGGTGCCCATGCTTCTGGAGCGGGGAATGACCGGATTCATCTGCGACCCCCTGGACCGGCACCTGATGGCGGCCGTCAAAACATCTCGAATGCTTCTGGGGCAAGACGATTACTGCCTGGCCTTCATGGAGGCGGCCGGAAAGGGAGAGATCCCCGGCTGAGAGAGGGAACGAAATGATCAATATCCAATGTCCAACTCCCAACTTCCAATTTCCAAGGAAGGTATTCCGCCATTCATGGCTTTAATTGGCGGACCGAAGCCAGGCTTCGTGGAACGCTTCGCCCGGCAGGCGGCTCCACACTTGAGCATTCGACATTGAGGTACCAATTTTTCCAACGCATCAGCAAAAAACGGAACCATCCGTCATAAGGGATCACCATGGGCGTTGCGGAAAGAAGGGAACGGGAACGGGCCCGGCGGAAAAGTCAGATCCTCGGCGCCGCGCGAACCCTGCTCTTTTCCAAGGGGCTCAATGGAGCCACCATCGGCCAGATCGCCAAGCTTGCCGAAGTCAGCGTGGCCACCATCTACAGCTATTATAAAAACCGCGCGGAGATCATCGCCGATCTGTCCGAGGAGGGCTTCGGCCTGATCGTTTTTGCCATCGAAGAAGCGATATCCAGCGGCGGCCCCCCCGACGAGAAACTCCAGCGGGCGGCCATGGCCTATCTGGCCTTTTCCACCGACCACAAGGAGTATTTCAGCGTATTGAACCATTTCCTGACCACCCCGAAAACCGTTCTGGAGCCGGCTCTGCGGAAAAGAACCCACCGCCAGGCCGAAAAGATCCTCCAAGCGGTGGAGGCGGTGGTGGAAGAGGGGGTCAATGCGGGAATATTCAGGACCGATCATCCCCGGCGATTCGCCCTGATGTTCTGGGGAAGTTTGAACGGCATCATCCATCTGAAGAAATTCAAAGGGACCCTGCTCTCAAAGAACGACTACACGGCCTTGTACCGTCACACCGTCTCGTGCATGATCCGCTCCCTGCAATAACCAATCCTGTGTAAGCGTTCACAGGGCATCACGCCGAGGCGTGACTTTGTTCCCGGGCATTTGAAGTACGATTGAGACGCCTGCATGCCCGGCGCCTCGCATCTACGGCACCCTGTAAACGCTTACCGTGCGAGGGTTTGGAACTTCTTGAGCGTTTCGGCCCCGTGAAAAGTTACCACGTTTCTGCCAACCGTCGGTTCAAGACCGCAGGGTGGCCACCAGACGCAATGGATTGCGGAGCAGATCCAGGGCATCGATAATGTCCCGACAGAGCACATCCGCGGCGTTGGCCGTAACCGTCGCCACACCCTCGGCCAGCAGGACAGCCACACCCAAAGCGGCCTCCTTGAGCATCAAATGGTCGTTACGGCCATTGCCCATGGCAACGGTCCGCTCGCACCCGAGCTGCTGGACATAGGCCAGTTTGCCGGCATCCTGGTTATCCTGGGGAAGCACAAAGAGGCGGCATGGAACGCCGTCCAGCGCCTCTCCGGCCTTACCAAAGGTATCGGCCGTAAGAACATGAACATGGACCTGGCTGGAGAGTTCGGCCAGGGTCGCCCTGACCCCGTCCATGAGGCAGCCGTCGACAGCCAGGGTCCCGTTGAAGTCGAGCACCAGGTGCTCGAGATGCAGGGTGCGGTATCCGGGGATAGTGATTTCAATCATGACGGACTCCTTAGGGGTGCCTCCACGGAAGCACCGAAGTAACGTTTAGGAAAGCAACCCCGAAATTTCGTCATAGGCTGTCATTTCCTTCAGCCACCGTCCGGGAATGGCATCTTCACCGAGATGGGCACCGAGAACCATCCCCACCATCATGCCTCGTGCCGCCGAATCACCGCCGGCCATGGTATTTTCCACCAGCGCGGCCCCAAGATCTTTTGAATATTTGACAATCAGGTGAATCACCGAAGGAAAGGCCGCGGCGGCATTGCACATCTGGCCGAAACCGGCAATGGCGGCAGTGCTGTTCCGGGACACGCTCTCAAGACCGGCGCCAATCCACCCGTCAAAGGGCGGCCGGTCGAATCCGTCAGCCCGGACCCGGGAAATGGCCGCGACCGGATCATGGCCAGCCAGCACATATGCCGCCACACGGGCAAAAAATTCCGCGCTGTCAATGACCTCCGGCACATTGTGGGTCAGGGCCGTCTGAATTCGGGCGGCCTCGGCAAAGGCCCTTGGGTCATCCCGGTAAACATGACCGAGTGGCGCAATGCGCGATGCACCGCCCAGATCCGTGGATCGGCTTCCGGCATCGGCACCCCCCTGGCCGGAATGAAAATTTTCCAGTGTTTGCCGGGTGGCATGATCGCGGTAACCGGTGTAGTCAGCAAAAAGCGCTCGCCAGTCCTCGGCGAAACCGTCCGGAGAAAACCCGTTTCGCAAGGCCACCGAGCGTAGAAGAGCCAGCATCTGGTCTCCGTAGTGAGTGAAATCGCCCTTTCCTTTGCCGGCGTGAAAAGAATTTGCACCCGGTGCCTGAAGGTCCGCCACACGGCCGAAGGTCTTTTCGATAACCGTCGTATCGTAGATCCAGTGGGCGCCCAGAGCAAGGGCATCGGCTGCAAACGAAGCGATAACCATGGCTTTTGTCTTTTCTTTCATGGGCAATCTCCTTTTCGGGAGGCAAGGCCGTCGAATTCAGTTGGTAATCAGAATAGACCCGAATTCAATCGGGGTCAATGCGGGATCGGCTATAGGTAAGGCGAAAAAAGCCAGATCGCCGCATCCCGGAGTCGCACCGGCAGCGAGCGTGCGTCCAGATCCGCCATGGTGGTTTCACGTGAGCGGTCGATTACGCGCCGGATGTGGGAGGCGGCCAGGCGGGCGAAGTGGCTGTCGTAGATCTCCACGGCCAGTTCGAAATTGAGCCGGAGGCTCCGCGGATCAATGTTGGGCGAGCCGATCATGCAGTACCGGTCGTCAACGACAAAGAGTTTGGAATGGGCAAAGGGCGCAGGCTGATAATAGATTCGAATGCCCCGTTCAAGAAGCTCCCAGAGCATGTTGCGGGTGGCCCAGCTTACGAATGGCAGGTTGTTTTTTGCCGGCAGAACCACTTCCACGGCCACCCCCCGCAATGCGGCGGACTGCAGTGCCCCGATCAACTCCCGTGCCGGCAGAAAATAGGGGGTCATGATCCGGATCCGCTCCTGGGCCGAACTTACGGCACCGCTCAGAATCAGGGCAAGCCGGTCAAGGTCTTCGTTGGGTCCGTCGGTGACGGTCCGGCACATGGCATCCCCGGGAGTTTCCACGGCCAAAAGGGGAACCGGTGCCCGGTCCCCGGTGCAAAAGCCCCAGTCTTCCAGGAAGGTCTGCTGAACCTGGGCAACGGCCGGTCCGGCCAGTTCGAAATGAAGGTCGCTGATCCGGTCCGGAGATGAAGAGGTTTCGACCAGATGGCGGTCCCGAATGTTCATGCCACCGACAAAGCCGATTCGGCCATCCGCGACCATCAGTTTTCGATGATTCCGAAGGTTAAGATGAAAGGTCGGCGGGAACAGCCTCGGAGGGAGAAAGGAGGCGGCGTTGACACCGGCCCGTCGAAGCAAGGTCACGGCCCGGGGAAAAGAGTAGAACTCGCCGACACCGTCCACGAGAACCCGCACCTCCACGCCGCGGCCTCCGGCCCGGCCCAGGGCGTCGATGAAACGTCTTCCAGTGGCATCGGTAGCAAAAATGTAAGTCGTCATGAAGACCGAGTGGCGGGCGTTTTCGATGGCCCGCAACATGGCCGGATAGGCCTGTTCACCGTTGAGAAGCATCTCCACCCGGTTGCCGCTGGTTCTCGGCCATCGGGAAACCGTGTCCGAGATACGGGCGATCCGGGCAAACCCTTCGGGCACCGGCACAGTGGACCGTGCGGCCACATCCAGGGCCTCGGGCCGGTCCGATCCCAGATGAATGAGAAATCGTGACCGCTCTTCCAGCTTCTGGGCACGGGTCCGCACCCGATTGACGCCGAAAATAAAATAAACGAACGGCCCGACAATGGGAAAAATCAGGCAGATCCCCACCCAGCCCAGGGCTGCGCGGGGATCGCGCTTGTGAAGCAGTGCATGCCCAGTGGCCACGAAGATCAAAAGCAGATGCAGGATGAACAGGAGAATGTACATGGCGTTTATCTCTGAAGCGCGAATCGGATCCGGATCAATTTGAGACCCCATATGGCAATCACGCGATTCATTTCCCACCAAAAAACCAGGGGCGCATTGACTAGTTTCCATCCACTCAAAAACCAATTCGTGGACGGGCACTGAGTAAAGAATCCGCCCCCAGAGGGGGCGGCCTTGAAATCAGCCCCCCATAGGGGGGCAAAAAATCCCCTGCCCCCAAAGGGGGCTGGGGAAGGAGTTGCGCCGCTTTGTTATTTCAGATCTCAATCCAATGGCAGTTGTTCGTGCTGCCTTTCTTGTTTTTCCTGATACCGTACATATTTACGAATCATTTCCGCATCCAGGCCGATGGAGTCCACGCAATAGCCCTTGGACCAAAAATGGTTGCCCCAATAGGGCTTTCTGCGCAGTTCTCGAAACTGATTGAATACCTTCATCGCTGTCTGACCTTTGACACGACCCATCAGATCGGAAATCGCCAGCTTCGGTGGTACCATCACCACCAGATGCACATGATCCTTTTGAACGTTCAATTCCACAACCTCGCACCCGGCAAACCCACAGATTGCCTGGATGCCACCATGAACGGCTTCTTTGATGGCGCCTACCAATATCCGGAATCGATATTTGGGCGTCCAAATGATGTGGTACTGACAATGCCATAGCGTATGTGATAATTTACGGAACCGGCTCACTGCTACCTCCTTGCTTTGATGTTGCGGCAACAACTCATTGCAACGGTAGCAGGGGCCGGCCTTTCAGGCCAGACCCATGCGGGACCGGCATAGCCAATCCCACATTACCACGCCCATAGGGCGTGGGTTTCTACTTCGTACTAAATTTGATTTAAAAGCTCTTTTTTTAACGTACTGTATATTTCTTTTGAAATGATATTCGTTTCAAACAATCTGTTAAGGTGTGCCAAAGCATCTTCCAGCGTCTCCTCCTTGGGCAGAAGAACCGAAAGATCAATCTTGTTCGACAATTCGGGGACAATTCGCTTCACGTCATCCTCATCGATCAATCCACCTTCGTGCAGCAGATGAAAAGCTTTGAACTCCTCGATGACCGCAAAGACATTTCCAGGTGAGAATTTCCTGACAAACTTGTCCAAGAGCTCGGCTTTTTTGCCGGCAAATTCTTCTTTCGTAATCAGATCCCGGTCGGCAAACGACGATAGCTTCTGCAGATTTCCCTTGAGTTCATGTGGCGGTGATTTCTTGAGTTCCGGCATCTTTTCATTCGGATCGATCATGGACTCTCTGAGTTTTTCCATCTCCAACCCGATTTTTTTGTCCTCTTTTTCGATATGGTCAATAACCCAATGTTTCAAAAATCCTATCAAGTCCACGACCGAAAGCGGCTTGCCGCCTCGGAGGTCAAGGAGGATTTTTCGCACCTCGGCGATTAAAGTCTCATGCATTTCTTTATGTTGTAGGCGCTCTGAATACTTGATTTGAACCATCAGATCTTCTTCGTCATTAAAATGATAATTCGTGTAATCAACGATTGCCTTTAAAGCATCTCCCATGGTTTTTGAGACCCTTTCGGTCGTAATGACATCTTCCAGCCGCGAGATCAATTGCATTAACCGCTTATGTTGATCATCGATTTTTTGAATGCCGATGCTGTACGACTTGTTCCACTGCATGGTGTCCTCCATATTCCCGACCGGTCCAAAGAGCCCTTCAACCATGGGAAATCGCCCATTAGGAGAATCCCATTCGGATACGTATCGTTTTGATCCGGCAATAACAACGGCATGCACGCCGAAGGATAGTCGATGATAAGGCATCCAAGGCTGTCCGGTCAACGACAAAGGTCCGCTAAGGGTCAATGAGTCTCAACCTGCAAAATGGAAGGAAACGAATGAATTTGTTTTATCGTCTAAAAAGCGGGATCGGCGAAGGGCACAGATCGTTCATGTCCGCCAGATCCCTTTCACTGCAGTATCCTTTGGATGCATAGCCCGCGGCAAGCCCTTTCTCGGTGATGATCTGAAGGTGGGTGTGGTGAAACCAGTTGCCGTTTTCGTGAAAATTCCCGATTCCGGCAAAGGCCTTCCCGGCAAACGCGGGTGGCGATGTCGATCACATCGTAAAGAGCCACGGGGTGATTGGTGTTCCAGACTTCCTGGATCGGCAGTCCGGCCACATAGAGACGGATTTTTCTCCGAGGATAATTTCATTCGAAATATAACAGTAACTATTTGAAGTAATTGAAAGAAATATTTTTACAGGTCCTCCTATATCCGGGAAGCCGCACGGACGCCCACGACCGCCCGGAATTGATTATCGTGACCGCAGGAAGGGGGGTCTCCGTCTGTGAAGGCGAGGAGACCCCTATCGAAAATGAATCGAATCGATCGACATATGCCAAATTCACCCATACTCGTATCTTTCTACGGAGGAGATGTTGCCAATATTAACCTCGGAACCCAACTGGGGGAGATCGCCCGTCGAATCGTGGGGCGCACATCGGTCAAACGATTGGTGGTGGCGGGCGGGCGACACTTCGGGAAAAATCCAGGAGCTTCTTCAAATTCAAGCCATTCAGGTGGCCACCCCTATTGGTATTGGTGCGCCCCTGTGCTATGTCTACAGTAATCAACCTGAAATCAACGGGTTGGAAGTGGCATTCAAAGGCGGCCAGGTAGGCAGTGAGAATTACTTCGACCGGATTCGGCGGGCGAAAACCGCTGCATTCGAGACGGTGGCGCTGGGGGAGATTTGACTTTCAGTGTACCGGAAAAAATAAAAACAACATCGATACAAGATAAGCCAAAGGAGAACAATCATGCCGGATGCCGATGATCTGAAAGAAGGAAAAAAATACTACACGGATGTACCCCAGGAGACGAAAGGTTTTTTTCTGAAGGGGTGTGGACACCTGGACTGGGGCATGAAGAACCGGTTGGCCCGGATTTTCAATCCCAAATCCGGCCGCACGGTCATGCTGGCCATCGATCACGGATATTTCCAGGGACCCACCACAGGATTGGAACGGGTGGATCTGAATATCGTCCCGTTGATTCCCCATGCCGATACCCTGATGCTGACCCGGGGGATGCTTAGAAGCGTTGTTCCGCCGTCTCTGGATACACCCATTGTTTTGCGTGCCAGCGGTGGCTCCAGCATACTCAAAGAGTTGTCCAATGAAGGCATTGCTGTGGATGTCGAGGATTGCATACGGCTCAATGTGTGCGCCATGGCCGTTCAGGTCTTTATCGGTGGTGAATTCGAAAAAGAGTCCATCATGAACATGACCCGGATGGTGGACATCGGAACACGCTACGGTATCCCGACATTGGCCGTTACGGCAGTGGGCAAGGACATGGCCCGGGACGCCCGATACTTTCGGCTGGCCACGCGGCTCTGTGCGGAACTCGGCGCCAATTACGTCAAGTCCTATTATGTAGAAAAGGATTTCGAGACGATCACCTCCTCATGCCCGGTACCGATTGTTATGGCCGGCGGCAAGAAAATTCCGGAGATCGACGCGTTGACCATGGCCTACAGGGCCGTTCAGGAGGGTGCCGCCGGCGTCGACATGGGACGCAACATCTTCCAATCCGACGCCCCGGTGGCCATGCTTCAGGCGGTGGGGGCGGTGGTTCACAACAACGAAACCCCGGAAAAAGCACTGGAACTTTACCAGGCGCTGAAGAACCAAGCGTAAACCCATGAAAAGATGCATGTGGTACAACAACAGCGATATCCGGATCGAGGAAGCCCCCCTGCCCCGGCCGGGCCCGGGGGAGATTCTCGTCAAGGTCATGTCCTGCGGGATTTGCGGAAGCGATGTGGTGGAATGGTACCGCCTGCCCAAGGCACCGCTGGTACCGGGACACGAGATGGGCGGCGAGGTGGTGGCGTGCGGTGAGGGGGTGGATGCCTTTGCGATGGGAGACCGGGTGTTCGTGGCGCCTAAGGTTCCCTGCAACCAATGCACGTATTGTGAACGAAAACAGTTTCCCCTCTGTACGGAGGTAAAGGAAAGGCTGCCCGGCGGGTTTTCCGAAGCCGTTGTCGTGCCGGAAACACTGGTGAAAAACGGCGTCTACCGGTTGCCGGAAAAGATCACATACGACCAGAGCACCTTCATCGAACCCCTTGCATGTGTGGTCCGGGCTCAACGGTTGGCCCGGGTGGAAAAGGGCTCAACCGTAATGATAATCGGTTGCGGAATGTCCGGCCTGCTCCATGTAAAACTGGCCAAATCCAGAGCCTGCGCGGTCATCGCGGTGGATATCAACCAGGCAAAGCTTGAGATGGCCCGCCGCAGCGGCGCCGATTTTTGTCTGAATGCAGCGGAAAACGTACCGGAAAAAATGACGGACGAGGGCATACGAAAACCGAATGTGGTCGTTTTGTGCGTCGGGGCCATGGCCGCCGTGGAAACGGCATGGGCATGCGTGGAAAAGGGTGGCGCCGTCGTCTTTTTTGCCGTTCCGTCGCCGGACAAGCAGGTGGTCATTCCCATCAATGATCTGTGGATGAAAGAAATTCGGGTACTTACCTCCTATTACTGCGGTCCGCCGGATATTGTCGATGCCATGGAACACCTTGACTCCGGCAGAATCAGTGTGGATGAAATGATCACTCACCGGTTTTGCCTGGAAGATATCGCCGAAGGGTTCCGGCTTGTGTGTGACGGCCGCGAATCGATTAAGGTCATTATCCGACCCAATGAATGAGAAAGGGCAAGGGAGTCTGAGCGGTGAATATGCATCAGAGCAGGCAAAACGGCGTTCGGCTCCTCACCGCTTGAATAGCGGTATCGGGGAGGGGCACAGATCGTTCATGTCCGCCAGATCCCTTTCACTGCAGTATCCTTTGGATGCATAGCCCGCCGCAAGCCCTTTCTCGGTGATGACCTGAAGGTGGGTGTGGTGAAACCAGTTGCCGTTTTCATGGAAGTCTCCAATCTCGGCAAACCGCTGGCCAGCGGAGAACCGGGTGCCTTCCGACGGCAGCCGGGTCCGGCACAGATGGCCGTAGAAACTGAAAAAAGGGTCAACGCCATCGTACTCGTGCCGCAGCAGGACAAACCCGCCGTAATTGCCCTCGCCGCTCTCGTAGCCGCTCTGCTCCACCACGGCATCCATGGGCGCATGCAGGGGGGTGCCTAAGGGCACGATCACGTCAAGGCCCAGGTGGAAAAAACGCTTTTCGGCAGCCATCTGGGGACAGTCGCCCAGCAGGGTATCCCGGCGTTCCAGGTAGGGAGCAAAGCCCCAGGCGCAATTCGGCCCCATGTGCTGTTCCAAAACAGCCTGAAATTGTTTCTGATCCCTGGCCTCAGCGCCGGACAGCAGGGGGCTGGTCCGGGAAAGATCGGCCACAAAGGGATCGCCATCAAGATCCGGAAAGATCGGCTGGTGGGTAATTTTTTCGTTGAAAAGCAAAAACGGGTATTTCATCTTTTCTCCCTAATTCAATGGAACCCGGTTATCTGCAACGCTAAAGGACAAGGCGGAACCACGAATGGACACCAATGAACACAAACAAAAATTATTCGTGTCTATTGGTGGTTATTCGTGGTGCAAAAAAACGTCACAAATTGGCTTTATGGACAAGCGAAATCCGGAAACTCAGGAAAGCGCAAACCCAGTCGTCTTCCTCAGACCGGTCACCGGAACGACCGGTTTTCCGGCATCGTCGGCAGTCACCTGTTCGGGCCAGGAAAAGTCTGGATCCAGTGCCCTGAAATAGTCCAGGTCGTATGGGAGCAGACGTACCGACAAGGTCTCTTTGTCTCCGACAATGGTCGAGCTCAGACCGAAATCGACCTCGCCCAGGCAGGTACCGATGATATAGCGGGGCACTTCACGGCCGCTGCCTTCCCGGCGAACGCGGGTGGCGATGTCGATCACATCATAAAGGGCCACCGGATGATCGGCGTTCCAGGATTCTTGGATCGGCAGTCCGGCCACATAGAGATGGTGGAATTCGATTCCGGCCTGACGGCAGGCGTAGGCCAAGTTGTGAATGTCGTCGTCGGTGTCGTTGATTTGCCCCAGAAGCGGGGTATTGCAGTAAACGGTGATGCCGTGATTGTTCAACCGGCGCACGAGCCGGGTGTGCTCGGGCCGGATCTCCTTGGCACAAAGAAACTGGGTTTCGATTTCCAACCGCAACGGGTTGACCAGGGTCAGCTTGTTGAGACTGCCCAGTTTGTCGATAACCGCCGAAGTGAACCGCTCCGGCTGGTAGTTAAACAGATGGCTCCGCAGGCGGACAGCGTTGACATGGGGCGCTTTGTGGAGCGCGCTGACGATCCTGTCGATTTGAAACAAATTCTCAACCGCATCGGCTTGCGCGGCGATGACCACGTCGGTGATACGTTCGTCGGCGCAAATGGAATCCAGGGCGGCCCCATCGGCTTCAGCATCGATTTCCACCCGGGTTTCATGCACCCGGCGGATGGTCGAAAATCCGGTGTTAACGATGGACTGCATCTGCCGCTGGTCCTTCAGGACGAGGGGCCGGAAGGAGTCGGCGCTTTGCCGGTCCGCGCCGGTGTCCGATGCCGTCCGGGGGGGGCGGGCACCGAGAAAGAGGGCATCGTCTCCGATCTTGGCCATGTATTGAATGTCGATGGTCCCTTCCGCGTTGACCCGGACGTTGCCCATTTCGACGGCCAGGGGGGCAAACGCCTTGAAGTATTCCGGGGTATAAGGGGTTCGAATCCAGATAAAATTGTCGTTTTCCGCAACCGGCTCAACAGCCCACCCACTGGAATGCCAATCCATCTTGCCGATGGGTGTGGCCGTGCAGATGCGCGGAATCACCCGGTCGGACAGGTGGGCCCGCAGATAACTGCCCACGGCCACCCCTTTTGAAATGGGTGACCAGTAGATGCTGTTTCCATGGATGGGGCTGCAGGGGATATAAATATAGTGAAGCTCCGCGCCCGCGCCGCGCAGCAGGCTGAACAGGGTTACCAGTTCGGGGCCGGTGTCATTGCAATCGTTCAAGAAGGGGGTCTGCACATAGACCGCAATGCCGTTTTTCACCAGGTCGGTGATGATGGAAAGGCTTTGGGGCGATATTTCATCCGGGTGGATAAAATGGGTGGCCACCTCCATCCGTTTTCCCCGTTCCTGGAGTTCGAGGTTTTTCCGTTTCAGGTAGGCGAGGTAAGCACCGTCGTCGGCAAGAAACAGATGGGGATAATAGGCGATGGAGCGCGTGGCCAGGCGTAGGGTCTGCACGTGCGGAACTTCCATGAGTCCGTCGATGGCACGGGCCATGTTCTCGCGGTTCATGAAGGGGTCGCCACCGGTGATGACGATCTCCTTGATGTTCGGCGACTGGCCCACATGGGCAATGGCCTGGGTAACATCGTCGACGGAGGGGTTGGACTGGTTGCGCGATTCCTTGTGTTTTCGGAAGCAGAACCGGCAGTAGACCGGACAGCTCATGTTCAGAAGGAAAATCACCCGGTTTTGATACATCTGTTCCAGCAGACCCTGATGGAACTGCCCGATCCAGGTATTGGTATGCCCCACCGTGTCGAGTTCCTCGATAAAAGGCAGGTACTGGTAAGCCACGTCCGGAGACACACGCATCTGTCTGATGGTGTGCATGCTCAGCCGGACCGGATAGGTATCCAGGACCTGCTGCATGGCGTACCGGTCTTCTTGCGGCAACGCTTTGTTGGTCAGCTTTTCGAGCTGATCGGTGGTTTTCACGGAGATGAACCGGTTGCCGGGCAGGATGATTTCAAGGACCGCCACGAGCATCCTGTAGGGCATGACCATGTCGTTGACAACGATCTTCCCGGTACCGTCGGCCGTTCCCAGTTGCCGCAGCAGTTCGGCAAAAAAACCTTGGGGGTCGTCTGGGTATCCGGCCGCATGAAGCAGGCGCGACAGCCTCGTTTGTCCGCTTCCGCGCCCAATGATCCGGTAAACGGCATTGCCGACAAGGGACGGCTCCCCGAAATGGTCGAGAAATTCCGTCAAGCCGGTCACCAGGGCCCCAAGGGGCACCTGGCGGCTTTCATCTGAAGTCTCGAAAACAACCCTCAATAAAGAATCCTCGTGCTGCATGGGAACCCCCTCATGAACTGAACGAAAATTATCGATTGACAAACAATTAGAATCCTGATTAGTACACTATTATAGTAATCGCTATTCTATTATAGTATGATTTGACACATAGGCGCATCAGGGCGATATGTCAAAGGGAAAATTCTATTTTTCAAAATCGCTTGAAAAAGGTCTGAAAATCCTCTCCCTGTTCGATCGGGCAACCCCGTCCCTGACCCAAAGTGAAATCGCCAAGACACTGGAACTGAACATGACCTCCACCTACCGCTACATCAATACACTGGTGGAGTTGGGGTATCTGGAAAAAGACCCGAAAACCAAAACGATCCGCCCCTCGCTGCATAGCCTGCTCTTTTGCACCAACCTCATGCGGGCCACCGACCACCTGCGCCTGATCAAGGGGACGGTCGACCGGATTCACGCCGAACACAACATCAGTATCGAGGTGGCTTTCATGGTGGAGGACACCATTGTGCGGATTTACCAAAAGGAGGCTGCAGAAACCCTGACATACAGCCTGCCGGATTCTTCCCGGAACAGCCTTCACAATACCGCCCTGGGCAAGGCCTATCTGTCGAGTCTGCCCGATGATCAACTGCGGGAAAAAGTCCGGGCCATGGTCCTGACAGCCAAAACGGAACAGACCATTCAGGATAAAAAGACCCTGATCGCCGATCTGAAGAAAGCCCGGGCCCGGGGTTATGCCATGGCCATGGAGGAATTTTTGCCGGGCCTGATCGCCATCGGCGCGCCGCTTGTCGATCCCAACAGCGGCAAGGGGGTCGGAGCGGTCTCCTTTGACTTCTCCATCATCCAGAAAACCGCCGAGGATATCCGGGAAAGGTACGCGAACATGGTCATGGAGACGGCCGAAACCCTGTCCAAACTGCTTCCGCCGGACCGTCGCAGCCACTAGAACGGTATCAAGGGCGCATCAACACGAAAGGGGGGGGGGAGAAGGGAACGCTTATAGCATTTGTCAGAAATACGTTCCGATACGGGTCAATGGACAGCCCTCACCTTCAAACTCAATGTGAGTCAAAATTGAAAGGCTCAAATGCTATAAATATTTTGTTTCGGATTCTTCTGGCGGTATTCAATGGATTGAAACAGGGATTGTCAGCGTCAACCGACCCGACGAGGCCTTGTCAACGGCCAGCAGGTGGCAGGTGTTCAAACGGAACAGAATTTTGACAATCCCTATATTGGCGAGAACCGATAATGACAACCGTTAAAAAAAGGAGCCTTGTGATGAAGAAAGCTGCATGTTTTACTCTGGTCGTGTTTTTGATGAGCATCTTCGCTGGTGCGGCCATGGCCGGAGACCTGGCAAACGTCATTAAAAAGGGCGAAATCAAAATGGCCATGAGCGGCCAGTACCCGCCCTTTAACTTCGTGGACGACAAAAACAACCTGACCGGCTTTGACGTGGAGATCGGCCAGGCAGTGGGAAAAATTATCGGCATCAAGGCCACCCCGCTGTCCACGGCCTGGGACGGCATCATCGCCGGCCTGATGGCCAACAAGTACGAACTGATCTGCGGCAGCATGGCCATCACCGCCGAACGGCTCAAGTCCATTGACTTCTCCGCCCCCTATTACCGATCCGGTGCCCAGCTCTTCGTCAAAAAGGGTTCCACCATTAAGTCGGTCGCCGATCTTAAGGGGAAGAAAGTCGGCGTCACCCTGGGCACGACCTATGAAAAGTGGGTCCGTGAAAATATCGCCGGCGCCGATGTGCGCACTTACAAAGGCGTTCCCGACATGATTCTGGAAATCGGCTATGGCCGCATCGACGGCTTTATCACCGACAAGATCGTCGGGGCTCTGGCCATCAAAAAACAAGGGGCGCCCATTGCTTTGACCGGCGACCTGCTCTATGAAGAGAAGATGGGAATCGCCCTGCGGCAGAACAACCCGGACCTGAAGGCCGCCATCGACGGCGCGCTGGCCGTCATCAAAAACAACGGGACCTATCATGAAATTTCCATGAAATGGCTGGGAATCGACGTCCGTTAATCCCAGTTGACCGTTACGCCCGCGGCGCCTTCGGGCGCCGCGGGAAATGCGGTCGTTGCACGTCGATGGCAGGTCGTTCCAATCCATTGAGGTCTTTCTTCCGGCCCAAGATTAAGGATGGAGAACATGTTAGACTGGAACATTATCATTCACTATTTTCCATTTTTGTTCAAAGGGGCCCTGATCACCCTGGAGATTTCCGTTCTGTCGCTCATCCTCGGGCTGATCTGCGGATTGACCGCCGCGTTGTGCAAGCTGGGCAGGAATCCCTTTCTTCGCGGCATTGCCATGTTTTACATCTGGCTCATCCGCTCAACGCCCCTGCTGGTCCAGCTATTTATCATCTATTTCGGACTTCCCCAGTTGGGTATCGATCTGGGTCCTTATCTTTCCGGTGTGATCGGGCTGGGGCTCAACGTGGGCGCCTATAACGCCGAAACCATCCGCGGGGGAATCGTTTCCATCTCACTGGGCCAGCAGGAAGCCGCCCGGTCCTTAGGGATGAGCAGCGCCCTGGCCATGAGACGCATCATCTTGCCCCAGGCCCTGCGCATCATCATTCCGCCCCTGGGAAACAATTTTATCATTCTCATCAAGGACACCTCCCTGGTCTCCACCATCACCCTGGTGGAACTGACGCTGACAGCCCAGCGCTTCATCGGCTCCACCTACAAGCCCTTTGAAATGTATCTCATGGCGGCATTCTTGTACGCCGTGCTGACCACCACGGCCAGTCTCCTTTTGGGAAGGCTGGAAAAACGCACCAACAGGGGAACTCGCTAACCATGCTACCGGAAAAGAGCCAACAGGAAGCCGGCCCGATGGTCCGGATCGAAGGCCTTCACAAAAGTTTCGGCGATTTGTCCGTCCTCAAAGGCGTGGACATCGATGTCCCGCACCGGCAGGTTCTGGTGATCATCGGCCCCAGCGGCTCGGGCAAGAGCACGCTGCTACGTTGCGTCAACCACCTGGAAACGCCCTCGGCCGGAAAAATCTACCTGGAAGGGGAACTGGTCAACGACACCGCCCAAGGCCCCAAGGCCTTTGAAAAGCACTTGAACCGTATCCGGTGCAAATTGGGAATGGTGTTCCAGCAATTCAACCTCTTTCCCCACATGACGGTCATCGAAAATGTCATGGAAGCACCGGTGCACGTGTTGAAGCAGGGCCGGGACCAGGCCCGGCACAAGGCCGAACAGTTGCTGGACAAGGTGGGTCTGATAGAAAAAACCGATGTCTACCCGGCCATGCTCTCCGGCGGCCAGCAGCAGCGTGTGGCCATTGCCCGGGCCCTGGCCATGGAGCCAAAGGTCATGCTCTTTGACGAAGTGACCTCGGCCCTGGACCCCGAATTGGTGGGGGATGTGCTGCGGGTCATGGAAAACCTGGCCAAGGACGGCATGACCATGATGGTGGTGACCCACGAAATGGGCTTTGCCGAACAGGTGGGCGACCGGGTCATCTTCATGGCCGAAGGGGTGGTGGTGGAAGATTCCGCCCCCAAGGAGATGTTTTCCAATCCCAAGGAGATGCGGACCCGGCAGTTTTTGTCGGAGATATTGAAGTAAACCTTGCATCCTTCCCGCGGTTTAATAACTGCGGCAATCTCCGGTTACACAGAACCACCCCTGCCAACTTCAAAACGTTGCTGCAAGCCGGATTCAGTCCAGGGTGCCAAGGGCCAACCGCTGGGCCAGAAGAGCCACTTCCAGTTCCCGAACCGCCTGTCCGGACAGACTGTTGACATGAAGCAATGCGGCTTCGGCGTCCAGGACCTCGGCGCTGGTTCCCCGTCCGACCCGGTATTTGAGCTGTTCGATCCGAAGCACTTTTTCGGCATGGACAGCGGTTTTTCGAATGATCCGGATTTTTGCCCGAGCACTCTGCACATTGGCTCGGGCCACGGTCAATTCCCGTTTCGCGGCCAGCCGCGCGGCCCGCAGGGCCACTCGGGCTTTTTCAAATTCAGCGCGAGACTGGGCCAGCCCGCTCCTGCGTAAACCGCCGTCGAGCAGGGGCATAGAAATTCGAATCCCCCCCGAAACGTCGTTCTTCCAGGGGGTGTCATCAATCTGTCCGGCTCCGGTTTCAGGATTTTGGGCACCGTATAGCCCACCCGCGGCAAACCACTCCACCCGAGGTAAAAACGCCCTTTCCATGGCTGTAACTCGCTCCCGGCCGGCCGCGGCCAACGGGATGGACAAATGGTCCGTCCGGTATATCCGACGGTAAAGATCACCGGCACCAGCACGGCCACCGTGGTCAGCATGCCGGCGGTGATGGGCATGGCCACCTGGTCGGCACCGGCCACGGCCGCTTTTCGGGCATCGACATACCCGGTTTCCTCGTGGTGCCGGTGGATGTTCTCCAGAACCACCACCGCGCCGTCCACCACCATGCCCACGGCCACAATCAACCCGGACAGGGTGACCATGTTCAACGTGTAGGGACTGACCCACAACACAATCAAGGGGGAGAGAAAAGAAAGCGGAATGGCCACACTGACGACGGCGGCGGCCCGCAAATCGGCCAGGAAAACAAAAATCAGGACTTGCTGAATAAAAATTCCACATTGACCGAGGAAACTTCGTCCCGGAAAACAGATGAAATCCGTTTCAACCCGTGTCTTTGCGCTGTCGCAAACAAGGAGATTTTTTTAAGCTTTCAGCCGATTTCAGCGAACTGGACAAGGATCACCGTACATCATCGCTGTAACCATCCGATGCACCGAGGAAAAGGATGAGACCCTGCATCCTTACGATACAGGGCCTCATCGAGGTTCGCGGGAAATGGCGCGTCAACCCGATGACAGCGCCTTTCCACAAATTTTATAAAGAATCCTGGCCCAGAGGACCAGGCTTTGGTTTACCCCTTGAAGGGGCTGTCCTGTATGATTGAAGTTTGAAGTGCCTAAAATGCCTAATGTGCCTAAAATTAAGGAATTCTGCCACATTTTAGCTTTAAAAGAGCCGGAGCGAAGCGACTCCACAATTTTAGACATTTCAAACTTTAGCGCATTTTAGGCGATAGCCGGGCATTTGCCGACGAGTCTATCGGCATAGCCAATAGACTCTGACCATGCCCTGAGGGCATGGATTTCTATGAGGAATTAAACGTCTACTTCCCCACCATCATGGCGGCGATATCGTCTTCGACGGAGCCGATGGGCTTGATGTCGAACTTTTCCACCAGCACATTGACCACGGCGGGAGAGAGGAAGGCGGGAAGCGTCGGCCCCAGCCGGATGCCCTTGACGCCCAAGGAGAGCAGGGCCAGGAGCACGGCCACCGCCTTTTGCTCGTACCAGGCGATGTCGTAGGAGATCGGCAGGTCATTGATATCCTCCAGGCCGAACACCTCCTTGAGTTTCAGGGCGATCACGGCCAGGGAATAGGAATCGTTGCACTGGCCGGCATCCAGGACCCGGGGGATGCCGCCGATGTCGCCCAGGTTCAGCTTGTTGTAGCGGTACTTGGCGCAACCGGCGGTGAGGATCACCGTGTCTTTGGGCAGGTTTTCGGCCACTTCCGTGTAGTAGTTGCGGCCTTTCTGGCGACCGTCGCAGCCGGCCATAACCACGAAACGCTTGATGGCACCGGATTTAACGGCATCCACCACCTTGTCGGCCAGGGCCAGCACCTGGTTGTGGGCGAATCCACCGACGATGGTGCCGGTCTCGATTTCAACGGGCGCCGGGCAGGTCTTGGCCTTTTCGATCAGGGCGGAAAAATCCTTGGCGCCGCCGTCCGGCCGGTCGGGCACATGGGTGGCCCCGACATAGCCGACCACCCCGGTGGTATAGAGCCGATCGAGGTAGGTGTTTTCTTTTTTCAGCGGCACCAGGCAATTGGTGGTGAGCAGGACCGGCCCGTTGAAGGACTCGAATTCCTTGTTCTGGTGCCACCAGGAACTTCCGTAATTGCCCACGAAGTGCTTGTACTTCTTGAATTCCGGGTAGTAATTGGCCGGCAGCATCTCGCCGTGGGTGTATACGTCCACCCCGGTGCCTTCGGTCTGGGCCAGCAGTTCGGCCATGTCTTTCAGGTCGTGGCCGCTGATGAGGATGCCGGGGTTCTTGCCCACGCCGATGTTCACTTCGGTGATTTCCGGATTGCCGTAGGTGGCGGTGTTGGCCTCGTCGAGCAGGGCCATGGTATTGACCGCGGTCGCTCCCGCCTTCATCACCATGGCGACCATCTCGTCCACGGAAAGGTCCCGGGTGGTCGAAGCCAGGGCTTCCATGAGAAAGTCGTCGATATCGTCCTTTTCATAGCCGAGAATCGCCGCATGGTCCGCGTAAGCGGCCACGCCTTTCAACCCGATGATCAGCAGTTCGCGCAACGAACGCACATCCTCGTTGGCCGCGGCGGTAATGCGGACCTCATCGGCACCGGCTTTGGCAATAATTGCCTCTTTGTCCGTGGCCGTCCAGGTGGCGCAATCGGGAAGGGAATCGGGAACGGCGTCGCGTTTGGCCTTGACCCGGTCACGGACCGCCAGCCCCTCCCGGATCCGCTCGATGATCACGTCGTCGTCCCAGGCCACGTTGGTAATGGTGGCAAACAGAGCCTTGGCAACGAAATGGGCCGCTTCCTTGTCCGCTGCGCCCGAAGCATTCAGCTTCTCGGCGTAAACGCTGATCCCCTTGCACACATAGATCAGCAGGTCCTGGAGATCGGCGGTCACTTCCGGTTTGCCGCAGACACCCTTGATGGTGCATCCGGTGTTCTTGGCGGTTTCCTGACATTGAAAACAAAACATGTGATTTCTCCTTTTGAATGGTTACATACATTCATGGTAGGTCATTGTCATTCGTCATCCATTCCTATGCTTTCCCCTCAATTTTTCCTTTGACCTAAGTCAAAAAATGGAAAGAAATTTTGCCTTGCTTTCATTCTGGCGTCTCCTTTCGGTTTCAGGCGTTAGGGTTTCATGTTCCCGCCATCGCTATTCCGGACGGACGGGTCCGATGATACCTCGTCATTGCCGATGGCCTCGGATATACGCCGGCACAACTGGTTCAAGTTAAGATTGTATTCTTTGGAAACATCCGCCAGGGTATGAAACGCCTCCGCGGGGCAACCCACGCAGAGCAGCCCCAAATCCATGAACAATTGCAGGAGCCGCGGATAACGGTCCAGAAGGTCCTTAACCGTGATGTCGGGTGATAAAACGGGTTTCATGATTGAGATTAATCCCTATTTTGCCTGGTTCAGGCCGCCGGAACGATTTCAAGCGATCAGTTCGAGCAGCATGACAGCGACGATGCCGAACATGAAAAAGAAAATGGTCTGCCCGCCGCGACCATTTTGCGCGGCCGGCATCAATTCATCGACGGAGATATAGATCATCAACCCGGCAGTGGCGCCCACCAGCACCGACATGGCTTCCGGTGAAATCTGGACGACAGGGCAACGATCATGATCTCCTGTGTCATGCCCCCTCCCTTTCCGGTTGTTCGTCCTGTGAATCCATTTTTTGTAAGCGTTCACGGGGTTGAAACGATACGGCGTTCCGAACCCTCGCACGGTAAGCGTTTACAGGGCGCCGTAGATGCGAGGCGCCGGGCATGCGAACGTACTATTTCGTACTTCAAATGCCCGGGAACAAAGTCGCGCCTCGGCGTGATGCCCTGTGAACGCTTATAAGATATCTGCGGCGTTCAGGCCTTTCTTTGCGCCAGCGCAAACAGGATTGAAATATTTTAAAACAGCCGGGACGAAACAAAAATGTGCCCTAAGAGGCAACCTCGATAATCGCTCAACTCAGGTGGGAGGACGAGATGGTGTGGTGTCAGTTGGGGTTGACCCTAACGTTGCAACTTGGGGTTGATTCAGCCTGTTTCAGCGAATTGAACCAGGGCGTGGGGGTCTGTGACGACGATCTGTTCACGCCCGGACCGGATCCAGCCTCTTTTTTCCCAGGCACTGAGGGTCCGGCTGACGGTGAATAAGGTGGTCCCGGAATAGTCGGCAATATTTTGTCGGCTCAAAGGGATGTCGATGTGTATCCCTTCAGCGGTCTTGAAACCGGCCCTGCGCATGATCCGCAGCAGGGACCGGGCGATACGCTGATCCACATGTTCGGTACAAACTTCAAGGTAGCGATCCTGCATATCTTCAATTCGCTCTAAAATGATGCCCAGCAAATTGATGGAAATATCCGGATATCGACGCATCAATTGCATCATTGTCTGTTTATTCCAGCCGGTGACCTCGGTCTCTTTGATGGATTCGGCCGTGACCGGATAGGTCCATCCCTTGAAAACGGCGATGGCGGCGGTCAGTTCCTCGACCCCGATATAGCGGAGGATGACCTCTTTGCCTTCTTCGTTGAGCTTGGTCAGCTTCAGGCGGCCCCGGTTGACCATATAACAGGCGGTGGCCGGATCCCCCTGATGGAACAATATGCGTTTGGGGGGGGGGTGTTACGGAAAAACCGCTTTCGACCACCGCATGGTATGAGTCGCTGTTCAACCCTTTGAAAACATCCTGTATTGGCAGATGATCCATGATCGATAATTTTATCCACGGTTTTTAATGACTTGGACATGCAACTTTGTCATTGCTGCTCGTACGTGCAACTATTTGAATTTCAGATGTTGCATGAATGGCAGGGTTGGCCCGTTCTCATGCCGCTGGAACACCCGCATAGTAGGGCGATGGGACAGTGGGGTATGCCCGGTACACATGGCGGAACACATCATTGGTTCTTATCTGTACATCATCTTCCGTGTAGCTGTCCACCGGAAGACCTGTCCGATCGCTCCAGAGGAAATCTTTAATGGCCACCCGAACGGCATCGCGAGTCGATTCTTTGTCCCGCCACTGGTCGATGCGCAATTTCTCGGCTTTCAGCGTTTCCAGCAGACCAACGGCAACGCCCTTGATGCGCTTGATGTCGCCTGCACTCAAATCCTTTTTTTTAAGCAGGTCGAAGATCGCCAGCGATTCTTCATTAAGCCCTTCGCGGACCGCCCGGCTCTCTTCCTCATCCAGACCTTGCACTATTTTGAGCAACGCCTCGAATGTCCGTTCAATGGTCACCCGGTCTTTTTCGCGGTTGTATTCCGCCACTATCGCCTCGTAGTGCTGCTGGAAGTCCGTGCGCAGGGGGTTTTGTTTCAACAGCCGCCTCAACCGGGTTTCAATGGCCTGCTTCAGGGACTGGACCGTTGTCCTTTTGGCCGGACTGCGCTCGAACTCTTTTTTCAGTTTATCGAAATCGATGCGGCTGATGTCATAGGGTTTCTGACTCTCGCCGATCCGGTCAGGCGTTGTTTCAATGGCCCCGTCCACCACCTGGTGCAACCGGCGAATGATGTCTGAAATGTCGGCCTGGTCCCGGTCCCGCTGAAGGCTCTTGTAGACAATGTCGATGGCATCGCGGTCAGGCCGGTGCGCGTTGACGCCTTCAACATTGATGCACGCCTTGAATTTTTTGAAGACCTCCCGGCCCATCACCTCGAAGCGCTTTCTCGTCTCGTCGTTGTCGTTGACCGCCTCCTTGCATGCCACGATGGCGGCGTTGCGTTCAAAGCCCGTCCTGGCGATGACATCGTCCAGCGATACGTCTTGCTCCGTCAAAAATGCGCGCACCATGGCGATGGCCTCGGCAAGATCGGCCAGCAGCTCTTCATCGGGCCGGGCCGGATCGGTTTCGCCACCCGGTCCGCCGGGCTTCGTCCCGGCAAAGGTTGCCAGTGCCTTTCGCAAATGCTTGAGGATACCGCAATAGTCGACAATCAGGCCGTTGTTCTTACCCTCGTTCACCCGGTTGGCCCGCGCGATGGCCTGCATCAGGGTGTGGGCCTTGAGCGGTTTGTCCAGGTAGAGCGTGGCAAGGCTTGGCACGTCAAACCCGGTCAGCCACATGGCGCAGACAATGGCGATGCGGAAAGGGTGCGATTCCTCCTTAAAGGCATCGTCTATCGCCATCCGCTGCATGTTGCGAAACTGGGGCTGGTGGCGCATGGCTTCGGGCAGGTCCATGCCATCCTTGATGAGCTTGCGATGCCCGGTGATGTCCAGATCCCACTTACGGAATTTTTCCACTTCGCCCTGCTCTTCGCTGACGACCACGGCCATGCGGGTCTCTTTCATCCAGTCGATTTGCCGCTTCAGATAAATTTCCTCCTGCTCGTCCGGGCACGAGGATCGTTCGGACGCCAGCTCGGCGATGCGTTTGTTCCAGCATGTCTCGATTCGGTTGTACATCCGCACGCAGGTCACCTTGTCGATACAGACAATCATGGCCTTGCCGGTTTCCCAGGCCGCCGCATAGTGATTTACAAAATCATGGGCCACCTGATCCAGCCGCTTATCGGCGGTGATGATGTGGTAGTCGCGTTTGAGTTCCCGTTCCAGCCGCTGCTGGACATCGATATCGTCGGCCTCCAGGGCCTCCAGTTTCTCGGCGATGCGTTCGTTCAGATCACCGATGGCGATGCCGAGCTTGTCCCCCCGCGCATCGTAATAAAGCGGCACCGTGGCCTTGTCCTCCACGGCCCGCTGGAAGTCGTAGGTCGAAACATACGCCCCGAAAACCCGTTGCGTGATCTCGTCGTCCGTAAACAGCGGCGTGCCGGTGAAACCGATGAAGCTGGCATTGGGCAGGGCGTTTCGCATGTTGAGTGCCAGGGTGCCGTATTGGGTGCGGTGGGCCTCGTCGGTAATCACAATGATGTCGTCCCGGCGGGTGTACCCCTCGTCCGGATCCACATCTCGGTTGAACTTCTGGATCAACGAAAAGACGTAAGCCTTTTGTTGGCCCAGCAGGCGGCCCAGGTGCTTGCCATCGGCGGCACGGCACGGCTCACGGTCGTGATTGACCACCCCGCAACCGGCAAATGTCTTGTAGATCTGCGTGTCCAGGTCATCGCGGTCGGTGAGCACCAGAAAAGTGAAATTGCCGCCGAGCCTGCGGTGTACCTTGCGGGTGAACATCACCATGGAGTAGCTCTTGCCCGCCCCCTGGGTGTGCCAAAAGACCCCCAGCCGGCCCTGCCGCGCCTTGCGGTCGCGCACCGATTCAATGGCCCGGTTCACGCCAAGGAACTGGTGGTTTCGGGCCAAAATCTTTTTGGGTTCCCCCGAGGACTCGTCAAAAAGGATAAAATTTTCCACCAGGTCCAACAGGTTGCCCTTGTTGCAAACGCCTTTTAACAGCGTTTCCATGTCCACGGCGCCCGGTTCATCCTCTGCCAGGCGTTTCCAGTCGTGGAAGTGCCCCCATTGACTGGTAATAGATCCGATTTTCGCCTGCTCTCCGTTGCCGAACATCACCATGGCGTTGTGGTGAAACAGATGGGGGACCGTGTCCCGGTAATCGGAGAAGTTTTGCTCAAAGGCGGTCTTGAGGCTCTTATGGATGTTCTTGCATTCCATAAAGATCAGCGGCAGACCGTTGACAAATCCCACCATATCGGCCCGCCGGCGGTATAAATCGCCGCGCACCCACAGTTCGCGAACGCAGAGAAAATCGTTGTTGTCCGGCTCGGCAAAGTCGAATACCCGTAGCCGGTCCCGCACCCGTTCGCCGTGATCGTTGCGGAAAGTCACCTGCACGCCGTCGCGCATGAGGTTGTATTTTTCCCGGTTGGTGGCCACCATGGTCTGGGAGGCAACGGTGGCGGTGATCTGCCGCACGGCGTCATCATAGGCCGCATCCGGAAGGCCCGGATTCAGTTGGACGATTTTTGCCCTCAGCGGTCGTGTCAGCACCACTTCCCGGTCGGAGGCTCGCCCCAGCAGGCTGTCCGGCCCGAAGTCCTCGGTGTTGTAGGCATAGATCGATTCCCAGCCGAGATGCTTTTCCAGATACACGGCCGTGGTCTGCTGCACAAGGGTGTCTTCGGTGTAGGGAGTGGGCGTCATGATGGCTCCTGGCCCTGTTGTTTGAGCAATTCTCGTCCCCGCTCGGTCAGACGGTAACGCTGTTTACTGCTGCGCGGCTTGGCGGGAATTGTAAGCTCCACGAGATTCGCATCGATCAGCGGTTGCAGGACCGTTTTTCTAAAGCGGGTACGATTTGTGTGCCCTGCCAGGGCCATCAACGTCAACATATCCTTCGGTGAAGTTAAAGCTTGCATCATCTTCACGGCAAGGTCGCTGGGGACAGACTTGGGACCGACTTGGGACCAACTTGGGACGGAAATCGTCCCAAGTCGCCCGTTTTCGCCTGATGCCTGGTTCTCATCCCGGCCAATCGATCTATAAAAGCTCACGGTGAACCAATTCTCGGACACCTCAATGCGTGGTTCGGCCACACCGTACTCCCGACACAGATCGCGAATCCGCTTGATACCCGAACCGATATGCTCCACAGCCTCCATGCGATGCAGAAGCCCAAACAGCAAAGGATTGCGAGGGATGCTCTTGAGGCCGAGGTCGGCCTCGGTCATCCCGGCAGGCAAGCCGCCGGGGCTGACAATTTCCACCCGGTCCTTGAAGATATAGACCTGTACATTGGCGGTGGAGCGGTAATCGCGATGGGCGAGTGCATTGACTACCGCTTCGCGCAGCGCCTCTTCCGGAAGTTCCGGGCGCTCTTCCCGTTTGACATGCTTGATGATGTATTCGACGTTAATCTTGGAGAGGATATAGGCCACCACCTCATCGATCATGGAATAGACATCGCGGTCAAACCCCCGCCGATCCAGAATACGCACCTTGTCGGTACCCATAAACAGGGCACAGGCCGCGTCGGCGCTGGTCGTAAATTTCCGGATATCCGCGGCCAGCAGCCAGGCCCCGGCATGGGTCATCTGTCCGTTCTTGGCCAGATGAAGATTCTCCAAGGCCGTGCGCGCGTCCATATCTACGGGAATTTTGGCCCGTTTCCTGAACAGGTTCCAACCGTTGTCGGTCAGGTCCTCCTCCATGGAAAACCGGCTGCAAGGCATCTCATCAAAATGGATCAAGCCCTCCTTGAAAAAAAAATCCCGGATTTCTTCGCGAGACATCTGTTGGGATGATGCCCCCTTGCGCATGAAAAACTTGCCGCCAAATGAATAGGGTTTGCCGTGCTGGACGGGAACGGTCACCAGCAACACCCCACCGGCACTCTCGACATCCACGGCAATGGGCGGCTCCGCTGATCGGGCGGTGGCCTGCACCTCGGACTTGAGGCGGTTGTGATCACCAACGCCGACAATGTCTCCACTGTCCGTAACGCCAATCAGAATTGTGCCGCCGGTGGCATTGGCAAAGGCACAGATTTCCCGCCCCAGATTGGATGTGCCTGCCCGTTTGAACTCGGTGGTGAAACCTTCGCCCAGGGCGACCAGATTCATGAGTGCTGATGTTTTCATACCGATATTTCTCGATTCCGGTTCCAGCCCGGCAATGAACACCATGAGGCGTTTGACGCATTTATGAGGCTTTGGGCAATTGCTACGACTATGGCACGATTGGCACGTTTATGGCGCCTTTGAAAAACACCTCCATGGTCCCGTTATGGAAAGTTCTGTTGTGTATCGAGTTTTTGTGAACTGGCTATGGCCCAATTGGCCCTTTTATGGCCCATTACGTTTAAGCTTGTAAAAAGCACCTCTTCCACGTTTGCCAACTTTTATAAAGAGATCCTTTTCCACAAGATCGGAAAGGTCTCGATGCGCAGTACGTTTGGCCACTTCATCCAGATAAACATCATCCGCCCGGCGATCTGCCGGGGGCAGGTCCTCGAACAAAAAAACATGGAAAAACTGCCGCAGCAGGTCGTTGTCCTGCACGAAATCCCGAACGGCAACGCGTTCTTCCTGAAGTTCCTTCTGAACACTGCTGATGAAAAGCTGCTCCATTGTCTGGGTGATCCTTGATCTTCCGGCTATAAATGGTTGATTGGCAACTCCCTATGGTTCATACCGCCACCTCACCGTTCATGAGTTTCGGGAGGAGGAGGTCACGGGCTTGGGTGAGATCATCGATTGTCTTTTGTAAATTTTCAATCTGAAGATCTATCGGCCTCACATGTTCCACAAACATATCAGCAATCTGATCCGAAGTTTGCACCAATTCGACCCCGTAGAGGTCCTTCTTCGTAATAGCAGCGAAGATCACGCCACCACCGATCATGTCTTCTTTGAAAAAATGGCTTTTCAGGGCGTAATAGAGAAGATTCTGCTGGCCACGGTTTGATCGAATGGCCGCAATACCACGCCCAATTACAATCTTGTCATGGGTAATGTTTATACGTCCGACGGGCGCTCGGACGCTGAATAGGATATCATCGGGTTCTGCAAGGCGATTTTGCACCGTACAATACGTCTTGTGCGATGGGAATCTGATTCCGAAATTGGTGACGCCTTGATGAAATGGAAGCCCATTGCCGTCTTCGTTGTAGTATATTGACTTGGGGCTTTGCCCCATTGTAATGATTGCAAGTTCACTTAGCGGTTTCCGCTCCCACCCCTCCGGGATACCGTCAATGATGTCGACATGTTCGTAGCCGGGAAAGCGGAGGTGGACGAACCATTCCTTGTAGAGCAGCCGCGCCGCCTGCTCCAGCAACTGAATCCGCCGCCGGTTGTTCTCGATCAGGTCGTCGTAGGCGGAGAGGATGGAGGCGATGCGGCGTTGTTCTGTAATTGGTGGAAGGGGCAATTTGATCCGCTTCATATCGCGGATAGGGAGTTGCGGTTGTGCAACCCCGCTTCTTAGAGAATTTACTTGGCCGTTGAATGAAGGGGAACGCATGAAGTGGTAGAGATATGTAGGAAGAATCTTTTTCCCATTGCATCGTAAAATGACCATTCCAGAGTTTATCCGGATGTGTTCATAGGGAACGGATGCGTTGAAGTGGGCCACATTCCCAATTGTTCCTCTTGTAGTGAGGACGACATCTTCGCGCTGCAGTTTGCCCTTCCGTAGCAACTCATCCTTTTGTTCTGTGATGAATTGACACGTTGAAAACTCAAAACCTATCCGGGTCACATTGGTAGCGCTCAAAAACAAACAATGCCCAAAATCTGAAAACTCATTCTGTTTTGGATAGTTTTTCCCCCTGTCGCCATCAATGATTTCAAATGGAGCGGATTCAAAATCCGTAAGATCAGCCCAATTCATACAGCCAACCATCCAATTTTAATATTAATATTCGCCTCCATCACAACCGCCTCGTTATTGTGGCATCCCCTTTCCAACATCGTGCGGCTTTGACGTTCCGAATTTATTTTATTCATTTCGCCCATCCGGGTTTTCCCTGTCTATTTCCCATTTTAACGGATTGTCTATGATGTATTTTCGGATGGCCGCCATTTCGTTTTTATTGCGGACGATGTGTTCATAGTAATTGCGTTGCCAGACATGTTCAACAGACGTGTTCCGGCGCATCCATTTGGTCACGCCAATTTTAAAACCACGAATAATGGACCCGACGGTTTTTGATGTGCCGCGTGGCCGTTGCCCCGTGTGTAGGGGCGAAAAATTTTTCGCCCCTACGGACGCATCGATGTCGGCACCCACCGGGCCATCGATTTTCCCATCCGCGTACCGATCGCCAATAATCAATATCCCATGAATATGGTTCGGCATAACCACAAACAAATCCGATATTGCATGGGGGAAATGAGACGGGATATCATTCCAACATTGTTGGGCCACCATCCCCGCATCATTCAATTTCATGACACCATCTATAATTTCACCAAACAATTTTTCCCGATTTTGCGTGCAGACGGTTACAAAATAGGCGCCTTTCTGTGAATAGTCATACCCTTTCAATCGAATCGAATGCCGATGCCCGGCCATTTTCTTCTATACCCCCAACTCCTCAAAATTCCTCTTGATGGTCGCTGCCAGCTTCACTACCTTGACGTTGAGCCCCTCCAGCTCCATTGGGATCTCGCACAAGTTTCCCCAGCCAATCATTCCACACCCTCCAACAATTTGGCGATTTCACCGGGAGACGGCAGTTGCCCTTCCAGTTCCCTAGGCAAGTGTTTAACCACGCGATAGGTCGCAACGCCCATGGGTTTACTGGCATCGTGCAGGGCATATTCAACCACCGTGCGGTTCTTTTCCTTGCAAAGGATGATGCCGATGGAAGGATTTTCCCCATCCTCGCGCACCAGCCGGTCCAATGCAGCCAGGTAGAACTGCATTTTTCCTACAAACTCCGGTTGAAACTCACCGATCTTAAGTTCTATGGCAACAAGACATTTGAGACGGCGGTGATAGAGCAAAAGGTCAATGAAATATTCCTTGTCGTCCACGGCAAGACGGAATTGGCTGCCGACAAACGCAAACAACCCACCCATGGCGCGAAGAAAATCCTCAATCCGTGCGATGAGGGCACGCTCCAGTTCACGTTCGGAGTGCGCTTCGCCCATTTCAAGAAAGTCGAAGGTATATTCATCTTTCACGGCAAGTTTCGCCTGTGCTCGCTGGCCGGGTGTCAGCGCTTTGTCGAAATTGGTCTGACCGAGCAAGGTCTTTTCATAACTCTGGTTTTCGATTTGGTGCACCAATACATTTTTCGACCATCCGAATTTACGGGTCATGCGGATATAGAATTCGCGTTCCAGGGGGTCCTTGCAGCGTTGGAGGATGACCAGATTGTGACTCCAACCGATTTGTGCAACCAGGGGTTGCACTTTTGGCAGATCGCGGTAGGCGAGATAGAATTCCCGCATGTAGAAAACATTTCGGCGGGAGTAGCCACTGATGCCGGGAAACTCCCGGCGCAGGTCGGCGGCAAGTTTTTCGGCAATGGCCGCGCCATGATCGGCGTTCGTCTGCCGTGCGACAATCATCTTGCCGATGTCCCAGTAAAGAGCGACCAGTTCCTTGTTGACCGTTTTGAGGGCTTTGTATTGGGCGGAACGAACGCGCGCCTTCACCTCAGCCAGAAGCGCAGCATAATCGTCGGACAATCGTTTCGAAACTTTGGTCATACCCCCAACTCCTCAAAATTCCTCTTGATCGTCGCCGCCAGCTTCACTGCCTCGGCATTGAGGTCCTCCAGTTCTACATGAATCTCGCGAAGGGTCTCCTCAAAGTCGAAGTTTTCATCCTCTTCCTCGGGGGCCACGCCCACGTAGCGGCCTGGGGTCAGGCTCCAATCGTTGGCCTCAATCTCTTTAACATCCACCAGCTTGACCAGGCCCGCCACGTCGCACAGTTTGGCCTCGGGGAAGCGCTCGGTGAGCCAGCGGGCCTGTTTCCAGAAATAGCGCACCTGTTTGAGCTGCGCGACCGCCAGGTGACGTGCCCCGTCCGCGGCCTTGCGGGTGCGGGTGATGTCACGGTTGTTCCACGCATCGCTTTTTTTGGCGCCCAACGTCTTCTCGCAGGTTTCGATCAGGCCGGTGGCGAGTTTATAGAGCAGGTCGATCTGTTTGACCAGGTTGCGGCTGGTCTCGGCCAGCGGGGCCAGGCGGTCCACCTCTTTTTTCAGCGCTCCGTTGGTGGTCTTTTGCGCTTTCCACGCGCCTTCCTGTTCGGCAAGGGCCTTTTGGAACCCGGCGACATCGGCCCGAAAAACCGGCAGGGCCTCGGTCAATTCCGCCTGCACCTCTGCGTGGGCTGCATCTTCGGGCAGCGTAACGGTAAAGGGTTGTATGGCATCGATCAGGGTCTTGAGGGCCACGGCAAAGTCCGGCAGGGGCCGGGTGATGTCACCGTTTTCATCTTTTATTTTGAAACAGCCCGCACCTTCATCCAGGACACGGCGGCAGTAACCGGAAACAAGCTCAAGGTACCGGTCGGTTTGGCCGCGATAGAGCCACACGATGGCCAGCAGGTTCTGCCGCTGCTCGGGGCTAAAGTCGTAGATCTTGCGTGTGACCTTGCGGTAAACATTACGCGCGTCGATCATCAGCACCTTGTCGCGGTGGGCTTCGGGTTTATCGCGGTTTAAAAACCACAGTTCGCAGGGCACCGTGCGGGTATAAAAAAAGTTGGAGCGGATGGCAACCATCACGTCCACGTCGCCGCTTTCCACCAGCTTTTGGCGCACCTTGGCCTCGCCGCCCCCAGCGCTTGAGGCCTGGGAGGACATGACAAAACCGGCCCGGCCACGCTCACTCAAATAGCTGTAGAAATAACTGATCCAGACATAGTTGCCGTTGGAGACCTTCCCTTTTTTGTTGACCCCGGGCAGACCGAAGGGCAGGCGCGGGTCGGTCTTGACCTTGTCCGCATCGATCTCATCCACGTTAAAGGGCGGATTGGCCATCACAAAATCGGATTTTCCAACCAACTCGTGGGGGTCTTCATAATAGGTGATCGCCTTCTGGATGTCGCCTTCCAGTCCGTGGACGGCCAGGTTCATCTTGGCCAGCCGGATGGTGGTGGCGTTTTTTTCAAGACCTCGAAACGTCAGCCGTTCGGCGGGCCTCTGGCCGTGCTCTTCCACGATACGCGCACTCTGCACGAACATGCCACCCGAACCGCAAGCCGGATCCAGCACCGTGCCGTGATCGGGATCAAGCACGTGGGCGATAAGGGAAACCAGCGAAATGGGCGTGAAAAACTCGCCGCCGTCGTGGGCCTTCTGGTCGGCAAACTGGGTGAGGAAATATTCGTAGATGCGGCCGAAGACATCACCCGAGACCTTTTTCAGCACGTCGGGGTTGAGGGTGCGCAAAAGCTGGCCGAGGACATCGTTGTCCAGTTCCTGGTATTCACTCTTGGGCAGGATGCCGCGCAGGTTGTCGTAATCCGCCTCGATGGATTCCATGGCCTGGATAATCGCCTTAGCGCGGTCCGCACTGTCAGGCAGTGCCACCAGCTGGTCGAACTGCGCTTTGGGCTGGAGGAAAATCGAACTTTTCTGGGAAAAGTCCTCCTTGGCCAGGGCCCGCATTTTGCCGCCGCGGGTGGGCAGGTTGGCCTCGATTTTGTCTTTTACCGCCAGAAAACGGCTGTAGGCATGACGCAGGAATACCAGCCCCATGACCGGCAAAAAGTATTCGTTGCTGGCATAATTCGAGTTGGCGCGCAGCGTGTCCGCCGCCCCCCAAAGTCGCCGTTCAATGGCTTCGATGTGTTCTAATTGGGCCACACGCACTCCGTTCGTATTTGTCTATCCGAGCCACACGATCACCGTTACAGGCATCGCTTTTGACGTTGTAAAATTATCCGTGATAAGAGGATATTACATCAAAAAAGTCAATAGCTTCGGGATTTCTGGGATCTTGAGTCTGTCAGATGTGGAAGTCTCGGTGGTTCCGCCGGCCGAAGAGGATCACGGAAATCGCCGGGATAGATCGCCGCAGGCAAGGCCGCTGCCGCCAAAGATACGTTATGTTCAACAGGTATCGTTATCAGTCTGTGATATATTTATTATAGATATTTTGGAGCGTGCCGTCTTCCTTCATTTTCAGCAAGGCCGCATCAAACCGGGGCAATATGTTTATATGCGGCGAGGCTTTCGCAACGAGCAACTTGAATTCTCTTGTATCCAAAATTTTCGTTGAGTTGACAATCGCGCCGATGTTGTATTGATTGTTTTCGGCTTGGTGTCGGAGTTGCCGGAGGGTATTCCGCGTAATCATCCTCGGCTGGATAAAAACATCCCCTCTTCCCAATGCGAGTTTCTTGAGCACCGCGGAAAGACTGCCGGAGCGTTCCACATCCAGCCCCCCCAAATATTTCTCCCCCCAACCATCCCCTAAATAGTCCAGTATCCTGAATCCCTTAAAACCCGCAATGGTTTCAGTCTTCATGATTCGATCGATCCGGGGATGGTCCTTTCTGGCAAACGCCACCCATTCAAATTTAGCCAGCGGGTATGTACTCGGAACGGTAAACGTTAATCGCTCAGGCGTCACGACCGTGATGATCCCGTCAGCTTCCCTGTTTTTTAATTTCAACTGCGCCCTTGCCCAGGGGTAGGGCGTGTGGATTACGTCAAGGTTCATTCGTCTGAATGATTCCCTGATAATATCTACAAAAATGCCAGTAAATTGCTTTTTATCGTTGATATATCCGAAAGGGGCTTCATCCTCATCTCCTGCCAGATGAAACGTTTCCGCATACACGGTCGCATTTAAAATCATGACAAGCCAGCTTGCCAGCACCAGGAGGTGAGTATATCTATCTCTTTTTCTCATTTTTTTTGCCTTAACTCTTGACCTGAAGCTTTCAAGGTTGGACTTCTCGGCGGTTTCGGAGACCGAAGTGAATCATGAGAATCGCCGGGCCAGATCGTCGTAGGCCAGTCCGCTGCCGCCGAAGATGTCCAGGGCGCTGCCCACGGTGAAATCGATCCGGCCGCGGCCCAGGGTCTCGATTGTGCGGATATCTTCCATGGTGTGAATGCCGCCGGCATAGGTCACGGGCAGCCCCTGCCACCGGCCGAGTTTTTCCACCAGAGGCCGCTCGATACCCCGGCAACGCCCTTCCACATCCACGGCATGGATCAAAAACTCGAAGCAAAAACCGGCCAGCCGGTCCAGCAGTTCGATATTCACCATTTCTTGGGTAAAGGTTTGCCATCGGTCGGTGACCACCACGTAGTCGTCGTCGCGCTTGCGGCAACTCAGGTCCAACACCAGGCGATTGGAGCCGATGCGGTCCACCAGCCGTTTGAGCCGATTCATGTCGATGCGGCCATCATGAAAGACCCATGAAGTAATGATGACGGCAGCAGCGCCGGCGTCGAGCCAGTCCTGGGCATTATCGACGTTGACCCCTCCGCCGACCTGCATGCCTTGCGGCCAGGCGGCCAGGGCCGATTCGGCCGCCACCTTATTTCCGGGGCCAAGCTGGATGATGTGGCCGCCGGTCAGGCCGTCTTGACGATATCGCTCGGCAAACGAAGCCGCGGACCGGTCGGTGGTAAAATTGGTTTTCAGGGTATTGTCATCGTCGTCGCTGAGGCTACCACCGACAATCTGTTTGACCTTTCCGTCGTGCAGGTCGATGCAGGGTCTGAAGCGCATCTATTTCTCCATGAAGTTAACAGGGATACGCAGGATGAACCGGATGATTCGAACCTCCGAAAACCCGAATTCTATGTACCCAATAGTATCCTGTCTATCCTGTTCATCCCTGTTTGAAATATTAAACCCAAGAAGTTAACTGGGATACGCAGGATGAACAGGATGAATCACGCCACCGAAAACCCGAATTCTATGTGCCCAATAGTATCCTGTCTATCCTGTTCATCCCTGTTTGAAAAATTAACTATCCCTTTGTTTCCCGATCAATGGCCTCAGAAAGCTCGGCCAGCCGGGTCCGAATCCGCTCGGTCTCTTGGGCCAGCGGGCCGATCTGGGCCTGCCGATCAGCCACATAATCGACCAGGGGGGAGACGCTGCGGCCGATCTTCTCGAAAATCGCCACAAGGCTGTCGACCAGCTTTTGGGTCAGTTGCCCTTCAAACCGCGCCCGACCCTCGGCAAGGCCCTGATCCAAATCCTTTAGTATCCGCCCTCTTTTGAAAACAAGGGTGCCGCCTGCCAGGAACAGGCCTGCACCGGTTAAAATGCCACCGGTAATGTCCAGAAAGGCCACGTGGGTCGTTGCCAGCAGAATGGCGCCGACCAGGGTCAAGGCGCCGCCACCGACCAGATGCGATCCCATGGCCGCGGAATCCACGGACAGGGCCGTTGCAAAAAAATCCTCACCAGCCTGCTGGGCGACCTTTTTCCGGATTCCCGACACCATGGATTCCTTCTCTCTTCCGAGATCCAGAAGGCGGTCCGTTCCCTCCGGAGCGGAAGCGATCCGCTCCAGGGTTTGCATCACGGTCTCCGTGAGGTCCTTGAGGGTGTCGTTGAAAAGGCCCGACCAGGCGTCGGCGACATCTTCAAAGTCGGCGACAAGCCGGGTCTCAAAACGCCGTTGAAGGTCTTCGACCCAGGCGCTTGCCGACGCTTTGCGCCTGAAGACCGACCCCAGCGCCTTCTGAAACAGGGTGGGCGCCGAAAGCCGGGATTCGAATTCGATTCGAAGCTCCGCGGCAGCTGCATCGTAGCGCTCCAAAAGGCGGTCCACAATGAATCGTCCGTCGCGATCGGCCTGGCGCCGACCGGCGGCCAGGCGCGCATCGATTTCTTCCACTGCCGCCGAATCCTCGGCCAACTCCTGACGAAACCGGTCCAATTCCCTTGAAACACGGTCCAGGATGGGGTCGCAGGTATCCACCGTGGATCGCAGCTTAAGGGAAAAATGCCGGCCGCCGGTGACGGTGTCATGAATAAACGTCCGCATGGCGGCAAATCCGCTTCGCGGGTCCCCGGCTGCTTCAAGGACGGCGGAGGTGACAAATACCTTGGGGTGGTCCACGCCGCGCTCGGTGGCATATTCTTTGACCTTTTCCAGATTGACGGCCAGTTCCCGGTCGGTGGCCAGGTCGGCCTGCTGCAACACGAAAATAACCCGTTTTCGCCACGCTTCGGTCACCACCTCAAGCAGTTCCCAGGCCGAGCGGGTGTGGGGATTTTTCGCCGGAAAGACAAACAGAACCAGGCTGGCGTTGGGGATGAACCGTTCGGTGATCTCCTGGTGATGGGCAATGACCGTGTTGGTCCCCGGCGTGTCGACGATGGCAATCTGGTTAAGGATGTCCACCGGCAACCCGATCCGTTTGACATGATCGTTGATGTCGGATTCAAAGGGTTCAGGGGCGTAAACGATCTGCTGGATAACATCCGTACACGGTGCCGGATCGACGGCACAGACCTCTTTGCCCAGAAGGGCATTGATAAAACTGCTTTTGCCGGCCTTGATCTCACCGACCACAACAAAAAGAACCGGTTCTGAGACATGGGCGCGAAGGTCGCTGATCACATCGGCCAGCTCGGCATTGCCTAACCGGCCGGCCAGGGCCTGAAATGACTTGAGCGTCTCGGCCAGTTCGGCACGGAAACGCTCATAGGTCTCATTCACCATCGGATGGGTCGGATGCGCCATGGTCGGTTCCTTTCGTCGAAGACCGGAAATGTTTCCGGCCCCATCTTGCCAGCGAGCATAAGGAATCTCGGGGGGGCGTGTCAAGATTCATGTGATTGGGGCCGGCACCACCCGACCCTGCGCACCGGCCAAAAGGCAATCGGTTCTTTTCCTGCGCCTCTTTTCGCGATATGGTGGGCAAAAAAATATTGCCAAGTCAAATTTTATCTTAACATTCATCTTCGGGGAGGACATGTGGAAAAGGAAAAGCGACTGACGTTTTTCGAGGCCGCGGCCATCATCACCGGCTACGGCGTGGGCGGCGGCATCATGGCCGTTCCTTATCTGGCCTCACTCTCCGGTCTGGCTGTCGCGGCTGTTGTACTGGTCGTCGCTTACGGCATCAGCCTGCTGATGCATCTGATGATCGCCGAAGTCATGCTTCGTGACAACGCATCCGGCCAGTTGTTGGAACTCTTCGAAAAATATCTCTTCCGTGGTCGTCTTGCCTGGCTCATGTGGATATTCTTCGCGTTGGTGGTCCTGGCCTTTATGGCCAGTTTGGCCGCATTCATTGCCGGTGGCGGTGAAATTCTGGCCGAGCTGTTGCATTTCCCCCTGTGGGTCGGATACTGGTTGACCTACGCCATTGCCGCGGGGGTGGTCTTTTTCGGACTCAAAGCTCTGGGGATCAGCGAAAAGGTCGCTGTCATCGGCATCGTCGTGCTCGTCGGCATCTTCGCCGTTGGCGCGGCCCGCCAACCCGTTTTTCTGTCAACGGCTGTCACGGGCAACCTGCAAACCTATCTGGCGCTTTACGGCATGGTCATGTTCAGCTTTTTCGCCATTTTCTCGGTCCCCCAGGCGGCCCAGGGCCTGAGCTGGAACCGCCGGCTGCTGCCAAAAGCCATCGCCGTAGGGATCGGCACCAACGCCCTGATCATCGCCACCCTGACCGTCACCTGCCTGGCGGTTCCGGGAGAGGTCACCCGGGTGGCCATCATCGGTCTCGGTCGGTCCCTGGGCGGTTGGGCCACCATTGTGGGCTCGGTCTTCATCCTTCTGGCCATGCTCACCTCCTACTGGTCGGTTTCATTTGCCCTGGCCGTGGTCGTTGAAGAACGGCTGGGCTGGGGGCCACGCCAATCGTGGCTGGCCGCCACCCTGCCGGCCTTTCTCATTGCCATCACCGGTGCCCTCGATTTTCTCGGTTTCATGCGGTTGGCCGGCGGCGCCATTGCCGTGCTCATCGCCGTCATGGTGGTGCCTCTGGTGAATGCGGCCCGTCGATACGGACGGGTCGAATCCCCGGAATGGACCCTCGGGATCTGGGGCGGCCTACCGTTTCAGATTGTCGTTGTGGCCGGTTTTCTGCTTATGGCCGCCGGTTCCATGGTGTCTTTGTAGAAGGTCACTTCCAAAGAAAACGGCCTGGGGTTTGCCAATGGAAGGGGCTGGGTTACCGGCCCCAGATAAGTGTGGACTCACTCTAAACTTTAGTTCACTTTAGTCACTTGCAACAAAGCTGTCTCGACATAGCCAACTGACTCTGAACACCCCCGCTAAAAGTGGATTCCGACTGCAAATTACGCTTGACACAAAACCATTGATATCTTACTGTAACCATTGGTTACATAAGAAACCAGTAAAGAGCCCATGCCCAGAAAACGGGGCATTGGGTTGCTCCTGGAAGGGCTGGGTTACCGGCCCCAGATGAGTGTGGAGTGCCTAAAGTGTATTAAATTCAACCTTCTGCAAGGAGACCCCATGTCCACCCAACCAACCCAAACCAACCCTTACGACTTCAACCCGTTTCTCCAGTGGCGACAGGCTGTCGACTACTACCGGGACGACCCTTTTATTCAACAGGTTCTGAGATGCTATGCCGGAGACCGGTGGGATACGGCCCACCAGGCGGCCCTGGAAATCTCCCCCCGGGCATCGTTTCGATGGCGGGACATGGCCGATGCCATCGCCGTCCCGGAAAAACGGCCCTATATGATGCATTACGACGGCCACAACCACCGCATCGACCGCATTGTCCGGCCACACGAAACCGAAGTCATGGAAAAGGAGGTTTTTGCTGAAGCCCTCTTTTCTGAAAAGACCGACCCCTGGGTCAAGCTGATCAAGATGTTTCTCATCTACCAAAACGGTGAGGCCTGCATCTCCTGTCCCCTGACCTGCACCGAGGGTCTGGTGGCCATTGTGGAAAAATTTGCCGACACGCCGGAACTGGAACGCATCCTGCAGCACTGCAAGGAGGGGATCGACGGCGAGGTTGCCATCGGCGCCCAGTACCTGTCGGAGATTCAAGGGGGTTCGGACGTACCGGCCAACATTCTTGAAGCGGTAAATGAAGACGGCACATGGCGGCTATATGGCACCAAGTTTTTCTGCTCGGCCACCCATGCCGACTACGCCATTGTCACGGCCCTGCCAAAAGGAGAAGAGAAGGTCGCGGTATTCGTTGTTCCCTCGTGGCTACCGGGAAACAAGGAAAGAGAGATCCGCAACGGATTTACCATCGATCGGATTAAATGGAAAATGGGGACCAGCGAACTGACCACGGGCGAGCTGACATTTAACGGTGCCGAAGCCTATCCGGTTGGGCCCATGGATCGCGGTGTGGCCAACGTTGTGGGCATCGTGCTCACCTGTTCCCGGCTCACCGTGGGCCTTTCCGGCGCAGCCGGCATGACCCGGTCCGTTCGTGAAGCCAAAAAATACAGCCAATTCCGCGAAGCCTTCGGCATGCCCATCGAGCGTTTTCCCCTGGTGGCCGGCCAGATCCGCGACATGGAAAGGGCGGCCCGCCGGACCACGGCCGGGGCCTTTAAGCTCTACCGGGATTTTCTCAACCTTGCCGGCGGACTCCAGGGCGGACTGGCGACCGATGAAAACGAATCTGAAAAACGCCATCGGTTCATGATCCGCGAACTGGTCATGCTCCAGAAAATCACCACCTCCTGGGATGCCGTGGATGTCTCCCGCGCGGCCATGTCCATCTTCGGAGGTCACGGCGTCATGGAAGACTTCTCGTGCCTGCCCCGGCTCTATCGAGACGCCGCGGTCAACGAACTCTGGGAGGGGCCGAGAAACGTCCTTTTGACCCAGATCTACCGTGATATCCTGCGGGTCAAGGATGGGTATTTACCGGCAACCCTGGTCGCTGACATGCTCGCCGGCGCCGACCCGGCCATTGTCGATGCACTGGGCCTGGAAATGGCTGAACTTGTCGCCTTTGAAAACCCCCTCGGCCTGGACGATGCTGCCATAAACTTCTGGAAGCAATGGGATGGCTATTGCCACCGGCTCTTTCACGCCTACCAGGACCTGGCCCTGGCCGAAGTCGAAGCCTTATGAAAAAAAACACTTTTGCCGATTTGAAGGAAAAAGAGCGGAAAGCCAAGCGGGAGGTGATCATTGATGCGGCCGAGCGGGTATTCGGCGTCAAGCCCTTTAACAAGGTCAACATCCGCGACATTGCCGCCGAAGCCGGCATCTCCCATGCCACCATCTACCGGTATTTTCCTGACCAGCAGACCCTGTTCGTGGAAGCTTTTCTGCGGGGCGTCGACGAGATTCTCGCCCGGGTCGACGCGGTTGTCAAAACGCAGGACGGTTTCCATGTCCTGGAAGCCGTGGCCGAATCGTTCATCGGCTTTCTTAGCGGAAACGACCACTACTTCCGCATGATGACCCACTTCATGCTCGACGGCAACCTGGCCCCGGCGCTTCTGGAAAGGCTCAATGCAGCGGAACGGTCCCTGCTGGACAAAATCGAGGCGATCTTTGTGGCCGACGGCGCCACGGAGAACACCCGCGCCCTGGCCCACGCCTTCTTTGCCGCCTTGAACGGCATCCTCATTTCTTTCCGCGATTATCCGGGCAGGGACCGGGAAGCGGTCCTTTCCCACATGCAGTCGCTGGGCAGACTAATCGCGAAACGATTCGGCCAGAATTGACAGCCCGCTTTTATCCAGTCTTTTCCCTCTGGACTACTATCCTTCAATTTCTTGTTTTTTTCGTACGATTCAAGATCAATACTTCTTGGTGGCTAATCTCGTGTTAAACCTAATAATCTTACACCGCTTCGCTCAAGGCGCCAAGAACGCAAAGAAATCCTGGATATCCTGTTCATCCTGTCAAAAAAAAACTTTGCGATCTTTGCGCCTTTGCGGTGATATACATTTGGGTTGCGGCTATGCCGCGCTATGATCTCCGCGGTGATTCGAATACAATACGGTATCATATTTATGAAACGATGTTGGGCTAAGGCTCGGAAGGTTCAATCCAGATCAACCGGGACCTTACACGCGTTACACCGCTTTGCACCGCGAAAAAGCGTGTGATCGCACTGGGGGCAGTGGTAGCGGGCCTCTTCGTCAGCCACCCATTTTTCGGTGCCGTGTTCGCGCCAGTAGGGGATGGCCCTCAGGATGACCCGTTTGCCCACCGGCATGGGAAAGGCGTCGATGTGGCTGCAGGGGAAATCGTCGCATTCATGGCAACCGGAAAACCCCTTTTTCTGAGTGCAGTCTTTGATGGCACAGACCCGGCAAAAAATGGACACCCGATCCGAGCCGCACCCGTCGCACTTAATCTCTTCGGTGGTCAGGTGCTCCAGGCCCGGAATTTTTCCCTGGTAGACTCCCAAGAGCTTTTCCAGGAATTTCTCGTTGCCATCACGGGTGGCGTAGTAAACGCCGCAGACCCCGCAGTAGAGTCCGCAGGGCGCCAAAAGTGGTTCGTTAACGTTCATTCTTTCTCCTTTGGTTCCGGGTCGTCTTCGGTTCTCGGGACGCCAGGGGTGGATTCGCCGGAAGACCGGTCGATATCCAGAATCCGCTCTCCCTTTGTATATCGTTTGGTTTCATGCCTTGTCAGCAGCATCAGCTTCTTGGTGATGTCGCCCATTCGCTGAACCTGTTGACCGATCTTATTCAACTTGCCATAAAGGGCATGGTCCGGGTCGATGGACATCAGGGCCAGTTCGCTGTAACCGGAAATGGCCATCACGGGTTGGTTGAGTTCGTGGCATACGGCACCGGCCAGTTCAAGAATCCCTTCAAGCTTTTCACGCCGCAACCGTTCCTGTTCGGCCAGAAAACGGTCCGTATAATCTTCTACGATGACCACCGCGCCGGCAAACTTTCCCGAGATATCCAGCATCTTTGAGAGCCGGATCTGGAAATGATGCATTCCCGATTCCGAAGCGACCTGCTTTTCCTCCTGGCGGGTTTCAACCGTTTCGGCCATGAAGCGATTGAAGTCATCGCGCAGCCAGGGAAGCAGATCGCCGATATGCGCCTTTGGGTGTGCCGCCGGTCGCGCCGCCTCCGGTTCAGACCCCACTCGGTAGTAATGAGCGCCCGGGACCCGTTCCTTTTCGAACATCCGGGCCGCCGCCTGGTTCAGGTTTTCCACCCCCCCGGCTTCGTCCACCAAAAAAGCTGGCTGGGGCATGCTTTCAAAAAGGGTCAGGTATTTGTTCTTTTCGTTGGTCATCCGGCGATTGGCATCCTGAAGGGATCTCAGGGGATCGGTATCGGCCTCTTTCGACCAGGCCATGCAAAAGCCGATTTCAACACGGTCAAAAAAACGCCTCATCCGGTGCCTTCCCCAACTCTTGGCATCAGGCTCAAGGTTCGACCGATCGATCACGTCGTCATAACTTTGCCGGTAATATTTCATCAGGCCGAGAAACATCCCCAGATTCACCCCCCGCTCCCGGTGACGTTGTGCCTCCATAATGCCGAAAGAGGCAACGGGATCGATGGTAAAATCCTCGTCCGGGGTCAGTTCGAAATCCGCTTCCGGCCGATTCAGGGCATCAATGAACGGCACACTCAAGCCGGATATGGAGAGCCGCCAGGCCTCCTGAAGGGTCGATGTGTACTTGTCGTATCCCCTGCGTTTGGCGTAATCGAGAATCCGCGCCATCAGCCAGTCTTCGCTCTCGGAAATCAATACCGAGACCTGCCGATCAAAATTTTTCGTTGCCCCGTGGTCGTTCATGGCAAGGACTCCATTGCGTTTTGCATATGGTAAGCCATCATGAAAAGAATCCGGTCCCAGAGGACCAGGCTTTGGTTTGCCCCTGGAAAGGACTGCGATACGTCGCTTCCGGTTCGAAATGCCTAAAATGAAGGAATTCTATGACGAATTAAAAGGGCACCTCCCGCGGCAATATTACCACAAGGAGCACGGCAAAGCCAAACCGCCAATTCTCACCGGCTTTTACAATGTGTAAACCCCCCTGACAAGGCAAGGGCGCATCCGGCTTGGCGTCTGGGCTTCCATAAAGCGTTTACAGTAATAAAATCATATAGTTGCCATACGAACACCGTCCTTGACAACTGGCACGCTGCCTGCTTTTGTAATTATTTTTGAAAAAAGAAACCGCTGAAGAAACGACCAAGCCCATGAAGCGACTGCGCGACCGAATTTTATTCGACCAAAGAGATCATGAACTGCTGGACATCGTCAACGAAGTCCTGGCACGTGATTCGCCGTCGGCCCATGCAAAAAAACGCTTCTACCCGGCCTTCCATCCCCGGGGCATCAAGGAGATGGCCGAGTCCCGGGGGCTTCGGATGGCCTATGCCGCTGTCTGGCTCATCGACTCCATGAGCGCAGGTCCCTCCGAGGAGCGTCTGATCGCCCTTCGCTCGCTTCGCGATGAAGTCCTTTCCGCGGCATCGGGTCCGCTCCCCATCAACACGGCCCGGGTGCTTTTGCAAATCATGAAGGAACTGGTCCGTTCCCACGGCGACAGAACGCGCCAACTGCAACTGGCCCACGATTTTCGAACCACCACCGCCGGCAAGCCCCGCATGGTTCGGCGCCAGCTTCGCCTTCACCACCTTCTGGAAATGCCCGAGGCGTGGAACCAACTCGCCTTTGACGACCATGTCCATGACGCCAATACCAAAGGGCGCAAAACCGCCGCCCATCTGATCATGGACGCCTGGATCAAAGGGATTCGGCGCCTTCGGGTCATCTACTACAACCACATCGAAGCGAAAAATGCCGCCGAACTCATGGAAGCAGCACAAATCATGGGCATCACCCTTCGGATCGGCATCGAATTTCCTGTGCGATTCCGCAATCACTACGTCCAGCTCATCTGGGTGCCAAGGGGCTTTCCCGATGCCCAGTCGCTCTTGTGTTTTCTGGCCGAAGAAAACGTCATGGCCCTGATGGCCGAAGGCCGAAAGGTGTCCGAATACCAACAGGCCCATGTCCTGGAAACCCTCAAGGCATTTAATCAAAATTGCCTTTCCCGGCTAAACAGAGAACTGGGCCTGGACCTGCCCCCCCTTAAAGCCAGGGATTTTCTCTCCTTCGTCGGGCCGGGACAGGCCGCGCTGCTCCACCTGGGAAGATACATTCACCATCGGCTGATGCCGCTCATGGCCCAACGCGTGGCGGATCTTCGCGCCGGAGGGGACCGGCTGCCACCGGAAGAACAGGAAAAAAATCGGGCGCTGATTGCGGCCATGGATCGTCTGGAAGCGACCGACGTCGTCGAGCAATATCTCAAACCGGAAATGAATCCGGCCGCAACGGGTCCGGATATCCCGAACGATTCCCACCCAAAACCGCCGCTTCTCGCCCTCTCCCCCAAGGAGCTCCTCGACCGTCTCGCACTGCTCCATTCCGGCTATCGCATCACTTTAAACCTGACCGATCTTACGGCCGAAGACGTGCTGGAGATCCTTTACGACTGCGAAGGGCACATCACCCGTTTGGAGATTTTCAATCTCAAGGACCACACCAACAGGAAAACAGATCACATCCCCGATATCCACCGGCTGCAGCAGGCCATCAACCGTGGAAACACCATCGTGCTCAAGCGGTTTACGCGGGATCTCATCGAACGACTGGAAAAGGTTCCGTCGCCTGAGACGGCCGAACGGGTGGAAAAACTTCGCGCCATCCTGCACGACATGGCCACCTTTCAGGCCTTTTACAAGGGAACGTCCCTGAAATCACGCATCGGAAGCGACTCGACCGGCAGCACACGCGGGTTTCATGGCATGGGGCTGGCCATCGTGGACACCCTGCCGCCTGCCGCCCGCCGGGAGACACACCAGAACGCCGGTGTGTCCCGGACCCTGATTCCCATGCATATCACCACCTACCCCCGAAAAACCTATATCCCACGGACACAGGGCCGGCCCCTCTCCAGGTGGCTCGACCGATTGCTGGCGTTCATCCCATTGCCGGACGGACTCGGCACCGCCATCCACAGGGACTGGGTGTTTCAGGAAGACTCGACGCGCATGCGGACGCCGGGGAATATCGTCACCCTCGGCGGCCTGCGGCCGGAAACCGGCAACGGGTTTTTACTGCCATCCAATTCGCCTCGGGGCCGGGACAAAAAAGGGGGGAGTGGCTACCTCAACTCACGGCTAAAAAACATTCTAAAAGTCCTTCTCGGCTTTCTTCCGGCCTTTTTCACCTTCGCATTGACCAAGGACTGGTGGCTGCTGGCCTATTGCGGCGCCTTGATCTGGTTTGCCATCACCGGGGTCCGAAACATCCTTCAATCGGTCCTCGGCGGCGGAGGGTGGCGGCGTTCTCCCCTGCTGACATGGAACGATTATGTCAGTTGGGATCGCCTGACCGATTCGCTCCTCTTTACCGGGTTCTCCGTTCCCCTTCTCGATTACCTGGTCAAATCGGTCCTGCTGGACCGGGGGGTTGGTATCAACACGGCAACGGCCCCGGTGGCGCTCTATAGCGTCATGGCGCTGGTCAACGGCATTTACCTCTCCGCCCACAACCTCTTTCGGGGATTGCCGCGGGAAGCGGTCATCGGAAATTTTTTCAGGAGTATCCTCTCCATTCCGGTGGCGGTGGGGATTAACCTCGTCGTCGGGACCGCCATCGGCTGGACCGGCAGGACCGGCATCGAATCGATTCTTCAAAAATGGGCAGCCGTCATTTCCAAGGCCGCATCAGATCTGGTGGCCGGTTTCATTGAGGGCGGAGCAGACCGGATCCATAATATCCGGACCCGCCAAAGGGATTACGAAGAAGTTCTGGGGCGGCTCTTTGACGCCTATGCCCAACTCGAACTGCTCCATCCGGAAACACAGGCCCTCGAAACCTTCGAATCGCCCGAACCCCCTGGCGACCGCCCGGACACCGACGCGGCGGACCTGGAAAAAGTCGTCACCATCGCCGTTCTCGACCTGCTTTACTTCTGGATGTACCAGCCGCGTTCCAGAAGCGCCCTGCGAAGCGTTCTGGCCATGCTTACCGAAGACGAACGAAAAATCCTGGACAACTGCCACCATCTTCTCAGGCGCCAGCGCGACATCTGTCAGATGTTTATCGACGGCATCGTCGGCCGGAACTTCTCCCGCCCCCTGGCCTTCTTTCTTGAACGTTCCGGCGAATACCACGAAACCTGGTCGAGAATCGTCAGAGATCCCAGTTATCAGCTCCAGCCCGGTCCGTCCCTGAAACGGGGCCAAAGCCCGGTTTTAATGGATTGGGACACGTTCAGGGATCATACATAGCGGCGGTACCGGGTTTTCCCGCCAATAACGGTTTCCACCACACCGATCCGGGCAAGATTTTCCGGAACCACGTCAAAGAGGTTCTCTTCCAAAATGACCAGATCCGCCTGTTTGCCCGGAGACAGGGATCCGCGCCGCTTTTCATCGAACTGGGCCCGGGCCGCATCGATGGTGTACATGGCAATGGCCTGGGCCAGGGAGAGGCCCTGTTCGGGGAACAGCCCTTCGCGGGTCACGCAGCACTGCAGGGCGTGGAGCACCTGCTGGGACTCCACAGGGGCATCGGAGGATCCGGCCATGGGGATTGCGGCGGCTGCTACGTCCCGGAACGGATAGGCGATTCGGGCCCGATCGGTCCCCAAGCGCTTTTCCAGCCAACTCTTTTCCGAATGAATAAACATGGGCTGAACCGCCAGGATCAGGCCAAGGCGCCGGATATCGGCAATCATTGCGGCATCGATGATGGACGCATGTTCGATGCGATGGCGGTGATCCGCCCGGGGATGGGTCGTCAGCAGCCGGTCATAGAGATCGACGACCATGCCCATGGCCCGGTCTCCAATGGCGTGTACGGCGACCTGAAACCCTTCCAGATGGGCCTTTTCCATCAGATCGTAAATCGTGTCGGGTTCCATGAGGAGAAATCCGGTCTTGTCCGGGGTGTCGGCAAAGGGCGTGTTCATGGCGGCGGTACAGGAGCCAAAGGACCCGTCCGCGATGATTTTCAGGCCGCCGATACACATACCATGGTCTGTGGCGGCCGTTTGTTTCAGACCGGCGATGGCCGCCACATCCGTGGTCATGACCAACCCGTAGAATGACTGGGGAAATCGGGAGCGAAGCAGTGCCATGGCCGGGACATCAAAGGCCCCGATTTTTCCTGCCGGACCGGTTTCGTCGGTCTGGAGCATGACGCCCAGGGACGTAATGCCGAAGCCGAGCAGTTTTTCGGCCAAAGCTTCGGCTCCCTTGAACAGGGCCGATTCATCGGGCAGCGGAATCTGATCAAGCATCAGGCTGGTGGCCGCTTCCCTGAAAATCCCCGAAGGCGTACCGTCCGATTCCCGCTCGATAATTCCGTTCTCAGGATCCGGTGTTCCGGCGGCAACCCCGGCCAGGGTCATGGCCCGGGTATTGGCGATCAACGAATGGCCGTCGCGTTTGAGCACCACCAGCGGCCGGTTCATGAAAAGCCGGTCCAGCTCCACCCGGGTAGGCATCTCCGAAGGCTCCAGAGACTGCTCGTCGAAATTGAGACCGAGCATCCAGCCGTCTCCGGCGGCCCCGTCAAAGGCGGACGACAGTCGCCGGCCCATCTCTTCCATGGAGCAAACATTGAGCAGGTCTGCATTCATGGAGACGAAAAGGGTGCCCAGCAGGTGGCAGTGCACATCGAAAAAACCGGGCAGAAGCATGCGGCTGCCCAAATCCACGGTGTCGTAGTCACCGTTTAAAGCATTGCGACAATGATCTTCGCCGCCAACAGCCACGATGGTGCCGCCGCTGACCGCCACGGCATCTGCGAAGGGAATCATGGGATCAACCGTGTAAATGGTCCCGCCTCGGTAGAGTTTCTGGGATGACGACATGGATCACGCTCCTTACACTTTCGTTCGCCCGTAATTTCGGTTCATAGGTGTTCTGCCATTTATAGCTTTCTGAAATTGGCGGGGCCAAACGACTCCGCACTTGAGAGTTCGAAATTGGGAATTGGACATTCGAAATTTAAAGTCATTTTTCTTTGTGTGCTTTGAACCTTTATGGTTTTCAACGACTTTTTTCGAGTGCATCAGAACTGGCGGATGGATCGTTCAAATCCAACACGCCAGCCAGCGGCCTGCCGATGAGGCGTTCCATGCGATCCCGGACGGCCGTGGCCGTTGCACGCCGCCGCAGAATATGGCGCCGGGCCTCTTCATCGGCACCGAAACGTTCCATGGCCTTGTCAAAACGGGCGTCCATGGAGACCCGGCGGTCGCCCTGAACGTATTTGTCGGCCATGTAGACCACCTCGGCTTCGCTGACAGGCGCCTGGGGATCAAGGGCGATCTCCATGTGACAGGCCACGATCCCGGCCACCGGCGCAAACCCCATGTCACCGATAAGCTTGGCACCGGCACGGGCATGATCCTGCCGCCCCTTGGCAATGTCGTGCACGAGCGCGGCCCCACGGATCAATTCGGCGTCCAGGTCGCACCCGCCGGCCTTGAGGGCGCCGCAAATCATTCCGGCCACATGGGCCACGGCCTGACCGTGACGCCAGATGCCCTGGGGGTCTGACGCATGACACGACACCATGACCCGGCACTCTCGGTCGTCGGGGATCGGGTAGCGTCGCCATTGGTTCAAAAGCGATTCGTAGTCCCCGGGGGTGTCAACATCAATCAGGATGTACCGGTCGGCCACCTCCTGATCCACGTTGCGGTGGGCGTTGGCCTCAAGGACCCGATGAAGCCCGGTATCAACGGTATCTTCGGCGATCTGTCGAACCAGCGACCCGGGAAGCAGTGGCGGGTGCCCGCGCTCGCCCAACAGGCATGGATGGACAACCTTGCTCGAATCCTCTGAAAATCGATGCATCAGGCACTGCAGGGTCCAGGGACGGACCAGGGGAATGTCGGCCGGAAGGACAAAAAGACCATCGGGGACCGGATCAAAGGCCCGCACGCCGGCCTGGACGGAAGAATACATGCCCCGGTCGAAATGGGCATTTTCGATGATGCGAACCGGGGCATCCCGAAGCGCTTGGGCAATCTCGCCGCCCCGGTAACCGACCACAACCCCGACATCCGCCACCCCGGCCTGATGAAAAACCGATACCAGGCGCTCGATGACGGTCCGTTCAGCCAGCGGCAGCAGTGGCTTGAGGCGGCCCATGCGGGAAGACCGACCCGCGGCCAGGATGATGGCGACCACATGGGGGGGGGTCATGTGCGGCCGACCCCGGTTCGACAGACCCAAAATGGGGCAAGAATGATCACAACAATCTCCTGGGAACCATGGGTGTCAACGGCCTGAAAGGGCATCGGACCATTAACGAAGTAAAGAATCCTGGCCCACGATACCGCTGCCGGGAGAAGAACTCAAGGGGTTTACACTTTCATTTTGCTCCAGGACAATCGCATGCGGGCTTTTCTCAGGCACAAGCCACCTCCTTGCGGGCGTGTCCGAATGTAAAGAATCCATGCGCGGAGTCGTAGCGTGCCAAGCCGCACAAGCAATGGCGCCAATTGACACCGAGGTTGGGCAAAAAGGCCATTGATGGACGGAAGCTCGTCAGCGATCCAGCCCCCCGATGCACAGGTACTTGATCTCCAGATACTCGTCGATGCCGTACCGGGATCCTTCCCGACCGATGCCTGACGCCTTGACGCCGCCGAAAGGGGCCACCACCGTGGAGATCATGCCGGAGTTGACGCCAACCATACCGTATTCGAGTTGTTCGGCCACCCGCCAGGTGCGACCCAGGTCCCGGGTGTAGAAATACGCGGCCAGGCCGTAGGGCGTATCGTTGGCCAGGGAAAGGGCCTGGGCTTCGGTGGTAAAGCGAAAGAGCGGGGCCACCGGCCCGAAGGTCTCTTCTGTGGCGATGCGCATGCCCGCCGTTGCATTGCCGAGAACCGTGGGCTGAAAAAAAGTTCCGCCCCGGTCGTGTCGCCCGCCGCCGGTCAACAAGGTGGCCCCTTTGGCCAGGGCATCGGCAATATGGGTCTCGACCTTTTCCACGGCCGCCATGTCGATGAGCGGCCCGGCCTGGGTCCCGGCTTCAAATCCATCGCCGACTTCGATGGCGGCCACCGCCTCAGCCAGCTTTCCGGCAAAGGCATCGTAAACCTTGTCCTGAACCAGAAACCGGTTGGTACAGACGCAGGTCTGGCCGCTGTTGCGGTATTTGCTGATCAGCGCACCGTCCACGGCTGCATCCAGGTCGGCATCGTCAAAGACAATAAAGGGTGCGTTGCCGCCAAGTTCCAAGGAGAGTTTCTTGACGGTGCCGGCGCACTGGGCCATGAGTGTTTTGCCGATCTCGGTGGAGCCGGTGAAGCTGAGCTTTTTGACCCGGGGATCGGCGGTGAGCTGGCCGCCGATCACCGAGGCCTTGCCCGTCACCACGTTGAATACCCCGGCCGGAATCCCTGCCTGGTGGGCCAGTTCGGCCAGGGCCAATGCGGAAAAAGGGGTCTGGCTGGCCGGCTTGACCACCATGGTGCAGCCGGCGGCCAGGGCCGCGGCCGCCTTCCGGGTGATCATGGCATAGGGGAAATTCCAGGGGGTGATGGCCGCACAAACCCCCACCGGCTCCTTGAGCACCACGATCCTGGTCCCGCGCTGGTGGGCCGGAATGATATCGCCGTAAATGCGCTTCCCTTCCTCGGCAAACCATTCCACAAAGGACGCGGCATAGGCCACCTCTCCCCGGGATTCGGCCAGGGGTTTTCCCTGTTCAGCGGTCATCAGGGCCGCCAGGTCCTCCTGATGGGCCATAATGTTGCAAAACCAGTTCTGAAGCAACACAGCCCGCTCTCCGGCGGTCATCGCCCGCCACGGCCCGAGGGCCGTCTGGGCAGCTCCCACGGCCTGCCCCACGGCATCGGCATCGAGATCCGGCACCGTCCCGATCACCGCCCCGTCGGACGGATTGGTCACGGTGAGGGTTTGGCCCGAATCGGCATCGACCCAGGAGCCGTCCACATAGCACTGTTTCCGAAACAGGTTCACATCCTTTAAAAGCAGCATGGCTCTTCTTTCATTTGTGGATGACCGAGCAGCAACAAACCCTGGCCCAGATGACCAGGCTTTGGTTTTCCCCGGAAGGGGCGGGAATCCATTAATTTCAAGTGCTTCTGGATGCCTGCCTTCGCAGGCATGACGGGCATAGAGTTAACACCCTGAATTTTAGATTTTTATTCTTTGCGTGCTTTGTGCCTGGTTTCAAACGACTTTTTACGGGGCCATCAATTTTGGCATTTGCCTTCGATCTTATCAGAAGATTAAAGCCAGCGCAGCTTCATCATCAGGTTGTAGACCCGCTCGAAGGTCTTCCCGTAAGGCGGTGCCAGCAGGGCGCTGGCCGGCATGGGGGCCTGCTTGAAAACGGGGCGCAGCTTGGAAAACTCTAAAAACCCTTCATAGCCGTGGTACTGCCCCATGCCGCTGTTGCCAACACCGCCAAAGGGAAGATCATGCTGGGCCACATGCATGGCACAATCGTTGATCCCCACGCCGCCGGACATGGTGTTGTAAATAACCTTATCGGCAAGGGCCTTATCTTTGGTGAACAGATACAGGGCCAGGGGCCGCTCGCCGGCGTTAATAAGGGCAATCGCCTCGTCCATATCGCGGTAAGGCCTGATGGGAAGGATCGGCCCGAAGATCTCCTCTTGCATCAATATCATCTCGTCGGTGGTGTTTAAAACCAGATACGGCGGGATTTTCCGAAGCTGCCGGTCCGGCTCGCTCCCCGGGACCAGGTTGATGATTTTGGCCCCTTTGGCCCGGGCGTCTTCGAGACCGTGAAGGAGCCGGTCAAAGGCCCGTTCGCTGATGATGGCCGTGTAGTCGACCGAATCGATCCGCGGATACCGCTTGGCGACCAGGGCCTTGGCCTTTTCCACAAAATCCGCCACCCGCTCTTCGGGCAAGAAGAGGTAGTCCGGTGCCACGCAGGTCTGGCCGGCGTTCATGTACTTGACGTAGAGGATCCGCTCAGCCGCCTTGCCCAGGTCGAAGTCCGGGGCCACGATGGTAGGCGACTTTCCACCCAGTTCCAGGGTGACCGGGGTGAGGTTTTCCGCGGCGGCCTTCATCACCACCCGACCGGTCCGCGGAGACCCGGTAAAGATCAGGTGGTCAAAGGGGAGCTCGGTAAAATCGGCGGCCGACACACCGGGCAGAATCGCCACCATCTCATCGGACACGGCCCCTGAAACAAGCCGCTGGAGCAGCCGGCACAGGTTCTGTGAATTGGAGGCCATCTTGATCATGCACCGGTTGCCGGCGGCAATGGCGCTGGTCAAGGGGCTCAAGGCCAACTGCATGGGGTAGTTCCACGGCGAGATGATCCCCACCACCCCCTTGGGCTGGGGAATAACACGGTTTTTGGCCCCCATGAACCAGAAAGAGACGTGTCGGCGCCGGGGGCGCATCCATTTTTTCACCTTTTTCCGCGTATCGGAAAATCCGGTCACCGTTGGGAAGACTTCCAGCAGCTTGGATTCGTGGATGCTGCGATTGCCGAAATCGAGGCTGATGGCCTCGGCGATGGCATCCTGGTGTACCACCAGGATCTCTTCGAGCGCGGCCAGGACCCGGCGCCGGGCTTCCAGGGAGGGAAAGGGGTCGGCCAGCCATGCGGCCCGCTGACGCGCGAATATCTCCTGTGCGGAACGGGGCGAAATGGCGGCGACGGTTGCGTCAGCTTGGTTCATGGAGAATACCTCCGTTTTTCCGTTGGGTGCCCAGGGAAAAGGCGATGCATTGGTAAAAGGTCACTTTTTAACCACAGAGATCACGGAGTTCACTGAGAATTTGACATCGGTTTCCCATCTCTGAGCTTTCTGAGTGCTCCGTGGTGGATTAAGATTTTTCACGGATATCTTATACCAATAGTCACTGTTTCACAGTTTTTCAATGCGCACAGCGCAGGCCTTGTACTCGGCGGTCTGGCTCACCGGATCAAAAGCATCGTTGGTCAGCCAGTTGGCGCAGGCCTCCCGGAAATGAAAGGCCATCCAGACCATCCCCGGCGGCACCTCCGGCGTGGCCCGGGCGGCGAGTTCCACTGCCCCGCGCCGGGTGCGCAGGTGAACTGCCCGTCCCTGTGCAGGAAACTGGTCCCGTCATGGTCTTCGTCGGGACAGGGCCACTGAAGGCCGTCGCCTTGGAGGCGCCGGTACTTGATGCCGCAAAGCTGGGGGGGGCGAGTACCGAGATTTCGTCGTCCCAGATCGCCCGGGCGCTGTCGGCGACCCATTCGTGGCCCATGCGGCGTGCAATTTCGGTGAATATCAACCAGTTGGGTCTGGCGACAGAATTTCTTCTGCCGGATGAATCGACCCGTACAAGGTATTGCCGGCACATACCGGGCAGACCCCTTCATTTGCCAAAGGAATAAGATCCGATTCTCATTGCAGGACACTTTCGTAGAGATCGGCGGCACGGGACCCAGAAAGCGTCTCCGAATCGAAAAAAGCGCTGTTAAAAAGGGTTCCGCCATACCAACGGTCCACCTCCCGGCCAAGCCGATCATAGTGGCAGCGATCGAAACGGCACAGATGGGCTGTAAAAAAATCGCGGTCCGCTGCCGGGGCCAACGTCAGGTGGAGATACAACTGTCGGCCCGTGGTGATACCAGCGGCGCAAAGAAACCCAATGGCCTCGGTAATTTTTTCCATTCGGGCGTTCACCGCGGCCAGATAGCCGGAAGAAAAAAGGCCGCAAGCCGCCAGCTGCCCGGCAAGAACCGGCAACAGGGCGGGCCGAAGGGTCTCCAGGCGACCATTATCCTTGAAATCCCGCACAAAGGCACGGCGGGATACCCCGGGCCGCCGAAACTGGTCGGACAGCCGCTCGTGGCGCTCTTTCACGGCCGGCCGCCTCTGGTCATCCCAACAGACCCGGATGGTTCGCGGATTGACCAGCAAATCGCCCGCCGCGCTGAATTCGCAATGATCGGCGTAATGGCCGGCCGCCATCAGTGCCAGTTCCGTCACCCGGGCCAGAAGCAACCAGTAGATCGCATCCGGCGACGGGGCGACCGTATCCAGCGTATCCAGCAGGGCCTCGATCACGGATTCGTTGATGTCGTAAGGAATGGCCAGGGCATCCAGGCGCCGGTTGAAATCAGACAGGGCTTCCCGGAAAACAGATCCATCGCAGGGGTCGGCAGAAAAAGAGACCGTTTCAATTTGTGTTGCATACATAAGGTTTTCCTTGTTTGGTTTCCATCCATAATTGGACAAAAATTCTCATTTATAAATTGGAAACGCCAATCGGGCGGGCAGACGCTGAAAAGGCATGCACACCCTTGCAAAAAATGTCAATTCTGATACATTTGATCCGAAAGCCCCGGCCCTGGTTACCGGCCTGTCATCAGCCGACAATGACCGTCACACAAAAAGCCTGTGTTGCACCACGAAGGAGGCGAAGAGCGCGACGAATTCGCAATAATATATAGTATTTTAAGCTTCGTGTACTTCGTGCTCTTCGTGGTAAATTCAAAAAATTGTCATGTTGGTGACTTTCCGCGATGGCATCAACAATGACCATGGCCACAAAACCGTCCGCTATCGGCCCTGAACCGAGCGCTGGCTTTGCTATATCAATATTGACATGGTTGTTTCAAGTTGTTTTTAATTTTAACGATGCTCAAACCGACAAAAGACGACCGTTTCGGATCAAATCCGACACCTGGACCACAGCCGCCGCCTGCTGAACCGGCCCGATGGCTTGTCCATGGGGATCGGCTCTGTTACATTGCCGGCCGCGACCCTTAGTGCTTGAATTCGCAATTATTGAGACGTCATCTAATGTTTTTTTACCACTGAGACACTGAGGCCACAGAGCTTTTGCTATTTATCCCCGGCCGGGAGACGGCGGCCGGGGATAATAAAGCCTTGACAGAGCAAGCTTTTCACAGATCGTCGTCTCCCGATCTGTGAAAATAATGGGTAACCCCTCTGTGCACTCTGAGTCTCCGTGGTGGAATAAAAATGCGTAGGCTTACTTATGAATAGGACCACTTGGGGAAAGGCATACAATGACAGCACCACAGGCTAAATTTGCCGTTCGATCCAAGATCTGGGTGGAAGATGACAACGGGAACGTGGTCTTCGGTTTGGGTCGCTACCGCATGCTGGAGGCAGTCGGCCGCCTGGGGTCGCTTCAGGCCGCGGCCAAGGAATTGAAGATGGGCTATCGGGCGGTCTGGATGCGGGTCCGGGCCTCGGAGGAGAGGATGGGGCGGACCCTGGTGGAGCGGAAAGGAAAGGGGTCGAGCCTGACCCCCTTTGCCGAAAACCTCATGAAGCAGTACCGGCGAATGCTGGCCATCGTCCACCAGGAATCCGACGAGGTCTACGACGGATTCATGCGCGAGCATTTGCCGTGAGCTGGGATGGGGGATCTGGGCGACTGGATGCTTGTATGAAATTTCACGGAAAGTTTCGTTCTCGTTCAAACCGGTTCGGCCGGCGGAATCGCTGGATACTGGGTACTGGATACTCGATGCTGGATGTGGGATCGAAATCGAGTTATTGGATTGCCGCATTGGGCATTGACGAATTGACGAAATTGCGGATTGCCTTCCTTCAGGCTTCAGACTTCAGGCTTCAGACTTCGGACTTCAGGCTTCAGACTTCGGACTTCAGTCTTCGGACTTCAGACTTCAGACTTCGGACTTCGGACTTCAGTCTTTCCCTGGATGTGGGATCTGGGCCTGCCCGGCGTAGCCGTAAGGCGAAGACGGGATGGGGAATCCCGATCAGTGTGGAGTGACTAAAGTTAATGAGTCGCTACGCTCCACCGGTTTTTTGTACGGGCGATCCGTTCTCAAACCAGACCAGGCCACACATGATGGTCACACCCGGCCGTCATTCCCGCGAAGGCGGGAATCCAGAAGGCATTAAGAAACCAATAATTTCAGCTTCGTGTACTTCGTGCTCTTCGTGCTCTTCGTTGTAAATTAGAAAAGTTGGCGCGACAGTGAACCGTCTATTCAACCCCCAGCCGAGAATTTTAAAACCGCGGAATGTCGAATTTCCAATTTCGAATTCTCAGGTATCGTCACCGGACGCCTTGAACTCTGGCGGCCCACAACACACAAAGCTGAATCTCTCCCACCGTTGTTGATTTTTAGCGGCAAAGCCGCGTTTCAGTTAAAATTGCTCCGCAATTTTAACTATAGGGATACCGCCGGGCCTTGATGACCTTGTCGGCAATGGTGCGCCGCAGGGCAACGGTGTTTTCCATGGGCGCGGCAGCCAGGCGGTCGGCCCGGGCGGCAAGGGCCGTCAGCTCATCACCGGCTTCAGCAAAGGTAAAGACCTCTTTGGCAAAACCGGCCGTTTTGGGCACGGCATCGGCCATATAGACCTTGATGGCCGCCAGGTGAAGCGCCGCCTTCTCCTCCCCTTTTTGGGCCAGGACCTTTTTGGCCCGGAGCAGTCCGGACTCCATGGTGTAGATCTGGATAATCATGTCGGCCAGAAGTTCGAGGATCTCCTGATCTTCGCTAAGGGTGCCGAGTAATTTTTTGGCCACCGTATCCACGGTCAGCAAAAAGAGCTCCTTGCACCGGCTCAAGGCGTCCGCCTGGCAGGCAAGGGGCCCATCCGAAAAATCCTGCCCTACCGCCCGAACGCCTGCAGCCCCCACGGCCTCGGCCACCGCCTCCATGAGAGGAAGTCTTCCCTTCATGGCGTATTTTAAGATATTGCCAGCCACCACCAGGCGGTTGATCTCGTTGGTCCCCTCAAAGATCCGGTTGATCCGCGAATCCCGGTAGGCCCTCGCGGCCGGGTATTCGGCAATGTAGCCATTGCCGCCGAAGATCTGGACCATGTCGTCCACCACATGGTCCAGGGCCTCGCTGCAAAAGACCTTCACGATGGCGCACTCCACGCTGTACTCTTCGATGGCCCGGGCGATCTCAGCGCCCTGGCTTTTTTGGGCCGGGTCCAGGGTGGCCATCTTGTCTTCGATGGCCGCGGCCAGACGATAGGTGACCGATTCGGCCATATAGGTGTCGATGGCCATCTGGGCAAACTTTTTCCGGATCATGCCGAAAGAGCTGATCTTGCGCCCGAACTGTTGCCGCTCGTTGGCGTAGGGGACGGTGCGGGCCAGGGCAGCCTTGGCCGCGCCCACGGCGGTGGCTCCGAGCTTATACCGGCCGATGTTGAGCACGTTAAAGGCGATCTTGTGCCCCTGCCCGATTTCAAACAGGACATTTTCCTTCGGCACCTTGCAGTCTTTCATGATCACCGGGACCGTGGAAGATCCCTTGATTCCAAGCTTTTTCTCCTCAGCCCCCACGGAAAAGCCCTCAAACCCCTTTTCAACGATAAAGCCGGTAAAATGCTCGCCGTCCACTTTGGCAAAGACCGTGAGCACATCGGCCCAGGCCCCGTTGGTGATGAAGATCTTCTCGCCGTTGAGCAGGTAATGGCTGCCGTCGGCAGACAGCGTGGCCGTGGTGGCGGCGTTCATGGCATCGGAACCGGCCCCGGATTCGGTGAGGCAATAGGCACCCACATATTCGCCGGTGGCCAGCTTGGGAAGATATTTCTTTTTTTGCGCCTCGGTGCCGAACAGAAAGATCGGCAGGCTGCCGATACCGGTCTGACAGGTGTGGCAGACGGCAAAGGAATAGCCCGCCCCCATGGCCTCACTGACCAGGCAGGCACTGATCTTGTCCATCCCCTCCCCGCCGAACGCTTCGGGAATGTCCGTGGCGTTTAAGCCCAGTTCGCCGGCGATCTCAAGCCAGTTACGGGCGTTGGACTCGATTTTCTCCTCGATGAGTTCGGCGTTTCCCTCCAGTTCCTTTTTGACGAAATCGGCCGCCGCCTTTAACACCATCCGGTGTTCTTTGGAAAAATCTTCCGGCGTGAACACATCCGCCGGCTCTGCATCGTGGATCAAAAATTCACCGCCCCTGAAAATCCGCCGTCCGGACATAGGTCCTCCCCATTTTAGGTTTGTAATGCGCCAACTTGACCCTAACGATGCAAAAGCCGGAGGGCTTCAGAGCCAAGGCGCAAAGGGTGAAGTCGTAGTTCTTTACTGCGAACCCTATGCAACGCCGGCTCTGGGGTTCTCCGGCTTTCCCGACCTGTCGGGCGTAGCCGTAGGCGAAGACTGAAGGGTAAAAAACAATGGGAAATCATCCGGCATTCTGGAATCAATCGGTGGTGAAATCCATACATTGACTGTTAAATTTCTTTTTATATCGAAATGTCTGCGTCTTAACCGCTTTCGTTATGTTTTTATGCAACTATAGGGTTGATGCACGTGTAGGCAGTCGCTTGAGCCACAAAGGCACAAAGCGCACAAAGCGCACAAAGCGCACAAAGAAAAAATTGCTTACTTCAATGGGATTCGGATTCCATTCTGTTTATTCTATCCCCCAATAAAATCAAGATATTTTATGTAAAAGAAATGCAACAGGGATGGGGGATGGATTCTGGATACTGGATGTTGGATGCTGGATACGGGATGGGGAATACGGGATGGGGGATCTGGGATTGCGAATTGGCGGATTGACGAAATTGCGGATTGCCTTCCTTCAGACTTTAGTCTTCGGATTTCAGTCTTTTTTGGGGATCCGAGATCTGTGAAGGAAGATGCGGGCGACTCTTATCTAACTTCAAAGTCAGAGGCTCTGTTTAAACCGGCCAAGGGCCGGCGGCAGCGCTGGATACTGGATGCGGGATGCGGGATATAGGATTGCGAATTGGCGGATTGCCCGCCTTCAGTCTTCGGACTTCAGACTTCAGTCTTTTTTGGGGATATGGGATACGGGCCTGCCCGGCGTAGCCGTAAGGCGAAGACAGGTTAATCCTGTCTAAAAAACAATCCTGGCTATCCTGTTAATCCTGTCTAAAAATAAAAACCAGCTAAACCGCGACCATGAGGCTTTCGGAAAGGGTCGGCCCCAAGGGCAAATCATGGTGCGGTAAAAAGCCGTGAAAGGCGCCCGGGTGGGCGGCAAGGTACTGCTTGAGGGCGGCCAGGCCGATGGGGGCGACCGGGGCCGCGGGAAGACGGGATACGGGCAAGGATCCGAAGGCTCTGGAAATCCGGCCCCCGGACCCGGCGGGATCGGCCCGGTTGACCACCAGACGGTCGATGGCCATGCCTTGGACGGCCAGGCCGTCACGGATCCGGATCGATTCGGACAAGGAGAGCCGGTCGTCATTTAAGACCAGATGGATCCGGGCCGGGTCGGACAAAAAAAGATCCCGAAGACGGCGGTGTCGTTCGATCATATCGCCGAGAGTGTTCTTGACCCGGTCCCGCTCGATCTCCCGGCGTCCGATTCGAATCCGTGAGATGATCTCTTTCTTCTCGCAGATCAGCATCCTCAACGAAAGCAGTTTTTCGAGCCAGATCAAGGTGATGGCCGGCAGGGCAAAAAACCGCAGGGACAGGGCCGTGGGGGCCATGTCAAAGAGGATCGCATCCTGATCGCCTGAGCGGGCCACAACGTCTTCAAAGGCCATGAGCAGGGCATACTCTTCTAAGCCCGGAGAAAATTCGAGCACCTTGAAATGGTCCTGGATATTGAATGCGCTCTGGTAAAGGTAGGTCTTGCGGATATGTTCCCGGGTCTGTTTGAGGTACCGGGCCATCCAGCGCCGGGTATCGACCTGTTTGACCGACAAGCCGTCGCAGACCCGGCGCGGTTTCTCCGAAAATTCGGTTTCAAAAATATCCTGCTGGTTGTGGGCCGGGTCCATGGAGACCAGCAGGGTTTTCCGGCCAGCGGCGGCAAGGGACAATCCGGTCAGGGCTGATGTGGTCGATTTTCCAACCCCGCCTTTTCCCACAAAAAAATGCAGCTCCGGTGTCATATGCCTCCTTCGGCTGTCCGATTCAAAATGGAATTTTGTCTTCGTGTACTTCGTGATCTTCGTGGTTAAATAAATTGTGCGTGTTAACTTTCTGCTCAGCTGTATTTGTGACAAAATCGGATTTTCAATATATCCATAAAATTTAGACAGGATTACAGGATTTAAAGGACAATTTTGTCTGACCGCTCCAGAAGATCGGCCCGACCCCCGCATCCGCTTCGCGGAAGGCAAAACGCCGGCACGTCCAGACCATCCTGATCGGAAACCCACCGCTGATGAGTCAGGCCTTCTTTCTCGATGGCATTGCCCCCTCGCCGAAGGCGATGGCCTATGGCCTGTCCTGCTTCAGGCCGGAAGGCAAGAGATCCTGACCATCCTGTTGATCCTGTCTAAAACTGTTTTTCATCTGCCCGGGACGCCTCAGTCGATAGACAGTACCGAGAAGAGATCGCCCAGGGGATCGTGGGCCGTGGACACCTTTTCCAGCATGAGATGAAGATCTCTTTCCATGTGCGGCATCAGATCCATGGTGATCTGAATCGGTGGCGACGGAAGCCCCACAAAGGAGCCGAGCACCATCAGGGCAAAGATGTTCTCCAACTCTTCGGTTTCATGCTCCAGGACATCGACGGCGCGCCCTCGCCCCACCGCATCGGCCACTTGCCAAAACCGCCGTATTTTCTTCCAGGCCGCCCGCAACATCACGCTCCCGCTTTGACCCGGAAAAGGCGCCGGTCGAAATCGATCCGGTCCTTTGAAGGGTAGCCGTAGTAAACCGCGTAAAAGGCCGCCAGGAGAATGCCGAGCCCGTGAAAACCGGGGGAATCGGGCACCAGGGCGGCCAGGGCCAGATAAGGACCGATCATGGACACCTGAATCAACCGCAGTCGAAACCTGAAAAAGGCCGACTCCCCGACCCGAGCCTCCCCACGCACCCCATGGGCAAAAGCGGCCCGCACCATGACCGGCCCGGCCACGGCGCCGGCCAGGGAAAGGCAGAAGATCCACGGCATCCAGGCCCTGATGCTGGCTGTCCACATCCTGGCAAGGCCCGGGCCAGTCACCCGGACCACCAGGATACCGGCAGCAGCCACCAGGATCGGCAGCAACCACCGGCAATAGCTTTGCCTCAACCGTTCATCCATGGCCAAACCCCTTCTTGTACGCTCAGTTCAGGTTTTATGAACCGCGGACATACACAGACGTTTGAGACTGACTGCCAACAGGCGTTTTTTGCCCGCCCGTCGTAGCCTGTAGGCGAAGTCGGATCTGCGGTGGCCTGCGTGTGTCCGCGGTTCATCGTTACTGTTGCCGGGCACGTGTTGTGCCGGATCCAAAGGCCATCAGACCGTCGACACATGGGCGTCGGGCAGGGTTGTGTCCTCGTCTGTTTGGAAGAATTTGACGAACCCTTCCACCACGATCCAGGCGGCGATGATGATGATAATGACGTTAATCACCTGAAGCAGCATGTTATGAGCACCACCAAACTTCACCTGGTTGACCACCGAGGCCCAGAGGGTCATCACGGCCATAAAGATCGCCGGGAGCCCCGCAACCATCCATTTGAGCCCCCCCTTGGCTTTGAGGTAGAGGGTGATAACAATCAGGGCCAGGGCCGCCAGGGTCTGGTTCACCGCCCCGAAAAGCGGCCAGAGTTTTAACGCTCCGCCCCCAGAGGCACCGGTGGCAAAGGCCAGGATCAGGGCCGTGCCTACAGCAATAAAGGTGGCCACATATTTACCGGTGAGAAAATCGAGTTTCAACGTGGTGAACAGTTCGCTGAGCACATAGCGCTGGATCCGGGTGGCTGAATCCAGGGTGGTACCGGCAAAGGAGGCGACAAAGACCGCCATGATGGCCAGGGTGAACTGTTTGGGAATGCCCAGGGTATTGATCATGTTGGCCGCCCCGTCCACAAAGGCTGAAATCTTCGACCCCAGGCCGGCTGCCGCTGCCCAGGAAGAGTAATGGGTGGTCCAGGCGGCCACGCCGGTCAGGGTTTCGCCGGCCTTGGTGGTGTAGCCCATACCGATACCGGCGGCCACGGCCACGATCACCAGAACCGCCAGGGCCCCTTCCATGAGCATGGACCCGTAGCCGACAAACAGCGCATCGGATTCATATCGAACCTGTTTGGCCGAGGTGCCCGAGGAGACCAGGGAATGAAACCCGCTGATGGCACCGCAAGCGATGGTAATAAACAAAAAGGGCCACATGGACGGTGCCTGGGCCGGATTGGCGTCAATGGCCGGAGCCACCATCTCCAGGCGGCCGGTAAATGCTGAAACAAACACACCCAGTATCAGCAGGGCCATGGCGATGACCAGTTGGTGGGAGTTGATATAGTCCCGGGGCTGCAACAGGGTCGTCACCGGCAGCACGGAAGCAATGAATCCGTAGGCCAGTAAGATGATGGTCCAGACCCCCGTGGCCGGAATCCCGGCAATGGCCGGCATTTTAATGGGCAGATACGGCCCGAGAAAGACAAAGGCGTACATGAGCAAAATAGCCCAGATGGAGAGAACCGTTGCGCTCTTGCCCTTTTTATAGATCAGATGCCCCAGGGCAATGGCGATGGGCACTTCGATCCAGACCGCCAGCACCGACTGGGGGTACATGGCAAAAATGACGGCAATGACCAGCCCGAAGATCGCGATCACGATCCAGAGCTCCAGAAAAACGATGAGGAAGAACAGAAAGCGGGTGCGGTTGTTGATATACTTGGAGGTGTAATCGGAAATCGATTTTCCCTGGTTGCGCATGGAGATGATCAAGGCGCCGAAGTCATGGACCGCCCCCATGACGATGCTCCCCACAAAGACCCACAGCAGGGCCGGCACCCACCCCCAGATAATGGCGATGGCCGGTCCCACGATCGGTCCGGTGCCGGCGATGGAGGTAAAATGGTGTCCGAAAATGATCTCCTTCCGGGTCGGCACGTAGTCGATGCCGTCTTCAAGGGTCACGGACGGGGTCTCGGCCTCCGGCGACAAGGCAAAAATCCGTTTGCCGATATATTCACCATAGAGTTTATACATGGCAATATAGCCGATGAACGCCACAATCATGATTAACAACGCTTCCATAATGCCTCTCCCTTCGTGTTTTGGTTCTTGCGAAAGGCCGGTGCCGGTCCGAAGGGGCCGGACCTGACCCGCCATCTAAATGAGGATTGTCAGCAATGGACGTGCCATTCTCGGAAAAGGCCAACACGGGAAATATTGCTCAAAATTGCAGTCGGTTAACGGTCAGGCCGACCCATAAGGGAAAAGGGGGCTGAAATGGTGGGTGTCGGACTGTTTTCCAAGCTGTAAAAGGATGGGGGATCGGGGATGGGGAAATCGAAATCGAGTTGTTGGATTGCCGCATTGCGAATTGGCGGATTGACGAATTGACGAAATTGCGGATTGCCTTCCTTCAGACTTCGGACTTCAGTCTTTTCCTGGATCTGAGATGTGAGATCTGGGATGTGGGCCTGCCCGGCGTAGCCTTTAGGCGAAGACGGGATGCCGGATGCCGGATGCCGAATCGCGTCCGGCATGACGGGTCGTCGTTCCTGCGAAGGCAGGAACCCAGAGGTCTTGAAAATTGACAGACCTGGTTGCCCGCCTGCGCGGGCATGACGGGAGCAAACGCTCCCGGTTCTTCAATCACGTGGCGGCGAAGCCGCATCACAGAATAATTCTATCGCAATTCTGGCATATCGTCTGTCCGGCACGAAGCCGGACAGGCGAAAAAATCCGCTTTTTCCTGTTGATCCTGTCTAAATGGATTTTATGGGAACGGGGGGCTTATTGCCGCTGCCTTCCCCCGCCGCCATATCCACCGCCGCCTCCGGAACCTCGACCCCCGCCTGGACCTCTGCCGCCGCCAGAGCCGCCGCTACGCCCCCGGCTCGGACCGCGTCCGCCGCCGCCCCGGTCACCTTCGGCCTTGGGACGGGCTTCGTTGACCTTGATGCTGCGTCCCTTCAGTTCGGTGTCGTTTAACCCCTCGATGGCGGATCGGCCTTCGGCATCGGAGGACATCTCCACAAAGCCGAAGCCCTTGGACCGGCCGGTATCCCGATCATTGATGACCCTGACGGTATCGACATGGCCAAACGCTTCGAAGGCCGCCTGCAGATCACTTTCCGAGGTGTCGTATGACAGGTTTCCCACATAGATGTTCATGGTCTTCTCCTTGTTGTCGGGGTGAGAAAAAAACGGCCCGACGGGTTTGGATAGATCCTTTGTGGCTATGCGATGATATAAAAGGCCCTCCCAAAAAAAGCCCGGCTCAAGTCTGGTGAGGCAGGGCGGTCAGGGCCACGGCCCAGTCCACGGCCCGGCGAAAGGCTTCACCCACCCGAATCCGATCCAGGTTGAGCTGCTGAACCAGCCGGTCCGCCTCCTGCCACCGGGCCTCCTCGAACAGGCGGGCCAGATGCAACAGTTGCCCATACTCGCTGGCGGGATCCCCGCACAGGGCACTCCTGAGTTTGGCGTCCAGGGACAGCGGCGCCAGAGCTTCGGGCATGGCCATGCCGAGCATGGCATCGAGAAGGGAGAAAAGACCGAGAAGATGAAGACTTCCCGGGTCAAACCCCCAGAAATCGTGATCTCTTGCGATCTGTTCGAGAAACTTTCCCCGCTGAGCGGCCAGCAGGGTCAGATCCGATGCTTCGGGATTCTGGTTCATGTCGCTGATCAGCACCACCCTCAGCCAATGCTTCATCTTTTCCCACCCGAGCATGGCAACGGCCTGGCGAATGGATTTGATCTTCTGTGGAAATCCAAAGGCGGCGGAATTGAGATAGGCCAGCAGGCGAAAGCTGATGGAGACATCGGTCTGGATCTTCTCAGCCAGGGCTTCAAAATCCGGATCGGGATCTTCCACGAGCCGGAGCAGATCAAACCGCGAGGCCTCCCCCGATGACATCTTTCGCAATTCAATGACATCGGGCGCCTTAAAAAAGGCGCCCGAAAACAGAGAAAAACCCATCTCCGAACAAATGTCGAACCCCCCGGGATCGTCGACCCGGGAAACCATGGCCTGAGCGCCATGGCGCTCGGCAGCCGCCACCACAGAGGCAAGCACCTCCCGTTGCGCCCCCTGGGCGGAGATGCACAGGATATCGGCCATGCCATAAAGCCATTCACGGTCCGGGTCGAAGGTGGCGTTTGTAACCGCCACCATGAAGCCTGACGCCTTGAGCCGTTCCAACGACGCCATCACCGTCTCGGCCGAAGCGACCGTTTCCGCCACCTTGACCACGGCCGACGCCGGCGGCAGGGCATAGGGAAGATCGTCCAAAAGCCCTTTCTCGCCGAAATCGACCATGATTTTCTTGCCGTTCTGCAAAATATGCTGCAGCCCCATATAGGCGCTACCGGCCAGGCTGATGGCCACCGACGACGTGCCGTCGGTGGCGCATGCGGGCACGCCGGCAGCGCTGATGCAGATCAGCTCATATCCCCAAAGGCGGCGGTTGCCGTCGAACACCGGAAGCCGGCTCAGGGAAAACGTGTTTTCCGCGGATGCCTCCCCCGGGTCTTGTTGCATGGTCATCGCTTTCCTCCTAAATCTTTCACCTTCTACCGATTCCCTTCAGTCTTCAGCCTTCTACCTTCAAACCAGCGGCTTCACGCCCCAGATGTTCTCGGCATAGGTCATCACGGACCGGTCGCTGGAGAATTTGCCCATCCGGGCGGTATTGAGAATGGATCGCCGCGTCCATTCCTCGGAATCCGTATAGAGGCGGCTGACCGCTTCCTGAGCACTGACATAGGACCGGTAATCGGCCAGGACCAGGTAATGATCGGAATACGCCCCCTGGTGGAGCAGGGTGTCGATGACCGGTCGGAAAAGCCCCGGCGCGCCCGGACAGAAACGGTCGCCGGCAATGTCGTCAAGCACCCGGCGAAGCTCGGCGTCCGATTCGTAGTGGCTGGCCGGATCGTAGCCCTGGGTCCGCATAACCGAAACCTGGGCCGCGGTCAGCCCGAAGATGAAGATGTTTTCCGTGCCCACCTCTTCCATGATCTCGATATTGGCGCCATCCAGGGTGCCGATGGTCAGGGCGCCGTTCAATGACATCTTCATGTTGCCGGTGCCCGATGCCTCCATGCCGGCGGTGGAGATCTGCTCGGAAAGGTCTGCGGCGGGCACGATCTTTTCGGCCTGGGAGACGCAGTAGTTGGGAAGAAAGGCCACCCGCAGACGCCCCTGCATATCCGGATCGGTGTTGACCACATCGGCCACGGCGTTGATGAGCTTGATGATCCGCTTGGCCTGGTGGTAGGCCGGTGCAGCCTTTCCGGCGAACAGGACGGTGCGCGGAACCGTGTGCGCCCCGGGGTCAGCCTTGATGCGATGCAAGAGGGTGATGACGTGAAGGACGTTGAGAAGCTGTCGCTTGTATTCGTGGATGCGCTTGACCTGAACGTCAAAAAGGGTGTCCGGATTCACGCCGAGTCCGATTTTTCGAAGGACATAGCGCGACAACCGCTTCTTGTTCTCCAGTTTGGTCTTTCGCCATGTCTCGCGGAACTGGGCGTCTTCGGCGTAGGGGACCAGTTCGGTGAGCCTGTCCAGATCGCAGATCCACTCGGACCCGATCACCGAGGTGATCAGTTTTTCCAGGGACGGGTTGGCCTGGCAGAGCCAGCGACGCGGCGTGACGCCGTTGGTGACGTTCTTGAAACGGCCGGGAAAGACCCGGTCAAAATCGGAAAAGAGTTCCTCCTTGAGTATCCGGGAATGCAGCTCGGCCACCCCATTGATGCTGTGGCTGCCCACGATGGCCAGGTGGGCCATGCGCACCCGGCGCTCCGACCCCTCGGCGATGATGGACAGGCGGCCCGGCAAATCCGGTTCTTCGGGAAAACGGAGACGGATCGAGTCGAGAAACCGTTGGTTGATCGCATAAATGATTTCCAGGTGCCGTGGCAGCAGGTGTCCCATGAGATCCACCGGCCAGGTCTCCAGGGCCTCGGGCATGACCGTGTGGTTGGTATAGGCAAATGTCCGCTCGCAAATGCCCCAGGCATCGTCCCACGCCAGGCGTTCTTCGTCCATCAGAAGGCGCATCAACTCGGCGATGGCAATGGCCGGATGGGTGTCGTTGAGCTGAATGGCCACGAAATCGGGAAAGTCGGCAAAGGACTGGCTCTGCTTTCGGTAGCGCCGCAGGATGTCTCGAAGGGTGGCGGCCACAAAAAAGTACTGCTGTTTGAGCCGAAGCTCCTTTCCGACGGAGACTTCGTCGTTGGGGTAGAGCACCTTGGAAATGGTCTCCCCGCTCACCTTCGCCTCAATGGCGCCGATATAGTCTCCCTGGTTGAAATGGGTCAGGTTGAATTCCCGGCTCGACCGGGCCGACCAGAGCCGCATGTTGGTGACATAGTCGTCTCCAAAGCCGGGAATGAGGATGTCGCAGGCCACGGCGATGACAATCTCTCCGTCGACCCATCGAAAACGCTGTTTTCCGCGGGCATCGGTGTATCCCTCGCTCCGACCGTAAAACCGGATCGGGGCCTCCATGGGTCGACGCTGGATCTCCCAGGGATTGCCGCGACGCATCCAGTTGTCGCACTGCTCGAGCTGGTAGCCGTTTTCCACCACCTGGTGAAAGATCCCGAAGTCATATCGGATGCCGTACCCGTAGCCGGGCAGGTTCCGGCAGGCCATGGAATCGAGATAACATGAGGCAAGCCGACCGAGGCCGCCGTTTCCCAGGCCGGCGTCCCATTCCTCTTCTTCCAGTTCGTCGAGGTCGAAGCCCATTTCCGCCAAGGTCCGACGCGTCTCCTCCAACAGGTCGAGGCTGATCAGGTAGTTTTTCAGGAACCTTCCCGGCAAAAACTCCATGGAGAGAAAATAGACCCGTTTAGACAGGGTATCGTAGAGGGAGCGCTGGGTGTTGATCCACCGTTCGATGAGCCTGTCGCGAATGCTGTAGGCAAGTCCCTGGAAACAAGAGAACCGGTCCGGCCGGTGGGGATCGTTTCCGAGGGTAAACTGGACATGCCGCAGGATATCCTCTTTCAGGCTCCGGGAAGAGGCATGAAAGGGGGAAGGGCCTCGCCGCGCTATCTCGTCCATGGCCATGCTCCTTGATAATGAACCGGTTTGGAAGATGGTTGCGGGCGATCCCGGACAGGCACGGGAGGCCCGCTGCTGGTTGGGTTCGCGTCACCGTTTCTGAAGAATGAACGCACCGGGAAACGGGTTAAAAGCCGTGCGTACCCGAATCGAAGGAGGCCGTCAAAGGGAATGGAGCGGATACGCAATTCAAATCATACAGGATCGGGCCGCTCACCTCCAGCACAAAGTGCAAGGCCATGGCCTCAGGGGAGTGAGACGCGATGCCCGACCCGCGGGGCGGGTGCCTCCTGAAAGGGGCTGGGTTACCGACCCCATGTAAGTTTGGAGTGACTAAAGTGAGCTAAAGTGACTAAAGTTGAGGAGTCGCTATGCTCCACCATTTTTTTATTATCGGATTGGCGAATTGACGGATTGACGGACTTCCATTAATTCAACAATTCACTTTCCGGTGCGGCCCAACCCTTTTCGAAAACGGTGCCAATCGTCTAGATCGGCAATTTTCCGGGAAAGATGGTAGCGACCGTCGGCAAAGGCGCCGTAATCGCCGCCGCCGGCCATGGCCGAAGCAAATCGGATGGTATTGGCATGAAACAGCCAGGTGTCCATCCACTGCCGTTCGATGGCCTCGTCAAAGGGGCTCTGCCCGGCTTCGTGCCCTTGGGCCAGGCCGTCTTTCCAGATCCGCCCCATCAGGTCCGTCGCCACCCGCACGGCGTCGTTGGTCTCGGCGATGACATGCTGGTATTTATCGAAATGTCCGCGCACCCAGGACCGATCGTGGCAACCCAGGCAGACGGCCTGCATGGTCTTTCGCCGGACGGCCATCTCTTTTTCGGAAATCAGAAACGCATCGGCCGCCTTTCCTGTAAAATCCGTTGGCAGGGGTTGGCCGTCCCGGTTTCGAATCACCGTGGTATCCGGATTTTTCGGCTGGGGGTGGGCGTAGATCAATCCGAAAATACGCCATGCGAGCCGATCGGTCATGGTGTGGGTCCGCCGGGCGATCACCTCGCCGTCGGTGTTGGTCAGCAGGCTGATGTGACAGGCCGCGCAGGTGGGAGCGGTGAAATCTTGGCCCACGGTCCAGGGAACGGCCTTAAAATTCCACGCTTTGCCCATGGCCGAAAAGAGGTTTCCATGCTTGCTGGCCGAATAGACCTTGAAGGCCGGCACATCCGGCCCCACATGGCATTCCTTGCAGGTGTATGGCTTTCGGGCCATCTCCAGGCTGAAGGCGTGCCGGGTATGGCAGGCCGAGCAGGCCCCTGCGCTGCCGTCGGGGTTGACCCGCCCGACCCCCTGGTTGGGCCATCCGGAGAGCACGGGAAATTCCAGTTCACCGGCATCGGTATCACGCACCTCGGTGCCGGTGACCGAAACGATCGTGCCGTGGCAATAGATGCAGGCGTCGGCCCGGGTGGCATCGTCGGCGGGTTTAAATTCAAGCCTGTCCGCCTTGACCTCGGGCCGACCGATAATGTTGCGCTGAAGGTCCTGGTATAAGGCGTTGTCGATAAAATTCTTTCGGGCGTGGGCCATGATGTTGCCGGCAAACTCGGTCCGTTCCGTCGCGTGGCAGGTGGCGCAATCATCGGGGCTGACCACCACGTGGACCTCGGCCCCATTGTGCTCAAAGGTGTCGGCGTGGGTCTCGGCCCGGAGGGTATGGCACTCGGCACACCCGACCGCCGTGGCACCAAGCCCCTCGGGCACATCGGTACTGGAGATCTTTTTGGCCAACCCTTTAACCGCCATGGCCTGGGCCGGCGTCACTTGGGCATGCCGGCTGGCCTGCCAGTCGGCGACGATGCCGGGATGAAACACCGCATGGCAGTCCAGGCATTCCTGGGTCGCATCGCTCACCGGCACTTCAGCCGCGACCGCCATGGCCCCAAAAAGAAACCACACCCCGATACAGACCCAACCCTTCTTAAACATCGCCGTTCCTCCCGATTTCATCATCTCTGGTATATTTGACAACGCCACGCGATGGTTTTACAGCCGCTCAAGTTTGACAGCTAAGTGCACGAGAACACAATTGCAATGACATATCAGTTTATTAACCGCAGACACACGCTGACTTTTTGGCCCGGCCGACCTGGCCGGGCCAAAGAGGTAACCTTGTGGAACGAGCTCTGCGAAAAAAAACAATCTCTTGCTCAGGATCAACGGATCCATCAGCGAAACGATACGAATTTGTTGGCGGTTAGGTCAACCGCCAGCAAGTTTTCTTGCCTGCCGGCATCTTATGCGGCGAAGCCGGGTCTGCGACGGTCTGCGTCTATCTGCGGTTGATAATAAAAAATGGTGACCCCTTTGGATGCCATGGTTTTGGGTTCTTCAGGAAATGGCGCACGCGTCGCCATCAAAGGCGGCAAACCGCTCCGGTCCGGCAGTAATCGGCCGCCCCATGGACCGCGCCATGTTGCGCAGCATGCCGCTGAAAATCCATTCATGAAAGGGAAAAAGCGCATACCAGTAGGCCAGGCCGGCCAGGCCCAGGGGAAGAAACCGGGCCAGCAGGGCCAGATCCACCCCCCCCTCCCCGGCCGGAGTGACACGAAATTCCATCAACGCCTCACCGGGCATGCGCATCTCGGCCAGCAACAGAAGACGGCGCCCGGGTTCGACCTCCAGGATCCGGTAAAAATCGAGGGCGTCGCCAGCCCGAAGGGTTCCGGTCTCTCGCCGCCCCCGCCCCAGACCGACCCCGCCCGCCAACCGGTCCGCCATGCCGCGCAGCCGCCACAGCCATTGGCCGAAATACCAGCCATTTTTTCCCCCGATGCGGCTCACGGCCTTCCAGGCCTCTTCCTGCGTCGTTTGTATGCGACACCGGTAGCCACAGGACAGAACCGTGCCGCCGGCATAGTCGGCATCGCCGCAGGCAGCCCATTCCGGCGGCGCCATGGCGCCGGCGTCGGACCAGCAGGTGTCGATGCGTTCCTGGGCCACCCTTTCCAGGGCCGTTCCGATGGCCTCCCGGCAGGGAGTGGGTCGTAAGGGAATCAGCTCCCGAATGCGGTGTTCCCGGCAGACGACCGGCACGGCCAGCCCTTCGGCCAGGGGCTGGGCCAAGGCGGCCGGAACCGGCGTGACCAGATGAATCCACTGGGCACTGAGTCTCGGGGTCAGTACCGGCACGGCAAGGATCAACCGCCTGGGCAGGCCGGCCGTCTCAGCATAGATTTGAATCAGGTCACGGTAGGTGAGTACGTCGTCGCCGCCGATATCGAAGGTGTTGCCCACCGTAGCGGGATGGGTCAGACAGCCCGCGAGATAGTGCAGCACGTCCGCGATGGCGATGGGCTGGCAGGGGGTGTCGACCCAGCGCGGCGGGGTCATGACCGGAAGCCGCTCCACCAGGTATCGCAGCATCTCAAAACTCGCGCTGCCCGAGCCTAGAATCATGGCAGCCCGAAGAATGGTAACCGGCACGGGGCCAGCCTTGAGAATCGCTTCGACCTCAAAACGCGATTTCAGGTGCCGGCTCAGTGCCCCGTCCGAAACCTCTCCCAACCCCCCCAGATAAATGATGCGCTCCAGGCCGGCGGCGGTCGCGGCGGCAGCCATCACCAAGGCGGCCCGGCGGTCGGCCTCGGCAAAGGCGCCCTTTCGCGCCGCCATGGAATGGACCAGATAAAAGGCCACGCGGCACCCTTTTGCTGCCGCAGCCATGGCTCCGGGGTCGAGGGCATCGGCACAAACCGTCTCCACCATCCGGTGCCTGGCCCAGGGACGGCAGTTGAGCTTCTCCAATGACCGTCCCGCGGCCCGGACCCGGTTTCCGGCCGCAAGCAGCCGGGGAACCAGCCGACCACCCACGTATCCGGTGGCGCCGGTCACCAGGATCGGTCTGGAAAGATCGGAAGGTTGCATCATGAGCCCTTTTCTCGGAGAAGGGGATGCTCAGGGGCTGGGTTATCGCCCCCCATATCAATGTGGAGTGACTCTTGCCACGTTATTGCCTCAAGGCATGATTGAGAGCCGTCCCGGCATGAATGATGGCGGTATCCAATAAAGGGACCGAAGAATCTTCGGGCTTTACGAGCAAGGGTATTTCCGTGCAACCGAGAATCACCCCTTCAGCCCCAAGACGGATCAATTCACGGATCACCCGGATGTATTCAGCCCTGGAATCTTCCAGCAATCGACCCTGAACCAGTTCTTCAACGATAATATCATGGATGATATCCTGATCTTCTGGGCACGGGACGATGGTATTGATGCCGTACGGTGCCATTTTTTCGTGATAGAAACCATCGCTCATCGTGAATCGCGTGCCCAGGAGCCCCAGGTTTTTCAGGCCCATTTCTCTGGCCTTTGCTGCCGTTGCGTCGATAATATGAAGAAGGGGAAGGTCAACGGCAGCGCTGACGGCATCAAATACTTTATGCATGGTATTGGTTGCAATCAGACCGAAATCCGCGCCGGCTTTCTCAAGACTTTTCGCTGAAGCGATAAGATCCCCGGCAACCCGATCCCATCGATTTTCGCCGCGCCATCGATGATAATTCTCCAGATTGACGCTGTAGATGATTATTTCAGGGTATCCGTAATCACCGTAGCGTTCGACATAGGTTCGCGTGATATGGAGATAATAGCTGACGGTCGACTCCGGGCTCAGCCCGCCGATGATCCCAATTTTCTTGTGCATGTGTTTGGCCCTTACATATCAGTGTGGCGTGCCTAAGGTGAACTAAACTTTAGTTCACTTTAGTCACGTCAACATCGGTGTCTCGGTATCGCCAACCGGCTCGGACCACACCCACAAAACGTGAGCGCTTAAATCAAATTGAATTTTTTCAGATTTGCCGTTGTCACGACGCCGGGAAAGAAGATCGAAAGATTCCTATGCTGGCCATAGGCAAAAGCGCCCACTGAAGAAAAGGCAAATCTGAAAATCAGATGGCCTCTTCGCTGTCAAAATCGCGGCCGCTGGCGCCCGCCTGATCATAGGCGGCAATCCATTGCCGCACCCGATCGACACCGTAGGTGGTTTCCCATGCGGCCAGGATCTCGGCCACCGGTACGTCGGCAAATGAGCCGTGCTGGGCAAGATATTCCATGAACGGCTTATCCTCGGTATTGAAGGCATGAAAGATCGAATCGGATCGTCCGTCGAACTCAAGGGGGGCAACGCCGAACCGGTCACAAAGTTCGATATTGAAGGCCGGGGTGGCCTTGACCCATTGGCCGTTGAGATAAAATTCGGTGAATCCGTGGTAGACGAAAAGATCGGAGCCCAGAAATTCGATGAGCTGGCGGGTAGCCAGGTGGTTGCGCACCGTGGCAAATCCGATCCGCGAGGCAATGCCGCCGGCCCGGCCCAGGGCGCATAGCAGGGAGGCCTTACTGACACAGTATCCCCTGCCCCGTTTCAGGACAACGCTCGCCCGGTAGTGTTCCGGCAGAAAAAAGGGAGAATAGGGGTCGTACCAGATGTCGTCACGCACGGCATAATACAGGGCAACGGCCCGGGCGACCGGATCGTTGGCGACCCCATGGAGGCATTTTTCGGCAAAGGCGGCTACCCGTGGATGGTCACTGTCGAGAATAGGTGTGGGGGTGAAAAATTCGGAATTGGGTTCAGCCATGGGAATCCTTTAGAATGGTGTTAAGTTTTAAGTATTCGGTTTTAAGAAGCAGCCACACAGGGGCTTTTCTTAACACTTAAAACTTAACACATAAAACTTAGCTACAACATATGGCACCATAAAAGCTCGGACATACCACATGTGGTAGGGATGGCCCCAATCCCCCATCATAGGTCATAGGGCGTCAGGCTCTCGTATCCGCCCTCTGTCACCAGGATGGTCTGCTCGAACTGGGCCGACAGGGAGCCGTCCACGGTCACCGCGGTCCACTGGTTTTCCAGGATGCGTAGATGGCGCTTCCCCAGGTTGATCATGGGCTCGATGGTAAAGACCATGCCGGGAACCAGGGGAACCCCGTCCCCTTTACGGCCGTAGTGAAGAATTTGGGGCGCTTCGTGGAAATCGAAACCAACACCGTGGCCGACAAACTCTCGGACCACGGAGCATTGATTGGTTTCGGCATAGCGCTGAATGGCCCAACCGATATCCCCCGTGGTATTTCCCGGTTTCACCATGTCCATACCCAGCCGGAGGCACTCCCTGGCAACGTCCACAATTTTTCGGGCATCGGGGCCCGGGGATCCCATGAAAAAGGTTTTGTTGGCGTCGGCATAGTAACCGTCGAGAATTGGCGTCACATCCACGTTAACGATATCGCCTTCGGCGATGACACGGCCATCGGGAATACCGTGGCAGATCTCTTCGTTGAGCGACACGCAGACGCTCTTGGGAAAGCCTCGATAGTTGAGCGGCGCCGGCACAGCCCCGTTACGAATGGTAAATTCGTGAACCAGGGCGTTGATCTCATCGGTGGTCATGCCGATCCGCAGGCGAGCCTCGACCATGTCCAGGGTCTCGACGGTGAGCCGCCCGGCCCGTCGAATCCCCTCGATATCCTTGGCGGCTTTTAGCCGGATATTGTATTTGCGGGCATATCGGGTCTTGAGGTCTTCAACGGCCCGCTCCGGGCTGCCGTAACAGCAGTGCTTGTATTTGCGCCCGCTCCCGCAAGGGCAGGGATCGTTTCGACCCGGCTTGTCTTTTCTGATTTTCATCGATTTCCTTTTGGGTTCATCCACCTAAACTGAGCGCTCAACTCAGGATCCAATATCAGGACCCGCAAAAAGCCCGCCGCGCCTGAGGATTCCCCGCAGGCGCCAGCATTGTAAAGAATCCACGCCCAGAGGACGTGGCCTTGGGCTGCCCCTGAAAGGAGCTGGGATACTGGCCCCAGATAAGTGTAAAGTGACTAAAGTGAGTCCCGCCAAGGCGGCCTCGGCATAGCCAATTGACTCTGACCATGCCCTGAGGGCATGGATTCCCGGAACGAATTAAAAGCGCCCAAAATTTAACAGATTTGGCTTTGGTGTCAAGGTGAAAGCACCGCCGACCGCCTGCGCTGGCTGTCATGGCGACGCATCCTGCCGACGCGCGCTTCGGCCTGGAAAGGCAAAAGCGCCGACATTGGTCAAATAAACACCGCTGCCCACCAGCACCGCACCCATTAAGAGCGACCAGGTAATCGGTTCATCAAGAAGCCCGTAGGCAAGCAAAATGGCGCTCACCGGGACGAAATTGATGAACAGGCTCGACTTCATGGGACCGATGCGCTGAATGCCCTGGTAATACCAGACAAAACCGAGCACGGTGCCGAAAAACCCGAGATAGAACAAACTGATCCAGTCCTTGAGGCTGTAATACCACGCGTCATGAAACAGCCCTTCGGCACAGGCGGGAAAAAAAAGAAGCGCCCCGCCGATCATGGACGAATAGCAGACCGCCGACAGGGCCGAGAGCCGGTTCATGACGGTCTTTCCCAGAAGCGAATAGGCCACCCAACTGGCCACGCACCCGAAAATGAACAGCTCGCCCGAGCCCAGGCTGCCGTCGAGCAGGGCTGACAGCCGCCCCCGGGTGATGACGACAATGGCGCCTGAAACCGATACCAGAATACCGCTGATCCGGACGGCGTTGAGCTTCTCCTTGAAAAGAAGGGCCGAGAGCAGGCTGATGAAAATAGGATTGCAGGCGATGATCAGGGACGCCCGGCCGGCTTCGATGAGATGAAGCCCCTTGAAAAAAAAGACGTTGTAGGCAAAAACGCCGGTCAGCCCCAGGGCGACCACCGGCAGGATCTGGCCCCGGCCCAGCCGTGGCAGCCGCCCTTCCATTCGGCGAACAAAGACCAAAAGAAAGATCGAGGCCACCGTAAAACGCAAAAAGGCGGCCGAATAGGGCCCCACGTCTCCGGCGATGGTCCGGCCGGCAATGAAGGTGCCGCCCCAAAAGATGGCGGTCAGCAGCAGTTTGAGATAAACCATGATCCCCTTGCCGAAGGGCGGCACCTATATTAATATGGCGCTTTCACACGTCACCGGTGCCAGGGGCACTCCCGGTGCCGGTGCCGAAACAGCCCTGGCCTTTAACATGCCCTGAAGGGGTTTGTCCACGTGGAACGGTTGCGATGAAACGCACAAGGTCATTGAATCGAATGGTTGCCGCATCTCTGGCCGTCACCTGGCTCCTGGGCTGTTCGGCCTCGGATGCGGTCCGACTCACCCGGGCAGCTGTCACCGGGGACGCAACCGCGGCCCGGCAGGTGGCCGTGGAAAAAGCGACCCGGTATGCCACCCGCCCCGACACCCTGAAGCGGGATATCGAACGATTCCACAACCAGTTCGCCGCCATTATCGAAGCGTTCCGCAAAGGGGTGCGGGGCCGGTGGGGGGACAAAGAGAGTCGGGAACCGGAGCAAAAAAAATATGTCAAGTATACCCAGAACTACCTGTCCCGCGCTTCAGTGGATTTTGACCGCGGTGTGGTGACCGTGGAGACGCTGGACGGCCAGAACCCGGAAAAGAGCCTGAAGGCCGCCGTGGTGACCACCCTGCTCACCCCCAATGACCCCCGGGCCGTGGACTTGTATACGGCCGGCACCGTAACGCTGGGAGGGGAACCGTTTCTGCTGGGGGAAGTTCTCGACCATGAAGGGCAACCGATCCGCTGGACCTGGCGGGCCGAACGGTTTGCCGATCATCTGATCGGCACCCGGATGGAAAGTCGCGCCATCACGGTCGGTGGCAAGGCACAGTCAGTTCACGGGGTCAGCCTGGCCATGGTCCGGGACCACCTGACTGTGCGGGCAAAAAAATACCGCACTGCCGTGGACCGTTTCGCCACCCAATACAAGGTGAGCCGGAACCTGATCTATGCCATCATGAAGACCGAGAGCGATTTCAATCCCTTTGCCGTTAGCCCGGCGCCGGCCTTTGGGCTCATGCAAATCGTGCCGGATACCGCCGGCAGCGACGTGAACCGGCTGTTGCACCGTTCCGGCGTTCCAGACCGCAACACCCTGTTCGACCCGGAAGAAAACATCCGCTACGGCACCGCCTACCTTCACCTGCTCACGGACCGTTACCTGGCCGGCATCGAAAACCCCGTCTCAAGGCAATACTGCGTCATCACCGCCTACAACGCCGGCGCCGGCAACGTGCTGAAAACTTTCCACCAGGATCGCGAGAAGGCCACATCACGCATCAACGCCCTGGCCCCGCTCACCGTTTTCAACACCCTCCACAAGCGCCTTCCCGTGGCCGAGGGCCGACGCTACCTGGCCAAGGTGACCGATGCCCAGAAGGCGTTTGTTAATTTTTGATCATCTCCCGAATCTCAATACCCCCAAAGCAGCTTAGGGGTCAGGCGAACAGCGAATCACGAAAGGTCCAGCGGCTTATTCAGCCGACCACGGTCTTGACGGTCTCGGTGGAACTCATGGCCCTGACCATGGCGCTGTAGCCCATACGAAAGGTCAGAACCGAACCGACGGAAAAGGCGGTGGCGGCATCGGTCACATCGCAGATGGTATAGTTGGAGGTGGCCCCGATAACGCGCACGCCGGCTTCAAGGGGGGTCAGATCGTAGGCATCGACGTCAACCATGCCAAAATTCATCAGGACCAGATGGCGGTCTCCGGCATTTTCGAAAACCACCTGTCTCCCAAAGGCATCGGTGCCGGTCTGGCCCTCCGGCAGGGACGGTTTGAGACCCGATTCCAGAATTTCGCCGCAAAAGCAAAAGGCATCCTGATGCAGGCCGTCGATGGCGGTACGGGTGGGCGGCATCTCGCCGACCCAGACGGCCGCACCAATGCGAAGTTGGGTGATGCCGGCCGGCACCCGTCCCTGGCGGACCAGGTCCAAAAGCATGGTCCCGCTGCCAACGGAAAGCACATCAAGGGCCAGCCCCGTATCGTTTCTCACCCCAAGGGCTGTGGCCACCAGACGCTCCAGGTCCGCCAGGCCAGCACGATAGCCGCCGTAGCACCCCACGCTGGCCCCCAGGCCGACCAGGCAAACATGGGGGATTTGAGCCACCTCGCGGACCATTTCAGATACGGCAACCGGCAGGGCGCCTTCCCGGCGATTGCCCACGTCAATCATGAAAATCAGGTCATGGGTAATTCCCAGCGATCCGGCCGCTTTGCCAAGCCATCGGGCATGGGCCGGGTGGGAGATCAGGGTGGTATGGGCCGAACGGACTGTTTCCCCAGCCTGTTGGGCGCCGGAAATTTGGACCCGCATCACTTTTCCGGAGAAGGCCCGGCGCAAGCGGGCCAGATTGGCGGGGCGAACGTCGCCGAGAACCTCGTCGGTATGGACGGTCAGGTCGGAAAGAATCGGATCGTAGGCCTGACAGCCCTTGGTGATCCAGACCGGCTGGAGGCCCGCCTGTCGGCAAAAGCCGCGGATGGTGGCGAGGTTCTCTCGTATTTTCTCCAGGTGGACGAGAACTTCCATAGGTAATCTCCGGCGGGGAAGTGAGGCCCCACCCGCTGAGCGGGTGGCCTCAGCCAAGCCCCCCAGAGGGCGGCTCAATATCCAATACTCAATTCTCAATGTTCAAGGAAAGTATTCTGCCTCTTTTAGCCTTTTAACAATTGGCAGAGCGTAGCGATTCCACACTTGAGCATTGGACATTGAGCATTGAAAATTGAAAATTCACTTAGACCTTCTCGCACAGGGGCGGGTGAACTTTTCCAGGTCCACCAATAAAGGTGGTGGCTTAACGACAGCGTTAAATCCTTGAAGCCGATTCCCTTCGTCGGCGGTTTCACCCCATCGAAGCAGACCGGGCCCGCCGCGAGAGGAGAAAAAATAACAAGGTGCCGACGAGGTAAATCATGCCCAGGCTGCTGATGGCCGATGTCAGCCCCACAGCCGTGATCATACCGCCAACGATAATGGGTCCGTTGATGTTGCCGATCCGTTCCAGGGAGTTGAAGGTGCCCATGGATTTGCCAACCCCGACGGCCTGAACCGTCGGCGACTCGCTGATGAAAGAAATCCGGGCGCCGTAGCTCATCCCGCCGGAAATACTGAACAGCACCAGGATCAGGACGAACATGGGAATGGAGTTGAGGTAGTAGACGCTGAGCAGGGCCAGACCGCCAAGTATGCCGCCGGCCACCACGGGAATGCGCTTGTTGGCAGCACGGTCCACCCAGCGGCTGATCATGGGGGCCACGTATACCATGCACAAACCGTAGGGCATCATCAACCGCGCGATGTTGCCCTGCCCCACCCCCAGGTCCGTCAGAAAGAGCGGACTGGCAAAGTAGAGAAACCCCACCAGGCACAGGGAGGACGGAATGGCGCTCAAGAGCAGGCCGCCCATGAAATCAACACTGGTAAAGAGCTTGAAGATGCCCGGTCCGGCCTGGCCCGAAACCGCCGTGGCCGGAGCTTCGGATTTCCCGGCATCCCCGGTCTTTCGCAGAAAGATCAGGACAAAAATCATGGAAATGAAGATCAGGACGCTGCCCACAAAAAAGACGCCCCGAAAACCGATCTTTTCCGCCAACATACCGCCCACGGCGGTGCTGGAAATGAACCCGGAGAAAAAACCGGCTTCCAGTCCGGCCACCGCGGCGGAACGCTGACCGATGGGGCTCAGGCTGATGACGACGGTCTGGGTGGACATCAGGGCCAGGCCGTAGCCGAAACCGACCAGACCGCGGCACAGAATCAGTTCCATGGTGCTCTGGGCCATGCCGCAGGCAACCATGCCCATACCCGTGATCAGGACGCCGGTCAGAAACGGGCCCAGCCAGCCGCGCCGGTCCAGCCAGTACCCGCCCAGCACCAGGCTGACGGCCACGGCCAGCATCTCCGCGGAAATGGGAAGCCCCATGGCAATTTCCCGGGAAAGCCCAAAAAAGCCCGTGAAAAGGGAATTGGCATAGATGGGCAGAAAAGACATGGAGAGCGCCATGGCAAATGCGTAGAGGAACGCGGCAGTGCGGACCGAACTGCTCACCGGTACCGTTGCGGTGCCGTTGGTTTTCTTCTTGTAATGGCCGATGGTCTGGTCCATGGGCACGGTCGGGGCATCCCCTGTGGCCAAAATGGCCACCAGAAAAAAGACGAATTCAAAGGCGATAAGAAGGGAAACCACCGCCACGGTGCCCGAGTCCATCACCAGATCGCGAATGGTCTTGGCGACCACCGCGTCGGAGATGTTCAAATGGATATATCCTTCGGTCGTTTTTCTGCCGGCAACCGGAAGGACAATGCGGTTGGCATCCAGGTCCGGGTTTCCGGGATCCGGTGCATGGACCTGGAATCGTGATCGGCTCACATCGACATCGGAAGCCACCCGGTAAAGCGGTCCGCCGTTGGCATCGACAATGGTCACGTCAGACAGGGCGGGAATGTTGTCCAGGACTTCCTTGAGCAGTCCGTCGATCTTGATGAGTTTGTTGACGGGAATGCCCAGGTTGAGCAGGTACTGGATGTCCGACTGAAGAAGCCCTCCCAGGGTCCGGCACTTGTCCTGAATGTTGCCGAAATAACGATCCCGGAATTCCTGAACATTGTAATAGGAAAAACCGATCTGGGAAAGGATCAGCACCAGGGAGGTGAGCAGCAGTGCCCGTGTCTTTAAGGGGATACCGTAAATGCGGCTTTTTTTTCTCTTGGTGGGCATAACCACCAGGCCGACGAAAAAGAAGATCACGGCCGAGGCGCCGCTGGCAACGGCCAGGAGTTTGCCGCTGGTGGCGATCATCGCCTTGATCTTATCCTGTATCAGGGTCTCGGGCAGGACGATCTCCAGGAATCCCTGAAAGGTCTTGTTCCTGAATCCACCGCCGTACAGGGGGAAAAGGAGCCGGTACTTGTCCTTGACCTGCCGGACGGTCTCCTGCTCACCGATGTCCTTTTCCAGGGTCAGGCTGTCCTGCTGGGCCAGGTTCAGGGCATGAAAAGCAAAGAGCGGCGTTCGATCCTCCGAGCAGATGAAGATTTCCGATATCTCCGGATTGGCGGTCCTGAATTCATTGAGCAGTTTCGGCATGCCGGTAAACTTGGGCAGGGTCTTGCCAAATTTAAGCGACCGTTCGATTTTTCGAACGTAATACCGGCCGATGACGCTGTATTCTGACAGCAACGACTTGGAATAGATCTTTTCCAGGGTCAGCACCGACAGGGCCGCGTTGAGCAGCAGGGCAAAAACAAGGGTGCCGGTGACAAAGATGGTGATCCGAAGAGGGACGGATGCGAGTCGGGACCGGCTACGTGAGGTGTCGGATAGGGCGCTTGGCGCGGGACGGTTCATGGGTGCGAAGGCTATGTGTCCTGTCTATCGGTTCGTATCAGAAGTCCTGTCAACCCGTCAGCGCCGGGAACAGACGTAAAAATCGAACGGCAACGGTTCCCCATCGAGTCGATCGAGGATTTCGATCTCCTTAAATCCGCACCGGCTCAACTCGGCGGTCAGGTCCTCCCGATACAGGGCACGGTAAACCATTTGCCGGCAGGCCACGTCCCATCCGCCATCGTTTTCCTTGAGAAAAAAGACGTTGAAACGGACAAGGCCGTTCTCCAGGTAATCCCATACATCGAAGACGATCACCCGCCGCCCGTCGACCTCATGGAGGTGCCGGGGGTTAAACCGGGTCTTTTGCGCCAGGATCCGCTCAAAGTTGCGGATACTGATCACACAAATCCCCGATGGTTCGATCCGGCGGGCCATCTGGCCCAGCGCGGCACGGACGTCTTCCGGTGTCAACAGGGCCGGCAGGGAATTGTCGCAACTGATGACGGCATCAAAGGTTTTCGACACCGTCTGGTCAAGGTGCCGCAGGTCGGCCTTCGCAAATTCGATATCCAGGTTAAACCGGGCGGCCTCTTGCCTGGCCCGCTGAACCGATTTCCCGCTGATATCCGTGCCGGTGACCCGGTACCCCAACAGTCCGAGGCCGATGCTCTGGGTGCCGATACCGCAGGTGCAGTCCAGAACGGTCTGGACGGGACTGCCGGCATAGCGGCGAAAGAGGGCATCGAGTTGCCGCCCCTGGCTTTTCAGATCTTCTTTCCAGTCGCCCAGCAGCAGATCGTATTCATCGGCGAGCTGGTCGAACAGCGCCTCCTGGTTGACGTTCCCTATATCGGTCATAATCTTCCGGAACTTTAGCCGGCTGCTAAAAAACGATTGCACTCATGACGTTTTTCAACACCCTGTTAGGGGTCACCGTCGCAGGGGCTTGAATCGGCCCTGGGACAGCATCAATCGGTGAAAATTTCGTCCGCGGCCCCAAGGATGTCCACCGGGGGATCAAACCCGATCTGCTGGGCTGTCTTGAGATTGATGGCGATCTTGGCCGGGTCCTCAAACAGAATCGGCAGATCGCGCGGCTTGGCACCGTTTAGAATCTGGGCAATCTTACGGGCGTGGTATTCCGCCACATATTTAAAGCCGCTGGTGGCGATGCTCAACAAGACACCATCGCGCACCTCGGCCGAGCCGGTCTGGGAAAAAGTCGGAATGCCTTTCTGGTTGAGCACCTCGACCACCTTGGGCAACGACTCGTTGTGCAGCCCGAGCTGTTGGGTCAGGTAGAAGGCGTCGATGTCCGGCGTCATCTTCCGGATCGTGTCCAGCAGCCATTTCTCGGCCTCCGGCTTGGATTTGAAGTAGCCGGGATGGGATTTTTTGATGATCTCGAACCCTCTCTCGGCGGCAATCTTTTCCACATCGGCGATGGCCGCATAACTCTTGCCTTCAACGGTATCTTCAAAGGCCATGCCGAGCTTTCCGAAGCCGATAATGTCGTGGAACATGCGCATCTGGCGCTGGTAGCGCAAGGGATCGACCCGGGCCGTCAGGTTGTTCCGGCCCGAATCTTCATTGGAATCGACGATCTTGGCACCCAGGGAGTCGGAGACGTCCATGACCACCGCCGGCACCCTCATCTCCGGCGGCATGTTCTTCATATCCTGTCCGGCCCAGGTTCCCATGGCAAAGACCAAGTCAAAGTCCGACCGTTTAAGGATCTGCTGCTTGTTGTGCAGCCGTTTTTCGTCCTTCCAGTCGCCGTCGTAGAATCCGTCTTCGGGAAACTCCAGGTAATTACTCCAGCTGGGATTTTTGGCCAGATAGGCGTACAACCCCTGGGCCGAGGTGGCTTCGGAGGACGGAATCTGGATATTTTCCATCCACCCCAGGCGGCGAAGCTGGGTAATCACGGCCAGAAAGACCGTGTCGTACTCGAAATACGGCCCGCCCTGAAGGTAGATGACGCGAAATTTCTTGCCGTTGGCTTTTCTCTTGGGGGTCACCGGGAAATCCTTGGCCATGGCAGCGGTAAAAACCGACAAGGCCATCACAACAGCAAGAAAAAGAGAAATCAGGGGCAATCTTTTCATGGTAATGGGTCCTCCATATCCACGTTCCGAGTTACTTTGCTGGCGAGCGCCCGCCATCATCCGGTCCGGCCATGCCGGTTCACGCGGGTTTTGCGATTATGGACATAACCGTCGAACGGGGTCGCCAGATACTTTCTATCAATTTGAAATTAATAGAAGAATTATGCGAATGTGTCAAGGGAAAAAGCAGGCCCACCCGGTCTCCGCACGCCCTGTTGGGACCGAAATCAATCCTGAAGAGACTTCAGGGCGGCATTGGTGTAGACCAGTCGTTCAGCGAGCAGGCAGGCGATAAATCGATGGAATTCGGCAGCAATGTCAGGGGCTTCCTTGCGCATCCGGCCAAGGGCGTCGCCGGACAGGCAGTAGACCGTGGTAGGCCGGTCCGCAACCACCGATGCGGACCTCGGCTCGTCCAGGTAGAGCCCGATCTCGCCGACCACCGTACCGGGCTGCATGGTTCGCAGACGGATCGTCTTGCCGTCATCGGTTTCCAGCAGCGTCGTCACCTGGCCCGACTCGATGAAAAAGAGCGCATCGGCCGGATCACCCTGCCGCATCAGAAAGGCGCCGGCATCGATGGTCTGCTTGACAAGGTAACCCATGAGCCGTTCAGCCAGGTCCGGGTCGGTAAACAGGCGCCTGACCCGCTGGGCCAGCAGGCCGTCAACCGGCAACGCCTGGGCATGCACCCCGGCCAGGACCGCATCCTCACACCACTCCAGACCCCGATCCAGGTCGGGAAAAAACCGGACCCGGCCTCCGGGGTCATCGACCAGACCACCTTTTTCCAACCGCCGGCCAATGGCACCGGAGAGATGGGTTAAAACCAACCGGACCCCGTCGGCCTCAGCCAGTTGACGCATTCGAAGGAAACTGTATACCGCCGAAGCGTCCAGGGCCGTCACCCGGTTAAAATCGAACACCGCGTAGCCAAGGGGAGCGCTCCCCCCGTCTCTAACGCGGCAGCGAAACGCTTCCAGCAGGGTGCTGGCCGTCCCAAAAAAGATAAACCCCTGAAGTTTGAAGACATGGATGGCTTCGCCGTATGCCTTTAGCAATCGATGTTCTTCCTCGCTACGGTCCACGTTGCTGCGGTGAACATCCCCGGCCAGGGCATGTTTGATCACGTCAATGCGGCTGTAGTCCACGACAAAAAGCGCCACAGCGGCCACCATCCCGACCGCCAGACCGGCCATGAACCCCCAGAGCACAATGACCAGCAGAATCAGGACCACGATGCCGTAGTCCATGGGGGAAAGCCGGAAATAGGCATCCCACAGCCATTCCCGGAGAAAGGAGAAGCCGAGAAACATCAGCAGGCCGCCGAGAACCGGTTTGGGAAAGAGATGGAGCAGCGCGCTACCGAAGATCAGGGTCAGGGCGCACAAAGCCGCCGACACCAGCCCTGGAATGCGGCTGCTGTCCGGACTGATCTGGCGACTGAGCACGGTGAAGGTCATGGACTGGTAACCGATGATCCCCCCACCTATCCCCGCCAGCAGATTGGCCACGCCGGCTGCCTTGAGCTCACGGTTCAGGTCGATATCCTTGGCCACGGCCAGTTCAAGGGCGCTGGCCGAAAAGAGCAGATCCACAACGCTGATGACCAGCAGAGCGGGCAGGGCATGAAATATCACCGTCATATGAGGCCATGAGACCATGAGGCCACCGGCGGCAAAGCCTTGGGGCAGCCAGCCGGTCGAAGCAAACGAAGGGGCCAGCAACCCCCTGGACACGGCATCAACGGTAGAGAGACCCATTAGGGAAAGGAGGCCATAAAACAGACCGATGGCCGATACGATCAACACCGGCATGACCATCAGATGGTTATACCGGGCCAGCACCACCAAAAGGACCAGGGCAAAGATCAAACCGGGTACCCATCGCAGAGCGATCCCGGGTGCCCCCAACAGGGCCAGGTTGGACGTGGCCAGGGGAAGATCGGTCATGACCCGCATGGCCCCCTGAACCAACAGCCACCCGGTGCCGGCAAGGAACCCGCCAAAAACAGGATAGGGAACAAACCGCACCATGGCACCCAGGCGCAGTTTTCCCAGCAGAAGCAGAACAACGCCGGTGCACAGGGTGGTGCCGGCAAGGGCGGCCATCACCGTCATACAGAGTCGGCCGGCAGGAACGGCGTCGGCAGCCAGATTCCCGGCCAGGGCCGCGGCCATGAGGGCAGTCAGGGCCGCCGGCGCGCTTTGGGGAACCAGGATGGTTCCGGGGAGCGAACCGGTCAGGGCGCCGGCCACGGAGACCACGGCCGCACCCAGTAAAATCACCCGAATGGCCACGGGAAGAAAAGGGCTCAAAGGGCCTGAAAAAATCAAAGCGGCCAGGGAAAGCGATAGGGTCACGGCCAGGCCGCCCACCACAAATCCGGCCGTTACCCGCGACACAATGCTTCCGGAAGGCTGCAACTGGCGAGCATGATCGGTCAAGGGAATCCCCATGAATGTGGGAGAGAAAAAACGTAAGCGTTCACAGGGCACCGCATCTGTTTTGTTCCCGGGCATTTGAAGACCAATAGAGTACGTCTGCATGCCCGGCGCCTCGCATCTACGGCACCCTGTAAACGCTTACCGTGCAAGGGTTTGGAACTTCTTGATCTTTTCAACCCCGTGAACAGTTACGAAAAAACGAGCGGGCTCACGTTCTCAGACGGGCAAAACCGTAAGTGATCTTATTGATAATGTCCCGCTTGGCTTCGGCAATGCCATCGCGGACCGATTTCATTTCATCGTTGACCATATTTTTTACCGTTTCGACTTCCCGGCACAACGCTTCGGTTTGCTCGGCCATTTCCGTCACACGGTCGCTGAGATGGGAGAGATCGTCCTTTAACTCCGGCAAGATCGTGGGGTCCTCGCCAGCCGCGGCTTTTCCTTCGCTCCTGGTCTCGGTTCCGTTGGACTCATTGTCCTCGGGTTCCGGACTTTCCTGCAGGAATATCACCAGTTCCCTGAAGTCTTTGCGGATACCGCCCAGCTCCTTTTCAACGCATTTCTTAAATCCATCGAGATCTTCCTGAACGGCCGCCATTTCCTCCTTGAAGGCGTCGATGGTTTCCTGGACACGACGTTTCTTTTGAAAAAGGGGCATAAGGCGATCCTCCTGGACACGGCGATGATCATCGAGCGCTTTCCATGTCAGTGGTTGGAAATCCGTCTCCCCATGGCACCATCCTGGCAATACAGATAAAATGGCTTGGTCCGCAAGCGGTCAGGCAAAGGCGCAATCAAAGAGATATGCAAAAGATTTAATGGAAAACCGAACGGTTGTCAACACTGGGCTGAAGTCACCAAAAGGGCAGAAAATCGAAAAAATCGGGATGGTAATGAAAAGAGAACCTGCTGTTTTCATATCAAATTGCCTAGGGAGAAGGAAGTTTTTTTGTTGCGTCTTCGATCCATTTTGAATACAGTCAAATCAATATTTGCGTTATCATTTCCGACGGATCCGCCAAAACCGTCCGAATGCCGAGGAGGACCCATGGCCAGAAGACTGCTATTCGCCCTGTTAGCCGGTTGTCTGCTCTTTTTTGCGACTCAGACCCTTGCCGCTGACCCCTGCACCGATCTGCTGCGCCGGGCCATGCGCATGGAAGGACTGACCACCGAAGAGATTGGAGGCATCTGCAAAACCGCCGCGTCGCTACAGACCGACCGGCGACCGGAAATCACGGCCGAGCAGATTGAAAAGGACATCGCCGGAAAGATGGTCAGTTCCTGGATTTTCCAGAAAAGCGAATGGCGCGACATCGACATCCTGGAAAGCAAGTACGACAAGGATCACGCCACCATCACCATCAATGTGGACACCATCCGAAACAAAACCGGAAGCTTGCGTCTTCGATACCGATGGGTCGACGGCAGATGGAAACTGCTGCGGATATTCAACATCGATTTCGATTAAGGGAGAAAGTCCATGAAACCGTTGCATCTCATCGTCGCCACGCTGGCGATCGCCATTTTCGGATTCAGCCCGCTTGCAGGGGCGGTCGATCTCAACGGAAGCAAAAAGCAGGAAATGGAACGCGCCCTGGTGGGCGACTGGCAGGTGCCTGAAAACAAGTACAAGACCACCATCACCTTCGGGTTTACCAAGCAACGGATCTTTGATTGCCAATACCAGGATCAGGACAAGGAGCCGGAGGCCTGGTCCGGTCACTGGCGGGTACGCACCGCCAACACCGGAGACGTCAAGGCCTATCTCAGTGCCCGCAGCCAGAGCGATCCGGGAAAATACATGAAGGCCGTAGTTCAAACCGGCCCCAGGATGGAAAATTTCGCCATAGAGATCACCTTTGATTTCAAGGGAGACAATTCGTGGGAATGGCAGTCGAAACTGGTCAAAGCCGACGAGGAATCCGACGATATGGGCGAAGACGAAGAGGACTTCGAAGATGACGATGAGGACTTCGAAGACGACGATGAGGACTTTGAAGACGACGATGAGGACTTTGAAGACGACGATGAGTACTTTGAAGATGACGAAGACACCTAAAGCTGAAACAACGACTGGGGGTAAAGAATCCAGGCCCAAAGGACCAGTCTTTGGTTTGCCCCTGGAAGGGGGCTGTCTTGTATGCATGAAGTTCGAAGTGCCTAATCCGCTAAAAACCAGCGGACAAGAATTAAGGAATTCTGCCATGTCTTAGCTTAAAAAGAGCCGGAGCGAAGCGACTCCACCATTTTAGGCATTTCAAACTTTAGCGCATTTTAGGCATTTGCCAGCGATTCTATCGGGATAGCCAATTTACCCTGGCCACGCCCACAGGACATGGATTCCAACTGCGGATTGAAAAGCGTGACGAAAACGGGCAATACTGAAAAGAACCAGTACGACGTCGTTCCCTACGACAGCCACCCCTTTTCCAAAACCCACCCGGAGAACCTGTGTACCATTGCCAGACTCTTCGGGCTCGCCGCGCCGGACTATCACGACGCCCGCATTCTCGAACTCGGGTGCGGCCAGGGAGGCAATCTCATCCCCCTGGCTTATAACTTACCCCAGAGCCGATGCCTCGGCATTGATCTTTCCGCCCGTCAGATCGCACCCGGACAGTGCGTGATCGACACACTGGGCCTGACCAATATCGCCCTGAAGCAAATGTCCATCACTGACATCGGTCCGGACCTGGGCCAATTCGACTATATTATCTGCCATGGCGTCTATTCGTGGGTTCCCACCGAGGTCCGCGACAAGATCCTGGCCGTCTGTCGGGATCACCTGGCAGCGACCGGTGTGGCCTATATCAGCTACAACTGCCTGCCCGGCTGGCACATGATCCGGAGCATCCGGGACATGATGCTCTACCATGTGGCTGAATTCAACGACCCGGCCGAAAGGGCCGAGCAGGCCCGCACCATGTTGCGCTTTATTCTGGATAGCCAGGGACGGGACAATTCGGCCTACGCCGCGCACCTTGAGTCCGAACTCGACCTGCTCTCGGCTCACCGTGATGCCTATCTGCTTCACGACCATCTCGAAGAGAACAACCACCCCATTTACTTCCATCAGTTCGTCGCCGACGCCCGACGCTTCAGCCTGGACTACCTGGGAGAGACAGACCTGCACACCATGTTCGCCGACAATCTCGGCCCGGTGGTGGCTGAAAAGATCCGAGAAATCCGGGACATCGTCAAGGCCGAACAGTATATGGATTTCATCCGCAACCGGCGCTTTCGATGCACCCTGCTTTGTCACGACACGGCCGATATTGAACGCAATCTGCACGTTGAAGGCATTGAACAGTTCCACATCACCAGCCTGGCTCGCCCCGAAGCAGAGGTTTGCGATGCGGACCTGGAAGACGGCGCACCGGTGGTCTTTACCGGCGGCGATATTTCCGTGACAATCCGCGGAAGGGTTCCCAAGACAGCCATGCTGATACTGGCCGAGCATCGACACAAGCCGCTGGACTACAACGACCTGTGTGCCGAAACCATCGCCCGCAGCGGCATCGTTCACCCCCAGTACGTCCGCGAGCAGATCAACGCTGACCTGAACCTGCTGCGGCTGATGTTTGCCGGCCTGATCCGCATCAGTGTATCGGCCGGAGACCATATCACCGATGTTCGGGAACGGCCCATCGCCACGCGACTGGCCAGACATCAGGCATCGCTGGACGAAACGGTCACCAACCAGCAGCACCGAAGCGTGGCGCTAAACCCCGCCGAACAGGTTCTGATCCGGTTCCTGGACGGCAGCCGAAATATCGACGCACTGGCCCGGGAGATCGACCGCCACGTGAACCGGGGAGAACTGATCCTGGAACGGGACGGACTCGAGATTGACAACCCGGCCGAACGCCTGAACGCCGCCGGTGTTCTCTGCCGTTCCATTCTGAAGGGGTTCGCCGACAAGGCGCTTTTGGTGGAGCAGGACCGATGATCGCCCCCGACCGCCATGCCCCCACCACCAAGGAAGCAAGCGCCCATGCGGCCTGGGCCGAAGCCATAGGGCACTACAACCGGTGCTGTCTGGCCGAAGCCGGTGCCGCCTTTGACCGGGCTCTGGCAGAAAACCCAGGCCATCTGGAGAGCCGGCTCGGGCTGGCAAGGGTTCTTCGGGACCAGGGACGGCTGGACCAGGCCCTGTCCTGCTGCCACAATGCCATGGCCGCGGCACCGGACAGGGCCGAGGTTTTCACTCTGACCGGCGAAGTCCTCGGGGCCATGGGCCGCGGCGACCAGGCATTGGCCTGCCTGACCCAGGCCCTTGATCTCGCCCCCCAGGCACCCGGCGTTCTTCTGGCCGTGGGACGGGCCCTGGAATCCCAAGGGGACCTGGCTTCGGCGGTGGATTTCTACGACCGCGCCGTGAAAGCGGCCGGCAACGGTGAAAACCATGTGGCAAACCGCCGGCGCGCCCTCAACCGCCTCGGTGCGGGCCTGAACCGATTGGGACAACGCGACAAGGCCATGGCCTGTTTCCAGCAGGTCCTTTCCGAGGATCCGCAAAACCCTTCGGCCCGCCACCTCTTGGCCGCGTTGCAGGGCAAAACCCCGGACAACATCCCGTCTGACTATGTAAAAACCCTGTTCGATGCCTTCTCCAGCGGATTCGACCGGCACATGACCGATGAACTCGCCTACCGGACGCCCAAACAACTTTTCGAGTTTATAGAGCAACATCTGCCCCCGGGAAAAAAACGGTTTGCCGCCGCCATCGACCTGGGTTGCGGCACCGGCTTGTCCGGCAAAGCCTTTCGCCACCGGATCGACCATCTCACCGGCGTGGACCTGGCACCGCTGATGATTGAAAAGGCCAGGGCCAAAGGGCTCTATGATCGTCTGGCCGCGGGCGACATCGGCCAATTTCTGCTGGATGAACCGGGCTGTTACGACCTGTTCATCGCCGCCGACGTCCTGGTATACATCGGCAATCTGGTTCCGATCTTCGCCGCCTGCCACAGCCGGGCCATGCCCGGTGCGCACATGGTCTTCTCCACCGAGAGCTGCGAGAATACGCCCTATCGCCTGATGGCCACCGGGCGCTTCGCCCACCACAGCACCTATGTCCGCGAAACGGCCAGCGCCTGCCAATGGCAGGTGACCGCCTTTAGCCGTGCCCATATCCGAAAGGAAGGCGGCGCCTGGATTCAAGGAGACCTCTTTGTGCTGACGGCGCCAGCGTAACCGTCGGGAGAACCCACCCGCAGGATTGCTGGACTCGGGTGGCCCCCTGCAGGGGAGCAAGATAATCAATAGCCAATGTCCAACTCCCAATTTTCAATGGCCAAGGGAGGTATTCTGCCATTTTAGGCCGTTATCATCGACGGTTGGAATTTTGGAAGAACTGCGTCGGTGTAGCCCCAATATTCCATCATTCCAGGCTTTCGCGCATACCATGCCGATCAGATCCATGAATATGAACGCGGACGGCCGCTGACGAGAACGTTTTTGGACAAGCGCTATGGGCCGAATCAAACGCAAAAAACCGAAGCAAAAGAAACACCGCGAGCAGCCGGGGGGGGTAAGGGAAAACGGTCGGCAGGCCCCTTTGGACGCCAGCGATTTCGAGGCGGCCCTGGCCCATGAACGCAACGGCGCCCTGGACCGGGCGGCGGCCGGCTACGAACGGTTTCTTAAAAACTTCCCCCAAGACCCCAACGCCTGGTTCAATCTGGGCCGGGTGCGCATGGGCCAGGGCGACCTGGACGGAGCGGCAACCGCTTTCGGCCTCGCCCTGGCCGGACGGCCCCAAGACCCAGTCTGCCATGCCACGTTGGGAAACGTCTTCCATCTTCAGGAAAAATACGATGCGGCCCTGGCCTGCTTTCACCAGGCCCGGAAACTGACGCCGGAACTGCCCGGCATTGATGCCGCCATGGCCAACACCTTACACCGCATGAACCGGCCCCAAGCGGCCATCGACGCCTTGGGCCGGGCCGTGGCCGCCGATCCGTCCAATCCGGACCTGCACCACAACCTGGGCCACACCCTTGAAAAACAGGGCCGCATCGAAGAAGCGGTGGCTGTATTTCGACGGGCCGAGACGGCCTTTCCAAAAAACCACCGCATTTCGCTCAGCCTGGGAAACCTGCTCTTTTCCCACGGACAGGCCGACGAAGCCATCTCGGCCCTGGAAAAAGCCATTGCCCTGGCCCCCCATGACACCTATGCCCTGAGCACCCTGGCCCACAAACTGCACAAACTGGGAAGACTTCGGGAAGCCACCGCCGCCTATGCACGGATGGTCGCCGTAAACCCGGACCACCCCACGGCCGGCCACATGCTGGCGGCCCTGACCGGTCATCAGGCGGAAAAAGCACCAACAGCCTATGTAAAGACCACCTTTGACCTGATGGCCGAGCGATTCGAGGACCACCTGGTGGATGAATTGGCCTACGCCGCCCCCGCCCTTTTAAGAGGGGTGCTGGACGAAGCGGCCGGCACGGCGACCCGGTTCGATCACACCTTGGATATGGGGTGCGGCACCGGCCTATCGGGCCTGGCCTTCGGCGACATCACCCAGCGCCTGACCGGTATTGACCTGTCTCCGGCCATGCTGGCCAAGGCCAGGGAAAAAGGGGTGTACGCCGAGCTGGTAGAGACCGACATCGTTGACTTTCTGGATCGGGCTGAAACGGCCTTCGATCTTTTCATCGCGGTGGATGTCATGGTCTACCTGGGCAATCTGGAACCGGTGTTCGCCGCGGTCCGCCGCCGTGCCCGCCCGGGCGCCTATTGGGTATTTTCCACGGAACGCTGCACCACGGCAGACTTCACACTCACCCATTCCGGCCGCTATGCCCACAGCCGACGCTATATTGAGCATCTGGCGTCAGGGCAGGGCTTTGGGGTGGCGCTTCACCGCCGCGACAATCTTCGCAGGGAAGGCGAAAACTGGGTCAACGGGCACTTGTTCGTGCTCCGGGTTTCCGATCCATAAACCGACGGGCATCGGTGAATGGATTTTAATTTGGCCTGTTAACTTTGTGCCCTTTGTGTCTTTGTGGTAAATTGCGGTTTTTTAGATGGCCATGAAATATTTGAGACGCTCATTCAGGAGACATACAAGATAAAAGGGCAATGGGCCGCATGGGCCGAAACAAAAAGACGAAACAAAAAAAAACAAAAAAACGGCCTTCTGGAGCCCGTTCAAAGACCCGGAGTCTCCTGGAAGTTCGGTTCGAGACCGCCCTGGCCCACGACACGGCAGGCCGGATCGATCAAGCCAGGGCCGCCTATGGGCGGCTCCTTGGCCGCGACCCGGGCAACGCCCAGGTCATGTATCACCTGGGCGTCCTGCTGGCACGGTCGGGACGCCAGGCCCAGGCCCTAGAAATCCTTCAAAAGGCTGCCGAAACCGCGCCTGAAGTGGCGGCGGTCCATCTCAGCCTGGGAAACCTCTTCTACCTTCAGGGGCGCATGGAAGAAGCCCTCGGCGCGTTTGATCGTGCCCGAAACCTGGCTCCGGAGATGACCGAGGTCCATGCCGGCATGGCCAGCGTTCACCACCGGCTGCGTCAGCCGGAAGCGGCCATTCTCGCCTTGGAACGGGCCGTGGCCCTGGCTCCGACAAGGGCCGACCTGGTCACCAACCTGGCCAACACCCTGCACCGGCAGCAACGAACCGATGAGGCCGTGGCCGTGCTCCAGGCGGCGGTGGCACGGATTCCCAACAACGCCACCCTGGGACATCAACTGGCCTCCCTTTCCGGCCAGGCGACCCCAACGGCACCGGCCCAGTTCGTCCGGGAAACCTTTGACCGGCTTTCTTCGACTTTTGACCGTCATCTCAGGGACGACCTGGGCTACCGTACCCCCGAAGCCCTGCGCGATCTGCTGTCTGCCACCGTCCCCGAAAAACAGAACTTCGCCCGCATGGTAGACCTTGGATGCGGCACGGGGCTTTCAGGCGAGGCCTTCCAGTCTTTGGCCCGGCACATCACCGGCATCGACCTGTCGGAAAAGATGCTGGCCCTGGCCCGTGACAAGGGCGTTTACCATGAGCTGCACTGCAGCGGCATCGTGGAAGCGCTTTGGGAGCAGTCGCCCCCCTTTGATCTGTTCGTGGCCGCCGATGTGCTGGTCTACATGGGCGACCTATCTCCCTTGTTCCAGGCGATCCGCCAACGCAGTGCCCCCGGCGCCCTGTTTCTCTTTTCCACGGAATCCGGCACAAAAAAAGACTGGACGTTGCAGACCACGGGCCGATACGCTCATCATTTGGCCTATGTTCAGCGGTTGTGCCAAAATGTGGGATTTGACCTTTTGGCCCACCGGCAGGAAACGCTTCGCAAGGAAAAAGGAGCCTGGGTCATGGGAGATCTCTTCATGGTTCGACGGAAAGAGGCCGCGCAGTAAAGAATCCACACCCAGAGGACGTGGCCTCGGATTACCCCTAAAAAAAGGCTGCTGTCGGGTGTTTGAAGTTCGAAGTGCCTAAAGTGCCTAAAATGCCTAAAATTAAGGAATTCTGCCATATTTTAGCTGAAAAGAGATGGAGCGAAGCGACTCCTCAACTCTTGTCCGCCTTTCCTTTTGGCGGATTAGGCATTTTAAACTTTAGCGCATTTTAGGCACTTGCCGCCAATCTTACTGGCATAACCAATTGACTCTGACCACGCCCGCAAGACGTGAATTCCAGCTGCAAATTGAAAGGTCCATATGCCCATGAGATTTGTCAAACGACCCCTGATTGTTCTGCTGGCGTCAGCCGCCGTGGTGCTGGCCGCAGCCGGCTCGGCCTCGGCCTTAATGCAACTGGGCGATTCGGCCCCGGCCCTGGAAATCTCCCAGTGGGTTCAAGGCAAGCCGGCTGACCTGGCCACCGGCCGGGAAACGGCCATCCAGCTCATCGAATTCTGGGCGCCGGACTGCCCCCACTGCCGCGACAGCGTGCCCCTGCTCAACGACCTTCATAAGACCTACGGCAGTCAGGTGGCGGTAATCGGCATCACCGACGCCGAACCGGCGCCGGTCCGCGCCTTTCTCTCGGGGACCGAGGAACCGGTGATCTATGGCATCGCATTGGATGATGCCGGTAAAACGAAAATCGCTTACATGGAGGGGTTCGGCATCAGCGGCGTCCCCCACGCCTTTTTGGTGGACCGCCGGGGCCGCGTCGCCTGGCAGGGCCACCCCATGGACGGTCTGGCCGAGGCTCTGGAGCAAATGATCGTCGGCACCTACGACATGGAGCAACAGGCCCTTCGGGCCACGGCCGACAAACTGCTTGGTGTCTACGTCTATCTGGCTGAACAGACCCGGGAGAGCGATCTACTTCAACAGGTGGGGAAACGGATCCTGGCCTGCGCCCGGCGCGATGCCGGGCTGCTCCACCGGTTGGCCCAAGAGATCGCGTTTAACAAAAGCATCCGCAATCCCGACCTGGCCCTGGCGCTTCGGGCAGCCGAACAGGCTTTCCGGATCGACGGCTCGGACCCGGAACTGGCAAAAACCCGCGAGGATCTCTTGCGGCGACTGGGGAATCAAGCCGAAGGCCGAACCGAGGCCGCAACAAACGGCGATAGAGGCAGAAATCCGCACCAAAATTGACAGGTCGAAGCAATCGGCGTTGGAACTCGAAGCAAATCCTGAACCGGCATGCGACAGAGATGACCCAAACCCGAAGGGCGAATTCAATGAAAAAAGCAACGGTGGACAGGGGTTGAAGGTTCTTTTTCTCGAAATCGACACCGAACAGCAGTGGGCACTGACCTCACTGGGGCCTGCCTGCCTCGGCGCCTGGATCCGCCGGCACGGCCACCAGGCGGCCATGCTGCGGGTGGGGGTGGACCAGGGCGCCGCGGTGGTGGTCGCACAGATCAAAGCCATGGCCCCGGATCTGCTCGCCCTGTCCCTGACCACCCGGCAATGGCTGCGCGCCCGCTCCCTGGTGGGCCAGATCCGACAAGTCCTTGACATTCCGGTCATTGCCGGGGGGCATCACCCGACCTTCGCGCCGGAAACGGTCCTGGATGCAGCCGGCTTCGACTATGTCTGCATCGGCGAAGGGGAGGCAGCCCTGCTCGCCGTACTCGCCGCTCTCGGCACCCGGCAGCGCATTGTTCCAGGAACCATGGCCAACATCGCCGTTGCCAGGGCGCACTCCCCGGCCCTGGGCCCCCTGCTCGATCCCTTGGAACGCCTGCCGTTCATGGCACGGGATCTGATGGCCGAACCCGAAGGCGTGGTGCATCTGCTCACCCAGCGCGGATGCCCGTTCGCCTGCACCTATTGTTCTGCCGCGGCCCTGGCCCGGCGATACCGGCCCCAGCACTACCACCGGCGACGTTCGGTCAACCATGTCATGGCGGAGTTGGCAGCAGTGGAACGGCAGGGGCCGATCAATTACGTGGTCTTTCTCGACGACACGTTCACCACCGATGAAAAGTGGGTCCTGGACTTTTGCCGTCGCTACGGGGACGCCGTCGGGGCCGGCTTTTCCATCAACGCCAGGGTGGAAACGGTCGGGGCCGCCATGCTCGACGCCCTGGCCGAAGCGGGCTGCCGCCACGTGATTTACGGGGTTGAAAGCGGCAGCGAGAAAATCCGGCGCCAGGTCCTCAACCGAAAGATCGACAATCAACGCATCATCGAGGCCTTTGACTTGACCCGGACCGCCGGCATGCTGGTCACGGCCAACTACATGCTGGGCATTCCCGGCGAAACCCCGACTGACATTGAGGCCACCCTGGCTTTAAACGAAATCCTCTCCCCCCATGATTTCGGCTATTTTGTGTTCTACCCCTACCCGGGAACCCTGCTGTTTGAAACCTGCCAACACTGTGGCTACCTGCCGGAAGACCAATATCAGCGCCCGGCCTGCCACCGGCGTTCCATTTTGACCTTGCCGGAGATAACCGATGATGATATCGCTTACTATCATGACAGATTCACCGCTGCCCGTGAACGCGCCTACCTGAAACGCTTTGGCCAGGAATTTGACAACGAACAGACCGCCCGGGTCAAAGCCCATTACAGAAAAGCGGCGACAACGGGATAAACCGGAGAATGCAAGGCCATGAGCAAACAAATTCACCGCATTCACAGCCCGCAGACACCGCCGGACGGGGATGTCCCGGGAACGTCGGGCGATCTTAAGCTGGTTTCCGGGCGCCGGATTTCAGCCACCGCCGGCGAAACCGAAGACCTTCTGGAAGTCTTTGCACCCGACGGCAACATGGTCCTGAAGGTGCGTCTGACCGAAAGCGGTCCGGTCATGGTGGTGGAAGGATGCCGGCTGGAGATGACCGCAGCGGCGTCCATCTCTCTTCAGGCCCCCCAGATCGACATCCGGGCAGAAAAAAACGCCTCCATTAAAAGCGACGGCACCCTTCAAATCGACGCGGTCGAAGCCGTGGACGTCCATTCCGACGACGACGTACGGGTCGTCGGCAAATTCATTCGACTGAACTGACAGGCAAAGGAGCACACCATGCCGAGTGCGGCCCGCGTAGGGGATATGGTCAAACAGGATACGCCCCACTGCCATGCGCCGATCCACCCGCCGGCCCCCACGCCGACACCGGTTCCCCATCCCGGCCTGCCCCTGACCATCGTCACCGGCATGTTTACGGTGCTCATCGGCAATCAGCCGGCCGCCATTCTGGGCAGTATGACCACCCCTTGCCTCCTGCCGGGATGCGTGCCGGGCGGACCTGGCAATGTGGTTATGGGTTCGGCCACGGTCATCATCGGTGCCATGCCGGCGGCCCGGGTCAACGACATGACCGCCCACGCCAGTTGCGTGGCCCCCATTCCGAGTCCGGTGGGAAAGATTATGCCGCCGGGATGCCCCACAGTCATGATCGGGGGGTGACGGCTTCTGAAACGAAACCATTTCGAAACACTCAAACCGCTTTGTCCCCGTTGCCAACGGGACTTTGGCCAGGCATCGCCCCTGGCCGTGGGGTCCGTGCTACGTGAGGAAAACGGGACCATCCGCCAAGGGATTCTTCTTTGCACCAACCCCCGGTGCCAGTGCGAATATCCCATCATCGACGGCATTCCCATAATCGTGGCCGATCTGCGCACCTTCATCTCCCAGAACATTTCCGCCATCGCCTCGCGTTGTGACTTTACAGCGGAAATCGAAAGCCTGATCGGCGACTGCTGCGGCCCGGGCTCGGACTATAATGTCAGGCGCCAGTATTTGAGCACCTACGCCTTTGACCACTACGGCGACCTGGATCCGCTGGAACCGGGCCTGACACCGGAAGCACCGGGCAGCATCGTCAACCTGGCCCGAAAGGGCCTGGCACTGGCTGGCCCTCCGCCACAGGGACCGATTCTGGATTTGGGCTGTGCGGCAGGCCGCACCAGTTTCGAGTTGGCCCATGCCTTTGGCGAAATGGTGTTGGGGATCGATCTGAACCTGGACATGCTCCGCACGGCCGCTGGGGCCCTCCATGAAAAGAGCGTCAGCTACCCCAGACGCCGGGTCGGCATGGCCTACGACCGCCGTGGCTTCCCCGTCGACTTTCCCGGGGCGGAACAGGTGGATTTCTGGGCCTGCGATGCCACGGCCCTGCCCTTTGCTCCCGGGCAGTTTTCCCTGGCCACCAGCTTTAACCTCATGGACTGCGTCGGATCGCCCTACGATCACCTGCTGGCCCTGGCCAAAATGCTCAAGCCCGGCACCCGGGCCATATTGTCGACACCCTATGACTGGTCGGTGTCGGCCACGCCGGTGGAATCATGGATTGGGGGGCACTCCCAGCGTTCGCAAAACCGCGGGGCCAGCGAACCGATTTTAAGATCGCTGCTGGCCGGCGGCGGGCATCCCATGGCCATCGAGGGGCTGGCGTTGGTGGCGGAAGTCTGCGACTGGCCCTGGTCGGTGCGCCTTCATGATCGGAGCCGGGTACAATATTCCACCCACCTGGCGGTGGTGGAAGCCACCGGGGCATTGCCCGCCGAAACGGCGCCATGACCTGCCGCGCCGTGCAGTGGGGGCGGGTCTCTTTTCAACCGCCGGACGGGTTTTCAGTGCAAGGGCCCGAACCTGAGTCCGGAGACGGTTGTAAAGGGGCAACCTGTGTCCTGCTCTGCCAGACCCCGCGCGACGTGCCCGCCCATTTTCCCCTTGCCGACAACCCCGGGGATCTGGATCCGGCGGGTTACCCGGTCACCATCTCCCTCACGGCCCTGCCGGCCCAGTACGCCGCCGCACCACGCCGCCACCTGGAGCAGATGGCCCGAGCCTTTACCCGGCACCTGGCCGACTTTAAGACCCATTTCAACGAACCGGTGCAGGTGGGAGAACATTCCGGCGCCAGGGGGCATTTTTCCTTTACCACCAATTTCCCTATCCATCAGCTGGTGGTGGTCTGGCAAATGCGGAAAACCATGATCACCGCCACCATGATGGCTCCCGACGATCAGGTGGGCCGGAAATGGAAGACTTTGGAACGGTTTTGCGACTCGGTTCGATTACAACCCTGATTGAGCATTGACTACCGCTCCACCACCGCACTGTGAAAACTGCTTTGAATCAGCCGTTGACCGTGGGCTTCGGCCCGCTCGTGGGTACTGAATGCACCGGCCAGCACATGCACCGATTCGTCGGGCTGTCTGGCCATGTAAGGCGAAAAACCGGCCTCGACCAGACGGGCAAACTGAGCTTCGGCCTCGGCCATCTGGGAATAAACCCCCACCAGATTGGCCCACGGCGTCTTTTTGATCACCGCTTCGGGCAGATTCAGTGCCACTTGGGCCGCATGGGCCAATGCGTAGCTGTCGTAGAGCCCCATATGAACCAGCCGGAAGGCATCGCCTCCGGTGACATCCACCCGAATGGAAAAAGCCGGCAGTCCCTTTCGCCGGTATACGGCCACGGCCTGGTCCGCTGCCTCCTGGGAACGAAAACTGGCCAGACGCAGGCTATAGGGATGGCGCGCGGTCCCGCCGGAGACCGGATACACCGGCCGGTCCGCGGGCGCTGCCTCGGGGCCCGTGCCTACCGGGCCGCCACCAGGAACGCCAACCACGGTCAACGAATCAATCCGGGTAACCAGCGCCGGCAGGTCTTCGTCTTCCCGGGCCTTTCGAGCTGCGACCAGAGCGGCCTTCATGTCACCGTAGTCGTCAATCCGCACCGCATACCAGGTCTTACCGGCGGCGTCGTCCACGTCGAAAACGTAAGCCCCGTATCTCTTTTCCCTCAGCTTGTCAGCCAGGCGGTGGGCATTTCGGGCATTGAGAAAGGCACCCACCTGAACCGAAAAGCGTTTGGCTTCATGGTCTTGCAATTCTGAGGCGGTCTCGTCTGACTCGGTCGCGGCCTGGTCGGCATCCGGAGCCGCGAGGCTGTTGCCGTCGGTTCTTTCCAAGGCATCCGTCCCGGCTTCTTCGACGGTCGACGCTTCTTCCCCTGCGGCGCCGGCCGATTCATCCGCGGTCCCTTCGCCCGCCACGGGGTTTTCTTCAGCCGCGTCAGCCGTTTCGCCCGCCGCAGTCGCCTTCTCGGACACGTCATCGTCTTCGACCGTTTCGACGCTGTCCGATTCGTTGGCAGACGGTCCCGCCTCTTGGGCCGTCATGGCTTTCTCTTCGTCCCCATCAACCGTTACATCGCTTTCGGCGTTTTCGGTATCTGCGGCGTCTTCATCACCTTCGTCACCTCCGGCATTTTCAGCACCTTCGTCACTTCCGGCGTTTCTGTTTTCGCCATCGGACAGGTCATCTTCCACAGGGGAAGCATCACCGGCTTCCTCATCGGCCGATTCATCCGCCAGATCGTCTATACCAAGACGCTGGCCCGAATTGAGGATTGCCGTTGGCGGAGGGCTGCCGTCAGCGGTCCGGACCACCGACAGGGTATCGATATGGGTAATCACCGGCACCACAGCTTCCTTTTCCTCAAAGGCCCGGGCCGAAGCCAGGGCCTCGTCATAGTCGCCATAATCACCGATGCGCACCGTGAACCAGACCCCTCCCTTGGAGTTACGGCCACGAAGGACATAGGGCGTAAACCCCTTCTCGCGAAGCCCCAGGGCCTGGCTGCGGGCCTTGCCGGCCGTCTGAAATGCCCCGACCTGGACCGAAAAGCGTGGCTCGGGTTCGGGGGCCGGCTCGGCAGGTGGCGGCGCGATCTTGATGGCCACCACCGCGGGTTGTTCCCGGGGCGCGACATCGGGCATGGCCACCGTTACCGGTTCGACGCCCGCAACGGGAAGTCCGAAAAGGGCACCTGACAGCCATCCGGCAACAAACACCAGGACCAAAAGGGCAAAGAACACCCCCACCAAAATCGTGGTTTTCTTATGATCGAGCTCGAATTCGTAACCCATGGTGAAATATCATCGTTTGGTTATGGTTTGGTCACTATTGCCCATCCAATATAGATCGATTCGCGGATGGACACTCGTTATATGGTTGCCGGCCGACCGCCGGCAACAGGCCCTTTGATCTGAAAACGGTGTTGCTCCACCCGCAGAGCGGGTGGCATCAGGAGGCCCTCCTTAGGAGGGCTTAATGTCCAATATCCAATTTTCAATTCTCAATTCTCAATGTTCAAGGAAGGTATTCTGCCATTTTAGCCTTTTAAAAATTGGCAGAGCGGTGCGATTCCACACTTGAGCATTGGAAATTCACGGCAGTCGTTCTCACCGGGACGGTAGCGATAGCGGAGCCTCTTTCGGTCCACCACTTGAAGTGGTGGTTTAATGCCAGAATTACCCCCGAACCCCGCCACCGCCCTTTTCAGCGGCAAATTTATCGCTTCGCCGCCGAGCGAACCACCGCCAGACCCGGGTACGCCAGGGCTCGCGCTTGATGGTGCCGTTTTCGTTGAATTCGACCCGTTCCCCGACCTGCTTGCCTTTTTTGTACTGGACCTTCTCCTTGAGCCGGCCGCTCTTATAAAAGCCCAGGACCGCACCATCGCGCCTGTTGGCCCGGTGGGGGGCACGCTCGCGGATCTCGCCTTCGGAATGGAATTCGAGCCGCTCGCCTTCAAGCTTTCCCGCCTTGTAGATTTCCTGAATCAGTTTGCGGCCCTGGTCATCAAACCAGGTGGCCGTTCCGTCCATCTTTCCTTTTTTAAAAAAGGCGCGTCCCGAAAGAATTTCGTCTTCGCTGTAATAGAGGCTCTCGCCTTCTTTTTCCCCGCCGGCATAACCGATTTTCGCCCGAAGACCGCCGTCCGAATACAGGGACATGGGGCCGTCCATTTTTCCGCCCCTGAAAAACCCCTCCTGGGACAGCCGGCCCTCTTTGTCATAAGCCAAAAAGGGACCTTCGAGCTGCCCCTGGGAAAAGTTGGCCTTTTCGACCATCCGACCCTGGGCATCGTAGGTGATCGCCTCGCCATGGAGCACCCCGTCCTTGAAGGCGGATTTCTTTTTTCCGCCGCCTTCGATTTCTTCGATCTCGGTTGTGTAAACCGGCTCCGCGGTGACCGGTTCGCCGTCATCGCCGTCTTCTTCTTCAGCCTCTGGGGCAACGTCTTGCCCGGTATCTGTTTCGCTCTCTGCAGCAGCGTCTTTTTCCGGTCCCGGTTCAAGGCCCGGGGGAGCAATCGCCCCGGCCCCCTCGGCCGAAACATCGCCGGCCGCCCCGGTCAAGGCCCCTCCGGATTCGGCACCGGCCGGCGCGGGAACGGAAAGATCACCCTTTAAATCCGAGGGCAGTTCCGGCATGGGCTTGTCTTCCGACATGTTGCTCTTTCCCGATTATTCACGGCAAACACAGGGCCGATGGTCAGCCCTGTCTCACCCCGACGAAAATGTTACGCCACCCGCAGAGCGGATGGCCTCAGGCAGCCCCCTGAAGGGAACAAATGCTCAATATCCACTTGGTTCTCTTCTTAGCGGAAACGGTATCACCTTTCCGTACCCACCGCCGGAATTAGCGGTTTAACACCAGCGTCAAATCTCCCCCCTCAACAGGCCCAACCGGCTAACTGGCTAAACACCATAACCGATCAGCCGACCTTGACCATCCCCCCCTTTAGGGTGAGCATGCCGCCGCCTTCCACCTTGGCCGACGCGCTCCCTTTGCTTTCCACAGTCAAGCCCTTGTTGGTCAAAGCCAGGCCGGCCTGGTTGGTCAGGGTGGTACCCCCCTTGTTGGTCAGGGCCGTGCCCGCCTTGTTGTCCAGGGACGTGCCCGCCTGGTTGGTCAGGGCCGTGCCGGCTTTGTTGGTCAGGGCCATGGACGCCTTGTTGGTCAACGATTTACCGGCCTGGTTGGTCACGTTACCACTCGCCTTGATGGTGATGTCTTTCTTGCCGACGATGTTGATGGTCCCCTTGACATTGATGGTCAGATTGCCGTCCACCTTGAGTTCATAATTCTTTTTCACCGAATGGGTAAAACCATCTTTGTTGGTGTGGGTTTCCGCCCCGGTGACGGTCAGCCCCCGCTTGGCCTTGACCGAGTGGGTTTCGCTCCCCTTGGTAATGGTGACGGTGCGGTCCCCCTTGGAAACGGTGAACGACTCGTTGCCCTCCTTGATGGTGGTGGTCCGGTCCTTGGTAATGTCGATGGTTTCTTTTCCAAGAACCTCTTTCTTCCGGTCGTTTTCCACCTTGATGTTGTAGTCCTTCTGGGCATGGACGTATAGCTCTTCCTTGTCCTTGGTATCGTCGAACCGGATCTCGTTTCCCGCTTTCCCCTTCTTGGTGGAAATGGTCTTGATCGTACTCTTGTTCTTGTCGCCGGGCATGGCGTACGGCACGGTCTGGGTGGCGTTGTAGACCGTCCCGATGATCAGGGGGCGGTCGGGATTTCCCTCCAGAAAGCTGACCACCACTTCGGCGCCCATTCGGGGAATAAAGAGGGTGCCCCAGGATTTTCCCGCCCACACCTGGGCCACGCGGACCCAGCAGCTGCTGTTTTCGTCCTTTTTCCCTTCCTGGTCCCAATGAAACTGAACCTTGACCCGGCCGTATTTGTCCGGCCAGATCTCTTCGCCCTTCTTTCCCACCACCACGGCGGTCTGGGAACCAAAAATTTTCGGCTTTTTCACCAGGCGCGGGGGGCGAAAAGGGACGGCCGCCGGAAAAGCCTCAAAGCTGTTGGCGTAGCTGTCTTGATTGGCCTGAATGGAGAGCCATCGCAGAACGTATTCGCCGTTGATATCGGCGCGGTCATGTCCAGACATCTTGAATTTGTATCCGCAGATAAAGGCCCGACAATACCCATCGCCGCTCAGCACCTTGCCCGGCACCTCCAGGGCTTCGATGCGCCGGGAGACGATCTTTTCCCCATCGGCGGTCTTGAGAAACTCTCCGGGATACTCGTAGACACGAAGTTTGCCTTTGGACTTTCCCTTTACCACGGTGAGCAGGTCGGTCTCCGGGGTTTCGAAATTGAAGTCCTCAGCGGCAAATTTGTTGGTGACCAGGCTTTGCTCCAACATCACCGTGTCGATCAGGTCGTCGGCTTTGGCGATGGGGTCCGTTTCGGTGTACCGGGCCTCTTTCAGACCGGGGCAGGCCTTGTGGGCCGAAGCGGCGTTGGCCATGACCAAGGTATGCTTGGTTTTGGTATGCTCGAAATAATAAAAAATCCCCTCGTCCTCCATGAGTCGGGAGACGAAATCCAGGGCGGTCTCCTGGTACTGAACACAGTACTCGCGTTTGGCAAAGGCACCGCTGGTGCTGTCCTTGTGGTCACTGAACCCATTGTCCGAGAAAATGGCGGTGATGATCTCCTTGGCGGTTTTGTTTTGAAAGATCCGGCTGTCGGTGGTCAGGGAGAGCTGCCAGAACCAGGGGCGCAATTCGGCATAATAGGTGGTCATGGCGCCGTCGTTGTCCGACTGGCGAAAACAGGTCACAATGCCGTTGATATACCGGATGGTGCCGCTGTACTGCTCAATGGAGACGGTCACCGCCTTGCCGAGAATCTTGGCAAAATCCACCTTGTTGTCGGCGGTCCGCAGCTTGAGGCGATAATGAAACAGACCGGACAGGCTTTCATCACCGAAGACCTCCTCGGCAATGAATTTCCGCCCCCCGCTGTCCAGCGGCGTGGTGACCTGTAGATACAGTCCTTCGTCGGATATGGTTTTCATTAGACCTTAGTACTCGATTCCATTAAGCACGCCTGCATTATCCAGCATCCAGTATCCAGCATTCCAGAACTAAAGGCGGTCGATCAGTTTCCGCCATCGCCTGGAGGTTTTGTCGATCTTACCCGGGCCGCGCCCGCTCTGCCCGGATCGCTTCTTTGCCTCGGCCAGCATTGTTTGAATCGATTCCGGATGGTCTTCGTCTCCGCCGGATCGATCCAGGGGCCGGCCGGCCAGACCGCCCGTCCGCGATTCGCCCTCGGGCAGGCCCTCTTCACGAAACGCCGGCTCAAACCGGTAGTCCAGCCCCCCCTGGTCGTCCAGATGGCCATGAATGGACGTACAGGCCTGCCCGGCGGCCATGCGCCGGAGCATCTCGGAGGAAAGCTCCGGCAGCAGGGTGTGGGTCAGCAGATGATCGACGTTGCGGGCACCCGAATCGACTTCGGTGCACCGATCGGCCACGGCATCGACCAGTTCATCGCTGTAGGTAAAAGCCACCCGGTGGTTTTCGGCAAAACGCAACTGAATCTTTTCCAGCTTCAGCCGAACGATACGCCGGATCACCGAATCGTTCAGGGGCAGGTAGGGCACGATCACCAACCGCCCGAGAAAGGCCGGTTTGAAATAGCGAAGCAGTTCAGGCCTGACCTGCTCCACCAGATCCTCTAAGTCCGGCGTATCCTCCCCTTCCATGCAAGCGTTTAAAATGGCGTCGGTCCCCACGTTGGAGGTGAGCATGATGACGGTGTTCTTAAAATCCACCACCACCCCTTCGGAGTCTTCCAATACCCCCTTGTCAAAGACCTGGTAGAAGAGTTCCATGACGTCGGGGTGGGCTTTTTCCACTTCGTCGAGCAACACGGCGCTGTAAGGATTCTGGCGGACCGCCTCGGTGAGGACCCCGCCCTTGCCATGCCCCACATAGCCCGGGGGAGCGCCCTTGAGGCCCGAAACCGTGTAAGCCTCCTGGTATTCGCTCATATTGATGACCACCAGGTTCCGGTCACCCCCGTAAAGCAGATCGGCCAGGGTCAGCGCGGTCTCGGTCTTGCCCACCCCGCTGGGGCCCGCCAGCAGAAACACCCCCACGGGCTTGCCCGGATCGTCCAGGCCGGCACGATAGGTCCGGATTCTGCGGCAGATCATGTCCAGGGCCTGGGGCTGGCCAATGATGCGCTCTGCCATCTTCTCCTTGAGATTGAGGACCGTGTCGATCTCATCGGTGAGCATTTTGCCCACCGGGATACCGGTCCAGTTGGAAATCACCCGGGCGATCACCCGGGCATCGACGCAAAGGGGGACCATGGTGGTTTCGGCCTGAAGCCCTGCCAGATCGGCCTTGGCACTTTTAAGCCGTTCCAGGCCGGCGGCATCGGCAGCGGCGCTGCGTTGCAAATCCGCCTGCAGTTCCAGCACCGCCGCCACGGCAGCCCTTTCCTCTTCCCACCGTTTTTCCAGCATTTCCTGCTCGCCATGCACCGCGGCCAGGGACCGGGTCAGCTCTTCCAGCCGCTCGCTATGATCGTGCCCCGAGGCCTGTTCGCGTCCCAAGATGGCGATCTCCAGTTCCAGTTGTTGGCCACGCTTGACCGCGTCTTCAATCTCCGGCGGGGTGCTGTTCTGCCCCACGGCCACCCGCGCGCAGGCGGTGTCCAGGACACTGATGGCCTTGTCAGGAAGCTGACGCCCGGTGATATATCGGTTAGACAATCGCACCGCATCCCAGACCGCTTCGTCGAGCACCGTCACCCGATGGTGGGCTTCTAAGTTGGCCACCACGCCGCGGAGCATCTCCACGGCAGACGCTTCGTCGGGCTCGGCCACCTTGACCACCTGAAACCGTCGCACCAGGGCCGGGTCTTTTTCAAAATACTTCTTGTACTCGGACCAGGTGGTGGCGGCGATGGTCCGAAGCTCCCCCCTGGCCAGAACCGGCTTGAGCAGGTTGGCCGCATCCCCCTGGCCGGCCATGCCGCCAGCGCCGATCATGGTGTGGGCCTCGTCGATGAAAAGGATCACGGGCGCCGGGGCCCGCTTGACTTCATCGATCACCGCCTTGAGCCGCTTTTCGAACTCGCCGCGAATCCCGGCACCTGCCTGAAGCAGGGCAAGATCCAGAATACGAATGGAGATGTTGGCCAGGGCCGGGGGCACGTCCCCACCACCGGCGATACGCAGGGCAAAACCCTCCACCACCGCCGTTTTTCCCACACCGGCTTCCCCGGTCAGGATGGGATTGTTCTGGCGGCGGCGGGTTAAAATATCGATGAGTTGGCGAATCTCGGTGTCGCGGCCGTAGATGGGGTCAATCTTCCCCTGCCGGGCCCGCTCAATCAAATCGATGGTAAACTGATCCAAGGCCGGCGTCTGACTGGCCCGTGGACGCTTCCGCGGCGAGGTGACCGCCTCCTTTTTTGGAGGGGTGCCGTCGGGCCGCGACGCCCGTTCCACAGCGCGGACCATATCGGTAAATTCTTTTTTGACCGCCTCCCTCGGAATTTTTGTCAGCGACGGAGCCGATTCCACAATGACACCGCGCAGGGTATCGTTGTCCAACAGCGCCTGGAAAATGGCACCGGAAAGAATCTGCTCTCCCTGGTAATGGAGCGAACTGAGCAGCCAGGCCTGCTCCAGCAGTTGCAGGATGTAAGGCGACAGGGCCGGGGTGCGGCTGTTTCCCCGCTTGAAGCGCTCAATGGCCAGGGTCAACTCCCGGTTCAAAGTGGCCGTACCGATCTCGTAGTGGCGCAACAGCTGGCGAATATCGGTATCGGGAATCTCCAGCAGCTTGAGCAGCAGGTGCTCCAACTCCACATTATAATTGGTCTGGGCCACGCAGAGTTCCGCGGCCGCTTCCACCCCCTTGCGGCAGTTGGGGTCGAGTTTGTCGATCAGGGCCTGCAGGTCGATACTCATGGGGCCTATCTTTCCCTTCACGCGTTGTGGATGTTGGATTCAGAGGATAGCCGAACCGGCTGGCAGGCCGACCGGCGCTTGGACCCGCCCAGCCATGCACTCCAGCCCAGCCTCGGCCCGTTTTGAGCATCGAGTCTCCGCACCGGCGTGTCTTCGGTGTCCGGCAACAGCACGATGTCAAAATCGAGTTCCGCACCGCTGTAAAACCGGATCAGTTCACACAGGGGGGCAAAGGCCTGGCCCGTGGGAATAAAATCCAGGAGGGTATCGGCCGGCACAGGGCCGAGATGGATCTCAAACTTTCCCTGCTGATCCCAAACCCGACCGCCGAGCACCACATCGACCCCCAGCCGCCGGTTCTGCCCGCCATCCCCGAGACAGGTGATCTGGTCGGCGGCGATGGTGCGCCACTGGCCGCAAAACGGCACCCCGCGCACCGGCACCTTGAAGTGATCGGCCAGCAGGTAGGTCAGTCCGGACATGGACCGGGGCTGGTGGGCCAGCAGGGCCGTGTATTGCAGCATGGACCGGTCGGAGACCCCCATACGCGCGTGCAGGCTGCCGGTCCCCATTCCCATAAGGGCGTAGAGGGTGCGGGAGATATGGCCGTGTTGAGGGGATGCAAAGTCAAATCCCAACCGGTAGGTCTTTCGCACCCGATAAAGCAGGGCCACCAGCCGGTGATTGAAGATGTCCAGAAAAGCCCGAAGGGCCGTATCTTTCTTCCAGTCCCGCTCCAGGACCAGTTCGGTATAGACCGCCGGTAGCGGCCCCATAGCGCCGGCAAGCCCCATGACATTGACGGTCATGGCCGGCGGCGCGCCTTTTTCTTCCGGCGACCGCACCTCGGTCACATCTCCGGCGGGAAAATCGAACCGCACCTCGGAACGAAACCGCACCGCTTCGGCGTCGGCTTCAACCCCCTCGCCCACACGTGACCGCTCCGGCGCCAGGATTTCCAGCAATTTCACGGCCTGGTAGAAATTGAACCGGTGTCCTTCGGCAAAAAGGGTGTCCGCTAAAGAACGATTTGTTCCCCAGCCATGGGTGGCCATCGTTTCCAGACTCCTTCCCGCTGCTGGCTCGTCACCACCAGTTGGGTAAAGGTGTTCACCGACGCGTAGAGCGGCAGAAACCGGTTTAAAACCACTGCCAGCAGGAACCCGCCGCTGCCCACATACATCCGCTCGTCAAACTCCAAGGTAATTTCCATGCCCCGGCAAAAGCCCCGCCAGGCATCGTCGCCGATGCGCCGGACCACCTTGCGACTGGTCATGGACCGAATACCGCTGACCTGCTGGTAGACCGCTTCGGGGTCGGCAAAACTGTAGAGCCTTAAGATCTCACGCAACGCCTTGAGGCTCTCGGCATCGTTGCCCAGGGAGAGGTAGTTGAGCGACAGGTGGGAGATCAGCCTCCACAGGGCCGCCCCGTCCAAAGGCGGATCCATCTGCTGGGTCGGTTTACCCAGTGCATAAATACGGGCCAGGGGGGCGGCCTGTTCGATCTGCAGTACGGCCCCGGCGGGCAGGTCCTCGGCCAGGCGCCGGTTGGTGCACAGGGTGCGGGCAAAAACCGTCGTGTTGGGCGACCGTGCGGGATTAAAGTCCAGATCCACGAAGGAGAGATGAACATGGGTTCCGGGAAGGCTCTTTTGGCCCGTGGCCGTGCGCCGGGCGTGCCAGAACGCCCGCTGTCCCCGCCGCTGCAGATCGTGGCTGTAAGCGTAGAAGGGCTCAATGGGCCAAGGTTCGATCTGTTCGTCGGAAACGCCCGTCACCTGAAGAATCGAATGGATCTCCGTGGTCGCCAGGCGACGCTGGTCCGGGTTGAGCAGGTACTCGGGGTGGCGCTCGTCAAGGCGGATGGGATCGGTGGTTTTGGTAAACAGGTTGATGATCGGCGAACACCCCAGACAAAAGGTCTCTTTGTCGATGGTCAGGCGACCGGTGGGAACCTGATCCAGCAGAAACAGCAGGTCAAAGTGGTTCTCCGAGCTGTGCGCCCCAAGGCCGTCGACATCGAAGAAAAGATACTTCTCCGGAAAGACGAAATACTCCTGGATCAGGCGGTAGCCCCGATGGACGTTGGCCGGATAGGGGAGCACATCCTCGTCGGGCGCAAAGCCCACGGGCATCAGGTTTTCAACGGGAAGAAACCGGGGACGGCCGCCGTCCTCGGGCATCAGGGCCAGACGCCGCAAATGGCTGAACAGCAGTTCATAGAGATCGTTGGCCAGCATGCGGTCGGCATTCAGATAAAAACGGAGCCGGGAGAGATCCATCTTCCCCAGCCCGCCCTCGGGACTGTGGATACGGATCCGAAGCACCAGCGACACGTCGGGCATGGTGTCGAGAAAATCATACTTGTCCGTGGATTCGAATCCTGCCCACGCCACCTCCACCGGCCAGAGAGTCACCGGATAACAGGTGCGGAAGCGGCAGACCTCGTCGGTGGCCGTCTGGGAGAAAAGCGGCGTATGCCGGGGGATCAAGTGCCCGGAAGTCATCTTTCCCTGGGTCGGATCCACATCAAAACGGGCCACGGTCATGGCCGGCACCGGTGAGAGAAAATGGGGATAGATGGTGCCCAGCAGGGCCGTGGCCAGTTGGGGAAATTCGCTTTCGATATTGTGCTGGATCCGACCGGTCAGAAAGGCAAAGGATTCGATGAGGCGCTCGATATGCGGGTCCGGGCACGGACCCATGCCCATCTCCAGCCGGCCGGCCACCTTGGGATAGCTTTCGGCAAAATCCATCCCCATTTTTCGCAGGTAGGTCAGTTCCCGTTTGTAGTACTCGAGAAGATCGTCAGATTGCTTCGTGGTCATGGATTTCCATTTCGCCGGTATCCTTCTGGAAAATGGTCAGAAAGGAGACCGGTTCCCGAAATTCACCCACGGCCATCACGGCCGAGATGATCATTTTAAGACGCCGTTCGGTGTCCATTTCCAGGGCCATCTCCACGTGGACACCCTCAAGCCGCGGTTCATAGGCAGTAATGGCCCGGGAGACGCGCTGCGCCATCTGCTCCAGCGCCTCCTCGTTCTCCGGGGAAAACCCCCCAAAGTCGGGGATGCCGTATTCAAGGACAGTCAACTCCCGATCGTCAAAGTCGTCGGTAGCCAGCGACGTGCGCGTGTTGAGAAGCCAGCCCAGATCACGCCGGATGGCGGCTCGAAACGCTTCCCGGTTCAGGGTGCGAAGGGGCCGGATCTCCCGGGTCTCTCTCGGCGCGTGATCGATGAGCCGGTCGATGAGCGAGGCCCTGGCCCTTCTCGGCTGTTTTTTCTCCGGCATGGTCGATTCATCCCCGCGGCCAGTTCTCAGCACCCGAACAGACGGCGTCATTTATCCCAAGGCACAGCCTCACGATACAATGTTCTCGATCAAGTTGTGGGAGGCGATCATTCGCGGCTTGGCCGTACCCAGCAACTTGTCCATGGGCCGATAGGTGTATTCGGCCTTGGTGCCAAGCAGTTCAAGGTCTTCCTCGAGAATGTCTCCCTCACTGCTCTTGAGTTCGTAATTTTTGATAAGGACATTGTCGAGCCGAATGCCGAAATATTTCAGGGCCTTGTTCTGTCCGTCGGCCCGGAAGCACTCGATGATTACGCACTTGATCCGGGTCCCTTGCCAGCAGGCCTTGAGAATGGCGGTGGTCGCCTGGTCCACATATTTGGTGATCTTGAGTTCCTTGTGCGCGGCCTTGACGATCTTTTTTTTTGGATCTTTTTTACTGAGTGACGCTTCGTTGGAAAATTCCTGGGATAGGGATTTAATCTCGCACCACCCCTTGTGGAAATCGTCTTCGGCCTCCCCCTTGATGCTGTTGGTCAGTTTCATGAACATGTTGGTGGCCACAAGACGCCTCCATTATCACCGATGCGGGCCGTTTCGTGCCCGTCATGGGGATAGCCATCCAAGATCCAAACCCCTGGGAAGGGCATGGGGCCTTGGGTACAAAATTTTTTAAACGCCTGGAGACATAAATGAAGCGGCCGGAAGCGGCATTCCGGCGGCTATCCGGTGCCGCCTCCGGCCCGAAGTCATGGATACCGGTCCGCACGACCGTGGCAACCGGTCCCCCGCAGGGCAACGGCCGCCTCGGTTTGGTCATCGTGCGGATAGGGTGGGGGCTGCTCTGCCTCCACCCGCCGGCAAATCAGCTCACGACATTTTTCACCAAGTTGTGCTTGGCAAGCAAGGGCGATCCCGCCGCACCGGTCAGCTTGTTCATCGGCTTATATGAGTAAGAAATGGTACCGTAGGACAGACCCAGTTCCTCCTGGGGGATATCCCCCTCGCCCCCGGATATGGAGTAAGTTGAAATAATCACATCCTCCATAATAATCTCCAGGTACAATATCGGCACGTTGTTACCGTCGGACCGATAACACTGGATTTTGGCATCATCGAGCAGCTTGCCCCCCCAGATGGCTTTTAAAATGGCTGCGGAAGCACTGTCGAGGTACTTGGCCGTGGTGATCAGTTCGTGCTTGCATTTTTCTACCGTGGCACCGGTGGACGGCCGATACGGCGTAACCGGTTGCTCGAAACTGTGTCCCCAGCTAAGGATCTCGATCCATTTGCCGTGTTTCTCATCCTCGGCCTCACCGTCAATACCCTTTAGCTTTAAAAACATATTGGTTGACATGGTCGTTCTCCCTTTTCTCGCTTATCGGGCGCTACCGCGTTGCACCCCGCAGGGTGCAAGCGGCGCCCGAATTATCCCAAAAAAAACTATCGCCTGGGCCGATCTGCCGTCCTATCGCCCATCCCCCCGTTACCGGGGTGCCGGGCAATGGATCATTCGGCCGGCGGCGGCAGTTCCGCCACAAGCCGAATGGAGGCGGTGAGCTCCTCGAGCTGGAAGTGAGGTCGGAGAAAGATCACCGCATTGTAGCAACCGGGCTTGCCCGGAATTTCAGAGACATCCACCCGGGCCTCGCGCAGGGGGTACTTGGCTTTGATGTCCTGGCCGGCGTCGTCTTGGCCCAGGGTGTAGTTGTTGATCCATGTGTTGAGAAAAACCGACACGTTTTCAGCCGTCATGAAACTGCCGATCTTGTCACGCATGATGGCCTTGATGTAATGGGCGAAACGCGAAGCGGCCAGCACGTACGGAAGCACGGTGCTGACGCGCGCATTGGCATTGGCGTCATCGGTGTTATAGACTTTGGGCTTCTGGGTGGTCTGCCCGCCGAAGAAGGCCGCATAGTCGGTCCCCTTGCAATGGACCAGGGAGATGAATCCCAGGTCGTTTAGTTCCTTCTCCCGGCGATCGGTGATGGCAATCTCCGTCGGACACTTCAGGGCGATATCCCCCTCGTCGGTGGTAAAGGTATGGGTCGGCAACCCCTCCACCAGACCGCCGCCTTCAACGCCGCGGATGGCCGCACACCATTTGTGCAGGGCAAAGGCGTTGGTAATCCGTTGGGCCAGGGCGTAAGCGGCGTTGCCCCAGAGGTATTTCTTGTGATCACGGCCGTCCACGTCCTCCTCATAGCTGAGCCCTTCCACGGGAATCGTATCGGCCCCGTAGGGCAGGCGCATGAGGATATGGGGCACCACCAGGGTGGCGTAGCGCGAATCCTCGCTGTCTCTGAAGGAACGCCATTTGATCAGCTCGGCGCTTTCAAAGATCTTGGCCAGGTCGCGGGGAACGCCCAGTTGGGTGAACCCGCCCATGTCGAACATTTTGGGGCTTGCCGCGGCGATAAACGGGGCATGGGCCGCGGCGGCCACGCTGGAAATTTTCTCCAGCAGCGCCATGTCCTGGGGATGGCGGCCGAACTCGTAATCCCCCACCATCATGGTGTAGGGACTGCCACCGAAGGTGCCGTATTCTTCTTCGTAGATCTTTTTGAAAAGCTGGCTCTGGTCGAACTCCACCGCCTTTTCCAGGTCGTTGAGCAGCTCTTTCTGGGAGATGTTCAACAACCGCAGCTTTAGCATGGTCCCGGTTTCGGTATTCATCACCAGGAAGTTCAGGCCCCGCCAGGACCCTTCGAGTTTCTGGAAATCCTCTTGGTGCAGCACCTCGTTGAGCTGTTTGGTCACCAGTTCGTCAATCTTGGCGATCTGTTCGTTAATCATGGCGGCCGTGTCGGCACTGACGCTCATCCCCTCGGCCAGGATCTGGTTGACGAACTCGCCAATGAGATCCTTGGCATAAGGTATTTGGGAATCGTCGCGCACCATCTGACCGTTGTAGATAATGGTATCAAGCAGGCCCAATTCTTCTGTTCCTGCACCCTGTGCTTCTTGTTCTTCAGCCATGTTAGCCTCCTTAAAAGGTCGAAGACGGACGGACCGTCGTCGTTCGCATCGGTTCGGTTATTCGCCGCCCTCTTCAGTGGGGGCTTCCTCGGCGGCCGCATCGGCATCGCCACCGTCGCCTTCCTCCGTGGCGGTCAGGGACTTGAGTTCCTCCATATTCTCGGTACTCTGAACCACATCCTGAAGCAGCTTGTCCAGATCGTCGTTGCCGTCGAGCTTGGTGAGCAGGTCGGCCAGGCGCTGTCGGGCTTCGTAGAGCTTCTTCAGCGGCTTGATCTGTTTGAGAACGGCCACCGGATCAAAATCGTCCATATGGCTGAAACGCAATTCCACATTCATCTTGCTGCCGTCGTCGACCAGTTTGTTATCGACCTGAAAGGCCAGGCGTGGACGGATGGACGCCATGATGTCGTTGAAATTGTCCCGGTCGATTTCGACAAACTTGCGGTCCTTGACCTTGGGCAGGGGCTCGTCGGGCTTTCCGGACAAATCCGCCAGTATACCGCCGACAAAGGGCAGTTCCTTCATCTGGATGGCCCCGCCGATCTCCACATCATAGGTGATCTGCACCCGTGGCGGCCGGATACGATCAAGTTTGTGTTGCGTGCTTTCTGCCATAACATCCTCCTTTTCCTGTTTGTTGGTATAGATTCCAGCGGGTTATCGATATGCAGCAGCGCTAGGGTTCCGGGTTGTACCGAATTCCCAGCAGCTTGAAGATCTGCCGAAGATTGCTGTCGTCATCACCGATCAGCTCCCGAAGCAGGTCAGAAAGGGGCATCCGGCCCCAAGTCACCGCTCGCCTGATAAGGTGCGGCGTCGGACTGTGGGGCTCGTGAATAAACAGATAGTCGGCCGCGGCACTGAGAATGGCGTAGGCCTCCTCGCGGCTATGGATAGCCAGAGTGGACAAGGGAAGCGCCGCACCGATCGCATCCACATCCGCCTGGGCCGTCGCCTCGATGGGGGTTTGAGGCATTTCTGCCTGTTTTTCCTTGAGAAAACTTCTCACCAGGCCCTGAACGCTTTCCAGGGTCTGGCGGAACAGGTTCAGACTCGGCGCTGCCCTGCCGCATTTTTCGTCGGAAAGGCTGTTCAGGGTTTCCAGCAGGGCCAACGACGCCGACAAAACAGCATCCTGCCGGGCATAATACGTGCCCGGGGTGAACATGACGCTGCCAAGAAATTTAGCCCGGGTCACCTTCCCCTCGGCCTCGGCATTGGCCACGGCATGCTTGTCCTTGACAGCGAGCTTTTCCAGGCGGTTGGCCGTTTCCCAGTCGGCAAAGCAGTAAGGTCTGGCGTCCATGGACCGCGGCCGGGTGATGGGGACGAGCTTGAGCTTTAAAGAGAGTTTCTCGTTCATCCATACCAGTGGTGCGACCCGTCCGTCCAGATCATCGTCCTCTATGGACGGCAATAAATCGTCCCAGTATTTTTCCACCAGGCCGGTGAGGAGCTTGAGACCGGCCCGGGCACCGTCGAATCCATGCAGGGGGATCAGGGCCTCCATAAGCCAAACAGCCAACTGAATGTCCTTGCTGCGACGATCCAGGGCATCGACGCAAAGCCGCTTGACCTCCGGCCAGTCGGCCCGCTTCAGGTCCCGTTCCCAGATCCCCTGGGGCAGTGCGGCATCCTCCTCGCGTCGCGCATCCTGAATGCTGTCGTAAGTCCCTTCGTAGCGCAGGTCCGATCCCGTCGGCCGGTCGCCTTCGATGGGGACAAGCAGCGCTTCCACATCCAGATCCAGGGGGATCGTACCGGGGTTTGCGCTATGGTCGGCAGCGGCCGCCCCGGAGACATCGGAACGCGGTGACAGGGTTTTGTCTTTTTCGCTCATGGAATTATTCCTTGTTGGCCGCAGGTCTGGCAGCCAATTTCAGCAATTTGATCTCAGGAGCGCGCACGGGAAACACCGGCAGGGTCTGAACGCTCTTTGCCTTGTCGGCCGAGAGCAGGGTCACCCGGACATAGGCCCGCATTTGGAAACGATCCCCCTCATGGGGTTTAACACCGCGGCGTTTGGCTTCCACGGTAAACTTTAAGGTATGCGGCTTGGGATCGCTGAGCTGGTCGAAATCTCCCGAATCACCGGCATGGGCCATTAACATGGTAAGCAGCGACCACTGATTGTCAAAAGAAAAGGAAATGCTGCGGTCTCTCACCTTGACGCCTGGGGCGTCGCCGGCAAATACCGGATAGTCTGGGGCGTTTTTCGCCCAGCGCATGGTCAACCCGATGGGTGTTCCGTACTGCCACCGAACAACCTTGTTCTCTTTTCGCTTTTCAATAGACTGATCACCCACGGTCAGGCGCCAATCCATGATCCGGTTGGCCATGGCTTCCTTGCCCTTGTTCGCACGGAAGCGGACATCCAGATCGAAAGTCGGCAACAACTCGGCTGGCGGTTTGGTCTTTTCACCAGGCGCCTCGCCGATATAGGACCGGAAAAACGCCCTGACCATGACCATCTCATCAATAAAGGCACGGGCGCGGTCTCCAGAGGCGCCGAACTCGCCGTTGGCTTTGAGCACGCTTTCAAGGGTCTGCTGGTGGACATCCAGAATCCGGTAGAAGTCGCGAATGTCCCCGGGGTCTGCCTCGGCAAAAAGGGTCCGCCCCGAATAGGCGGCAAAGGGGAACCGGCCGGCCAGGTTGTCGTTGAAATGGGCGACCAGGGCGCCGTAGCTCTGCTGAATCCGAATCGATGCCAGCCTCTGGCAGCGGCTGAACAAGAGCCGTCGCACCTCGTTTCGCCGCTGGAGAAAAATATCGCCGCTGGTGGCCGGCAGGTCAGCCCTGGGAATCTTCTCGAAGTAATTGTCCACGGTGATGCCGGATAATTCCGACAGGATGAATTTTTCCAGCTCCGCCACCGAATTGCCGGGCTTTTTGTTCTGGTATTTTTCCAGTTCAGCGATGATCCGTTCCCACCGGAACAAGATCCGTTCCTCCTCCCGGTTTCTCAGGATTCGGGTATTCTGGAAAAAACTCACCAGGGGTTTGGCATACTCGTCGGCCAGATGACTGATGCGGGTACGCTGGAAATTGAGGTAATTCTCCAGTTCCTTTTCGTCCTCAACCCCAAAGGCCGTGGTCGTCAGCGGGGCCGTGCCGTCCCACCAGGAAAAATCTCCGCCCTTGATACCGTAAAGGTCTTCGTCTTCCAGGAACCCGTTGAAGGCGGTCATGAGGGTGGCGGTTTGCCAGTAAAGCAGATCGGAAAGCACCTGGTAGGAGCGAACCAGATCCAGATCGTTGAAATAAGTCACCAGTTGATTGAGCATCCCCGCGGAGGTGGCAAAGTTTCGAATCTCCATCAGAATGTCTGTTTCTTGAAGCTGACCGGCAAAATCCATTTCCACCGGCTCGAAATTCTGGGCACGGGAAATCAGGTCGAGCACCTTGGTTTCCAGGTTCTCCTTGGCCAGATTTTCCATGGTGTGCTGCAGATCCAGGGGAAACCTGCCGAGACCGTCCTGCTTGTAGGTTTCGTAAGGTTCGAAAAGCTTGACCGCTTCGCCCAGCAGGTTCTTGTCCCACCGAAGCCGGGTCCCGGGCGGCAACTTGAGGTCCTTCTGGGCACCGAGGTCCTCGGCCATGAAATTCTGGCCAAGCAACTGCTCCAACTCCTTTTTCAACGCCACCACGGATCCGGAAAGGCGGTTGGCGATCATCTCCTCGGCCGGTTCTTCATCTTCGTCAAACTCATAATCCTCGTCATCGGCAAATTCGGGCTCTTCGTCCATGTCCTCCATATCGGCTTCAGGCACGATGGGGCCGTCGGGTTCGTTGATGTCCACGATATCGGCACCCTGAAAATCGGCGAAGAATTCTTCATTGTCCACTTCGGGAACGGCCCCTGCCTCGGCTTCACCGAATGGCATGGAATCACCCAACTCATCTTCCACCGCCTCGCCGCGCAGGGCCAGCAGTCGGCCGGTCAGAATGGACTGTTTGTCCTTCAACGTCACCTGGAGCCGGTCAAAGGCTTCCTGCCCGGCCGTCTCGGATGCCTCGCGCAGGTCCGGTCCGAGAAACCCCGATTCCTCCACGGCGGTCATCACCTGGTTGAACGGCTCTCCCAGATCGAAGGTATCCTTGAACATCCAGGCGAATTCCGAGCGGCCCAACTGGGATTCGGTCCGGTCGATGGTGTCGAGCACTTCGTGGATGAGCCGGATTTCACCGGTGGGCCGACGTCTCTGGCGGGCAAATTTGTCCAGGACAAAGGAGAGCCGCTGAAGGGCCACTTCCACCTGGTTGGGATTATAGAGCCGCGCGTAGAGGTTGCGAGTGAGTTTTCGAAGGGTGAAGAACTTGGCCTTGAGTTTAAAAATAGACGGGTCAAAAACCCGGTAGTCGCCCTGCCCCAGGGCGTCATGATAATACCGGGCGTTTTTGTAAAAGCCTGACGGCAGTTCCAGGTTAAAAAGATACTTGACCACCAGCCCCAGGTCTTTGAGGTTTTTGGAGGTTCTAAGGGAATTGTAGAGATCGGCATGCTGCTGGAGTTCCTGGAGATTGTCCACAAAGGCCTTGAGTTCGATGAACTCGTTGGTATCGGCGATGGCCACGACCTCGCCCGGGTCCGAGGCGGTCCCTGACGAGCCCTGACCCGTGGACTCGAAGATCGCTTTGGCCTTTTGCAGCAATTCGATATACAGGGCCTTTAAAATGATACCGTCATAGGCCAGGGTCATGGAGCGTCGGAGTTCGCCGTGAATATTGCTGAACCACGACGAGGGAATGAACAGATAGCTCATGCTTCTGAAATTGGTCATCCCCTGGAAAAGGTTCATGGCGCTCTTGCCGAAGGTGATGGAGACGCTGCCGTGGCGCAGGGCATTGTAGAGCAGGAGCCCTTCGGGCCCCTTGTCGGCCTGGCGCAGCGCCCTGAAGTCTCGGTCGATCTGGCGGAAAACCGGCACCATGGCCCGTTTGTCGTCCTGAAGCCGGCCGTAGGCCTGCCATAGCCCCAATCCGCCCACCAAGGCGATGATCAACGTCGCCACCTGGGCAGCGATCACGGCCCGGTTCCGGGACACCAGGGCCCGGGCCTGGGGCCGGGCCAGACGGAACTCGGGAAAAATCTTCTTGTCGAAAAGTTCTTTTAAGAAATAGGCCTTGGCCGGTGCGCTGCGGACCTGGTCGACACCGCTTTCACCGCAAAAATAGAGCCCGCGAAACAGGTAGGAATCGTGGTAGACACTCTGGCGGAAAAGCCGGTCCAGGTAAATCTGAAGCGGCGCCTGAAGCGCCTTGAGATTTTCAGGAAACAGGAAGAGGCTCTCCGGATCCCAGAGCTGCTTTCCTTCGGCGAACATCTCGAACTGATTCTCGAACAGATCGCGATTGATGCGCTGGAAGGCCTGAGGGACCCATTCTCCGGTATAGGCGGCATTGGCCGAATGGGGGGAAGACCATCCGAACATGTTGCCGGCCTTGTCATCGGGAAGATTCTGGCAAAAGCTCTGAAAGCCGGTCACCTGGTCGCATTTGGTCACCAGGACATAGACGGGAAACCGCATGCCCAATACTTTCTGGGCGTGCAACAGCTTCTTGTTGAGTAGATCGGCCTTTCTGGAGGCCTGATCCAGGTCCGGGCCGTCCTGGCCGCCTTTTCCGATGAGTTCCTCGCAAGGGATGGTCAATACCACGCCGTCGATGGGCCGCTCGGGCCGATACTTCTGCAGCAGGCGGAGCATCGCGGACCAGAGCCGGTCATTGGCCGAGAAACCGTCCGCGCCCAGAACGAGATCGCCCGAGGCGTCGATGACCGCCCCTTTTTCCAGAAACCACCATTTGCATTCGTCCCGTTCACCAGCCCGACCGCCAAAGGGACCGCCCAGGGGCATCTTGAACCCTGCCTGGCCAAGGGTGCTGGTCTTGCCCGATCCGCTTTGACCCAGCATCAGGACCCAGGGGATTCGGTAACGGTAGTCCCGCCCGGTGATATTGGTCCGCATGACCTTCAAGGCTCGGGAAAAAATCTTTCTCAACCGCATTGACGACAGCTTGGCCTTGGCCACCTCGGACGCTGAAATGGCTTCCTCCGGTTCGGGCTCCGGAGCCTCGGCTTCCTCCACCGCGGCATCGGCGGCAGTCTTCTTTTTTGCCGACCTGAAGAAAAAGAAAAGGTAAACCAGGATCAGCAGGATCAGTATCCCGATCCCGATCAGCAGGTAAGTCAGGTGAGTGGTCGCCAGCGCCACGAGGACTCTTCTGAACCAGTACACCACCGCGACAAAAGCCGCAAAAAGGTAGTACCTACCCCATCGCTTTGCGTAAAAACCTATTCCGTCAGACATCGCATCATTTGCCCTGTGTCACCGGTTCAGCGAATTGCTACCACTAATGATATCCTCTGCTATATCGACCAGGTCCCGCGTCGAGTGTTCCCATATGCCGTGAGAGACCCCCAAAAACACCACGATCAGCAACACAATCACCCCGATCCACCGTCGCATATAGGGAAGCCGCTTGCCTTCGCCCTGATCCAGCGTGTAGTCGTATGCGTCGGAAAACAGCAACTTGCCGCTGTTGAACAGATCCGGATTGCGGTGGAAAATAAAGGTGTAGAGCTGGCTGCGAAAATGATCGATCTGCCCGCCATCGTCCCGGTCACGGAATTTTCCCCGGAATCCCAAGGCCAGCACCAACTGGTAGACAGCGGCAATCTCGATCATGGCCGGGTCGCGTTCGCGCAGCAGCGCCTCAATCTTCTCAAAGACAACCTCCCCGGCCACATGGGTTCCGAAAAACTTGAATTCGAGCAGGTTCGATTTCCACAGATCCCGGCCCTCCCAACGCATGTGCAAAAAGATCTCGTCGGCCAGGGCCGCCATGACATACTGGGCTTTCCGGTAATAATTGACACCGTATTCGCCGCCCCGGCGCCTGGACTCGAGCACCTGTTCTTCCAAAATCCGCATGAGCCGGATCTGGACGGCATGCAGGCCCTCTTTGGCCGTGTCTTCCGCGCCGGACTGGGGCGCGATCTTCGGGCCCTCGGCCGCCTGGACAATGGCGGTCTTCTGGGCGATTACCTCCCGGTAAAAGTCCTGAAACTGCCGAAGCAGAAACGAGTTTTCCAATTCTGTCGGTTTCATGACCTTGGGCCTTGTGCCAACGGGTTCATTGGGTGTTCTTTATATACAGGACAATTTCCGCCGGCCCCCGTTTGTTCTGGGGATCGGAGGTATTGAGCACCTGAAGGACCTTGTCGGGATCGATAAACTCAGCATCTACTTTTACGGAATAGAGCACCACCCCTCGGGCCGGCACCAGATCAGCGTCTTGATCGATTTTCTCCCGGACCGCCCCCCGAATCCGTCTCTCCTGCAGTGAAGATATTCCAGCAGCCGATCCGATGAGGCTTTCGCGCATCCAGGTCTCCATCATCTCCTGGGGCATGTCGGAACGACCGCGCACGCCGATGATCAGGGTTGGCGTGGTCCACTCCCGGCGTAACGTCAAACCAAAGACGCCGTTTTCGTAATCAAAGGCAATGGCCGTGTGAGACTCGACGATCCCCTCGTCGATCATGCGGAAAGCAAACGCCTGGGCCTCGGCAAAGGCGGCCAAGGGATCGTTGTGGTTGTATGGCTGGAGCACCGGCGGCACCAGTCCGGTGCCCAAAGCGGCCAGATTGCCGGATAGCTGGCACAGGGCCAGGTAGACGTTGTAGGGATGGGCCCGGCCGGTATTGATCAGCCCTTCAAAGGCGGGCAACCCGGAAACCATGGCATGAATCAGCAGTTTGGTTTCCAGGGTCACGGGGCCACGCAAGGCGGCAGCAGGGGCATTGATGCGCTCAGACAAAAAGACGGCCTTTTCCCTGAACCGCCGGGCGATGGTCCCACACAGGCGCCCCAGGTCAGAGTTAACCGGGACGGCCAAAGACGGCGGCACAAAATCGGTCAGGGCATAGGTCTCGTTTTTGTACCCGACTTTGGCCAGGGGGAAACTGCAGTATTTCTGGGCCGGGGTTTCGCCGGCAATCAACGCTATCCGAGGCTTCATCCGGGGAATGGCGATCTCAGTGTCGCCGGTGTTCTCGTCGGCAACGGGCTTGCCCTCAACGGAGTCGTACCGGGCCAACACACCTTTGGTCACAGCCTGACCACTCTTGATGGCAGGAACCGCCAGATAAATGGTCAGGGGCACCTCTGCCATCTCTTCGGCATACTCGGTCAGGTCCACCTCCAGAGGCGAGGCGCCTTCGGCCTGGTAGGAGACCACCAGCCCATCGGGCATCACGGCCTCAATCATCTGGACACGAAACGTCCCCTCAATGAGCAGCACCGGATCGATTTTGAGGGTTTGAATGCCCCAGTGAAACGGTGACGCAGCCATGACATGATAGTGAAGCAACGCATCAAGACGCGCGGAAAGTTGCTGGAAATGCTGGGGGGCCAGTAGCATCCCTTCGTGCCACTGGATCGCGTTGGGTAGATTTCGGGCGTCTGTCATGATCGGATTCCTCTAAAGGCGTGCCCAAAGGCCCGGACCGGGCACATACATTAAATCGGCCACGGATGGCTAGTTGTCTTTGTCGTCGGTGTTCGTGAAGAGTTTGCTCTCGGTAATCCGCTTTTCAAAGCCCTCAACCGTCTCGACGGTAAAACTGGTCTCGGCCAGCTCAAGTACCATGTCCTCAAAGGGATCGATACGAAACCGATGGGTTCCCGGAATGGCGTAATCGGCAAAAACCAGGGCGCCCAGGGCGGTCGGTTTCAGGGGAAGCTTCTGGACCGGAATCTTTTGCCCGGGCACCCACTCCCAGGCCCAGGAATCAAACCCTTCGCCATCCTTGAAGTCCCGTCGCACCTGATCTCGCTGGGCAAACCACTGGGTAGCGGTCATTTCCAGCAGTCGGACCATGAGGCCTTCATCGTAGACCACCAGCAGTTCCACGGCGATGGGGTTATTCTGGTTGGCATCCTCTGCGATATGCACCGTGACGTCTACTGACCCTCCAACCAGGGACCGCGTCCGCAAGTAGACGGCCTTGGGGGCCTGGGTGATGCCACATCCACAGACAACCAGCAGGCACGCCAGCAGGATCAATATCAATCGGTGGATTTGTGTGGGGCAGATCTTAAGCATTCTTTTCTTTCGGATAGTCATAGGTTGTTATGAAACCGCATCGTCAATCCGATGAAAAGGGCCGTTGCTGATTTCCAACACCGCCCATAATCTCTCTTCTGAAAAAAAGCCGGGTCATGGCCCGAAGTGAATGTCTTTTAGGAATTGAACCACAAAACCGATATAAGTCAAGCTAATTAGGTATAATTTATATACAACTTCGGCCCACCACCACTATCTGGTATGCTTTTCAGAAGACACGCTATATATTGTGGAATCAATTATAGATGATGCAAAAGGGAGCAAAAGAAAACGACTCCTGCCGGGCTCGAGGGCCACCCGATATCGGACGGAAGCCACGCTAAAGCACTCAGGGCGCCTTGCCGACCCGAAGTCCTTTGACAATACGGTTCTTCTTTTCAAGCCGGGCCAGTTCTTCCACGGGGTGTATCATCAGGTAGGGATAGAGCCGGGTAGCGATATACTGGGTCGGTGCCGATGTACCGCCCGCCTTTGCATCATATACCGCCCCGTCGGTTTCGGTCACGGGAACGCTGCCTTCTTCATAGGCCACCCGGTATCGCTGGCCGTCGTACTCGATCTCTTCGAGGTCAAAGATGAAAATGGCGTGTTTCGGGCCTCCGTCCGCCCGGGCGGACAGCCGAAGAGAAAAAGGGAGAACGCGCCCGGTTTCACCCGCGCTGGATTCGAACTGGACCTGAAGGGTATCGCCCTCGCCCCCCACAATGATCCCCGGCGTATGGCTCGGTATCGTAATGGACTCGATCGTCTTTTCCTTCCGGACCCGAATATTGGCCCCACTGTCAATAACCCCTTTTTCTTCGGATTCGGATTCACGAACCAAAAGGATTTCACTGCTGACGTAAACCTGAATATCCGGCAGATAGGACGAAAACTCCTGGCGCACCTGCTGGGTCAGCGGCACCACCGGTCCCTGGCATCCGGGCAGCAACGAACAAAAAAAAGACAGGGCCAAAAGTGTCAAGATCATCACGGCTGCATTTCGTTTCACACACTGCCTCCAGTAAAGAACACTGGCCCAGAGGACCAGGCTTTGGTTTACCCCCACAGGGGCTGAGCTGCCGCCCCCATATCAGTGTGGAGTGCCTAAAGTGAGCTGAAGTGACTAGAGTTGATGGTCTTGTGAAAAGTTCGAATTTACCACAACGGACACAAAGTTAACCCACTAAATTAACGGATTTTTTCTTTGTGATCGTTGTGCCTCGTGGTTTCAAATGACTTTTTACGGGTCTGTCAACTTTAGCTCACGCCCAACTTTAGTTCACTTTTGTCACTGGCAACATAGGCGTCTCGGCATAGCCAACCGACTCTGAACGCGCCCCGAGGACGTGGAAGCCTATTTCGAAACGGCGTTGTCAGATACGGAAAAGCTGTTTTTCGATGGGCGCCAGGCACTGGGTACTGGCACCACGGTTCTTGAGCACGCCCCTTGCCAGCGCCAGTTTGCCGTCGATGTCGTCGTCGGACTGGCCCGGGTCATGGTGGAACAGGCAAAGGGTTTTTACCTCAGCCCGCCCGGCCAGATCCGCCACCTGCTCAACTGAAGAATGGCCCCAGTTGACCTTGGTGGCGTATTCGTCGGCGGTATACGTGCAATCGGTGATCAGCACATCGGCGCCTTTGACAAAATCAATCAACTGGTTGACGTAGTAGGGGTTGTAAAATTCACTGTCCGGCGGATAGATCTCGTTGTCGGTGACGTAGCAAACGATTCGATCCTTGTAAGCGATGCGATATCCAAGGCAGTATCCGGGATGATTGAGCAGCATGGTCCGGACACGAATGCCGTCGATCTCAATCTCTTCTTCCTTGAGATCCCTGAAATAGACCCTTGCGCTAAACTCCTTGATCTTGATGGGGAAGTAGACCCCGTCCATCTGCCCCGAAATCAGTTCCCGCATGGTGATGTCGCCGTGGGCCGGGCCGCAGATCTCGAATTCCTTTCCCGGCAGGTAGAGGGGAACAAAGAATGGCAGGGCATTGATGTGGTCCCAATGGGGGTGGGATATGAATATTTTAGCGGCCGCCAAGTGGGGCTTTTCGGCCATGAGATGGTCCGAAAGGACCTTGATTCCGGATCCGGCATCGAAAACGAAGAGCGTGCCCCGGGGGAATTCAAGACTCACGCAACTGGTATTGCCGCCATAGCGAATGCTTCGAGGTCCCGGAACCGGCAAGGTTCCTCGGATGCCCCAAAAGCGCAACTCGACCCTGTCTTCGACAATGCGAAGGATCTGTTCCACCACCGCTTCGGATTTGACCGGCTTGGTGATGTATCCGTCCGCCCCGAAGTTCAGTGCCCGGTGGCGGTCAAACTCATAGGTCTTTCCGGAAATAACGATGATCTTCGTTGCGTCGAGTTCCCTGTGCTGTCGCAGGCGCTGAATCATCTCAAGGCCGTCAAATTCAGGCATCATCATGTCCAGCAGCACACAGTCGGGCTTCTGGGCGATAATATCGGGAAGGGCATCGGCGCTGGAGCTGTTCAGAGCCACGCTCTCGGCGACGGGCTCGAGAAACCGAGACATCATTTTGAGAAAAATTCGGTCGTCGTCTACGATGAAAAACTTCAGCTTCTTGGCCATGCCAGTCTCCCAACGAACGCATTCCCAGCCATTGCCCGGCAGTTTTCCCAAATTCAAAAAAACTATGAATTTTCGGATAATAACAGACTTGACGCGGGGCTGTCAACGATAGCGACGCATCACCGTTTTTCTACAATGGGCAGAATGAATAGAAAAAAAAGCTTCAGAGGGGGCCGAGCAAAGAGGGGCGTTAGGAGCGACGGACCCGGCTATCCAGCCGGCACATGATGGCAAAGGGCAGAGAAACGACAAATTCGAAAATCATACCGACACAGATCAAAACCAGTGTCAGGGGATGCTTCAAGGCGACCCAGACCACCTTCTTGTAAATTCGGCGAAGGGTATCGATCATTGTTTCACATCTCCAGGTTTTCCATGTGCATTCCAGTTCAAGCTGGAAACCGATTAGCATAAAGCCTCGGGGAATACAACGGAAAGGGATCGCTCGCCCGGATCGGGTCGGGTCGATCAAACACCCACCAAGGATGATGGTTTCATCGAAAGCCGCTTTTTAACCACAGAGATCATTGAGCACACAGAGAATTGTTCTTGGTGTACCTTTGTTATCTCTGCCTCCCGCGTGATCCGTAGCAAATTAATATTTACGGGTTCATCACTGATAAGTTGGCCACGCCGATTGGCATCGGCCCCTTAAGGCTTCGGGACCACCCCGCAAAACCGTCCTTCACGGATTCAGGCAAAACCAACATAGCCCCGGCCGTGCTGTTGTCAGGCCCCGGCGGCGTCCTTTTTTGCCGAAGCATCCCGGTCTCGCTGCGATGACAGGCGGACCACCACACCGTTGCCGGGGTGGTCCTGGCGCTCACGCTTCTTTTTTTGACGCTCCTCGCGGAGACCGGATTTTCGAACGGGTATAATGGTTCCCTCATTTCTCGAAGATACCCGACTCACGGGCGTTGTCCTGGAGATGGTTAGATCCATTGGAATATCCTCCTGACCTTGACATCGACCCTTTGAATAAAATACTTTAGGTTTATATTTCAAATCGTTTTGAGATTCGGAATCTACGTAGAACGCCATACCGGCCTCGGGACCCAAAAGGGAAGCCACAGGGAGATGCACCATGGACCAGCCGGATCCAACGTCGACGGAGATGGAACGACGGGCCGAACCCCGCACCTTTCTGGAACAATTTCAAAGTGTGCAATTCTCCGTTCAGGGGATGCCCTATCTCTATCAATTCAAAATCCGGGATATTTCATCCCAGGGACTGTGCATTATGGTGCGGCAGGATTCGAACATCCTGCCCCATTTGACCGTCGGCGACATTCTGGAAATGGAATACCGGAAGATATCGTCCGCGGCATCTGGGCAGACACTGCGAACCCGTATCAGCCATGTGACCCGTCAAAACCTTGGACGTTTCAAAGGGCACAGCCTGGTGGGCCTGAAGGTGGTCGATGCCCCCGGAGAGGATGTAACAGGTAGGCTTTGACGCCGGCACGGTTTTCCGCTATAGGCAACAGAAGAAAGGAACCGTTACATGACCAACGCCCCGAACCACGAAGACAATCTGGATTGGGAAAACCGCCGCCTTTGCATCGACGGCAACTGCATCGGCGTCATCGGCCCCGATGGACGGTGCAAGGAGTGCGGGAAACCCTCCGGAGACGATCTGGCGCCCCCTTCCCCACCGGCTTCTCCGCCAGTGACTGACAACGAACCCGTTGAGGCCGATCCTGAATCGCCCCCACCACCACAGGAGACGATGGACGGCAAACCCGAGCCCGTCGAAATCGAAGACATCCCGGAAAGTGGCGTTGATGTCGAAGATATCCCGGAAAATGACGTTGATGTCGAATGGAAAAACCGCCGACTCTGCGCCAACGGCAACTGTATCGGCGTCATCGGCCCCGACGGCCTCTGTAAGGAATGCGGGGAACCTGCCGGTGAAGGGGACGACGACTGACGCAAAGGAGAACGCAATGATGCCATGGATACGATTTGGACTGGGCGTAATGGGTTGGATCGGAGTTGTCTTTGCCGGCACGGCCTGGGCGGAACACCCCGTGAAAGTGGAAGAAGCGCTGAAATTCGTAAGGGAAAAAACACTGATCCAACGCGAATGCGGTACAGAATACTGTTTCCAGGTCGTCAATTTTTCCGAAGATGCCTGCGAGATAACGGCCAAACAGATGTACAGCAAGAAAAAGTTCGCCAAACCGCGCCTGGTCTTTATCGGAAAAGCGCGCCTGAAGGACCTCAACCCGAAGTTCTACCAGGTGGAAGACAATCTCATTTCGCTCTTTGCCACCAACGGCGAGAAAAGGGTACTCAACAGCGAAAACGGCACGGTGGAAAATTCCCATGCCCTGTACCTGTACACCAACGACGCCGCCGATGCCGAGCGGGTAGCCAAGGCCCTGAGTTTTATTATCGAACTGTGCGGGGGTAAGGAGAGCTATTTTTAGAGGCTGAAGGCGAAAGGCTGAAGACCGAAGGTTAAAAGATGGACCGGCCCACGCACACGGGGGCGTAATGACCGCAGCCAGCCGCAAAACGCCGCCGCCCCCGACCGGCCCACGCACGCGGGGGCGTAATGCCTCTTCGTAGGCCTCTTCAAACCCGCCGCCCGACCGGCCCACGCACGCGGGGGCGTAATAATCAAGATGAAACGCCGCATTAACCGACCCATGGGTATTTCAGTGGCCGGTTGGATCCAAACCAAGGAGACGTCATGAATCTGACCCCTCCCAAAATTACCCTGCCCGCGTTCAAGCTGTCAATAGGCCTGAAACCGCCGTCCATCACCCTGCCCAGCTTCGCCTTGAGCTTCGGCCTGAAACCGCCGGCCATCACCCTGCCCGCCTTTGCGTTGAGCTTCGGCCTGAAGCCGCCGGCCATCACCCTGCCCAGCTTCGCCCTGAGCTTCGCCCTGAAACCGCCGTCCATCGCCCTGCCGACAGTGGCCTTTTCCCTATCCCTGAAACCACCGAGCATTCCGACCTTGAGCCTGAGCTTTAGCCAGGAAACACCGCCAGTCGCCGGCTGGACACCGCCCGCTCCGGGAACCGACGTTTTCTTCCTGACCACCGTGATTCTTCTGGTGGCCATGGCCAACCAACGGGTCCGGCGATGGGTTGGGCTGGCCGCACTGGCCATGGCCACAGCAGCCCTGTCCCTGTTCGATCCTCTGGGCGCCATCCTGACGGCAGCCAGCCTTCTTGCCGTCGTCGCCGGCCTCTCCGCAATCAAAAAGCGCCGTAACAATCCCACCGCCCCATTGCCGAGCGATACTGATCAGGCCGTTTCGATTTGATGCCAATGACGAACTCGGGTCCAAACAGGATACCATCCAAATCGGTTTGATCGTTGCAACAAGAATCACCACCCAATGAAAAGGAGAAGATGATGAAAAAGATGATGATGAGCGTCACCACCATGGTGTTTGTGCTGTTTCTTTCAGGCTTGATGGCCGGTGCCTGGGCCGGGGGGCAAAATGTCTGTTACTCGGGAAAAAAATGCAGCGGGAAAGTGTTAAACAGCAAGCTTCAGCATGCCCACCAATGCAAGGGCAAGTCTTTCGAAATTAAAGACGGAAGCTGCGGCGGAACTTCAAAAAATGGCTGCTATACGGTAAAAGCGGCAATGAAGTGCCAAGGATCCAAAAAGAGCAAGAAGTAACCCCCTTCGATTACAACAGTTTGATTCTATTGGCCTTTTCGGAAGCATTCTTGGTTTCGTTTGGAAACCCGGTATCCGTTCGTCAAGCTTCAATTCCAGCAGTTCATGTGATCTCCGTAAGCTTCTCGATCTCATTTTCAAATATCTCAAGCGTGTCTTTCCCAAAGTGTCTTACGATTTTCTTCGCGGTCTTAGGGCCAACGCCTTCGGTGTCTGTCAAGATAGTTGTCGCATTTACTTATGCCACATTGACTGATTTTTTTGTCACCTTCGCCTCTGCCGG
>JAEINQ010000077.1 GCA_016342285.1 Desulfobacterales bacterium
AGGACGGGTACGACTGGTTGAATTATATTTCGCCACCTGAGAGGAGGAGCTAACCGACCACCCCGCTTATTAAATATCGTTATCCGGCTATCCAGTATGTTTTTTAATTCCAAGGGAGAAACCGGCCTCCCTCATGCCGGCAACTGGGGCTTGCAGGCCTTGGGTGCGTTCGATTCCCCGTGGGATCACCAAAAAAATCCAAGGGCCAGCCTATCATCGCCGACCCTTTGTTTTGCCCGCATTTCTTAATTTCTCAACCCAAAATACCCGGCGGTTTCGCAGCTCAGTCCACGCGAAGCTGTTTTTTGTCGATCTTCCCCACGGCCGTCAGGGGCAGGTCCATGAATTCGATGATCCGGGGGATCTTGTAGGGGGCCATCCGCTCCCGGGCAAAGGCAGTGATCTCCTCCCGCAACCGGTCTTCAGGCACATGGAGATGATCCGGTGATCGCTGGGCCACCATTTTCACCATCTCGGTCTCCGGACGATCCGGGTTCCGGACGCCCACAATGGCACACATGGCCACGGCCGGATGATCGCATAACGTGTTTTCCACCTCGGTGGAAAAGACCTTGTAGCCGCCCACAATGATCATGTCCTTGGCCCGGTCCACCAAAAAGAGATACCCATCCTCATCCATTTTGCCCACATCCCCGGTACGCAGCCACCGCCGGCCATCATGGTCGACAAAGGCCCCGGCATCCGCCTCGGGCTTGTTGTGGTAACCCTGCATCACCTGGGGGCCGCAAACCCACACTTCGCCCTCTTCACCCAGGGCAACCTCTCGGGCTCCGGTCACCACATCCAGCAGCCGGATTTGGGTCGACGGCATCGGCAGCCCCACCGATCCGACTTTTTTGGTCACGCCCAGATGATCCATGGCAATGAGCGGGCTGGTTTCGGTCATGCCGTAGAGTTCACGCACCTTTCCCTCTCCCACCACGGCCTCCAGGTCCCGGATGCCTTCATCGGTAAAGGGCGCCGCCCCGGAGTAACAGACCCTGACCCGCGACCAGTCCACCTTGCCGACACCGGGGTCCTGCAGGAACATCAGATACAGGGTCGGCACGTTGACCAGAACCGTGGGTTTGTATTTACGAATCTGGCCCAGGATCATGGCGGTATTGCGCGGGTCGGGAATGATCACCTGGGCGATGCCGAAGTACGGCCCCAACAGGGAGACCACCAGGCCGGCCACGTGAAACATGGGCAGGCCGGTACAAAAGGTATCCTCGCCGGTGTCCACCATCACCGCCTCGGCCTGGGCCATGCAGCTGATCAGGTTGCCATGGGACAGCCTCGCCCCCTTGGGATCGCCGGTGGTCCCGCCGGTGTACTGGATAAAGCAGATATCATCCATGTCCGGACGGATGCCCGGGTCAGTGGCCGGATACCGGGACAGGATCTCCTTGAAACGGACAATCTGTTTACCGGCAAGGGGGGTAACGTTGCCCGTGGGAATCTTTTTCAGCACACGGGCCAGAAACTGTTTCACGGCCGGCAGCATATCGGCCAGTCCGGTGGTAATCACGGTTTTGAGTCCCGGCAGTTTTGGGGCTGCCCCGGCAAAGGGTTTTTCAAAGAGCATGTCGGCAATCACCAGGGCCTTGGCCCCGCAATCGTTTAACTGATATTCCATTTCACCGGCCGTCAGCAGTGGCGACACGTTGGAGACCGCACAGCCGGTCTTTAGCGCTCCCAGAACGCTGATCATGTATTGGGGGGTATTGGGCATGCAGATGCCGACCACATCCCCGCGTTCCAGCCCCAGAGCGATCAGGGCGTTGGCGAAGCGATTGGCGTCTCCGGCCAATCGGTCATAGCTCAGGGTCTTTCCCAGAAAATGGATGGCCGGCGCATCAGGGACCCTTTGGGCGACCCAATTGAAATGATCCACGAACGTTTCCATCGGCGGCTCGATTGTCTTGGGGACTGCGGGGCCATAGGACTTTAACCAGGGTTTTTCATCGTATGTCATGGCGCGTCTCCTTAGGGTCGTGGAAAGAAGGGAAAGTCGGTTCTCGCTAGTTCGTGTGGGGCCGGGAGGGTGGCGGAAACATTTTTACCCACATGAAACAGCGAAGAGCCGGAAAGTCCAATGGCATGGGTATCAAGTTCCATGCCACAAACCCGGGACCCGGAAATGAATCGCAACCATATGGGATCAAGGTATCCGGGTCACAGGGCCTGGATTCCTGTTTCGAATTGAAAACCGGAGGGAAACAAGATTTCGCGAATACTCACAACATATGGTGACCCGGATGGCCGGTGGCACGACAGGAGGCGGTACCGAAGGGAAGAAAGGAAAGCAATTGATAAAATCGTCGTGGTGATTCGATTTCGATTTTGGGAAACCGACCCTTTCAGGGCCGTTGTATCCCCGCTTTTTTGATTCGAAACGACAGGGTCGAGGGGGGCACGCCGAGAATTCTGGCGGCCCCGGTTTTACCGGCCACCTTCCAGCCGGTCCGCTTGAGCACACGCAGAATGTGACGCCGCTCGTTTTCCGCCAGGGTCAACCGATCATCTGCTTCCAGCGGCGGGCCGTCACCGGCCGCCAGTTCCGGCATACGAAAATCAGGGCCGGTGCTCAGGATGACCCCTCGCTCGATCACATTCTTTAATTCACGGACATTACCGGGCCAGTCATAGTCCACGAGCCGATGCATCTCCCGGTCAGAAATACCGAGGACGGCCTTGTTGAGTTTGGCGGCGTGGAGCTTGAGCAGATGCGCGGCCAGAAGCGGAATGTCCTCCCGCCGATCCCTTAAGGGCGGGACATGGATGGGGAAGACATTGAGTCGATAATAGAGATCGGCGCGGAAGTGTCCGTCTCGCACCCGCCGCTCCAGTTCCCGGTTGGTCGCCGCAATGAGCCGAAAGTCCGATGTCAGGGTCTTCATTCCGCCCACCCGCTCGAACTGGCGGGTCTGCAGGACACGCAGGAGCCGGATCTGGATGTCCTGGGAGACATCTCCGATTTCATCGAGAAACAAGGTTCCCCCGTCGGCCAGTTCGAGCCGGCCGGCCTTGCGTTGGATCGCGCCGGTAAATGCCCCCCGTTCATGCCCCAGCAGTTCACTGGCCATCAATTCCTCGGGAAGGGCGCTGAGCTGCACGCCGATAAAGGACTGCCCGGCCCGGCTTCCATGCCGGTGGATGGCCCGGGCAACCAACTCCTTGCCCACCCCGGTCTCACCGGTAATCAGGACCGTGGCATCGGTGCCGGCCACCTGTTCGATCCGTTCCAGCACGTCTCGTATGGCGCGGCTTCGACCCACGATCTCGTCAAAGTTCATTTGGCTCAGATGGGTCTCCTCCAGATACTCTTTTTCGCGGCTCAGCCTGACATTGAATTGGCGAATCTGTTCATAGGCCCGGGCATTGTCCAGGGCAATGGCGGCCAGGGCCGAAAAATAGGAGAGAACGCCGATATCGGCTTCCTTGAAGGCGCTGGCCAGGAGCCGGTTGTCATGATAGAGCACCCCCACCACCTTGCCGTGGAGGGTCAGGGGCACGCAGATTTTGGACAAGATGGCCCCTTCGCTGCCATAACCGCCGGCATCGGTGGATTCAACGCCGGCAATCATCCCCTCCCCCCGATCGGCCACCTTTTCGATCATCTTCATTGAAAACAGAAACGCGGCATGGGCCACGTCATCGCTGGTCAGGTTTCGCGAGGCTTTCAGGTGCAGGTGCTGCCGGCCGCCGGGGTCTGTTTCGATCATGAAAATCGCCCCACGTTCAGCGCCGGCAACGCGGTTTCCCGTGGAGATAATCCGCTGAACCAGCTCGCGATAATCGCGGATCTTGACCAGTTCCTGGCCCAGTTCCAGAATCTCTTTAAGAAGCCGCCCGGAGTCGCCCTCACGGTCCACCAGGTGACGCAGGTCGTCGGGCACCAGTTTTTCATCCATGGCCGACAGAATTTTTGAGACCGCGGCTGTCAATTCACCGGCTCGCCGCCGATCCCCCTGCTGGTTGAGATAACGCGCTGCCTCCAGCCGGGTGCGGATCAGCGCCATCTGATGCCCCGAGGTCTCAAGGTGCCCCATGGATGCGTCAAAGGCCGCCATGACCTCAGGGGCCGCTCCATTTTCCTTTTCCAGTTTCAAGGCCTCAAATCGCCTGCCAATCCCCTGCATGTAAATGTTTTTTGACCTCTTCATCCCCTCGATTTCAACGCCCAGGGCAAGGCCCTCCACCGGGGGCAGATCCCCCTGGTCCACGGCCCAGGCCAGGGCGAGCAGGTAGGGATAGGGCAGCACCGTTGCCTGGGCTTCTTTCCGGTAGGCCAAAAACGCCTTGAGGTGCTTGACCACCCGACGTTTCTTTCCCATCAGAAAGTAGGTGTAGGCCAGAAAAACCTGCAGGATCATCCACACCCAGCGGTTGTCCGTCTCCCTGGCCAGCTTGACGCCCATCTCCATGTACTGCAGCGCCTCGTCAAGCCGTCTCAGGACCAGCATGATTTCACCGATGTTGCCGATGGCATAGGCGGCCAGGTACAGATCGCCACGCTCCAGACAGTGGGTGCGGATGGAATCGAGCATGCCGATGCCCTGAGCATAGTTGCCGATCATGGCACAGCTGTATCCCACGGTGATGGCCCCCAACATGGGAAACCGGGCCCGGGGATAGGCCGCCACCTCGTTTGCTGCCCGCTCGTGGCTGTCAACGGCTTCCTGAAATCGTCCTTCCCAATATAGAAAAAAAGTGCCGAAAGCCGTTACGGCATCGATCAGTTGAGGGTCGTCAAGGGTCGCCACCAGTGACCAGCCTTTTTCAAAATGGACCAGGGCCTGGTCATGGTTGGCCCTGAGCCACTCGTTTTTGGCGATGTGCATCTCCAGCAGCGCCTGATAGGAAAGGTTGTCACGCTTTTGAGCCCTTTTCATGGCCTGGCCAAGCAGGATCAGGACCCGGGTGGTATCGTGGCGGGCGGTGGAAATTTTGGCATATTTGACAGCCGTTTCAACATATAGCTGGTCCGCGGCCGCACTCTCGTGACGTTCCAGGTCTAGCAGTACCTTGTGGTAACATTGAAAGGCCTGCTCGGTGTTAAAGGACTGGCGATGAAGGTCACCGGCACGGCAAAGCAATCGACAGCCCTCCATGTCGTTTTGCACACGCAAGAGATGGTGGGCCAGCAGCCGGCTTTTGTTCTCGTCTTCGGACAGGTCGCGGTTGAGCAAGTCGGCGATGCGCTGGTGCAGGCGCATTTCATCTTCGGTTGACAGCCCTTTTTTCCATCCCTGGCGCCTGGCGGGCAAACAAAACGTATAGACGCCCGGCCGGGAAGAGGCGAGAATTTTCCGGTCCACTTCCCCCTGTAGTTCCGCCAGGATCCGGTGGGCTTTGAACCCGGTCAGTTCACAAAGCCAGTCCACGACAAATTCCCCCTCAAACAGGGCGGCGGTTTCCAGAATCCGCGTGCGGTCCAAAGGGTCCGGCAATCCGGTGCTCATGGGGCATCTCCATCTTTCCGACGGGGTATCAGCAACAGCCGTTTTTACCCGGACATGGGGTGGAAGTCAAGAAATCAACAAAATACGGTGACACGATTAACAACATATTGAGAGTCAGACCAACATGTCACTGCCCATGGATAGGGGCCGGTGGCCCAAAATTCGAATAATCGCTTATTATTTAAAGACTTACCAGACATCGCGGCAATGGCATCGGTATTGCAAATATTGGCCTCACAATCTTAACGCGAAGCGGGCAGGCTGCAATGGAATCTTACAATTTCACCGGGGGACAAACATTATGGGGTTGATGACGGCCAAGGCATATCTGGAAAGCTTAGACGATGGGCGAATCGTTTATTACCGTGGCGAAAAAGTGGCCAACGTGGCCGAGCACCCGGATCTGGGTGTCTGTGCCCGAACCATGGCCGTGGATTATGAAATCGCTGAAAACCCGGAATACCGGGAACTGGCCACGGTACATGATGCCGACCTGGATGAACCCATCAGCCGCTACTACCACAAGCCCCAGAACGCCGAAGAGCTCTTAAAGGCCCACGACCTGATCGTCACCTCCACCCGCATGGGCGACGGCATTATCCCCTTTTCCCACGATATCGGCGCCGATGCCCTCAACGCCTATTCCATTACGGCCCAGACCATTGGCAACCCGGATTACATCCAGCGGGTTGAAAACTACCGCCGGTATCTCAAACAGACCGACCTTTCCACCTGCGCGGCCGTGACCGACGTCAAGGGCGATCGCATGTTGCGCCCTTCCGATCCGGGCCAGGCCCATCCCGATCAGTATGTGCATGTGGTGGACCGCAATGACCGGGGCATGGTGGTGCGTGGGGCCAAAATGCACATTACCGGCGCCGCCTATGCCAACGAAATCCTGGTGGTGCCCTGCCGGGCCATGTCGGAAAAAGACGCCGACTATGCCGTGGCTTTCGCCATACCCGCCAATACCCCGGGGCTGACCCAGATCTGCCGCCCCTTTAAATCCGGAGTCGGCCCGCTGGAATTCCCCAATACGCGCCAGCACTTTATCCATACCGACTCCCTGATCATTTTCGATGACGTGCTGGTCCCCTGGGAACGGGTCTTTATGTGCGGCGAATGGCAGCACGCGGCCACCATGGTGTATAATTTCGCCCTTCTTCACCGGCGAACGGGTGTGGCTTACCGGATCCCCATGTCCGAACAACTGGCCGGTGTGGCCATGGCCATCGCCGAGTACCACGGCGTGGCCAACGCGCCCCACGTGCGTGAAAAACTCACCGACATCATCGTCTATCTGGAGACCCTGCGGTCCCTGTCCCGTTCGGCCGGCCTCGATTTTCAGATGCGCGGCGGCATGGCCGTTCCCAACCCGGTGGTCACCAACATCGCCAAGTATCATTTTGCCAGTCGTTACCACGAAATGGTCAAGATCATTCAGGATCTTGCCGGCGGTGCCCTGGTCACCGCCCCGACCTACAAGGACTACCGGGTTCCCGAACTGCAGGGGTATATCGACAAATACATGTGCGCCAAAAAAGGGGTGAGCGCCGAGCAGCGGATGCGCCTGCTGGATCTGATCCGCCGGATCATTCCGGCGGAAAACGAAACCATCTGTCTCCATGGTGAAGGATCCCCCATGGCCGAACGGATGACCATTTTTATGGAGGGCCGACGCACCCTGGCCCAATGCATGAAAATGGTGGAAGCCCAGGCCGAGGCGGTTTAGATAGTAGGAAGTATTTGGGATTTGAGATTTGGGATTTGGGATTTGGGATAGAAAACCCGGGTCCAGATCCATACCGCCACCTTACAAACACGAAATACCAAGCACAAAACACCCATGAAAGGAAACCCCCATGGATTGTTCGTTTTTGTCTCTTGAGGGAAAAGTGGCATTGGTCACCGGCGGCAGCCGCGGCATTGGAAAGGCGATCGCCCTGCTGTTTGCCACAGCCGGTGCCCACGTGGCCGTAGCCAGCCGCAAGATCGCCGGCGTTCAGGCGGTGGCCGACGAGATCACCACCATGGGAAGACAATCCCTGGCTGTTGCCGCCCATGCCCGCAAACCCGACGAACTCACCCAACTTGTCCGGACCGTCATGGAACGATTCGGCCGCATTGACATTCTGGTCAACAACGCAGCCACCAACCCGGGCATGGGCCCCCTGGTAGATACCGACACCACCCTCTTTGACCAGATCATGGAGACCAATCTGCGGGGCTATTTTGTGGTGAGCCGGGAGGTCGGCCGGATCATGCGTGAACAAGCAGACGGGGTCATCATCAACATCTCGTCGGCCGGCGGCGTCTCTCCGGCGGAGAACCTGGGGCCTTACTGCATCAGCAAGGCGGCCATCAACATGCTGACCAAGGCCATGGCCCTGGAGTTAGGTCCCCACAATGTCCGGGTCAACGCCATCGCCCCGAGATTTGTCAAAACCGGATTCAGTCAGGCCCTGTGGTCCGATGAGCGGCTCATGGAAAAAGAATATGCCCAGGTGCCGCTCAAGCGGATCGGCACGACCGATGAAATCGCCCGGAGCGCCCTTTTCCTGGCCTCGTCAGCGGCCAACTACATGACCGGACAGGTGGTGGTGATCAACGGCGGCGCCTTTTTATAGCGTCCATCCACGAAATGCATATTTCGTGGACAGGCACCGAATGGGGTTTTCCAATCCAGAAATGTGATTCTTTGCCCAATGTAGACAAGCAAGCCATTGCGCGGAGGCTTAATGCTCGAAAGCACAATTACTGCGACATATCATGTATTAACCGCGGACTCTCGCCGACACCCGCAGACTTTTTTGAACCGGCCGACCTGGCCGGCCCAAAGAGGTTGCCCTGCGGAGCACGCTGTAAAAGGAGAGGCCTTCTTGCTTAGGATCTGTCGTACCCTTCGCGAAGCGATGCAAATTTGTTGGCGATCAGGTCGATCGCCAACAAGGCTTCTTGTCTGCGACGGTCTGCGAGCGTCTGCGGTTCATAATAAACATTGACGTAGAGACTTGTCCGCCTCTGGCGGGTTGGGCAAAAGGGCCATCAAGCAACAGGAGCACACCATGAACGGCGGACTATCCAGAGAACAGAACGGATTCCGGGAACGGGTCCGGTCATTTGTTGAAAATGAAATCTCCCACGCCCGGGCCGATGCGTTGGACCGCGGCGACGCCTTCCCCCACGACATCCTGGAAAAAATGGCCCAACAGGGGCTGACCGCCGTGAACGTCCCCGTGCACTACGGCGGAGAAGGCGGCGGGGACCTGGAGGTGATGATCCTCTGCGAGGAGTTGTCCAGGCGGAGCCCGGCCCTGTCCTGGGTCCTGGGAAACGTCATCCTTTACGGAAACAATATTATCGGTGTCAACGGCAGCGAGGCCCAGCGGAACCTGTTCCTCCCTTCCCTGGCCAAAGGCCGGTTGCTCTTTGCCTTCGGGCTGACCGAACCGGATGCAGGCTCCGATGCCGCCAACATCAACACAACGGCCCAGTGTCAGGACAGCGGCCCCTGGATCGTCACCGGCGGCAAGACCTTTATCACCGGCGGTACGGTGGCCGACTACGTGGTCACCTTCGCTCGCACGGCACCCCCCCGCTACAAAGGGATCACTGCGTTTCTGGTGGACACCCGCGACAGCGGGTTTTCCTTTTCAAAGATCGAAAAACTCGGATTCCGGGGCTCGGATACGGCCACCCTCTACTTCGATCAGGTGCCTGTCCCCGAAGAGATGATTCTGGGCGGCCCCGAGGGATTAAATCGGGGATGGAGCCAGATGGTGCGCCTGCTCAACGGGGAGCGCCTCTCCCTGGCCGCGTGTTCCCTGGGCATCGGGCAGGCCGCTTTTGACGCCGCCCTTGACCATGTTCGGCAGCTTCCGCCACCGGCGGTGGCCGGTTCGCGCCAGGCCACGGAACACCTTCTGGCGGAAATGGCTGCCCAGCTCGAAGCGGCCCGGGCGCTGGCCTACCGCACTGCCTGGATGCATACCAACAAGATGGAATGCGTCCGGGAAACCTCCATGTCCAAGCTCTTCTGCAGTGAAACCGCCAAAAAGATTGCCGTCGATGCCATGGCCATCATGGGACCGGACGGTTGCGACATGGCGCTGGCCGCCCAGCGCCGGTTGCGCGATGTGCTGATTCTTTCCATCGGCGGCGGCACCTCCCAGATCCAGAAAAACATCGTGGCCAAAACCCTTGGCCTGTAGCCGGAAGAACATCGCGGCCAAGACACTTGGCCTGAAGCAGGGGAGCAAAATATGGATGAAAAACTGTCCCGGGAACACAAAATGGTGCTGGACGCGGTCCGGTACTGGTTAAAGAAAAAATACCCCCGCACCGAGGCCATGGCCGGCGACGAATCGGGCCGGCTGCCCCCGGAAATACTGGACAGCTTCAAGACGCTGGATTTCTGGGCCATGGGGGTCGACGAGGCTTTCGGCGGCACCGGCCGCGATTGGCTCGGTGCCGGGATCGTGGTGGAGACCCTGGCTGAAATGGATCCGGTTCTGGCCGGGATCTATGCCACCGATGTTTTTGGCGGGGCCATGACCATTTCCAGCCTGGGCACTGAAAGCCAGAAAAAGACCTGGCTGCCTCAATTGGCCCAGGGGAAACTCTCCGTGGCCCGGGTCACGGCAAACCGGGCAAAGGCTGAAACCATTGGGTTCAGCAAAGATAAAAAGGGCTGGGTCCTTAACGGGTCGGCAAAACATGTGGCCCACGCCATGGGGGCGAAATGGCTGATTATCGAAGCGGTGGACGCCACCGACACGGCCCCCCCGGGTTTCTTCATCGTCGCCCCCACCAGCGAGGGTCTCACCCTTTCCCCGGCCGACACCCTGGGCTTTCGCAGTGCCGGCATCGGTTCCATTGTTTTAAAAAAGGCCTGTCTGCCGCCCGAGGCCATGCTGGGCGACCCCCATGACGGCAGCGTTTCTCCCCGGGTCCTGTCGCGCATTCAAGGGGCGGCGGACCTTGCCGGCGCGGCCCAGGCCGTCGGCATGGCCCAGGGCGCCATGGACTATGCCCTGGCCCATGCCCGATCACGGGTGCAGTTCAACCAGCCCATCGGCCGGTTTCCCGCCCTGAGGGAAAAATTCGTGAACCTGTCGGTGGCGATCCGGGCGGCCCGACTGCTGGTGCGTTCCGCGGCCATCCGGGCCGATACCGGCCAGGACTTTGCCACCGAGGCGGCACAGGCCCTTGTCATGGCATCGGCCACCGCTGAAAAAGCCGGTTTGGAGGGCATTCAGATTCTCGGCGGCTATGGCTACACCCTGGAATACGATGCCCAGCGGTATCTGCGCAATGCCATGCAGCTGGCCTGCACCATGGCGGAAAAATCGGCACGCCATGAAACCATCGGACGATCCCTGGGACTGGGGCCCTGAACCATCGCTGAACCCAGGAAAAAGCATTTTTAACCACAGAGACCACCGGGCACACGGAAGAATGATCCGTATTGAATTTAATGCTATCGTAACAGGGCACCCACATGATCTCTTTTTTAAATTACCACGAAGAAAAAAACGATTCTAACCCTTCGTGTTCTTCGTGGTAAAGAATAGGCTTTTTAATTGGCCGTCCAACGTCAACCATCAGGAGGCAACATGAGCAGGATTAAAGGCAAAGCCGCCATTGTGGGGATCGGTGAAGTTCCCACCGGCCGCCATGGGGACAAGGCGGCCATTGACTTCGCCGTGACATCGGCACGCCAGGCCATCATGGATGCAGGCATTAACAAGGACGAGATCGATTTCGTCATGCCCACCGGAGCGGTATTCAACGGCCAGTTCAACAACGACCTGGTGACCTGCCGTCTGGTGGAAGAACTGGGTCTGAAAAACGTCAAAACCAACGTTCAGGTCTTTGCCGGCGGGGCTTCGGGCTCATGTCTGGTCAAGACGGCGGCCAGCCTGATCGCCGCGGGGGTCGCCCGAAACGTGCTCTGCGTGCATGCGGACAAACTGGGCACCGGTCTGACCGGAGGCCAGGCCGGCATTGATCTGTTTTCCACCGCGGGCATCTCCGGTGAATGGGAGGTGCCTTTCGGCCAGCATTATTCGACCATCGCCGCCCTGTCCATGACGCGCTACATGCACGAAACCGGATGCACAAACGCGGACATGGCCGCGGTTTGCGTCTCCAACCGCAAATGGGCCGAGCTGAACCCCAACGCCTTTTTCCGCAAACCATTGACGGTCGAAGAAGTACTGGCTTCCAAGATACTCGCCTCGCCGCTTCATGCCAAAATGAGCAACATGCTCTTCGACGGCGGATCGGCCTTTGTCATGACCTCCGGCGAGCGGGCCCGGGATTTGTGCCAGCGCCCGGTCTATCTTCTGGGGGAAAGCTCACGGGTCACCCACTTTGTCCACAGCCAGGAGAAGGACATCACCCGGTTTGGCTGGGCCGAGGCCAGCAGAGAAGCCTTTGCCGAGGCCGGGTTGACACCGGCGGACGTGGACGTGGCGGAAATCTATGACTCGTATCCCATCTACCAGTTGATCACCTTTGAAGAACTCGGCTTTGCCCAGCGGGGTGAAGGCGGAAAGCGGTTTCAAAATGGAGAGACCGGGCCGGGCGGAAGCATCCCCACCACCACCAACGGCGGCATGCTCTCCCAGGGGCATACCGGTGCCGGCGGTGGCGTGGCCCTGGTGGTGGAAGCGGCCCGGCAGCTCATGAACAAGGCCGGAGACCGCCAGGTACCCGGTGCCCGCTTTGCCGTTGAGACCGGCACCGGCGGCACTTACATGGATGCCCAGGTCACCGTCTTTGGCACCGAGATCCCCTGACCGCCAGGCACAACCACGAACGGAGGAGACCATGAACCCGTCCCAACCCATCAAACCGATTGTCAACCCCTGCGCCCAGCCCTTCTGGGACGCTACCCGGCAGGGGAAGCTGATGATTCAACATTGCCGGCAGTGCTCGGCACACGTTTTCTACCCGCGACTCTATTGCCCCGAGTGCCATTCGGACCGGTTGTCCTGGACCGAAATCGCCGGCCGGGGCACGGTCTATTCATTCACCGTTGTCCGCAACAATGCCCCTTCGGCATTTCTGGCCGCCATGCCCTATGTGGTCGCCATCGTGCGTCTGGAAGAAGGGGTTCAGATGTGCACCAACATCGTTGGCTGCGACCCGGAAGAGGTGCGCTGCGACATGCCGGTGGAAGTGGTCTTTGATAAAATCGACGATGAATTCACCCTTCCCAGATTCAAACCCGCAACCTAAGGATCCATATGACTCGGAACAAATACGGGAACGATTTTCCGGTGGGAAGCACGTTCACCACCCAGGCGATCACCGTGACGGAAACCCACCTGGTCAACTGGGCCGGCCTGACCATGGACTACTACCCCATTCACGTGGACAGGGAATTCGCCGCAAAAAGCAGCTTCGGCGAAAGGCTGGCCCACGGCCCGCTGATCTTCGCCCTGGCCGTCGGCCTGGTGAGCATCTCAGGTCATGGCGGCGATGCGGTGATCGCCTGGATGGGCGCGGACAAAATGCGCATGACCACACCGGTGAAAATCGGAGACACCATTGGCGTCACCGTCGAGGTACTCGCCCACAAAGAGACCAAAGATCCGTCCCGCGACATCCAGACATGGCGCTATACGGTCACCAACCAGCGCCAAGAAGCCGTGATGACCTTTGAATACACCATGATGTTTCATATGCGCACCTGACGAGCATATAATCGTATCGACTGGATTCGCCCCAATGTTGCATACAACCGGTTTATTACCATGTAGATCATGATCGACATGGTGAAATTCAACTTATGAATCGAAGGAGGGAAAGCGATGTCTCAACGATATGACGCCATCGTCATCGGTGCGGGTCTGGCCGGACTGTCGGCCGCGGCGCTTCTGGCCGGCGAAGCCGGCAAACGGGTGCTGGTCCTGGAAAATCAGGATTATGTCGGGGGCCGGCTGGTCTCCTTTTCCGGCGAAGGCGACCGGTTGATGCTCCAGGGAAAGGATCTGGATGCCGACGCCTTTAAAAAAACACTGGCTTCGGTCTATGCCTGGGTGGCCCGGAGCGAGCCGGATCTGGACACGCTCTTTTCTGAAAAGATGCTCGACGGGTACAGCTTTGAAGCCGGCGGGCACGCCACTTTCTGGGGAACCCGGGGGCGGGTCGGCTGTCTGCTCGATTACCTCAACGAATCGATCCCCCTGCCCGGAAACGAAGGATTCTCTGTCCTCGATCCCGAAGATGCCTCGCTTCATCCCATGGAAAAAGGCGGACGGTACGGCTGGATGAGCGAGGCGTCCAACCGCACGGCCAAAAAACTGCTTCGCGAAATGGCCATGGCCGACGAGGAGACCATGTCCCAATGGGACCGAATCTCCTTTGGAAAATGGCTCGATGAGCGGACCGACGATCGAAAGGTATACGAGTTTCTGGCAGCCGTGGCCTCCATCCACATGGTCATGGGCGAGCCGGACATGATTCCGGCCGGAGACTTTATCCGCTTCATGCGAACGGCGGTATCCATCGGCATGAACCTGATCAACGGCTCCACCGGTATCGTTCCCAAGCCCGGATTCGTCACCATCGGAGAGCGGCTGGCCGAAAATGTCAAACGCCACGGCGGCACCATTATCAACGGTGCCGGCGTAAAAGAGATTCTCTTTGACGGCAAGCGGGTCCGCGGCGTCATGGCCGACGGTCCCGACGGATTGCAACGCTTTGACGCCGACCAGGTGGTCTGCACCGTTCCCATCCGGAAGATCTTCAATTTTCTACCCCGCACCCGCCTGCCCCAAGCCTTGGTGAAACAGGTGGATGAACTCTTTTTCAGCGTCGGCATGCTCACCGGGTACATTGCCGTCAGGAGCAACCTCTTTGCCGATGCCGGTATTCACCCCAAGTCCTGGCTTCTGGTGCCGTCCATCATCAAGGCCAAAGAGGGATTTATCGGCGATGTGGACATCATCTCCATCATGCCCAGCAGTTTCGAACCCTCCCTGGCACCTGAAGGCAGGCACGTCATTGCCTATTCCATCGCCCTGACCGAAGACGAACTGCGGGACCGGACCAAGGTCAACCGGGTCATTGACCTGGGCCGGGAGATCTTTCATAAAACCTTTCCAAAAATGAAAGCGGATACGATCTGGGAGATCTGGACCTGTTCGGACAAAGGCTTCGGTGACTGGCCGCCGCCGGGTTCGCGGCGCCCGGACACCACCCAACCCGGACTGGAAGGCCTCTTTTTTGCCGGGGACGGTTACGGCGCCAAAACCTGGGGCAGCGGCATGGACGCAGCGATCCACTCCGCCCTGCAGTGCGTCGATGCCATGACCGGCGGGAACTTCGTCGAAAAAGTCCTGCCGGACTATCATCGATAAGAAGTAGACCCACGTTTTCAATGCCAAAGGTGGTGGTCATGTAAAAAAGTATGAATTCGCCGCAAAGACAACCGGGCACAACTGGAAAGGAAAACTAAATGGCTCAACAGATCGCAGACCGCCGGGACGTCGATTTCGTCCTCTTCGAACAGTTCAACGCCGGGGCCCTGGCTGAAAACAAACGTTACGCCGACCTGAACCGCAAAACCATCGACCTGATGATCTCCGAGGCGCGCAGTTTTGCCATCAAGGAAATTCTGCCGACCCTGGCCGAAGGCGACCGCCAGGGCGTGCGCCTGGAAAATGGCGTGGTGCGCCCCCCCGACTGCTTTCGTGAACCCTTCAAACGGTTTGTCGAAAACGAATGGATGTCGCTGACCGAAGATCCGGAGCTGGGTGGCCAGGGCCTGCCCCACCTGGTGGCCACGGCCGCCTCGGAATACCTGGTGGGTCCCAATTTCGCCTTTGCCGGGTATGCCGGAATGGGTCACGGCACGGGCAAGATGATTGAGCTCTACGGCACCGACCGGTTGAAGAAGATGTTCCTTAAAAACCTGTATACGGCGCGATGGGCCGGAACCATGATGCTCACCGAACCTGACGCCGGATCCGATGTGGGTGCCCTGACCACCACGGCCGTCGCCAATGAAGACGGCACCTATGCCATCTCCGGCAACAAGATCTTTATCACCGTGGGCGATCATGACTTCACCGAAAACATCATCCATGCCGTTCTGGCCCGCATCGAAGGAGAACCGGCCGGCACCGCGGGCATCTCGCTCTTTATCGTGCCCAAGATCCGCGTCAACGAAGACGGCAGCCTGGGTGAGCCCAACGACGTGGTCTGCACCGGCATCGAAGAGAAGATGGGGATTCACGGCAGTGCCACCTGCTCCATGGCCATGGGTGCCAAAGGGGGCTGCCGCGGGTACCTGCTGGGTGAGGTCAACAAGGGCATGCGGGTGATGTTTCACATGATGAACGAAGCCCGCATCGCCGTAGCCGTTCAGGCCCTCGGCGCGGCTTCCACCGCCTACCTCTATGCTGCCGGTTATGCCCGGGAAAGGGTCCAGGGGCGCGATCTTTCCGACATGCTCAACAAGGAAGCGGCCCCGGTCACCATTGTTCACCATCCCGATGTCCGACGCATGCTGACCTGGATGAAAGCCTATGTGGAAGGGATGCGCAGTTTCACCTATTTCATCGTCGACTGCATCGAAAAGGTCGATCACGGCGCGGATCCGGACGAAGCCCGGCGCTGCAAGGGGCTGGTCGACCTGTTGACCCCGGTGATCAAGACCTACAACGCCAAATACGGTTTTGAGGTCTGCGTGCAGGCCATTCAGACCTATGGCGGATACGGATATATCCGCGAATACCCCATGGAGCAGCTCTTGCGGGATGTCAAAATCGCTTCCCTGTACGAAGGGACCGACGGCATTCAGGCCATGGACCTTTTGGGGCGAAAAATCGCCATGAAAAACGGCGCGGTGTTCCAGGATTTCATGGCGGAAATCGGCAAGGTGATCTCCCGGGCAAAAACGATGGATGACTTAAAGCCCCTGGCCAACACCATGCAACACGCCTGTGACCGGCTGACCGAGGTGGCCATGAAGATCGGCATGGCAGCCATGAGCCCTGATTTTAAAACCGCTTTTGCCCATTCGGTGCCCTTCCTGGAAATTTTCGGAGACGTGGTCATGGCCTGGATGCTCCTGTGGCGGGCTGCCGTGGCCGCTGAAATGCTGGCGGGCAAGGCAAAGAAAAAGGATGCGGCCTTTTACCGAGGCCAGATTCAAAGTGCCACGTTCTTCTTTGACACCGTGCTTCCGGTGACACAGGGTAAAATGGTTGCCGTGGAAAACCTTTGCCCGGCGGCCCTGGAGATCGACGAAGCCATCTTCGGCGGATAGCAGACCGGGCCCCCTTTTTTTTCCTCAGCGTTTCTCTGCCATGACCCGGGGAAAGGGAGGGGAACTCCCGGTTTTGCACAACCGGATTACAATGGTGGGGCAGAATGATAATCTCGCTGCAAATGGTCAGCCGGGCGCCCGGACGTCCCTGGAGGAAGCCGTTGTAGCTCACATAGGCGTTGGATTCCAGATCGGTTTCGATGATCTTGGCGCCGTGGGCCGAGATGTTATCGCCTTCCAGGTGTGAATTGATGATTGTTCTGATCTGGCAGTTGAGTTGTTTACTTATTTATGGATGTCCCGCTTTCCGGGACGTCCCAATTTTCCATCCGGTCACGGGGAATGCGTGTGAGCGGAAACGTATTTATCAATCAGGCTACGGATCATTTGCTGATATTTAACGCCATGTTTGTCGGCCTGGGTCTTGAAAAAAGTCACACTGTCTTCGGACAGGGCCAGTGTTATTTTTATTGTTTTTTCTTTAAAAACCAACTGATCCGGTGGCGGTAGAAAGTCTTTGACAACCCGTGCCGTGTCAAGATTGACATCAGAAGGCTCATCGGTATATTTGATGCGTTTTTTCATAAAGCTTTTTTCCTTTCCGCCAATAGCCGGCGCCAAAGATGCGAATTTTCTTCCCTCGCCAAACGAATCTGACCGTAGCAACACCGCAGCTTGTTTCACCGATGCAAAAATAGCGCTTTTCATCAACACAGTGCACCACATCTTCAAGGATAATGCGCCTATCGTCTGCAAAGGCAAACTGGGCATCATAAAAAGAGACGCCATGCTTTTCAATATTGATTCGGTTCTTGGCTTCGCTCCACTCAAATTCCATAGCTATGTATAAAAATCGTATGGCACATTGTCAACATTTATATACGGCCAATAAGCCGTTTTTTTATACCATCCTTGAGCACATTCAGTGCATCGAATCAAGGCCTCTACGTATTCTTAGCGATCCACCCGGCCAACCCGGACGGCCAGCGGGCCACTTTTAGAGCAAAACCTTTATTCTTGACTGAAGATAAAATAAGTGAGAAGTCAATTAAAAGCTGAATTCCATTTATGATTGTTCACCCCCCATTAAAGGAGCACTGTCATGCATCAGGGAGACCCCCAAAATCTCTATTCCCTGCCCCTGTCTTCAACGCTGAAAAATCAGGGGAGGGCAAGAAAAGACCATGTGGCCATCATCGACGGGCTGTCCGGTGAAACCATCACCTACGGCGACCTGGCCGATCGCGTGCCCCGCATGGCCGCCTGGCTGACCAGTAACGGCATCGGCGCCGGTGACCGGGTGGCCTGCCTGTCGCTCAACAGCAAGGCGTATGTCGAATTTCTCTATGCCCTGGCCTGGATCGGCGCGGTCGCCGTTCCCATCAACATCCGGCTAAACCCCAAGGAGATGATCTACATTCTCCAGGATTCCGGGGCCAAAGGGATCTTTTCATGCGCTTTTTTTGTGGAAGTGGCTGAACAGATCACTCAGGATCTTCCGGCCATGGAACTAAAAATTTTTGCGGGAGAACCCAGAGACGGATGGACAACATTTGATAGACTGGTCCAGGAGAAAAACGGCCGTGCACCGGCTTCCGAAACCGTTTCAGGAGAGACACTCTTCATACTGTTGTACACCAGCGGAACCACGGGGAAGCCCAAGGGGTGCATGGTGCCCCAGCGCGTCTGGACCGGGTATGCCGTCAACATGGCCACTTGCTTTCAGATGGGGTCCGACGACGTCTACCTGGGATTTCTCCCCTATTTTCACGTGGCCGGCTTTGGCACCGCCATCTCCCAACTGATCCTCGGCGGCACCCTGGTGACCATGCCCCTCCCCGACCCTGCGTCCATGTACGATCTCATCGAACGGCACCAGGTCACGGTCATGTTCCTTGTCCCGGGCATTTCCGCCGCCTTTGTCTACCATGATGCAAGAAAAGAACGAGACATCTCCTCGCTGAAAGTCTTTATCGGGGGAACCTGCGGAGAAAAGCTTGAACTGGTCAACGATGTGGAAAATCTTCTGGGGGCCGATTACTACGGCATTTACGGTCAGACCGAATCCGGCGGCAAGGTCACCTGGATCGATTCGGCCATGATTCGGGAAAACCCGTTGTCGTACGGGCACGTCATGCCTTTTTTCGACTTTCGCATTGTCGATGAACTGGACCAGGACGTGGCACAGGGGGCCGTGGGCGAACTCTGCCTGAGGGGGACCTCGGTGATGCAAGGGTACTGGAACCAGCCTGAGGCCACCTCCGAAACCCTTAAAAACGGCTGGCACCACACCGGCGATCTCTTCATGGAAATGGACAACGGCCAGGTCCGCATGGTGGATCGCAGCAAATACCTCATCAAGACCGGCGGGGAGAACGTCTATCCCCAGGAAGTCGAAATGGCCCTCTTGGGTCACCCGGCCATCGCCGACGCGGCGGTCATCGGCGTTTTAGACGACAACTGGGGAGAAACGGTGAAAGCCTTTGTTGTCCTGAAAGAAGGCATGGCCCTTTCACGCCAGGAAATCGATGCCTGGGTCCGCCAGTCCATTGCCGGATACAAGGTGCCGCGTCTGGTCGATTTCATCGACGCCCTGCCCCGGAATGCTTCGGGAAAAATTTTAAAACACGATCTCAAAAAACTTGAAACCACACCCGAACAGGCCGTGAAGTAGGCAGCAAAAAGGCCATGTTTCACGCAACGGCGCAACGACGGCAACGCCATGCTTTTGGGTGTTAACTTTATGTCCTTTGTGTCTTTGTGGTAATTTAGGATTTTTTACAAGGCCATCAAAATTAAGGAAAGAACATGGAACTGGACCTTGATTTTATCCGCCGGCAATACCCGGTCTTTGCCGATCCTGACGCCGCCAGTTGGGCCATGTTTGAAAATGCTGGGGGCTCTTATGTACCGCGCCAGGTCATCGACCGGCTTCACCACTTCTTCCGTTTCACCAAGGTCCAGCCCTACGGCCCCTTTGACGCCTCCATCGAAGCCGGCAAGGCCATGGATCAGGGCTACGAATCCATGGCCCGGCTGCTCAACGCCCACGCGGACGAACTGACCCTGGGGCCGTCGACCACCATGAATTTTTACGTCCTGGCCCAGGCGTTTCGCCCCGGCTTAGCACCCGGCGACGAAATCATCGTTACCAACCAGGACCACGAGGCCAATATCGGCAGCTGGCGACGGCTGGAAGAGTTCGGTGTCGTGATCCGGCAATGGCGGATCGACCCGAAAACCGGAGAGCTGGCCGTAGACGATCTCAAGGCCCTGATCACCAGCCGCACCCGTTTGGTCTGCTTTACCCTCTGCTCCAATATTGTGGGCACCATGAACCCGGTGGGGGCGATCTGCGACCTGGCCCACGACGCCAAGGCCCTGGCCGTGGGCGACGGGGTCTCCTTTGCCCCCCACCGCGTGATCGATGTGGGCCAGAGCGGACTGGATCTGTATCTGTTCAGCACCTACAAGACATTTGCGACCCACGTGGGCGTCATGTGGGGACGACCCGAGGTTCTTGCCGCCCTCCCCGGCCAGGGACATTATTTCAACGACGACAAGCCCCATTACCGATTCAACCCAGCCGGCCCCCTTCACGGAGAAATCGCGGCCCTGGCCGGATTTGAAGAATACATCGACGCGGTCTATGCCCACCATTTCCAGAGCCCCGAAGCCGACGGGCATAGCAGGGCCGAAAAAGTCTTCGATCTTTTTTCCCGACACGAAACACAGCTGGCCAACCGGGTCCTTGAAACCATCAGCGAACTGCCCGGGGCCCGAATCATCGGCCAAAGCCAGGCAACACCCGGCCGACGGGCATCGACCATTTCCTTTGTCTTGAAGAATATGGATTCGGATCAGGTGGTCGGCCATCTGACCCAACAAAAACTGGCCGTCAGAAACGGCCATTTTTACGCCTTGCGATGCCTTAAGGCCCTGGGCATCGAAGACCCGGAACAGGGCGTGATCCGGATCAGCCTGGTGCACTACAATACCGACGAAGAGGTGACGCGACTGGTGGCGGGGCTCAACAGCCTGCCCGTATAGAAAAGGCCATTTATGGATGGAAACCAAGGAGAGGCCATGACATCCTACCGATATCCCCAGGCCCAAAAGGCATTTGAACTGGCCGAGACTTACGAAAGAAAGTGCACGGGCTGTGCCCAGACCACACTGGCCGGCATTTTCGATGCCCTTGATATTGAAAACGAAGATGTTTTCAAGGCGGCCAGCGGATTGGCCGACGGCATTGGATTGACCGGCAACGGGAGTTGCGGGGCGCTGGTGGGGGCGGCCATGGCCATCGGTCATCTCTTCGGCCGGGAGCGCAAGGATTTTTCCGATATGATGGCGCCCATGGATTCCTATCTCATGGTCAAATCCCTTCACGACCGCTTCATGGAGACCTTCGGGCATATCCGATGCCATGACATCCAGCACCACTTGATGGGCCGGACTTACAATCTGTTGGATCCCGAAGAACTCAGGCAGGCCTTTGCCGACAACATGGTGGCCCACTGCTCCCGGGTCACCGGCACGGCCGCCGCCATGGCAGCGGAAATCATCCTTGATGCTCAAAACAAGCCGAACCCATAGCTGGTTTCCATCCGGAAATGGCTGCGATTCCATAAAAGCTGCGATCCCTGACGGGAGAGATAACAGGATTCGGGCTGCCGACGCGGCACCAGATCTGGTGAGGCCGAGCCCCTGCCCGAAGGGCATGGCACCATTTGTTCGGCCGGAGCGCCTAATGATTTTTTTGTTTTCTTCCGTCATCTGGCCGCTGTCTTTAAAAGGTGATCGGCCGAAAAAACAATTCGTGTAATCCGCGTCATCCGTGCCAGAAAACGTTGCGAGCTATGCGCCTTCGCGGTGAACCACATTTTGGTTGCGGCTTGAGGCTTCGCCTAAAGGCTACGACCCCACAGGATGCCGCACTGAGAAATCCGTGCCATAAAAAATCAACAAACAGGAGGGTTCGCATGAAAGACGTCGATTACATGGCCGTGGCCGAAACAGCCATGGCCCAAATTCAACAAGGGGCTTTTCTCACCGTGAAGGCCGGCGACCGGTTAAACACCATGACCATCGGCTGGGCCACCATCGGGTATTGCTGGAAAAAACCGATCTTCATGGTGGCGGTGCGAGACTCCCGCCACACCTTCACCATCATCGAGGATGCGGCCGATTTCACCGTTAGTGTTCCCTCGGGCGACATGAAAAAAGAGGTCCTGTTCTGCGGCACCAAATCCGGCCGGGACATGGACAAATTCGCCCAATGCGACCTCAAAACGATCCCGGGCCGGAAAGTCGCCTCCCCGATCATCGACCTGCCCGGCATTCATTTCGAGTGTCGCATCGTCTACAAAAGCGCCATGGACCCGGCCCGTCTGACCCCGGACTACGAGCCGATCTACCCGGCCAAGGATTACCACACCCTCTATTTCGGCGAGATCCTGGACTGCTATGAAATTTAAACGCAAAAGGGCATGATCTCACGCAACGCCGCAACGACAGCAACGTGCATATGAAACGTGGCATCGTCGCGTGAGGCATGGATTTCGGGAAGAGAAAGAACACGGTTCAGACAGGAAAGCAGGATCATCCGGAATTCGAACCGATCCCGTTCATCATGTAAATCCTGTCAAAAAACAGCTTTTCGGCAGTCAGTCCAGTCGATGTTCTGGCTGCATAACGTCGCGCCTTGGCGTCGTTGCGTGAGGAAATATACCTTTTCCCGCAAAGCGGGATAACTCGCCCGCAAAATCCGCGTCACCTGTCGGGCGACGCTTCCAGAGCAACCTGTCTGGTGTAACCGAAGGCGACTTGTGCGGCGTAGCTCAGCGAGCGTAGACATAAGACTGATCCGTGCCAAAAAAAAAGACCCGTTAGGTTTTTTTGCATTTGCATGGAAGAGATGATAATAAGCGCCGTGAAGTAAGCAAAGATCTTTTGATATCGGAAATGCGGCAATCGTTCCTGTTTGGCACAAGCATGACAGCAGGATCAGGGGAAACCTCGATAGAGAGGGAATCATGCAGCTGGAAAACGTCTCTCTTCAGTCTGCCGGGTCGTTGTCGGTAGCCGTGCTTGCCCTGTTCATGACGATCCTGCAGTCACTTTTCTTTTTCCGAAGGACCCAGGCTACATGGTATGCATGGAGCGCCGCCAGTTGCTTTGCGGCCCTGCTCTATTCTGTGGGGATCTTCATTGAATACAATACGCCTCAGGGACCACTGAATCGCTTCTCCGGGCTGCTGGAGTTTACAGCGATCATCCTTCTGGTCCACTGCCTTTATGGATTTACTTTTTCTTATCTCGGCATTGAGAACAAATATTACCACCCGGTCGCCGGCATCTTTCACGGCATGGTGCTCATTTGCTTGTGGTCCTACGATTTTATCGTCGCCGAAACCTTTGTTGTTCAGAATTTCATCGGACTGAAAACGCCCTATGTCGAGCCGGCTCTCGGCCCGCTGGGGCCAATTTTTATGCTCTATGCGGCCCTGGCCGGGATCTGCGCCATGGTGATATGGTTGCGATCTAAAAATGTGAACCTTAAATACCGCTACACCTACCTGGCCGGAATGGGCTTTTGGCTTCTACTCGGCATTCACGACGGCCTTGCCGCCATGGGCATGCCCACTTTCCAGTATTGTATGGAATATGGTTTTATAGGGTTTTCCATGGTTGTTGTGTGGGTTGTCTTCAACAGTTACCTGGAAATGGCAGTCGAAGAACATTACCGGGTGATCACGGAATTGGCAAACGACTGCATCCTGGTCATCCAGGGCCAAAAGGTGGTTTTCGCAAACCCGGCCTGCGGCGAGCTGGTCGGCCGTGTTTTAGACGAGTCCTCCCTGGAAAACTTTCTTGATCACGTGGTGCCCGAAGACCGCAACGCAGCCTTCGGCCATTACCGTAAGCTTCTCGATGGCAACGGCAGTCCGCTTTCACGCATGGTCCGCATTTGCAGGCCCGATAACCAGCAGCGGTTTGCAGAAATTGTGGCCAATCGTATTCGATACCGGAACCGGCCGGCGGTCCTGGCCATCCTGCGGGATATGACGGAGCGGATCCGGGAAGAAGAGGCCCGGCGAAAGAATGAAAAAAAGCTGGACCGGTTGAAGAAAATGGAAGCATTAGGCCTTCTGGCCGGTGGCGTGGCCCACGATTTAAACAATGTGCTTTCCGGAATCGTGACTTACCCGGATCTGATCCTGTCGGATCTGGCGCCGGACAGCAAGTTCCGGAAACCCATCGAGATCATGCAAAAGGCCGGTCAAAGGGCCTCCGCCATTGTTCAGGACCTGCTCACCATGGCCAGAAGGGGTGTGGAAACCAGGAATATCGTCAATCTTAATGACATCATTCCCGACTACCTGGACAGTCCGGAACATGAAAAACTGTTTTTATTTCATCCTAAAGTCGAGGTGCAAACCCATCTTTCAGCAGGCCTTCTCAATATGTTCGGGTCTGCCGTGCATTTATCGAAAACAATCATGAACCTGGTCTCCAATGCGGCCGAAGCCATGCCCGGCGGGGGCCGGATCACCATTCAAACGGCGAACCGGTATATCGACCAACCGATAAATGGGTATGACAGCATCCGGGAAGGCGATTATGCCGTCGTCCGCATCACCGATACGGGGGTCGGCATCTCGCCCGAAGAACGGGAGAGAATTTTCGAACCTTTTTATACCAAGAAGGTGATGGGGAGAAGCGGCACCGGACTGGGGATGGCCGTGGTATGGGGAACGGTAAAAGACCACAAAGGATACATCGACATTGACGGCAGCACAGGTGAAGGGACAACCTTTACCCTCTATTTCCCGGCAACAAGGGAAAAAGTCCCCGGCCTCCAAAGCCTGGCGCCGATTGATGTGTATAAGGGGAAAGGCGAAAAAATCCTTGCCGTGGACGATGTGGAAGCCCAAAGGGAGATTGTCACCGCGATCCTGACCAAACTCGGCTACGATGCCTCCTCAGTCCCCAGCGGCGAAGCGGCGGTGGCATACCTGAAAGAAAACCGGGTCGACCTGTTGATCCTGGACATGATCATGGAGCCGGGCATGGACGGACTCGACACCTACCGGCAGGTCATTAAGACCCGCCCCGGCCAGAAAACCATCATCGCCAGCGGCTTTTCCGAGACCGACCGCGTCAGGGAGGCCCAGAAACTCGGCGCCGGAACCTACGTGAAAAAGCCCTACACCCTGGAAAAAATTGGTTCCACCGTGAGAGCGGCGCTCGATGAATAAAACAGACCCTTATTTTTAAGATCGCTGGTTGTTAAGAAACCGGCCGATGCCGCGCGTCTTGTTCTATCGCTCGGCCTGCATGGCATCCCCTCTGGTATCGAGATACCTGGAACCAGAAGAGTTCTCAATCTCCAGAGAAAATTGGTACCTATTCACGGGGTTGAAACGATTACGACGTTCCGAACCCTCGACCAGTAAGCGTTTACAGGGTGCCGTAGATGCGAGGCGCCGGGCATGCAGACGTACTTTTTCGTACTTCAAATGCCCGGGAACAAAGCAGATGCGGCGCCCTGTGAACGCTTACGAAAATTGGCTTCAGTCAAAACATCGCCGTAGCGCTCATTCATAAGTCTAAATCAGGGTCATGATCTTTGGCACATTTAGGACAAACGCCATGGCTTATATCAGCTTGTAATTCTGCGATCCCACCACCGCATCAGACCGGCGTATCGGGGCCAGTAATGTTATGTGAATTTCCGGACATCGATTTTCAGCCCCTTGCCGGGAAGGGTCATCAGCGTTGAGGTGCCGTGGGCGATCAAATCGCCGTCGGCATCGGTCACCCCGGCTTCGGCATAGCTGATTGAATTGCCGGATCGGATGGCGCGCCCTTCGGCCTTCAAGCGGCCACTGACAACCGGTTTGAGATAATTGAGTTTCAGGTCGATGTTAACCAGGCCGTCACCTTCGGCAACGCGCATGAACACCGCCCAGAAGGTGGCCGTGTCGATCAGGGTGGCCAGCACGCCGCCGTGAACGATGCCGTAGGGCTGAAGGTGACAGGGCCCGGCGTCCAGTTCGATGTCGGCCCGGTCGATATCGACAGCGGCCAGCCGCATGTGCATGTGACTGGGATAGGGGCTGGTGTTCACCAGGTGAATCAATTTCCGGACATATTCGGGGTTGGGGGTGAGCATCACGCCTCCTGTCATATCAAGATTTTTTCAATACTTTGTAAAATCGTTCACCGGGCCTCTTGAACACCGCCTCCAACCGTTTTACGGATGGAGCAGGGGCAGTAATATGACCCCTGCTTGCCCCTCTTATACCAATCCGCGCTCCATTGCCATTTTCATATAGGTCTCAGCAATATTTTGGGGCGGCATATAGCGGATGTTCCCTTATTAAAAATTGTTAACTCTTTGTAAATATAAAATATTCCTTCAATTTGGCCCAATTATGGTAGT
>JAEINQ010000078.1 GCA_016342285.1 Desulfobacterales bacterium
GCTGGATACTGGATGCTGGATACTGGATGCTGGATACTGGATGCTGGATACTGGATGCTGGATACTGGATGCTGGATGCTGGATGCTGGATGCTGGATACTGGATGCTGGATGCTGGATACTGGATGCTGGATGCTGGATACTGGATGCTGGATGTGGGGCGCCACGCAGGTCCTGTCTGGCCACCGAAATGCTCCCGAAAAAATATCATTCCGGACGGTTTCGTAAAAAGCTTTTCCAGGCCGCGAACGGCCATATATCTGAAAGGAACTGTCCGTCATTCCCGCGTAGGCGGGAATCCAGTGATTTCAAAAGAGCCTGGATGCCTGCCTGCGCAGAGCCTGCCCCTGCGAAGGCAGGGGCATGACGCCATATGTGGCTTTTCAGCTCTGAATTCATATTGTTATCGGGCGTCATCGGAAGTTACTTCCTCAGAAGCCCGAGATCAAGGCTTGCGAATCCTGAGAAATGAGGCCGTACTGCGGTACGCCGCAGTGACGAAGGATTTGCGTAACGCTGATATCGGGTTTTTTGCGGAACCGTCTTTATGGAAAATCCGTAACTGTTCAAGGGGTTGAAGCGATCACGGTGTTCCGAACCCCCGAACGGTAAGCGTTTACAGGGTGCCGTAGATGCGAGGCGCCGGGCATGCCGACGTACTTTTTCGTACTTCAAATGCCCGGGAACAAAGCAGATGCGGTGCCCTGTGAATGCTTACGAAAATCCACCGGCACCCGGACCCGCTGCCCGGCCTTGTTGTCAAAAAGCAGGAACCCTTTTTCCCGACCGTGCAGGTATAGGTTCCGGGTCAGACGAACGTCTTCCCGGCAATAGGCGACGATCTCGTCGACCCGCCCTTGCTGCCACCACCGCAGGGCCTGAAGGCCGTCGGCGGTTTTTTTCGCCCCCAGGGTGGCCATGGCAAGCCGTTGAAGGCTCAACCGATATCCGAGCCGTTCATGGATATTTGCCAGCAGATCCAGGGTGGGCAGGGCGGCAAAATCAAAGTCGGTGTATCCTTTTAAAACGTGGTAGTCGAATTTACAGATGTTAAACCCCACGACCAGATCCGCCTCCCGAAGCCGCTGGATCAGGTCCGCCGCCTGAGTTTCCAGGTAGGTTTCATAGGCATCGGTTTTAGAATCGTATAAAACCACGCAACTGATTCCCATGAGATCGGCCCGATGCCATCCCCCCACTTCCTGGGCCGATCGTTGGGTTTCGATATCAAAAACAACGTAATGGCGCTCGGACGATGGCGCCGAAACCCGGGGGACCGACGCCCTGTAAGACCGATCATCGCCTGTCAACCGGCGGGCTCTGCGCTGTCGCCGGGATGCCGCCCGCCCCCCGGCCCCTTTCTTTTGTTTGCCGACACCACCGACACAAGAAGGCCTGGGGGTCTCTTTGCCGCCCCCGGCACCGTCGATTTGCCCGGCCCCGACAGCCGCGGGCCATTCCGCCCTGCCCCCCGGGGCCAGATCCTGCCTGCCGGTGCCTGCCACTTCAGACCGGTCCTCCCGGATCAGCAAATCAAGAAGGGCAGCGGCGGCGGCCTTGTCGATGGGCCGGTTGCCAGAGCCGCACTTGGGCGAATGGACGCAGGCGGGACAGCCGGTGTCGCAGCCGCAGTCGTGTACCACCGAATGGGTATGCCGCAGTAATGCCTGAGCCTTTTCAAACCCTTCCCGGCACAGTCCGCCGCCACCGGGAATGCCGTCGTAAATAAAGACGGCCGCTTGTCCCAACTGGCCATGAAAGGGCGTCGAAATCCCGCCCAGGTCATTCCGGTCGGCCATGACCAGCAAGGGAAAGACCCCGATGGCCGCATGTTCCACGGCATGGATTGCACCCATGAAGTGCAGTTGCCGGGCTTCGATCTCGCTTTCAATGTTGCGGGGTGCGGCAAACCACAGTCCTTCGGTTTCAAATACCAGGGGCGGCAGATCCAGGGGAAGCACGTTGAGCTTTTGTCTCCGGTCCAGGCGAACCCGTTCATAGCCGGTGATCTGCTCGGTCACCCGAAGTGCGCCCAAACAGACCCGCGTCGCGCCAACCCTCTTTTGAGCTTCCGTGGAAAGGATTTCGGTCTCCTTGACGGATCTGACCCGGGTGTAGTAGTCAATCCGGGTTTCGGTCACCATGGCCTTTCGGTTCTCCGTGTCGAGTTCGTCCACCAGATAGGTTCGGCCCCGATGCAGGTAGACCGCGCCGGGGTGGGTTTCTCGAAAAGCCCGGAATCCATCCACCTCGCCAAGGCTGCGGCCGGTATCTTTACAGACAACCGTGAATCGCACACCGGCCCCGCGAAGGTCCACATGCCGGTGGGGATGCATTCTGGCGGCATACCATTTCCGGCCGTCCTCGCTTCGAAGAAGCTCGCCGGCTTGTTCCAGGGCTTTGATGGCTTGCATTACCGGCACCGGGGTCACCATGGGTTCGTCATCGCAAAGGGGCTGTTCGGCCGCGGCGCAGACCAGATGCCGGCTCATCACCTCCATATTGTGGGGGTTGGCCACGGCCGCTTCTGGCCCTTTTTCCAGAAACACCTTCGGATGCCGCATCACATACTGGTCCAGGGCGTCTTCGCCGGCCACCAGCACCAGGGCTGATTCCTGACCGGCGCGGCCGGTCCGGCCGCTGCGCTGCCAGGTGGCCACCACCGATCCCGGATACCCCACGAGAATGCACAGGTCCAGGTCGCCGATATCGATGCCCAGTTCCAGAGCGCTGGTGGAAATCACCGCCAGCAGGTCACCACTGGCCAGCCTGGCCTCGATCTGCCGCCGCTCTTCGGGCAAAAAACCGGCCCGGTAGGCGCTGATTCGATGGGCAAACGCGCCGGCCCGGGTGCTGACCCACATGGCCATCAACTCGGTTAGTTTCCGAGACTGAGTATATACGATGGTCCTGAGTCCCCGGTGCAGGGCCGCTTTGAGCAAAGAAATGGCCGCCTGCACCGGTCCATCCACCGGATTGACAAAAACCACATGGCGGCGGCCCCGGGGGGCGCCGCTTCGGGAAACGGCAACCGCATCCAGACCGGTCAATTGGTTGACCAGTTGAGCCGGATTGGAAACGGTGGCCGAGCAGCAGACAAAGGTGGGGCTGGCGCCGTAGACCTGACAAATCCGTTGCAGCCGGCGAAAAACCTGGGCCATGTGAGAGCCCATGAGCCCTCGGCAGGTATGCACCTCGTCGATCACCACCATCTTGAGATGGGTGAAAAAAAGTTTCCATTGGTGGTGGTGGGGCAAGAGCGCCAGATGAACCATGTCGGGGTTGGACATGAGCAGGGTCGGCGGGGTGGCGCGAATTTTGCCCCGATGCCAGGCACTGGTATCCCCATCGTAAACGGCGACACTGGGGGGTGGTTGGGAAAAGTGCCGGCCCAGTCGTTGAAAGGCGTTCATCTGGTCCTGGGCCAGGGCTTTGAGCGGCGCCAGATATAAGGCCCTGGCCTCGGCGTCGCCACACAACTTTTCGAGAATGGGGAGCTGATAGATCAGGCTCTTGCCGCTGGCGGTCGGGGTGGCCACCACCACATGGTCACCGCTGCGGATCCGGTCCATGGCCTCGATCTGGTGATGGTAAAACCGGTCAATGCCGATGCCGGCCATGGCGCGTCGCACAGCTTCGGGCCAGGCACCCTCCTGGCGACCGTATGCGGCCGGTTCCGGGGCCAGTATCTCATGATGGACCACCTGATCTGAAAGCCCCGGAGAGGCTTTCAGTGCCTGGACGTATTCGGCGATGGACGATGGTTCGGTCATGGCGGCTGCGGCAGGCGGCAAAGTTTTTTTCAGGGGCGCAAAAGATCGAATTTGTTTTGAATTGACTTGAAAAAGAAAAATTTCAGCGTATATTTAGCTATTGTCCGATCGACCTATTACACGACCGAGGGAGTTTTGGAAACAGCGAATACGGGCAGCCGCGGCCCCACAACAGAATCATGGGACTCATGAAGCATCGCAAAACCGCGACAGGAAACGCATCACCATGCTGATCGACGTCATCGTACTTATCGTCCTGCTCCTTCTTTCCGGTTTTTTTTCTTCAGCCGAGACCGCCCTTTTTTCCATCAGCCGAACCAAAGCCATTCATCTGGCCAAACGGGACGAACGGTGGTCATTGCTGGTCAAACGGATGAAGGACGACCCCCACCGGCTGCTGTCGACCATCCTTATCGGAAACAATGTCGTCAATGTGGGTGCAGCGGCCCTGGCCACCACACTGAGCCTGAAGATGGTCCCCAACTACGCCGTCGGACTGGCCACCGGGGTCATGACCATTCTGATTCTCATCTTCGGCGAGGTCTTCCCGAAATCCATTGCCACCAGAAACAACCTGCTCATTGCCCGGCTGACCATCTACCCCGTCTACTGGCTCTCCCTGATCTTTTGGCCCCTCATCTGGTTCATGAACTTCATTCCCCACCTCACCGGCAAGATCAAGAAAACACCATCCGCCACCGAAGAGGAATTGATGACTTTTGTGGAAGTGGTGGAGGGAGAGGGTGAAATCAAGGAAGAGGAAAAAGAACTCATAGAAAACATTTTCGAGTTCGACGACACCAGCGCATCGGAAATCATGACCCCCCGAGGGGATATGTTTGTCATCGAAGCGGACCATGACCTGAACCTGGAAGAAATCGTCAACTCCGGATTCACGCGGATCCCGGTCATTCAGGGAGACATCGATCACGTCATCGGCATCGTCAACGTCAAGGACCTTTTTTTGCATCACCTAACCTCCGGGGAGCGCATTGATGTACACGTCATCATAACGCCGCCCTATTTCGTTCCTGAAAACAAGAAGCTTGATTCGCTCATGCAGCAATTCAAAAAACGCAAAAACCATATCGCCATCGTGGTGGACGAACACGGCGGGGTTTCCGGGCTTATCACCCTTGAGGACGCCTTAGAGGAACTGGTGGGGGAGATTACCGATGAATCCGACAAGGAAGAGCCGTACGTCGTCAAGACCAAGGACGGCGAATGGGTGGTGTTAGGGAAAACCGATATTGAGGACGTCAATGAAGCCATCGGTATGGGCATCCCCGATCTTAAGGACTACGATACCTTTTCCGGCTATGTCCTCCACCAAATCGGTCGAATTCCCAAGGAAAAAGAGGAGATCTTTCTGGGACGGTTCAACATAACCGTCGAAGAGATGGACGGCATACGGATTCGAAAATACGTGGTGCGTGAAAACGTCCCGCCCAGTACGGCGACTGCGTTGCAGCCGGAGTAAGTCTCTACCCGCAGAGCCTGTGGCATCACTTGACACTTTTCTCGCCGGCAGCGGTAAAACCTTTCCAGGTCCACCACTTGAGGTGGCGGCTTCAAACCGGAGTGAAGAATCCTGGCCCGAAGGAAATGACCCCATGGAAAAATGCATGATCGCTCGGACCGCGGCAGCGGTCCTTTTGCTCTGGGCCGTCATGGACCCCCCGGTGCTGGTCGGTGCCGGACCGCCGCCGGAACGCATCGAGGTCGCACGGTTTTCAAAGGCCGAACCCGATGGCCCCCTGCCTGAAGACTGGAAACCCCAGATCTTCAAAAAAATCCCTCGCCACACCGACTACCGGATCGTCACAGACAATGATCGCATCGTGGTCAGCGCGGAGAGCCGCAACGCCGCATCGGGACTCGTTCGGACCATCGCCATCGATCCGGCACGGACCCCAATCTTGCAGTGGCAGTGGAAGATTTCGGGAATTCTGAAAAAAGGGAATGTGACGCTCAAATCCGGTGACGACTACCCGGCACGCATCTACGTCACTTTTGCCTACGACCCGGACCGGGTCGGGTTTTTTGAAAAAGCCAAATACGAGGCTGCCCGCATCCTCTACGGGTCATATCCACCGGCCGGTGCCCTGGCCTATATCTGGGCCAACAAAGCGCCCCGTGAAAGCCTTTCCCCCAATCCCTACACCGACCGGGTAAAAATGATTGCGGTGCAAAGCGGCGAGGCCAATGCCGGCACCTGGATCACCGAATCGCGCAACATCGTCGATGACTACCAGGCCGCTTTCGGCGAACCCCCGCCCATGATCTCAGGGATTGCCATCATGACCGATACGGACAACACCGGTGAATCCGCCACCGCCTGGTACGGCGATATCGTTTTTCTGGGGGAATAAGGTGTTTGGTGGCCGAAACACCAAATACAAAACACCGGACACATCCTTAAGATTTCACCCGCTCCACATACTGACCGGTACGGGTATCGATGCGGATTACTTCGCCTTCTTCGATAAATGGCGGGACCTGCATGACAGCGCCGGTTTCAATCGTGGCCGGCTTGGAATCACCCGACGCCGTATCCCCCTTGACCCAGGGGTCGGCCTTGGTCACTGTCATCTCCACGAAATTGGGAAGGGTCAGGCCGATCGGCCGGCCTTCAAAAAGCAACACCTCACAGATCGTGTTCTCCTTGAGAAAATTCTTGGCATCTCCCACCTGTTCCGCGCTGATGAATTCCTGGTTATACGTGGTGTTGTTCATGAAACAGTAGCTTTCCGTGTCGCTGTAGAGGTATTCCATGGAAATTTCTTCGAGGTTGGCTTCCTTGAATTTTTCTCCCGAACGAAAGGTCCGGTCAAACTGGGAACCGGTGAGCATGTTTTTCAGGCGGCATTTATACAATGACTGCCCTTTGCCGGGTTTGACAAACTCAAACTGGGTGATGACATAGGGATCGCCGTCAATCTCCACCTTGAGCCCTTTTCTCAGGTCTCCGCTTTCATACATGATTCTTATCTCCTCCCTTATTTTCTATTTATCCTGATTGATCATGGCCTGCGCCCGCCGGGTTTCCGCAACAAAGCGGCGGACCCGTTGGGGATCTTTTTTAAACCGCACAGGGGTTTTGTTCCCGTCCAGAGCGTTGGTCAGGGTACAACTGTCAACGCCGGCCGGCGCAACGGCCAGACACCCCTGACACACGTTTTCCGGTGAAAGCCCACCGGCCAGGATCACCGGAATGGTGCTGTCTCGAACCAACCGTGCAGCGACGGTCCAATCGCAGGTTTTGCCGGTGATGCCGACAAAACCGCTGACCGGTTGCTCGCCCGGCGCCTCTCCAGGACCTGCGACGCAAAGGGTATCCGTCAGAAACCAGTCACTCAACGGTTCGAACAGCCGTGCCAGAGCGAGAACCCGATCCGAATCGGCCATGCCCGGAGGCGCGATGGGAATGGAGCGCATGATCTGGATTTGCCCGTACCGCTGTCGCACCCCCTCCTGAACGGCCAGAAGCCGCTCACAGAACCCGTCGTCGTTCCCGGGATCCAAGGGCAGGGTTTCGCAAAAATGAACCATGTCCGGCCCATAATAGTCCAGGGCCTCAAAGACGGTATCCGGCGTGTTAAACAGGGGGATCAGGCTGCTGCGGGCACCGCCGCTTTGGACGGCGAGGATCGTTTCGCGGATCCGCGGCTTTTTCCAGTCCGATTCCGATAGCAGCACCGACCCCACGTGGTCCACGCCCGCGGACAGCATCCATTCGGCCTCCGATGGCGTTTGAATTTCGTAGATCTGGGTCAGGATTTTCTTTGGCATCGGGGTCACCCGGCAGCAGCGCCGCTGTTTAAATCTGTTGACTTTTTGCGCCGTGTCTACCATATTCAGCCTGATTTCGCAAACCGTTTAACTGTAATGCTTCATTGACAATTTTTAATTCGGAGCCCTTAATTTACCGCTGAGCGGTACCATGAGGACAGCCATGATTCTAATCATCGATTTCGGTTCGCAGTTCAACCAATTGATCGCCAGGCGCGTCAGGGAATGCCGGGTCTACTGCCAGATCGTCCCGCCGACCATCACCGCCGGCGAGATACAGTCCCTGGCCCCTGAAGGGATCATCCTGTCCGGCGGCCCGGCCAGTATCTACGAAAAGAACAGCCCAAAAATAGACCCTGCCATTTTTTCCATGGGAATTCCCGTTCTGGGCATCTGTTACGGCATGCAGTTCATGGTGGGCGCCCTGGGGGGCGAGGTGGCGCGCTCAAACAAGCGCGAATACGGTTTTGCCCACTTGCGGGTTCGAAGCCAAACCGATGCCCTGTTTCAGGGCATCGACGGTGAAACCCCCTGCTGGATGAGCCACGGCGACGCCATTGTCAAACTGCCGCGCGGGTTCAAGATCACCGCCTCAACCGCCAACACCGCCATCGCGGCCACGGTTCACGCAAAGAAACGTTTTTACGGCCTTCAGTTTCACCCGGAAGTGGAGCACACCCCCAAAGGCAAGGCCATGCTGCACAACTTTTTGTTCCGGGTATGCGGCTGCAGCGCTTCGTGGACCATGACGTCCTTTGCCAGAGATGCCGTGGCCGACATTCAGGCAACGGTCGGCGATAAGAAGCTGATCATGGGACTCAGCGGCGGGGTGGATTCTTCGGTCACCGCCGCGTTGATCCACAAAGCCATCGGCAAGCAGCAGACCTGTATTTTCGTGGACAATGGCCTGTTGCGCAAGGAAGAAGCGAAAAAACTGAAGGTTGTCTTAAAGCAGCATTTGAAACTCAATATCCGCTTTGTCAATGTCCAAACCCTGTTTCTCAAGGCCCTGGCCGGCGTCGAAGACCCGGAAAAAAAGCGCAAAATCATCGGCAAGATCTTCATGGACGTCTTTGAAGCCGAAGCCAAAAAGATACGAGATGCCGAATTTCTCGGCCAGGGAACCCTCTACCCGGACGTCATCGAATCCCAATCCGCCTTTGGCGGGCCGACCGCGGTCATCAAAAGCCACCACAACGTGGGCGGACTGCCCAAAAAAATGAAGCTAAAACTCGTGGAACCGTTGAAATATCTTTTCAAGGACGAAGTACGCCGATTGGGAAAAACCTTGAAGTTACCCGACGAACTGGTCTGGCGACAACCCTTTCCCGGACCGGGGCTGGCCATCCGCATCATCGGACAGGTGACCGGCAAACGGCTCGGTATTCTGCGCGATGTCGATGCCATCTTGCTGGAGGAAATTCGAGCCGGCGGCTTTTACCGCAAACTGTGGCAGTCCTTTGCCGTCCTTCTGCCCTTAAAGAGCGTGGGCATCATGGGCGACCACCGGACTTACGAAAACATCGTTGCCATTCGCGCGGTTACCAGCAAAGACGCCATGACAGCCGACTGGGCCAAACTTCCCCACAAGCTTCTCGGCCAAATCTCCAACCGCATCATCAACGAAGTCCGGGGGGTCAACCGGGTGGTCTACGACATCAGTTCCAAACCGCCCAGCACCATTGAGTGGGAATGACGCAAGCATTCACAGGACATCACGCCGAGGCGTGACTTTGTTCCCGGGCATTTGAAGTACGAAACAGTACGTCTGCATGCCCGGCGCCTCGCATCTACGGCACCCTGTAAACGCTTACCTTACGGGGATTCGAAACGCCGTAAGGCATCAACTAATTTCCAAGTACGGGACAATGTCAATGAACGAAACGGGTGAAGGAAAGTTCAAAATGAAGGGTGATGCGGCTGAAACGGATCTGTACCGGGATGAAATGGTCGATCTTCGCGTGGAAAAACTCGGCCACCGGCTGACCCTTCTAACCATTTTGGTGCCGATTCTTTTGGTGGTGGTGCTGACCATCGCCTACCTGGACGTAAAAAAGCGGGTCAGCACTTTCTACGTCTCCGGCACCACGGGAGTGGCCAACCTGTCCAAAGATCTCGAGTCGCGATTCAGCTCCCTTTCGCTCAAGATGGCCGCGCTGGAAGAAAAAATGACCACCCAGCAGGCGTCCCTGGAAAAGACCGCCATATCCATTCGAGGGGAGCTGAAGAAAACCCAGGAACAACTGGCCAAAGCGATCCTGTCCGCAAAAAACGACCACAAGCGGGTGAGCGCCGCTGTGCAAAAGGTCGACCGAGGCATTGAACCCGTTGCCAAAGAGACGGTCGCCCTGAGAGCCGACCTGACCACCTTCGGCACAAAAACGTCCGAGGCCCTGTCCATGCTGGGGCAGTCACTGAAGCCGACCGAAGAAAAAATCAACTCCCTGTCTAAAGAAATATCCGCCCTGTCCGCCCTGTCTGAAGCCAAGGTGGACCAGAAGGGGCTGGAACTGGCCCTCAATAGCCAGAAGCAGGTGATAAGCCAGGAACTGGAAGTGGCCAAAACCGGCCTTCAGGCCAAAATCCTGTCCCTGGAAAAACAGATCGACGCCCTGGCAGACAACCTGGCCAAGGCCCGGACACCCAGAACCATGCCCCCGGCCCCCGCGGTCAAGCCTCTTGCCGTGCCCAAGTCTTCTGTCACCGGCGCCCCGCCGGTATCGAAACAGCCGGCCGGAACCCGGATCATCGAACAGGACATCAAAGAATAAATTTGCTGGCGCAAATTTATGTAACGCGGCTTCGCCGCTTATTTCTTCAGATAGGATTCAATTCTGGAGATATCTTCGGGCAGGTCGACCTCGGGAGAATCGTGATCGGTCACCACCACCCGAATCCGGTATCCGTATTCCAGCACGCGCAGCTGTTCGAGTTTTTCGATCCCTTCCAGCCGGCCCTCCGGCAAGGTCCGGAAAATCTCCAGGAAACTGCGGGTATAGGCGTAAACCCCCAGGTGCTTGTAGGTGTCAAACACGGTGACGGCATCCCGTTGAAGGGGGATAGGCGAACGGGAGAAATAGAGTGCATCGCCGCGATGGTCGAAGACCACCTTGCAGTCCTTGGGATCGGCAATCTCTCTGGATTCGACGATTTTAAAAGCCAGGGTGGTCATGGCCACGCCCGGGTTGTCGCCAAACGGTCGCAGCACATCGTCAATGCAGCACGGATTGATCAAGGGCTGGTCGCCCTGAACATTGACGATGATGTCTTCGGAATCCAGCCCCATCCGGTCTGCAGCCTCGGCCACCCGATCCGACCCGCTACGGCAAGCGGTGCCGGTCATCACCGCGCGGCCGCCAAAGGCGCTGACAACATCGTAAATCCGCTGGTCGTCGGTGGCAACGGCAACGGCCGTGATGCCGCCGGCCCGGCAGCATCGCTCGTAAACCCACTGGATCATGGGTTTGCCATGAATTGGATGCAGTGGTTTGCCCTCGAAACGGGAAGAGCCGTATCGTGACGGAATGATCACCACTTTATTTTTCACTGCATCGCCTCCGTTTGTTTTTTTAAATATCGACGGCCCTGGAAAAAAAATTCAGAATTACCACAAAGACACAAAGGGCACAAAGTTAACATATAAGTTTTTAACTATTTATTCTTTGTGTGCTTTGTGCCTTCGTGGTTAAAAACAATTTTTTCGAATCTATCAAGATTCGCGCCACGGCTTTTTCAGGGGCTGCTTCGTTCGCCTTCATCGCCGCAGAACCGGACGCCCATCGATCTGCGCGTCATGGCTGGCCACAGGTATTGACCCCCGGGTCCCCTTGGGATAGTAAATAAATTCGGCTCTTCGCTGTTTCATGTGGGTAAAAATGTTCCCGCCATGGCCAGGAGGGTGTCGGCTCGCGGCTCGGAACTGTCTGAGCCGCTTAGTGCCCGTTACCCCGGACAGAAACCCGTCCGGCCGCAACCGCTTGTTAACAATTCAAAATATCAGTTTTTTCTACTGAAACAGGGCGCTGTCCGGGGTTACGGTCGCTTAGCGACGAGTTTTTCGGGCCGCGAGCCGACACCCTCCTGGCCCCCACACGAAATAGCGAGGAACCATAAATCCACTGAACTTCATAGAGGTGAGCATCGATGAACCTGGAATCCCTCAATGCCCTGCTTCAGGCCGTCGCCAGCGGGGAAGAATCCGTCTCCGACGCAGCGGCCCGACTGAAGCATCTTCCTTACGAAGATATTGACTATGCCCATATAGACCATCACCGAACACTCCGCAAGGGCTTCCCCGAAGTGATTTTCGGCCAGGGAAAGACGTCGGAGCAGATCGTCGGCATCATGGAAAAGATGGCCAGTCAGGAAGGGGTCGTAATGGTCACCCGCATCGACAGGCAAAAAGCCGCCGTTGTATGCAGCCGATTTCCCCAGGCCCGATATCATCAAGACGCCCGTATGGTCCTTCTGGAGACAAAGCCGCTGCCGATCGGTGGACGTGGAACCATTCTGGTGCTATCGGCGGGCACATCGGACATTCCGGTGGCCCGGGAAGCCCTCCTGACCGCCATGGCCATGGGCAATCGGGTCGAGTCGGTCTTTGATGTGGGCGTTGCCGGCATCCATCGACTCTTTGCCCACCGGGAGATGATTTCAAAGGCGTCGGTGCTCATCGTGGTCGCCGGCATGGAGGGGGCGCTGCCCAGTGTGGTGGCCGGCATGGTGGAACGCCCGGTCATCGCCGTACCCACCAGTGTCGGCTACGGGGTGAGCTTCGGCGGACTCACCGCCCTTCTGGCCATGCTCAACAGCTGCAGTTCCAACGTGGCCGTGGTCAACATCGACAACGGCTTTGGGGCCGGATACATGGCTGCCTGCATCAACCGGGAGTGAACCGAATAAAAGTGTGAAGTGACTAAAGTGATCTAAAGTGACTAAAGTTGAGGAGTCGCTGCGCTCCACTATTTTTTATTAACGGATTGGCGGATTGACGGACTACCTTTAATTCGACAATTCGACAATCCCAAATTCGACAATCCTTTTTAAGGCAGAATCCCTTAATCCCGCCAAGGCGGGACTCACTCCAAACGTTAGTTCACTATAGTCACTTGCCACATAAGGGTCTCGGCATAGCCCTTCTTTCTGACCACGCCCACCCGAAGTGGAAACCAGTCATTTCCGCTCCCACCCGCCGAGCAAATGCAGGTGAAGGTGAAAAATCACCTGACCGCCTCCAGATTCCACATTGAAAAGCAGTTTGTAACCGGGTCGTGCGATGCCGGCCTTTTCAGCCATCCGTCGGGCCGTGTCAATCATCAAGGCGACGAGATCCTGATCCGATTCGGTCAGATCGTTGATGCTGCGTATGTGCTTTTTGGGTACCACCAGCCAGTGCACCGGCGCATGCGGATTAATGTCTTTGAATACCACCAGGTTATCGTCTTCATAGATAAACGTCGTATCGGTCTGTCCTCCGGCGATCCTGCAAAACAAACAGTCGTTTTCCATCTAAAGCATCCTTTCCGTTAACGAGTAAAGACTCCTGGCCCAGAAGACCATAAAAAGAGCCGGAGCGAAGCGACTCATTCATTTTAGGCATTTCAAATTTTAGCGCATTTTAGGCATTTGCCGTCTATTCTATCGGCATAGCCAATTAACCCTGACCACTCCCAAAAAACGTGGATACCTGCTTCGAGTTAAAGGTTTCAGTCCAGGGTCCGATCAGGGTTTGCTCTGCCAGGGCACTTTCAAGCTCTTCGAGGAATCGGCGGCGGGGTATTTCACAGGCACCGAACCGAAGCAAATGGCCGGTGGTCACCTGGCAGTCCAGAAAGTGAAAGGCCTGCCGGTCAAGAAACGCCATCAGATGGACCAACGCCACCTTGGAGGCATTGGAAATCAGGGAAAACATGGACTCGCCGAAAAAGGCCCTACCCAGGCTCAGCCCGTACAGGCCACCCACCAGGCGTCGTCCCTCCCAGGCCTCAATGCTATGGGCAATGCCTCGGTGATAAAGCCGGGTGTAGGTATCGATCATCTCGTTGACGATCCAGGTCCCCTCCCCTTGAGCGGTTCGGCTGCTGGCGCAGGCCGATATGACGTGCTGAAAAGCCGTGTCCGCGGTGATGCGAAACCGACCCTGTCTCATCTCACGCCTCAATCGCCGGCTGATTTTGAAGTCGTTGGGATAAAGAACGAGCCTCGGATCGGGAGACCACCAAAGAATCGGTTCGTTTTGGCTATACCAGGGGAAGATTCCGCATCGGTAGGCCTGTTCCACCCTTTCTGGACGCAAATCGCCGCCGACCGCCAGCAGTCCGTCTTCCCGGGCCGAACCGGCCGGCGGGAAACCCATCATGTCCGATAAAAGAAAAACAGGCATGGATCACGGAAGGAGAAATCAGCGATAGTCGAACAAAAGGGCATCCTCGCTGACGTCCAGAAAGACCTCGCCACCGCTTTCCAGGCGGCCAAAAAGGATTTCATCGGAAAGCACGTCCTTGACCTCGGTCTGGATCACCCGCGCCAGCGGCCGGGCACCATACTGGGGATCGAACCCTTTTTTGGCCAGCCAGGTACGCGCCGCTTCGGAAAGCGTGATCCGGGTTTTTCGCTCGGCCAACTGGAGGTTGAGCTCTGCCACGAACTTGTCCACGATTTTCTTTATAATATCCAGTTCCAGGGAATTGAACCGAATGATGCCGTCCAGCCGGTTTCTGAACTCAGGGCTGAAATACAGCTCGATGGCCTTTTTTCCCTTGCCCTCGGAATCACCCTGACGTTCGCCGAAACCGATGGTCTGGACGCCCATCTCCCGGGTACCGGCGTTGGAGGTCATCATGAGAATCACATTGCGGAAATCGGCCTTCTTACCGTTGTTGTCCGTCAGGGTAGCATGATCCATGACCTGCAAAAGAATGTTGAACAGGTCCGGATGGGCCTTCTCAATTTCGTCGAACAGCAATACACAGTGGGGCTTTTTTCGAATCCCGTCGGTAAGCAGCCCCCCCTGATCAAACCCGATGTAACCGGGCGGGGCACCGATGAGCCGCGCCACGGCGTGTTTTTCCATGTATTCACTCATGTCGAATCGAAGAAACGAAATGCCGAGAATGGCCGAAACCTGCCGGGCCACCTCGGTCTTGCCCACACCGGTGGGTCCGGTGAAGAGAAAACTGCCTACCGGATGGCCTGGCGTACTCAGCCCCGCCCGGGATCGTTTGATGGCAGTGGTCATGGCGGTGATGGCCGGATCCTGGCCAAAGACCACCTGTTTGAGTTCGTCTTCCAGGGTTTCCAGCTTGGATTTGTCGGAAGTGGTCACGCGGATGGCCGGAATCCGTGCCATCTTGGCCACAATCTTCTCCATATCCGAGGGATGGATCTTTTTCCGGCGGGAGCCGCCGGAGAGCCGAATGAAGGCACCGGCTTCGTCCATCACATCGATGGCCTTGTCCGGCAGGTACCGGTCGTTTAGGTACTTGATCGACAACTCCACGGCGGCCTTTAAGGCGGCATCGGTATAGGCGATACCGTGGTGATCCTCGTATCGGCTTCGAAGTCCCTTGAGTATATCGACCGCATCGTCTTCCGGCGGTTCCGGAATTTCGATTTTTTCGAACCGGCGAGACAGGGCCCGGTCCTTTTCAAAGTGATTCTTGTATTCTTCGTAGGTGGTCGATCCGATACAGCGCATCTCACCGGTGGAGAGCGCCGGCTTTAAGATGTTGGATGCATCCATGGATCCGCCACTGGTGGCGCCGGCCCCGACGATGGTATGGATCTCGTCAATAAAAAGGATAGCCTTGGGCCGGGTGGCCAGTTCCGACAGCACGGACTTGAGGCGCTGTTCAAAGTCTCCCCGGAATTTGGTGCCGGCCAGCAGCGCTCCCAGGTCCAGGGAAAAGATCTCCACGTCGGCCAGCAGGTCTGGAACGACGCCGTTGTGAATCCGCTGAGCCAGACCTTCGGCCATGGCGGTTTTGCCGACCCCGGGCTCTCCGACAAAGACCGGGTTGTTCTTCCTTCGACGGCACAGGACCTGCATGGTCCGTTCCAGCTCCAATTCCCTGCCGATCAGCGGGTCCAGCTTGCCCTCGGCCGCCCGGGCGACCAGGTTCTGGGTGTAGAGTTCCAACGGGCCTTTCTTTTTTTTCTTCTCCTTTTCCATCTGGGGATCGTCCGGTGCCGATTCCACATCAGGCCCCTTCGGCGATGGATAGGAGATGGCGTTGAGCACATCCAGCCGGGTCACCCCTTCTTCGCTCAGAAAGTACTCCGCATAAGAGTCCTTCTCCTGGAAAAGAGACGCCAAAATGTCACTGATTGCCACTTCCTGTTTTTCCGCGGACCGGGCATGATTCACCGCCCGTTGAATGACCCGCTGAAAAGCCACCGTCTGCTGCAGCACATACTCCCGCTCTTCAGGAATTCGATCCACGTGTTCCTGGAAAAAATCTTCCAGTTTTTCCCGAAGATTCGAAACGTTGCCACCACAGTTTTCAATGATCTCCATACCGGTACTGTCATGGAGAACGGCGAACAGGACGTGTTCGATACTGACGTATTCATGGCGCCGCTTCTTGGCTTCCCGAACCGCAAACCCTAGCGTGGCGCTGAGTTCCTTGCTGATCATGATTCATCCTCTTCCATGCTGCATTTAAGGGGGAACCCATGCTCCCGGGCCAGGGCGTGCACCGTTTCCACTTTGGTTTCCGCGACCTCGAAGGTGTAGACACCACACAAGCCGACCCCCTGTCGGTGAACATTGAGCATGATCTCGGTGGCGTTTTTTATGCCCTTGTTGAAAACCGTGACCAGCACCTGGACCACGAACTCCATGGTGGTGTAGTCGTCATTGTGCAGCAGCACCCGGTACATGGACGGCTCACGAACCTGGTCGTGGGACTCCGATGACGTCTGTTCCTCGATATCTGGTATGGCTGGGCCCATGGACGATGCTCGATTTCCGGCTGAAGTTCTCACAGGACCGGGGGTTCTCTGCCGTGTAAATGCCCCGTGTCGCCACGCCCTTCCCCGGCCTCCGGTTGTTTACGGAAAAATTATAAGCACTAGCGCCTGAACTTGTAAAGGGTCGAGCGACAGGAAGGGAGGGAAATTCGGCCCGACAAATCCATTTTAATTGTATTATCTATGACTTAAAAAAACGTTCAAAGCGTGTCGCCGTCCCGCTTCAGGCCCCTCGAACCAACCCTTGGGGCGATTGCAAGGCAGGTATCCAGAACTATCTGAAAAGACTGGATTCCCGCCTTCGCGGGAATGACACCAATTGACTCTGCCCATGCCCTGAGGGCAATGATTCACATGTTGAATTAAAACAAGGAACGATGGCAGGGCAACGCGCTGTCATCCATTTCATTGGCCGCAACATTTCTTGTATTTTTTTCCACTCCCGCATGGGCATGGGGCGTTCCTACCGATCTTTTCACCGGTCCGCCGGACCGGTTTTTTCCCTTCGGACGACTCACCACCGGAAAAGGTCAATTCCTGGAGATCGGGCTGAGCAAGTGCCTGCAGATTCTCCGGTTCGGCCACCTGAATCCGAAACAGAATGCCGATGGTCTCTTCTTTAATGCGTCCGATCATTTCCTGAAACAGCTCGAACCCTTCCTTCTTATAGACCAGAAGCGGGTTCTGCTGGGCGTATCCGCGAAGCCCGATCCCCTCCTTGAGATGGTCCATGCTCAACAGATGGTCCTTCCACAGTCCGTCCACGGTCTGGAGCATGATGATGCGTTCGATGTGCCGCAGGTCTTCGGAGCCAATTTCCCTTTCCCTTGCCCCGTATAGGTCCATGACCGTTTGCGCCAGCAGTTCGGAAAACCCCTCACTGCCCAGACCGTCCAGGACATCGTCATCGGGCTGGGTGAGCCGGAAGTTGAATTGTTTGAACACGGCCTCGCCGATCCCTTTCCAGTCCCATTCCTCAGCCCTTGACCGATCGTCAGCGAAGGTTCCGGCAATCCCTTCGGTCAAATCCCGGATCATATCCTGCACCGACTCTTTCAGGTCCTCCCCCCGAAGCGCTTCACGGCGCTGCCGGTAGATCACCTCCCGCTGCTGGTTCATGACGTCATCGTATTCGATGAGCTGCTTGCGGATGTCGAAATTGTGACCCTCCACCTTGCTCTGGGCATTTTCAATGGCACGGCTGATCAGGCCATGCTCGATGGGTTCTCCCTCCTCCATGCCGAGGCGCTCCATGATACCGGTGATCCGTTCGCCACCGAAAATACGCAGCAGATCGTCCTCCAAGGCCAGGTAAAACCGCGATGATCCGGGGTCGCCCTGCCGACCGGACCGACCTCTCAACTGGTTGTCGATGCGGCGGCTTTCGTGTCGCTCGGTGCCGATGATGTGCAGGCCTCCGAGTTCCGTCACCCCTTCACCCAGCACGATGTCCGTCCCCCGCCCGGCCATGTTGGTAGCAATGGTAACCGCACCGAACTGGCCGGCCTTGGATATGACTTCGGCCTCTTTTTCATGGTTCTTGGCATTGAGCACGTTGTGGGGAACGCCGCGTTTCTTGAGTTTATTGGATACCGATTCGGACACGTCGATGGAAACCGTCCCCACCAGTACCGGCTGCCCCCTGCGGTTGAGCTCGGAAATCTCCTCGATGGCGGCGTTGAATTTCTCCCGGCGCGTCTTATAAATGACATCAGGAGCGTCCCACCGAATCATGGGCTGGTTGGTGGGAATCACCGCCACGTCCAGGTTGTAGATTTTCTTGAATTCGGCAGCCTCGGTGTCCGCTGTGCCGGTCATGCCGGCCAGTTTGTCGTACATGCGAAAATAATTCTGGAAGGTGATGGTGGCCAGGGTCTGGTTCTCGTTTTCAATCTTGACGTTTTCCTTGGCCTCCAGCGCCTGGTGCAGCCCTTCGCTGTATCGCCTTCCGGGCATAAGACGCCCGGTGAATTCATCGACGATGAGCACTTCGCCGTTTTTAACAATGTAATCCACGTCCCGTTTGAAAAGGGTATGGGCTTTGAGTGCCTGGTTTAGATGGTGAAGCTGTTCAATGTGCTTCGGATCGTAGAGGTTATCCACTTGAAGCAGTTCTTCTGCCCGGGCAATCCCGTCCTCGGTCATCACCGAGGAGCGGGCCTTTTCGTCGATGGTATAGTCCCTGTCCCGCGCCAGTCCCGGAATGATCTGATTGATGCGATAGTAAAGGTCAGTGGATTTTTCCGCGGGTCCGGAAATGATCAATGGCGTCCGGGCCTCATCGATAAGAATGCTGTCCACTTCATCGACGATAGCAAAATGGAGATCCCTTTGAACCAGCGACTCCATTTCGAATTTCATGTTGTCCCTCAAATAGTCGAACCCGAATTCGTTGTTGGTCCCGTAAATGATGTCCGACCCGTAGGCTGTTTTCCGTTCAGGATCGGTCAGACCGTGGGTGATACAGCCCACATCGAGACCGAGAAAGCGGAAAATCTGCCCCATCCACTCCGTGTCACGCCGAGCCAGGTAATCGTTGACGGTAATGATGTGCACCCCGCGTCCGTTCAGGGCATTGAGGTAGGCCGGCAGGGTCGCCACGAGGGTTTTTCCCTCACCGGTTTTCATTTCAGCAATGGTGCCCCGATGAAGCACGATGCCACCGACGAGTTGAACGTCGTAATGGCGCATGGAAAGGACCCGTACCGACGCTTCCCGCACGGCGGCAAAGGCTTCGGGGAGCAAATCGTCCAGGCTTTCGCCTTTTTCCAGCCGTTGCTTGAATATCCCGGTCTGGGACCGCAGCCGGTCATCGTCCATGGCTTTGAATTCGGGCTCCAGTGCGTCGATCTGGTCCACCAGCGGCTGCATCCGGCGCAACTCCCGGTCGTTCTTGCTTCCGAAGATTCTCGTCAAAAAGCGCATAATCATGAAAACGACTCTCTTCCTGTGTCGATTATTGGGATCAGCCCCACCCACCGAGCTGCTGGCGTTGGGATCCGCAACAGCCCATTCGGGTGAAATGCAACTTCCGTTCCCCAACGGCCACGTGTTTGTTTAAGCCCGTCATCAAGGCACCAAATCCCATCAAACAGCTTTGAATCATAGCATAGTTTGAAAATGATGTGGATGTGAATTTTTGTCCAAGGTCAAGGAAATCAAGCCATTGCGCGGAGGCGCAGCCGGCTACGCCGCACAAGCGATGGCGCTGATTGACGCCGAGATTGGGCAAAAAAGCTATTTACGGATGGAAACTAATTGAGTATGTATTTTTCGGGATTAACCGGAAGGCCGTTCAAGAGGACTTCATAGTGAAGATGGGGCCCCGTGCTCCTGCCGGAGCTCCCCACCAGGGCGATGGTCTCGCCGCGCTTTACCGGTTCGCCTTTTTTCTTGAGTGTCTTAGACGCATGGCCGTACCGGGTAACCACACCGTGGCCGTGATCAATGGTAACAACCGTGCCCATCAACCCTTTGTTTCCGGCAAAGGTAACCACACCGTCAGCCGCGGCGACAATGGGGGTTCCTTTTCGCGTAGCCAAGTCAATCCCCTTGTGGAATTCCTTCAGACCGGTAAAAGGCGATACCCGGTAGCCGAATCCGGATGTTTTCCAGCCGGTTGTCGGACGGATAGCTGGCGTCGAAGCCAGCAGGTCCACCTGGTCTTCGAGGTATTTAAGCAAGGATTCGAAATTGTCTCCCTGGTGAGTCGATGCCACCTGGAGCTGTTCGGTCTGTTCGTGCATCTCGCGAACCAAGCTGTTGTGCCGGGTCTCCAGGGGAAGGCTGGCGTCCATATCCTCGGGAATCGAACCGCCCACGCCAAAGAGGCTCTCCTGCTCTTCGGGATTTTCGATATTGGCGATGACCCGAATCTTCTTTTCAAATCCGTTCAGGGACACCAGTTTCGACTTGAGGCCGTTGATCTCTTCGGCAAACATTTGGATTTGCTGCCGTTGGGAGGCAATTTCCTCCTGCTGGGCCTTCATGCGAATTTTGATGTGACTTGTATCAATGATGGTTTTCTTGAGGTCGTGGTAATCGATCAAGGCATACCCGAGACAGATCACCCCCCCACAAAAAACAACTGTGGCAAGCCGGAGCAACCATTTGGGCAAGGAGATCTGCCGTATGGATGCCCCGGTGCTGCCGAGAATGAAAAAAGAAACCGTCTTTCGCATAATTTAAGGTCTGTCCAGGGTTATCGCTACCGGCACGGTTGGGAATAATTTTCGCACCCGGCCCTTAGACCGCATCAGTTTCCCGCTACCCTTCCAGATTCTGCTCCTGCCAGCTGCAGTTGGCACAATGCATCAGGCAAATTTTTGTCTTCTTACCACAGCAATCGCTCGATTGTCAATCCTGCAAACGAATTTGGGCGTTACGATTCTGTCTGACAAAGGCCTGAGACAAAAAGCCCGTGCCCGATAAGGCCCGGCCGGTGAGCAAGCCTATCGGCTTTCACCGGCCGCCCAAACGGATTTACTGGCCTTCGATACCCAGCTTGAACTTCAGCGACTTGAGGGTGTTCTTCATAAGCATGGTGATGGTCATGGGGCCGACCCCGCCGGGAACCGGGGTAATGGAGCCGGCAATCTCCTTGGCGGCAGCAAAATCCACATCGCCTTTGAGAATAGCGATTTTTTTTCCGGTCTTCTCGCTGATCTTCTCACCGACCCGGTTAACACCGACGTCGATAACGCAGGCGCCTGGCTTGATCCATTCCGGCTTGACCAAATCGGGAACACCGGCGGCAACAATCAAAATGTCCGCCCGTTTACAATGGGAAGCCAGGTCCCGGGTCCGGGTGTGAACGATGGTCACCGTTGAATTGGCACCGGGCCCTTTCTGAAGCATCATGTTGGCGATGGGTTTGCCCACGATGTTTGAGCGCCCCACCACAACCACCTCGGCACCGCTGGTTTCAACGCCTGCCCGGATGATCATTTCCTGAATACCGGCCGGCGTGCATGGCGGGAACTTGACTTCCTTGCCACCGATCATCAACCGTCCCACATTGACCGGATGGAAACCGTCCACATCCTTGTCCGGATCAATGGCATTGAGCACTTTCTTTTCGTCGATATGCTTGGGTAGCGGAAGCTGAACGAGAATGCCGTTGATGCCGTCGTCCTTGTTGTATTTTTCGATCAGGGCCAGAAGATCTTCCTCAGACATTGTCACGGGTTGGCTGTCTTGAACTTCATTGAATCCCACCCGATGGGCGGTTTTGATCTTCAGGGTAACGTAGGAAATGGACGCCGGGCTCTCTCCGACCAGGATGGTTACCAGCCCCGGTACGACGCCGTGTTTTTCCTTTATTTTAGCCACTTCCGCCGTGATCTCTTCAAGAATGGCCTCACGAATCTCCGTCCCCGAAATAAGCTTTGCTGTCATCGCCATCTCCTTTCATCCTCGTGTTGTCGGTATTGACACGCTTTGTGGTGTGGAATATTAAAAAAGCCTTTTTTAACTAATCCAAACAGGGCGCGATGTCAACAATCAGCGTCCGTCGGAAAAGAAACGGGGGAATATCAAGGCCACAAATCCCGGCGCGAAGATCGGACTTCAAGGAGATGCGAAACCCCTTAAACGATGCTCCCCCCAATCAATCACTTTGTTTTCAGCCAGGGATACCGTCCAGCGGACCCATGCCGAATTAATTCCAAAGGCGGTCATAATCCGAAAACCCCTTGACATCGCCATTACAAACCGTTAAGCAAACGGCTTTAAAATGAGGAATGCTCATCGTGACCTGCCACAACACCAAATTCTACGGATATCCACCCTACCTGTATTGAAGGCTTGCTGTCCGTCCTTTTCTGTGGGCAAGCAAGCAATCCAAAAAACATTCCGATTATCACCCGTACCCCATGACCCCATGACCCCTGACCGCTGGATCGGCTGAATCTACATTCACAAGGAGACACCATGAAACGTTTTACCGCGCCGATGACCATCCTGTTCTGCATGACCCTGTGGACCCTTTTTGTTGCCGGAAATGTGGCCGAGGCCAAAACGGTCGAACTCAATTACAGTGTCTTCTTTCCTCCCAGTCACGGCCAGTGCGAAGCCGCCGTGGCCTGGGCCAAAGAGGTGGAAAAGCGCACCGACAACCGGGTCCGCATCACCGTCTTTCCCGGAGGCACCCTGACCAAGGCCAACCAGTGTTTCGACGGTGTGGTCCAGGGCATCTCCGATATCGGCATGTCCTGTTTTGCATACACCCGCGGTCGATTTCCGGTGATGGAGGCTGCGGACCTGCCTCTGGGATACCCCGATGGTCTGACGGCCACCCGCACTGCCAATGCATTTTACAGCAAATATCGCCCCAAAGAGCTGGCCCAGGTCAAGGTGCTCTATCTCCATGCCCACGGGCCCGGCCTGCTTCATAGCCGAAAGCCGGTTCATGCCTTGTCGGACCTGCAACATATGAAAATCCGATCCACCGGATTGAGTGCCAAGGTGGTCGAGGCTCTCGGGGGCGTGCCCGTGGCCATGCCCCAGGGTGATACCTATGAATCACTTCAAAAAGGCGTGGTTGAAGGGACCTTCGGCCCCATGGAGGTCCTTAAAGGGTGGCGACAGGCCGAGGTGGTCACCGCCACCACCGATTGCCGGACCGTGGGGTACACCACCACCATGTTTGTGGTAATGAACCTGGCCAAATGGCAATCGCTTCCGGCCGATCTTCAGGCCATCATCGAAACCGTCAACAATGAATGGATCGACGTCCACGGCCGACGCTGGGATGATGTCGATGCCGCCGGGCGGGCGTATACACTGGAACGAGGCAATCAGATTCTTTCCCTGTCCGAACCGGAAAGCCGCATGTGGCGAGAGGCCGTCCAGCCCATCATCGATCAGTACGTCCAGACTGCCAGCGCCAAGGGAATCGATGGCAAAGCCGTGGTCCAGGACCTGAAGGATCTGATCGTTCAAAAGGAAAACAACTGATATGGACCGATGGATTGAGCGGACCGTCCGCGGGCTCAACTGGATTGCCGCAGGGTGTGTCACCGCCATGATGCTGCTGACCGTTGTCGACGTGGTGCTGCGCCTGTTCCGGCGCCCCATCACCGGCGCCTATGAAATCGTCGGGCTGCTCGGAGCGCTCTTCGTCTCCTTTTCCCTGGCCCAGACATCGGTGGAACGGGGCCATATTGCAGTAGACTTCCTGATTCAAAAGCTTCCCCCAAGAATCCAAGCCGCTGTCGACGGACTCAACGACCTGGTCTGCACAATACTTTTTGCTATGGTGACTTGGCAGTGCATCAAATATGCTGCCGACATTCGGGCATTCGGCGAAGTCTCCATGACCCTTCAGGTCCCCATCTACCCCTTCATTTACGGCATTGCCATCGGCTGCGGCATGTTGTGTCTGGTGCTGACCATGAACCTGATCCGGTCCATCCAGGGCTTCGCAAGGGGTCTGCCATGAGCCCCACCATGATCGGCGTGCTGGGGATAGCGGCCCTTTTCATCCTGATCTTCTCCCGAATGCCCGTGGGGTTTCTGATGATGGTGATCGGCCTGGCCGGCTTTGCCACCGTGGTCTCACCGGCAGCGGCCCTGAACATGGCGGCCAAGGATCTCTTCGATGTCTTCGGGTCCTACAGCCTCACCGTTATTCCACTCTTTATTCTCATGGGGCAGATCGCCTTTCACGCCGGCATCAGCGGCAGGCTCTTTGATGCCGCTTACAAGTTTATCGGGCACTGGCCCGGCGGCATGGCCATCGCCACCATCGGCGCCTGTGCCGGGTTTTCCGCCATCTGCGGCTCCACCAACGCCACGGCTGCCACCATGGCCGCCGTCACCCTTCCCGAAATGCGCCGGTTTAATTACCGCGACGATCTGGCCACCGGGGTGGTCGCCGCCGGCGGCAGTTTGGGCATTCTGGTACCGCCCAGCGTGGTCTTCATCATCTACGGCATCATGACCGAGCAGTCCATCGGCAAGCTGTTCATGGCCGGCGTATTGCCGGGCATCCTGCTTACCTCGCTGTTTATCGTCACCATTTTAATCTGGACCTGGATGCGGCCGGAGCTGGCCCCCCGGGGGCCGCGTAGCAACATGAGCCAGCGTCTGGCTGCCATCGGCGGTTTGGTCGAAACCCTAATCCTGTTCGCCCTGGTGATGGGCGGTCTCTTTTTCGGCGTCTTTACACCGACCGAAGCCGGCGCCATCGGCGCCTTCGGCACCCTGATTATCGCCGTCATCCGCCGCAACATTACACCGGCCAGATTCCTCCGCGCCCTATCCGAAACCACCCGCATCTCCTGCATGATCCTGGTGATCGTGGCCGGGGCGACCATCTTCGGCCACTTTCTCGCTGTCACCCGCATCCCCTTTGACATTGCCGGATGGGTGTCGGGGTTCGATCTGCCGGCTTATGCTGTTATGGGGATCATTATCTTTTTTTATCTCGTTGGCGGGTGCTTCATTGATGCGCTGGCGCTGATCATGCTCACCGTGCCCATCTTCCACCCCGTGGTGAGCGCCCTGGGCTTTTCGCCCCTGTGGTTCGGTGTGGTGATCGTCCTGGTTACCCAGATCGGCGTGATCACCCCGCCGGTAGGGGTCAATGTCTACGTGGTCAGCGCCGTGGCCCGCGATGTGCCCCTGCACGTCATCTTCAAGGGTGTACTGCCCATGCTGCTGGCCCTGGTAATCGCCACCCTGCTCCTGATCCCCTTCCCCCAGATCGCCCTTTTCCTGCCAGGGATGATGCGGTAACAGGTAAGAGTAAAGTGGTTCCTCGCTATTTCGTGTGGGAGGCCAGGAGGGTGCCTTCTCGCGGCCCGAAAAACTCGTCGTCATATGAAAAAGCCGGACCCCATGAGGTCCGGCTTTTTTAGCCCGTTTACATCCATGAATCGTTTTTTGAGCGGTGTGGCACCCATGCGCGTTTCCAATCCGTAAATGAGTATTTTTGTCCAAGGTCAAGGAAATCAAGCCATTGCGCGGAGGCGTAGCGCGCTACGCCGCACAAGCAATGGCGCCG
>JAEINQ010000079.1 GCA_016342285.1 Desulfobacterales bacterium
TCTTGGCACAAACGAACCTTAAGGTAACCCATGTCTTGGCACTTTAGGGTTACCTATGTCTTGGCATTTCTCACTTAAAACCTAAAACTTAAAACTGTTTTACGATCACCTTCCGGGTTCGGGGCCCGTCGAATTCGCAGAAGAAGATGCCCTGCCAAGTGCCTAAAACCAGGCGGCTGCCCGAAACGGGAATCAGTTCGGATGTGCCCACCAGGGTGGCCTTGACATGGGCCGGGGAATTGCCCTCCGCGTGGCGGTAGGGCGCTTCCCATGGAACCATCTGGTTGAGCACCATGAGCAAGTCGGCGGCAACGCCGGGGTCAGCGGCCTCGTTGATGGTGACGGCGGCTGTGGTGTGAGGGATGAAGACCATGCATAGCCCGTCCTGCAGCCCCTCTTTGCTGACGGCGGCCTGAACCGTTGCGGTGATGTCGATCAGTTCAGTCTGAGCGAAGGTTTTGACGGTCAATTCCATGGTTGCGATCCTTGGCGTTGCGTGGCCAAGAAAAAAGGTTCCTCGCTATTTCGTGCGGGGGGCAGGAGGGTGTCCGGAACAGTTTGCCCCTATGAGAAACAGCGAAGAGCCAGAAAAAAGGCCCCGCAGGATTATCTGCGGGGCCTTTTAAAAGCGAAACCGATTCCGTTGCGGTTTTGTTCACTGCCTGGGACGGATTATTAGACGCATCCGGTCGGTTTGGGCAGTCCGGCCATCTTGCAGGCTCCCTTGCCCGGCCCTGAGGGGAACAGCTCGTAGATGTGCTTCAGCTTGAACCCGGTCACCTTGGACAGAACGCGAACCATCGGTGCAATGCCGTTCTTCTCATAGTAGTCGCGCAGGGTCGTAATGACCAGACGATGCTCGTCGTTTAACTCGTCAATGCCCTCTTCCTTCTTGACGAACTGGACCCATCCTTCACTCCAATTGGTGTAATCGTCGATGAATCCGTCTTCATCTACCACAAAACTTCCTCCACCAAATTCAACTGTCGGCATTACGTCTCCTCCTTCTCTAATTATATTTTGTTTCTATGGCTTACAGCCAGCTTCGCTCGTACACAAAGAGTATCGGCTCTTCCTATATGATCGGGCCTGTATTGTCAACCCGAAATTGGGTCTTTGTCTTTTCCGGACGCCGGTCCGTGGCGTCGTTTAGTATTCCTTGGGCATGCCGTTGAGCTGGGCCAGGGTGAAGACCGGGCCGTCTTTGCAAACAAAGGCCTTGCCGACATTACAGTGGCTGCACATGCCGATGCCGCATTTCATCCGGTTCTCCAGGCTCATGATGATGTTGTCGTGGGCGTAGCCACGGGCGTCCAAAACAGGCTGGGTGAATTTGATCATGATGGGAGGGCCACAGATGATGGCGTAGGTGTTTTCGTCGGCCTCGGGGGCTTTTTGCTCGGTAATGGTCGGAACGAATCCGACATTGTATTTCCAGTCCGGGTCGTTGGTGCCATCCACGGTGATGTGCATGTGAATGTCGTCTCGCGCCTCCCAGGCGGCCAGTTCATCCCGGTACAGGAGCATGCCGGGGGACCGGGCCCCGTAAATAACGTGAATGTCACCGAATTTGTCTCTGTTTTCAAGCATGTAAATGATGGATGAGCGCAGGGTGGTGAAGGCGAATCCGCCGCCGATGATCACCACATTCTTGCCTTGCTCCAGGGTCTCCCAGGGGTACCAGTTCCCCATGGGGCCCCGAATGCCCATGACATCGCCCACTTTCATTCTGTGCAGGTGGGACGAAACCAGGCCGACCTTGTTGACCGTGAACTTCACAAAGCCTTTTTCCGTGGGCGACGAAGCAATGCCGATGGGGATCTCCCCTTTGCCGGCGATGGACAGCTCCGCGAACTGGCCGGGTCGGTAGGCGAATTTTTCTTCATCCCCGGGATCGAGGAATTTGAATTTGATCGTCTTGAGATTCTTATCTTCGGTCTCGATGAACATATCATCGATGCGCACCGGATACGGGTAATACGGATTTTCCACGTTGCCCCCTTTTTGTCACGCGACCTTGCAGCTGGTGGCATCACCGAAGCTGTTCATCTGGTTGCAAATCTTGCGGATGTCGATATTGACCGGGCAGAACTGAACGCAACGGCCGCACCCGACGCATTGGATACCGGCGTCGTATTTTTCCACATAATATTTGAGTTTGTGCATGAACCGCTGGCGAACCCGCTGCACCTTCTGGCCGCGGGGGTTGTGACCGGAGCCGTGCAGGGTGAACAGCGGGAACATGCAGCTGTCCCAGTTGCGCATGCGGATGCCTTGGGATCCGTGGTTTTCATCCTGAATGTCAAAACACCAGCAGGTGGGGCACAGGTAGGTACAGGTGCCGCAGTTGATGCAGGAAAAGGCGATATCCTCCCACATCTCAGACGCGTAGAGTTCCAGGGTGGGGACATCCCGCAACCGGTCGGTCTCCACCTTGGAAACGATTTTGTCCTCGGCGGCCTTGCGGCGTGCTTCCATGTCGGCCTCTGCCACGTTGGCAGTCTCCTGCCAGCCGGCAGCCTGAACAAAGGCCTCCCCTTTGTCGGTCATCACCTTGGCAAGAAAATGGTCTTCGTCGTCTACCAGGAGGATGTCCAGGCCCTCTTCATGGTAAGGACCGCAGCCGGCCGTGGTGCAAAAGCAGGTGGTGCTGGGCCGGTCGCAGGCATGACCGATGAAGGTGGTGGCTTCGTAGTTGCGCAGCCAGTAAGTGTCTTTCACGTCCGGGGCGTCGAAATTTCGGCGCACCAGTAAGAATGCATAGGCATCGCAAGGTCGGACACCCAGGGCTGCCCGGGGTTTTTCCGGCGACGGGGCTTCCTTCATGATGTGGGCGTCGGGTTGGTTGTTATCGGTGGTGTAGGTAAAGAGGACTTCGCTCTGGGGGTAGACCACCGACCGGGGCGAAAGCCGGGTGTTGGCGCAGTCCAAATCAGGGGCCTGGCCCGGCGACAAGGCCTTGAAATTACAAAAGGCGCCATCATTGACCGGCCCGAAAAGCCGATAGGCTCCTTCGGCGGCGGCAAGGCCTTGGGCCCATTTGGTTTTATCGATTTTGATCCACTTCATAGCGTCAGCCTTTTTATTTAATGAAATCGTCCGGGTCGTTGGGCCGGTAGGTATCCAGCGGCGGGCGCTGGTCAACGGTCAGACCGGCTTCCCATCCCCACTGGTCAAAAGCGTCCTTTTCCAGCTTCTTGGTCAGAAGGCGCATGTTGATGCCCACCGGGCAGGCCCGCTCGCAGGCGCCGCAATCGGTGCAACGGCCGGCACAGTGATAAGCGCGCAGAAAGTGAAAGGTGCGCACATCCACGGGATTCTGGCTCTTCCCAACCCATTGGGGCATGGATTCGTCCACGAAGCAGGTGGGGCAGTAGCACAACGGGCAGGCATTTCGGCAGGCGTAGCAGCGGACGCACGGTGCCAGGAGGTTGTCGAAAAAGTCCCATTTTTCTTGGGCGCCCATGGCTTCGATCGCGCGAACGTCTTCATAGCGGTCCACGTTCTGTTGCTCTTCGACCGGTTCGGCGACCATTTCGTCGAAGATCACAGGGTTGCGATGGGTGCAGACCGTGCAGTTTTGTTGCAGTATCTCGTTGCGATCATAGGTCTGCTCAAAGCCGTTTCCACGAACCGTGATGACCGAAGCCTCCTCGACAACTTCGGTGACCTCGCCCGGGGCCGCAGAGCGAATCCGCCGTTTGTCGATCATCCCCTTGCAGGGGACGCCGATGATGACGAGCTGCTCCCGTTTGATCTTGTTTTCAATGATGTGGTTGACGATGTTGCGGCTGTCACATCCCTTGGCGATCACGGCGATTTTTTCGGTGCGGCCCGTCAGGTAGTTGGCCAGATTAATACCGCAGTTGCTGTCCCAGACCAGTTGGTCGACCTGGTCGGCACGGGTGACGGTGCACGGCTCACTCATCATCGGCATGGAGCCCCGCCGAAAGCCGATGACCATTTCCACCTGGCAGTCTTTAAGCAGCCGGCCCGCGATGTCTCGAATTTTTTCAGTGTAATCAAGCATGTCAGGCAACCTTCAGCTCTTTTTTGACAAAATTTTGGTTGGGCCCCAATTTTCGAACCGCCTCGGTGACCTTGTTGACGACATCGACGAATTTGGTCGATTCGGCCGATGAGATCCAGGAAAAATGAAGGCGCCCGGGTTCGATGCCCGTATACTCCATCAAGTTTTCCAGGAGCGCGAATTTCCGACGTGCGTAGTAATTACCTTCCAGGTAATGGCATTCGCCCGGATGTCACCCGGATACCCAGACGCCATCGGCCCCTTCGCGCAGGGCGGCCAGCGCGAACTTGGGGCTCATTCGGCCCGTGCAGGGGATGCGGATGACCCGGATGTTGGGCGGATACTCCATTCGGCTCACACCGGCCAGGTCAGCAGCGCCATAACTGCACCAGTTGCAGAGGAAGGCGACGATTTTAGGTTCCCATTCAGCCATTTCCGTTTCTCCTCTTTGGTAACGCTCGATGTTTGTTGGGTCGATGTTGACATTGCATCGGGCCAACAGTGAAATTTTCGGAAAAACCCGATCGACCACAAAGGCACAAAGCAGGTTAAAATTGTATGATGCGCTCTTTCCTTTGTGATCTTCGTGTCTTTGTGGTTCGCTTTTCCTTGTTCATGCCCCAGTGGCCCCTTCCCTGGACCCGATCAGCCCACTTCATTGAGGGAAAAAATCTGGGCAAAGATCTGGTCGTTGTCAAAGCCCTTGAGGCCAATGGCCCCGCTACGACACGAAGCCACGCAGAGTCCGCACCCTTTGCACAACACCGGGTTGATTTCGGCCCGGTTCGGCCAGAACCGCTCCTCCGGTCCGCGGAAAGAGGGGGCCGAATAGGGGCAGAGCGATACGCAGACACCGCACATGGAGCAGTTGGCCGGATTGATTTCAGCCACCTGGCCGCTGGTGTTTATCTTCTGGCGTGCCAGCAGCGTGACGGCCCGGCTGGCCGCGGCCTTGCCCTGACTCACCGCTTCGTCGATGGGTTTGGGATAATGGGCCATACCGCAGAGAAAAACGCCATCGGTGGCAAATTCGGACGGACCGAGTTTGGCGTGTTTCTCAACAAAAAAGCCATCATCGTTGACGGGCAGTTTGAAGAACTGCGCCAGGGCAGCGTTGTCGGGCGGACAAATGGCCGTTGCCAGGGTCAGCAGATCGGTTTCAATCTCCACGGGCCGGCCCAGAATGGGATCGGTGAGGGACACGGCCAGTTTGCCATCGGCCATGGCCAGTTGCGGTTTGGCCTCCAAGGTGTACCGAATAAAAATCACGCCTTTTTTCCGTGCTTCTTTGTAAAGGTATTCGCGTTCTCCGTAGGTGCGGATGTCCCGGTAGAGGATATAGACGCTCATATCCGGTTTGCGGGCCTTCAAGGCCAGGGCGCTGTCGATGGAATGGGTACAGCAGACCCGGCTGCAGTAGGGCCGGTCCGAATCCCGGCTGCCCACACATTGAATGAAGACCGCCGTTTCGATGTCTGCCAGGGTGGCGTCGTTGGTTTTGAATCGCTGGTCCAGTTCAAGACTGGTCAGAATCCGCGGGTCCTTTCCATAGCTGTATTCGGTCGGGACCAGCGGTTTGGCACCGGTGGCGATGATTGCCACGCCGTGCTCCAGGGAGAGTTCTTTGCCGCTGTTTCTCAAGGTCGACTGGAAGTTGCCCACGAACCCGTCCACAGCGGCCAGTTGCGTATTGAGGTGGATTTGAATGTTGGGTTCGGCGGTGACCGAATCAATGAGTTCATTGAGCCGGTCGGCAACGGGTTGTCCGTCGGAGGTCTGGAAGAGGTTTAGTGCCTGGCCGCCCAGCCGATCGCTTTGTTCCACCAGATGGGTGGTATAGCCTTGGGATGCCAGGGTGCGGGCCGCACCCATGCCGGCGATGCCGCCGCCGATGACCAGGGCCGTCTGGTTGACTTCCAGTTCGGCTTCGACCAGCGGTTGCATCAGCCCGACCTTGGCCACGCTCATGCGAACCAGGTCCCTGGCCTTGACCGTGGCAAGCTCGGGGTTGTTCTTGTGGACCCAGGAATCCTGGTTTCGAATGTTGACCATTTCAAACAGGTATTTATTGAGTCCGGCCGCGATCAGCGTCTCCTGAAACAGCGCTTCGTGGGTCCGCGGCGTACAGGCGGCCACCACCACCCGGTTAAGACGTTTTTCTTTGATTACCTCTGCTATGGTGTCCTGGGTATCCTGGCTGCAGGTGTACATGTTGTCGGTGACGTATTCAACGTAGGGAAGGGTGGCGGCGTAATCGCGCACGGCCGGCACATCCACGGTGCCCGAGATGTTGATGCCGCAGTTGCAGACGAATACCCCGATGCGCGGCCGTTCGTTGGTGACATTGATTTCGGGCACTTTTTCCGGGATTACCGTCAGGGTGTCCCGGGATGCAGCCAGAATTTCTCCGGCTGCCGCTGCGGCCGCACTGGCATCGACCACGGACTGGGGAATGTCACGCGGTCCCTGAAAGGCGCCGCAGACAAAGATTCCCGGTCGGTTGGTGGCCATGGGGGCAAATGGGTCTGTTTTGGCGAAATGGCCCGGGGTCAGGGCGATGTCGAGCCGTTCGGCCAGGGCCTGGGTCTCCGGTGCGGTCTGCAGCCCCACCGAGAGAACAATCATGTCAAAGGTCTCGACTTTGATGTCGCCGGATTCGGTGATGTAGCGTACTGATAAATCCCCGTCATCGTCCACCGGGTTGATGGTGTGAACCCGGCTGCGGATAAAGCGTACACCCTGATTTTTGGCCTTGTCGTAAAAACGTTCGAAATCTTTGCCGTGGGTACGCATGTCCATGAAAAAGATGGCGCAATCAAGGTCGTCACCAGCATGCTCCTTGGCGATGACCGCTTCCTTGACGGCGTACATGCAGCAAACCGAGGAGCAGAAGCTATTGTCACAGCGGTTTAAGTCCCGGGAGCCGACGCATTGGAACCAGGCAATCTTTTTGGGTTCCTTGTGGTCGCCCAGGCGGGTCAAATGGCCGCTGGTGGGGCCGGAGGCCGAGAGTAGCCGTTCCATCTCCATGGCGGTGATGACATTGGGATGTTTGGCGTAAGCGTAGTTGTCGAATTTGCTCGGATCAAAGGGCTCGAAACCCGGGGCCAAAATGACGGCGCCCGTGTCGATGGTGACGGTTTCGGGCTGCTGGGCGTGGGTGACCAGGGTCACGGCGTCGGCCTTGCAAGCCGAAACGCACTGGTAGCACTCGCAGCAGACGCCGCATTCCAGGCAGCGACTGCTTTCACTGAGGGCCGTCTCTTCGTTGTAGCCGAGTTGAACCTCGTTAAAATTGGTCATGCGCGCTTCGGGCGAGAGCATGGGCATTTTGTGTCGGATCGCCGGTATCGCTTTGTCGGTGGGCACATCCTGGACCGGGGTCCAGTCGGTTTTGCGATTGGCAGCCAGATCCTCGCCGCGAATAAACCGGTCGATGGAAATGGCCGCCTCCTGGCCTGCACCGATGGCTTCCACCACCGTGGCCGGACCTGAGACCGCATCGCCGCCGGCAAAGATGTCCGGGTCGTTGGTCTGCAACGTTACCGGATCGACCTGCATGGTTCCCCAGTCAGAAAGGGTGCAGGCGCACTCATCGGTGAGACAGGCCCAGTCGGATTCCTGGCCGATGGCCGGGACAACCGCGTCGACCTCAATGATAAACTCGGAGCCTTCCACCGGCACCGGCCGCTGGCGACCGCTATCATCGGGCGGACCCAACTCCATCCGTATGCATTCAATGGCCTTGACCCGGCCGTTTTCGGCGATGACCCGGACGGGATTGGTCAGGGTCATCAGTTCGATGCCCTCTTCCCGACACTCTTCGATCTCTTCTTCGTTGGCCGGCATTTGCTCCACGGCCCGGCGATAGATGATAAAGGGCTTTTTCGAGCCGGTCCGAAGTGCCGTGCGTACCGAGTCCATGGCCACATTGCCGCCGCCGATAACCGCGACCCGGTCGCCCAGGCTCACCCGGTTGCCCAGGTTGACCTCGCGTAAAAATTCCACGCCGGGATAGACGCCGTTGAAATCCTCGCCCTCAATGCCCAGTGTTTTACATTCCTGGGCGCCGATGCCCATAAAAAAGGCACCAAATCCCTGGTCCCGTAACTGGCCGATGGTAAAATCCTTGCCGATTTCGACCCCGGTTTTGAATTCGACGCCCAGGTCTTTGATGACCTGGATTTCGGCTTCGATGACATCCCGTGGCAGCCGATAGGAAGGAATGCCCACGGAGAGCATGCCGCCGAGGACCGGCAATTTTTCAAAGACCGTGACCTGGTATCCTTCGATGGCCAGGAAGTAAGCGCAGGTGAGTCCGGCCGGGCCGGCACCCACGATGGCGACTTTGTCTTCCCGAGGGGATTTTTTTACCGGTACATACGGCTGGTCGCTGGCCCGGTCCGTATCGGCCAGGAACCGGTGCAGGTACATGATGCCCAAGGGGCCGTCCACATCGGTTCGCGTGCAGGCGCTTTCGCAAGGATGGGTACAGACCCGGCCGCAAACCCCGGGGAAGGGATGGGCCTGTTTGAACAATTCCAGGGCTTCGCGATAGCGGCCGCCGTTGGTCAGGGCGATAAATCCCTGGACGCTGACATGGGCCGGGCAGGTAGATCGGCAGGGGGCCGTTCCAGCCTTGGAGATGGCAAAGCCGCCGGGAATGGCCTGGGCGTAGTCTTTGTAGGTTGCCTTGCGGTTAACCAGACCCATATCGTATTCGCTGGGGCGCTGAATGGGGCAGACTTCCGCGCAGTCGCCGCAACCGGTGCATTTGGCCATGTCGATAAATCGCGGCTGTTTGCGGACCTGGACCTTGAAATGGCCCTGTTCGCCTTGGATGTTTTCGACTTCGGAGCAGGTGATCAGTTCGATATTGTTATGCCGGCCGACCTCGACCAGTACAGGGGAGATAATTCACATGGCACAGTCGTTGGTCGGAAAGGTCTTGTCCAGTTGGGACATGACCCCACCAATACTGGGCGACTTGTCAAGAAGGTAGACATAATAGCCCGAGTTGGCCAAGTCTAGTGCGGACTGCATTCCGGCAATCCCGCCCCCGACAACCATTACAGAGCCGATAGTTTCTTTTGGCATGATTTCAGTCTCCCGGAACAGTGATGCGTTTGAAGTGAGGCAACGCCAATCCCTCGTTATTGTAAGCATATCGAGCCTATGGAGGATGAGGCAAAGTTTGTATATTGTGAAATGCGACTTGTCAACAAATTTCCAATGGTTAAGGGGGGGGAGTGCGATTTATGAGAATATGCCCGTAATTAATTGTTGAAAATTAAAATAAAAAAACAGCTAGTTAAGTAATTCGACGAAGATTCGGCCGATGCCATTCGGGGAGGGCGGCATCGGGTCTGGCCTGTGTTTCAGATTGCGGTTGATAACCCGTTCCTTCCGCTGTATGAAACCTGCCATGGAGAAAACAGCAAACAAGATCTCCTTGATTGTGGTTTGCGGGCCGACCGGCATCGGCAAGACCGCCGCGGCCATCGGCCTGGCCGAAGCGTTGGGCGGAGAGATCATCAGCGCCGATTCCATGCAGATCTACCGGCACATGGATGTGGGCACGGCCAAGCCGACCCCGGATGAGCAGGCCCGGGTTCGCCACCACCTGATCGACGTCGTTGACCCGGACGAACCCTTTGATGCGGCCCTGTTTTCGACCCTGGCCCGGGAGGTTGCCAGCGTCCTTGCCGGCCAGGGAAAACTTGCCGTGGTGGCTGGCGGTACCGGTCTTTATATCCGGGCCATGCTTCACGGCCTCTTTGACCACAGCCCATCGGATCCGGACTTGCGGCAGCGGCTCAACCAAGAGGCCGAGGACCAGGGGGCGCCGGCCCTGCACCAGCGCCTGGCGGGCGTGGATCCCGAGGCCGCGGCAAAAGTTCACCCCAACGACCGGCTGCGCATTGTCCGGGCCCTGGAGATCCATGCCCTGACCGGCGTACCCCTGTCCCGGCAACAGCGGGCCCATGGATTTGCCCATAGCCCCTTTGCCGCTTTCAAGATCGGGCTGACCATGGACCGGGAGTCGCTTTACCGGCGGATCGACCGGCGTGTGGACGCCATGGTGGATCAGGGGCTGACGGACGAGGTTCGCCGGCTGATGGATATGGGCTATGGCCCGGATCTCAAGTCCATGCAGGCCATCGGCTACCGGCACATGGCCGACTTTATTGCCCAGAGACTCCCCTGGGAGGAGGCGATCCGGACCCTCAAGCGCGATACCCGGCGTTTTGCCAAGCGACAATTCACCTGGTTTAACGCCGAACCGGAAATCGACTGGTTCGAGCCGGACCGGATTGGCGACATGACCCGGGCCGCAACGGCTTTTCTGGAACGATCATCGCAATAATTTTTTTAACCACGGAGTTCACGGAGAGCACAGAGAATTTTATTTGATATCAAATTGTTGCCTCTGTGCTCTCCGTGAGCTCTGTGGTAAATTATAGCCTTTTATGAACGCATCAAGGTTCATCTATTCCGGGACGGTTCACCATGAAAATTGCATTAGCCCAGATCAATCCTGTCATTGGCGATTACGAGACCAACGGCCAAAAGGTCATCGATTTTGCAGCCAGGGCCAGAGCGGCCGGTTGTGACCTGGTGGTTTTTCCCGAACTGGCCCTTTGTGGCTATCCGCCCCGGGACCTGCTGGAAAAACGCGATTTTATCGATGCGGGACTGAACTGGCTGAATCGGTTCGTGGCGGAGATTCGCGGAATCGGCGTCATCTGCGGGTTTGTGGATCGCAACCCGTCTGATCTGGGAAAACCGTTGCTCAATGGTGCGGTCCTTTTCGAAGACGGCACCGTGTTGCACCGGACCCATAAACGGCTGCTGCCCACTTATGATGTTTTTGACGAGCAGCGCTATTTCGAGCCGGGCGCCGATATTTCGGTGGTGAGCTACAAGGGGCGGCGTCTGGGCCTGACCATTTGTGAGGATGCCTGGAACGACAAGGAGATTTTCCGGCGACGCCTCTACGGTATCGACCCGGTGGCCACCATGGCCGGGGCCGGGGCCGATCTTATCGTCAACATCAGCGCCAGCCCTTTTCACGGCGGAAAGCGGGAATTTCGCTGGCACATGCACAGCGCCGCGGCGCGCAAGCATGGGGTGACCTTTGTCTATGTCAATCAGGTGGGGGGTAACGACAGCCTCCTCTTTGACGGCCTCAGTGCGGTGTTTGACACCGAAGGGGAAATACGGGCCCGGGCCGCGGAGTTCGAAGAAGACCTGGTCTGTTATGATACCGACTCCCGTAGCGGTGACATGCGAGAGATCTGCGGGTCTGAAAACGAATCGATCCTTCGGGCCCTGGTCACCGGCACCCGGGACTACGTGAGAAAATGCGGATTTTCCAAGGTGGTGATCGGTCTCAGCGGCGGCATCGATTCGGCCCTGACCGCCTGGATAGCCGCCGAGGCCCTGGGGCCGCACAATGTCTCTACGGTTTTCATGCCGTCGCCTTACACCTCCGCGGACAACTTCACCGACACCCGGCAACTGGCCGAAAACCTCGGGGCTGGCTACGATATCATCCCCATCGGTGCCATTTTCGATGCCTTTGTCACGCCGCTTTGCCCGGATTTCGATGCGTCCGCCCCGGGGGTCACCGAGCAAAACATTCAGGCCCGCATCCGCGGCACCATCCTTATGGCCCTGTCCAATCGTGACGGTTCCCTGGTGCTCTCCACGGGGAACAAGAGCGAGCTCGCCCTGGGGTACTGCACCCTCTACGGCGACATGAACGGCGGGTTGGCCGTGATTTCAGACGTTCCCAAGACCATGGTCTACACGTTGAGCCGGTTTATTAACCGGGACCGGGAGGTGATTCCAAGGCGCATCGTGGAAAAGCCGCCGTCTGCCGAACTGGCGCCGGACCAGCAGGACCAGGACGACCTGCCTCCTTACGAGGAGATCGACCCCATTTTGAGGGGATACGTGGAGAATTTGCAGGGCCGGGCGGACCTGGAGGCGGCGGGCTTTGATCCTGCGACTGTTGGCGAGGTGGTTTCGCGCATTGAGCGAAACGAATACAAACGCCGCCAGGCCGCCCCGGGTCTCAAGGTCACGGTCAAGGCTTTCGGAGAAGGGCGGCGCTACCCCCTGGCCCGACGCCTGACGGGGGCCGGATGATCCCTCTGACATGAAGCCGTCGCTTCCGTGGATGGCCCCGGAAAGGTCCTACCGTCCCGGCGAGACAAGGCCTGCGTGAATTTGGACATTGAGCCCCGCGATGGGAGGCTTGCCATCGGCCGGCCGCCGTTCGGGCGGGGCTCACGCCAGCGCCTTTCCCTGCCAGGTGTCGCGCTCTGCCAACCGCTGCCGGATCGGGGCGAGGTTGCGTCGATTCTCCAGGGCCCAGGACGGTGCCACCAGCTCACTGGGGTGGGGATTGCCGGTGAGGCGCTGAACCACCATCTGTTCCGGGAGTCGCTCCAGGAAGTCGCAAACCAGATCGTAGTATTGGTCTTTTTCCAGGCATTGATACGCCCCTTTTTCGTAAAGTGCGGCCAGTTTTGTCCCTCGCACCACGTAGAGAAGATGCAGCTTGACCCCGTCCACGCCGAGCCGGACCAGGGTGTCGGCGGTGGCCATCATATGGCTCCGGTCCTCGCCGGGCAGCCCCAGGATCACATGGGCGCAGACCAGGATCCCCCGCCCCTGGGTGGCCCGGACCGCCTCTTCAAAACAGGCGACGTCATGGCCGCGATTGATCCGGCCCAGGGTGGCGTCGCTGGCCGACTGAAGGCCGTATTCGATCCAGACCATGTGGTTGCGGGCATGGCCGGCCAGCAGGTCCAGGACCGGTTCGTTCACACAGTCCGGGCGCGTGCCCACGGACAGACCCACCACGCCGTCCACGGCAAGGGCTTCGTCATAAAGGCGGCAAAGGACATCCACCGGGGCATAGGTATTGGAAAACGATTGGAAATAGGCGATAAAGCCCTTGGCCTTGTAACGCGGGCCGAGGATCGCCTTGCCCGCTTCGAGCTGGTCGGTGATTGACAGGCCCCGGGCAAAGGCGCCGGTGCCCGATCCCCGGTCGTTGCAGTAGATGCAGCCGCCCCGGGAGAGGGTGCCGTCCCGGTTGGGGCAGGTCATGCCGGCGTCCACGGAGATTTTCTGGATACGGCAGCCGAAGCGGGCCCGGAGAAAGCCGTTCAGGTCATTGTATCGTTTCAATGGCTGTTTCATTGATCCCATCCATGGTTATGGGGCACGGCATGCCGGGCGGCATCCATGGAGCCAACCCCCATGAAAATCCGCTGCGGGCCATGTTGTCTTCAACGCGCCAAGATCCCTTTGCTTGACCCGGGGACAGGGCAACGCTATAGTTCCTCGCCTAACGGGTGTCCAGCTATAAACAGCGCCTTAAAATGGATGATATCGACAGAGACGACAAAACACAATTCCCATGACAATGGATACCAAAACATACGACATCATCGTGATCGGGGCCGGACACGCCGGTTGCGAGGCCGCCCTTGCCGCCGCCCGCATGGGCTGCAGCGTCCTGCTGCTGGCCATCGACCTGGATAAAGTGGCGGCCATGCCGTGCTCTCCCTCCATCGGCGGCATGGCCAAGGGCCAGTTGGTGCGAGAGATCGACGCCCTGGGCGGCGAGATGGCCAAAGTGACCGACCGCAGCGCCATCCAGTATCGAATTCTCAACACCAAAAAGGGGCCGGCCGTGCACAGTTCCCGGACCCAGAACGACAAGAACCGCTACCACCGGGCGATGAAACAGGTGCTGGAGCGCCAGGCCGGCCTTGACCTTAAACAGGCCATGGTGGAAGAATTGGTGGTGGAAAACGGCCGTGTGGCGGGCATCCGGGACGCCACGGGGTTCGGCTATGCAGCCCGGACCGTGGTCATGGCCACCGGCACCTTCTTGAGCGGTATGGTTCATATCGGCTTTCACGCCACCCGGGCCGGCCGGGCCGGTGAGTTCGCCTCTTACGGGCTGCCGGCCCACTTGAAGTCCCTGGGCTTTTCCCTGGGGCGGATGAAGACCGGCACGCCGCCTCGGCTTTTGAGATCGAGCATCGATTTTACCCGGTTTACCACCCTGGAGGGCGATGCCGAGCCCCGGCCCTTTTCCCTTGCCACCCGGTCCCTGTCCCTGCCCCAGTTGCCCAGCTACATCGGCCATACCCGCCGGGCGGTTCATGACATCGTGCGGGCCAACCTGCGGCACTCGGCCTTATACGGCGGCGTTATCCAGGGGGTGTCGGCCCGCTACTGCCCCTCTTTTGAAGACAAGATCGTCCGGTTTCCGGACAAGGACAGCCACCAGGTGATTCTGGAGCATGAAGGGCTGGATACCGAAGAGATCTATGCCAGCGGGCTGGGCAACAGCCTCCCCCTGGAGATCCAGATTCAGGTGGTGCGGGCTGTGGAAGGGTTGGAGGAAGCGCGGATCATGCGCCCGGCCTACGCCATCGAATACGACTTTGTCGATCCTGTCCAGCTGCTGCCGACCCTGGAGACCAAACGGCTGCGGGGCCTCTACCTGGCGGGCCAGATCAACGGCACCTCCGGCTATGAGGAGGCCGCGGCTCAAGGCATGTGGGCCGGCATCAATGCGGCCTGCCGGATTCAGGGCCGCCCCCCCTTCATTCTCGACCGGTCCCAGGCCTATATGGGGGTGCTCGTGGACGACCTGGTCACCCGGGGGACCCGGGAGCCCTACCGCATGTTTACCAGTCGGGCCGAGTACCGCCTGATGCTCAGGGAAGACAATGCCGATCTCCGGCTGATGGACATGGGGCATCAATTGGGACTGGTGGATGCCGACACGGTCAAGGACCTGGGGGAGAGGCGGCATCAGATCGCCCATGAGATCGGCCGGGTCAAAAAGGCGGTCATTAAACCTTTGGCCGGGGTCAATGCCTTCCTGGCAGAGCGTGGCAGCCCGCCCATTGATAACGGCGTTCATCTGGACCAGTTGATCAAGCGGTTCGAGCTTGATTACACGGCGGTGGTGGCCCTGGCGCCGCCCGAGACGCCGGTTCGGCCCGCCGTGGCCCGTCAAGTGGAGATCGAGATCAAGTACGAAGGATATATTCAGCGCCAGCTCAAGGAGATCGAAAAATTTAAGCATCTGGAGCGGATGCGCATCCCAGGCGACTTTGACTATTCACGGGTCCACGGCCTGTCCAATGAGCTGAGGGAGAAACTCTCCGCTGTGCGTCCGACCTCCATGGGGCAGGCGTCGCGGATTTCAGGTATGACCCCGGCGGCCCTTTCCGTGCTGATGATCATGCTACGGGGCGCGAAAAGAGATCGTGAAACGGGCTGACACCGGACAGGTCAAGGCTCCAAGGGCATGGACCCATTCGGTGCCGATCGGTTGACAGCCGGGGGTCGGCGGCTTATTTTTTAGGCACTTCAAACTTCGAACGTCAATCAGCCCAAAACAGCCCCTTCCAGGGGCAAACCAAAGCCGGGTCCTCTGGGCCAGGAATTTTTACATGTCACCACATATGGGGATGGAACGAACATGGCAGAAGTTGACTACTACAAGGAACTCGGGGTTGAAAAAGGCGCATCCAAGGAGCATATCCGAAAAGCGTATCGCAAGCTCGCCCTGAAATACCATCCGGATCATGCTCAGGGAGACAAGGCCGCCGAGGAAAAGTTCAAGAAAATCAGTGAGGCGTATGCTGTTTTGAGTGACGACGAGAAGCGAAAGCAGTACGACACCTTCGGGACCGAGGGCTTTCGGCAGCGCTTTTCCCAGGAAGATATCTTCCGTGGTTTTGACATGGGAGATGTTTTGCGTGATTTCGGTTTTGGCGGTCGGGGCGGTCGATTTTCCTTTAACGCCGGTTCGCCTTTTGGTGGCGCTTCGGCCGGCCGGCCTCCCATGAGGGGTGGCGACCTGGAATACGAACTGGGGTTGACCGTCGCCGAGGTTGCCGATGGGGCGAGCAAGACCGTCTCGTTTCAACACGGTGACCGAAAAGAAACCATTACCGTCAAGATTCCCAAGGGAATGATCGACGGCAAGAAGCTTCGTCTGGCCGGCAAAGGTGAGTCGAGCCCTTACGGCGGACCGGCCGGCGATCTCTATGTCAAAGCCCGGGTCCTTCCCGATGCCATTTACACCGTGGAAGGGGTCGATCTGTTTATCACCCGCGAGATCCGAATCAGCGAAGCGATCCTCGGTACCCGCCTCTCCATTCCGGTTCTGGGCGGGAAGCAGGTGAGCCTGAAAATTCCGCCCGGCACCCGCCACAAGACCCGAATGCGCCTGGCCGGCCACGGCCTGCCCGTCATGAACAGCACCAAGCGGGGCGATCTCTTTGTCCATATTCATACCGCCATGCCGTCCGAACTGACTTCCGACCAGAAGAAACTCATCGAGCAATTGTCTGAAGCCGGCCTGTAAGAAACCAAATTTATTGACAAGTGCCTTTGTTCTGTGTACCTTCATGCCAATGCGCTGTGGCGGCGAAAAGGCCGGCGCGCGGCCGGGGTAAATCTATAGCGGTTCAATTTTGCCAATGCCTGACTTTATTCCCGTTCTTGAAAAAGATGACATTCAACGGATCGTTTCCACCCTGGCCGAGAGCATATCAACGGATTACAAGGATCGGGAACTGGTTTTGATCGGCGTTTTAAAAGGCGCTTTTATTTTCCTGGCCGATCTCGTGCGGCAACTGACTATTCCTGTGTCGGTGGATTTTATCCGTGCGGCAAGCTACGGCTCAGGAACGTCATCTTCGGGAAGCATCCGTCTGACCAAAGCGATCGAGACGGACATTGCCGGCAAAGATGTTCTGGTCGTCGAAGACATTGTGGATACCGGGTTGACCCTGTCCCATCTGATCGATTATCTCAAGACGTTTTCCCCTAGAAGTGTAGAGGTTTGCACGCTGATCGACAAGTACGAGCGACGTAAGTCCGAGGTCAAGGCCAAGTATGCGGGGTACCAGACCGGCCATGGGTTTCTTGTTGGCTACGGGCTTGACTTCGATGAAGCATATCGGGAGTTGCCTGGAATATATCACCTGAAATTTCAACCAAAAGAAGGTGTGCTATGATTATCCGTTGCCAGCAGTGCAATACCCGCTTTAATCTGGATGAAAGCCTCCTTGATCCCGATGGGTCCAAAGTCCGGTGCTCCGTTTGTACCAACGTATTCACCGCCGTGCCGCCTGTTGCCGAAGTACCTCCCATTCCCCCAGCCGATTCCGTGCTTCCTTCCGCGCCGGATCAGACTGCCGATGAAACATCGGCCGGTGCCGCAGCCGCTGCTGTTGCTGCCGCTGCTACTGTTGCCGGGGATGAGAGGGTCGACACTGATGTGGAAGATGTCCCGGCAGGCGTCGAAACGCCGTCCGTTGAAGTGTTCGACGATGATTTTGCCGCGCCTGTCGAAGACTCGGGGGAAAATCTATTTGATACCGAAGAAGACTTGGGGATTGAAGCCGAGGCCGGTATTGGCATGGATGATCTGGATTTGGAACTGGGCCTGGATGCTGCCGATGAAGATGAGGACGATGGCGGCGGCGACCTGGATTTAGATCTGGGCATGGATTTGGATGAAGCGCCCGAAGACTTTGCCGTCGATGACGCCGTCAGCGTCGATGCCCCTGTTGAAGCGCCTGGGGGAACCGCGGAAGGCCTTGATCTGGACCTGGGACTGGACGAGGAGGTCCCGGCCGATATAGCGGCGGAATCCGCGGACGACCTGGACCTTGACCTGGATTTGGATGCGGAATCCGCGGACGACTTGGAGCTGGACCTGGATCTGGACGATTTGGCTCCGGCCGAGGCGGTGGGAGAATCGCCTACGGAATCCGCGGATGAACTGGACCTTGGCCTGGATTTGGATGCGGAATCCGCGGACGACTTGGAGCTGGACCTGGATCTGGACGATTTGGCTCCGGCCGAGGCGGTGGGAGAATCGCCGGCGGAATCCGCGGATGAACTGGACCTTGACGTCGACCTGGACTTTGACGATATGGCCCCGGCCGAGGCGGTGGGAGAATCATCGGCGGAATCCGCGGATGAACTGGACCTTGACGTCGACCTGGACTTTGACGATATGGTCCCGGCCGAGGCGGTGGGAGAATCGTCGGCGGAAGCCGCGGATGAACTGGACCTTGACCTCGACCTGGACTTTGACGATATGGTCCCGGCCGAGGCGGTGGGAGAATCGTCGGCGGAAGCCGCCGATGAACTGGACCTTGATCTGGACCTGGAGATGGACGACGAGGCCCCGGCCGAGGTGGCGATGGAAGCGCCGGCGGAATCCGCGGACGACCTGGACCTGGAGCTGGATTTGGACTTTGACGATATGGCCCCAGCCGAGGCGGTGGGAGAATCGTCGGCGGAAGCCGCGGATGAACTGGACCTGGACCTGGAGATGGATGACGAGGCTCCGGCCGAGATGGCGATGGAAGCATCGGCGGAATCCGCGGATGAACTGGACCTGGAGCTGGATCTGGACTTTGGCGATATGACCCCGGCCGAGGCGGTGGGAGAATCGTCGGCGGAATCCACCGATGAACTGGACCTTGACCTGGACCTAGAGATGGACGACGAGGCCCCGGCCGAGGTGGCGATGGAAGCGCCGGCGGAATCCGCGGACGACCTGGAGCTGGATTTGGATCTGGACGATATGGCCCCGGCCGAGGCAGTGGGAAAATCGTCGGCGGAAGCCGTGGATGACTTGGAGCTGGATTTGGATCTGGACCTGGATGGCGATTTTGGTGCAGAAGAATCGGTTGCCGCGGTTGTTGATTCGGAGGCCGAGGCAGGCGAACTGGACCTGTCCGACATTGAAGCGATGATCGATGCCGAAGAACCTGTAGACGCCGGAATGGCCACGGTGGAAGACCTGGAGTTGAACCTGGATCTTGACATGAATGCCTCCGATGAGCCCATAGATCTATCCCTGGACGGCATGGGTGACGAGGAACTCGACCTGTCGGACATTGAAAAAATGCTCGATGAAGCACCGGGCGGTGGGGCGGATGATGACCTTGACGACTTGAAACTGGACATGGATTTTGAAGATGATGCGGACTCGGCTCCCACCGAGAAAGTGGAATTGAATCTCGATGACGAAGGCCTGGATCAGCTCGACGCCTTGGACGACACCGGCGAGCTTGATTTCGGTTTTGATGATATGGCCACGCCCATTGACGACGAAGTGATCGAGGAGACCATCGTCTTGAGTGATGATGACGATGATGATGACCTAGATTACGCCGGGACGATCGAGATTCCGCCTCCTTTGGAGGCTTCGCTGGATGAAGAGCCCGAACCGGAACCCAAGAAAAAGAAGAAAAAGAAAGCCAAGATGCGTACCCGTAGTGGATCGGGTGGCCTGGTTAAACTTCTTTTGGGCCTTATCGTGCTTCTTCTGGTGGCATTGGGTGCGGTCATCGGCCTTGATTACATGGATATCGACATCCCCGTCGCAACGGATGTGGTCAGGGGGATCCCCGTTGTGGGCGACTTCATGAAGCCGCGGATTCCCGACCCGGGCAACCTCAATATTTCGACGGTGGGGGTCAACAGCCGCTTCGTGGAGAATTCAAAAATAGGTCGGCTCTTCGTGATCACCGGCAAGGCCGCCAACGGCTACGATATGCCGCGCACCAAGATTCGTGTGACCGGCCGGTTGTTCACCAAGGGAAAGAAACCGGCCAAGGCCCAGGTGGTTTACTGCGGTAACATCGTTTCGGATTTGGAACTGGCCAGTCAGGACATGAAGGCCGTCCTCAAAAAGCTCAAGAACCGGATGAGCAGCAAGGAGGCCAACCTGCGGGTTATGCCCGGAAAGCTGATTCCTTTCATGATCGTGTTTGACAAGCTGCCGGCGGATCTGGAAGAATTCACCGTGGAGGTGACCGCTTCCGATCCGGCATAGCGGATAGGGTTTATGAGCCTGCAACCCGGTTTTGTCGGCCGTGCAATTTCGGCTTGACGTAGCCTTTGTGGGGTGCTATTGACAGCTTTTCCAAATTTGGGGGCAACCCTGGATTTTGGCGATGTAGCTCAGCTGGTTAGAGCATACGGCTCATATCCGTAGTGTCCGGGGTTCAAGTCCCTGCATCGCCACCATAAACATAAAAAAGCCGTAACCCTTATGGGTTACGACTTTTTCTGTTGGTTGGATGCAGTCCATTCAATTATACATTTAAGCAACTGGTTTTATTAAGTTTCGGCAGTATTCCTGACAACTGAAAACCGAGCAATGCCGTTTATGAGCCGGGGCAGGGGCCATCCCTTCCCCGGCTTTATTTTTTACCCATAGATGGTCTCAACCCACCTGATGGCTTCCTTATCGCTCACCTTGCCGAGATAGCGTTGAGTGGTGGACAGGTTGACGTGTCTGAGGATCACCTTGCTGACGATTTCCAGAGGCGCACCAGAGCGGGATGCATAGGTGGCGGCGTGGCGCCTGAGATTGTGCGGCCTCGGATGGATGCCGACCTTTGGAGGGACGGAACGTTTTTTTGAGCAGCGGCGTGTCGCAGGGATTTCGCAGATCGGGATCGATATTGTTTCGGATGAAATTGAAAAAAAGATTTAAGGAGGGTATATTTGTAGCGTTTGGTGGATCGTTTCAGGCCTTCAGTGACCGCAGTCAGAAAGGCCAGGATGTCGTCCGGTGAAACGGCATCAATCCCGTGGCCCCATACCGCTCACCGAATTTGCCAAGATACAGCCCATTGTTTTTAACCGAATTTTTTTCCCGAGCTCAATCTCTGATAGTCCATGTACCGGTCGATTGCCTCTGATACTTTCATGGTAGCCTCCTTTCGGCTTTAAAAAGTTTTGACAGCAGGCCGATTGGCCTGTTAAGACCATAATACCTGTTTCAATGTTCAGAATCTATATGATTCTGGAATATTAGCGGGGATGGCAAACATTGCTCAGTCTCTCATTGTATCTGCTGCTGCCAAGGGTTGCTATCGACATTCCTCTGCAAAGCCGCTGTGTTGAGTCGTGGATTATGATTGCGCCTGCCTGTCATTCCGGAGTAACCTAAAGTTTCATCTCGCATTGGCCTCTGATCAGCGCTGGCCTATGCCTGACGCTGTTACGAATATCATAGAGGTCCTTGAGGTTTGCAGCACTCAGGGATGCAAGAAAGCCTGAGTTTTTCGGTTTTTGGAAACTCATGTATACAGCGAGTATGGTTGAGAATGGCGGGTGTTACACATGATGTAAGTATGCGAAACTTTCCCCACTTTAAAATGCATAGGTATTAAATATGTCCGTTAAACTCTCCTATGAAGAAATGGAAAAAAGAGTCCAAGAATTAGCGCAGGTTGAAATAGAACGCAAAAAGACCGAGGAAGAACTCGATCAAATATTTTCCATGTCACTGGACATGATCTGCATCGCTGATATCAATACAGCAACCTTCATCAAGGTCAATTCTGCTTTCACAGAAATACTCGGATACAACGAGAAAGAGCTTTTGGATATACCATTTTTAGATTTCGTTCACCTTGATGACATTGATGCAACCAGGACTGTAATCGAGAGAGAGCTGCAGATGGATGCCAAAGTCATCAATTTCGATAATCGGTATCGGTGCAAAGATGGAAGCTATAGATGGTTGAGCTGGGTATCCCATCCCAATACGGTAAAAGGCGTCACCTATGCAGTTGCCCACGACATCACCGAACGCAAGCAGGCAGAGGAGAAGTTAAATTCCACAAGAGATAGACTACTCGAAACTCAACAATTTGCCAAATTAGGGTGGTGGGAATTCGATATCAATGAGAACCAAATCACTTGGTCAGATGAGCTATACGAGATTTTCGGCATCACACACGATGAAGATCCTCTGAGTTTTGAACGGGTGATGAAGCTTGTCCATCCTGATTACCATGATTACCACAATGGACAAATTGAATTATTAGTGAAGACCGGAGCCGCAGATTTTGAGTATCCAGTCAAGCGTCCAGATGGTAAAACACCATGGATTTGGTCAAAGGGAAAGCTTAAACTTGATGAAGATGGCAACCCGGCGTATATGTTTGGCATTACTCAAGACATCACCGAGCGCAAGCAGACCGAGGAATTGCTGAGGGAAAACATTCACTTTCTTGAAAGCCTTAAAACGATAAATCAGGTTGTTAATAGTTCAAATGACCTTGATCAGATGCTGAACAGCGTGATTGCATCAGTTTTCAAGCTGTTTGATTGTGACCGAGCCTGGTTGTTATATCCCTGCGATCCTAATAGTCCTTCCTTCAATGTGCCAATTGAATCGGCACGCCCTGAATATCCCGGCGGCAAGGACTTAAATCTGAGCATCCCCATGACGCCACCAATGAAAGGTGACATGGTGGACGCATTGACCGCCAATGGACCCGTAACTTATGGCCCTGGAAATGAGAAGTCTATTTCCGCTGATATGCATGATAAATTTGGTGTTCAGTCCCAAATGTTCATGAGCATCCACCCCAAGACCGGTAACGCCTGGATGTTTGAAATCCATCAGTGTTCCTACCAACGCGTCTGGACCGATAATGAGAGAGTTCTCTTCAAGGAGATTGGTCAGCGTATCGCAGACGGTCTGAGTAGCCTTCTCTATTTTCGCAAACTGACTAAGAGTGAAGAAAAATACCGAACCGTCCTTACAAATATTGATGATGGATATTTCGAAGTAGATATTGCCGGGAATTTTACCTTTTCCAATGATTCAATGTGCAAGATACTTGGGTATCCCAATGATGAATTGGTGGGGATGAATAATCGGGAATATATGGACGAGGAAAATGCCAAAAAGGTTTTTAAAACCTTTAACAATGTTTATCGGACGGGCATGTCAACGAAAGCGCTTGACTGGAAACTTATAAAAAAAGATGGGTCAGAGTGTTTTATTGAAACAGTCGTATCGCTTATTAAAGATCAAAATGGCAATGGAATAGGTTTCAGAGGCATTGCCAGAGATATTACTGACCGCAAGCAACTTGAATCTCAACTCCAACAAGCCATGAAGATGGAGTCTATCGGCACACTTGCCGGTGGCATTGCCCATGATTTCAACAACCTTCTCATGGGTATCCAAGGACGCACTTCCTTGGTGTTAGCAGATAAGAATTCGTCCCATCCCGATTTTGAACATCTAAAAGGAATCGAAGATTATGTAAAGAGTGCTGCAGATCTTACCAAACAACTCTTGGGTTTCGCCAGAGGTGGAAAATATGAGGTCAAGCCGACTGACATTAAAAAAATGATAAAAAGAAGTGCCCAGATGTTTGGTCGCACAAAAAAGGAGATCGAAATCCATATAGATCATCAAAAAGATGTAGGGGCAGTAGAAGCAGATCAAGGTCAGCTTGAGCAGGTTTTGATGAATCTTTATGTAAATGCCTGGCAGGCGATGCCGGATGGGGGTGATCTCTATATTCAGACCAAGAATGTCAATCTTGACGAAAATTATGTCAAACCATTTAAGGCTACCCCTGGCCGATACGTGAAAATCTCTGTCACTGACACCGGGGGAGGCATGGATGAAGCTACCAAGCCAAAAATATTTGATCCGTTTTTTACCACCAAAGAGATGGGCAGAGGGACGGGCTTGGGGCTTGCTTTTGTTTATGGCATCTTAAAAAACCACGGTGGCTTCATCAATGTTTACAGTGAAAAAGGAGAAGGAACCACCTTCAATATCTACTTGCCTCAATCCGATAGGGCGGCCCTGCAAGAACCTCCCACAGTCGAAAGACTAATCAAAGGATCGGAGACTATTCTCCTGGTTGACGATGAAGAGATGATTCGTGAGGTGGGCCAGGCGATGCTTGAAAAATTGGGTTACCGCATCGTTGTCGCAGTCGGTGGCGAGCAAGCAGTTGATGTGATCAAACGAAAAGGAAATGAAATTGATTTGGTAATCCTTGATTTGATCATGCCTGGAATGGACGGCGGCCAGACGTTTGACCGGATCATGGAGATCCGGCCAGAACTGCCAGTAATCCTGGCCAGCGGCTATGCAATCAACGGCAAAGCGAATAATATTATGCAGAGGGGATGCAACGGATTCATCCAGAAACCGTTCAATCTGTCTGAGCTATCGCAAAAAGTCCGAAAAGTACTGGGTGAGGCCAAGATCTGACATAAGATTTATTATCCTGATCGCTCACCTTGCCGAGATAGCGTTGAGTGGTGGACAAATTTCGCATGCCTGAAAATGACCTTGCTGACGATTTCCAGAGGCGCACCAGAGCGGGACGCATAGGTGGCGGCGTGACGCCTGAGATTGTGCGGCCTCGGATGGATGCCGACCTTTGGAGAAAGCAGATCCCACTCTTCCAATTGATCAAGGTTGGTGCAAAGAATGGCCTTAAACGCTAATATAGATAAAAATTTGCATTGTTGCTAAAGGAATTCTATACCTACCATATCCGAAATTTTGGCAATTTTGGCAATTTTGGCATTTCGAACTGGAATCGAAGTATCGCAGCCCCTTCCAAGGGTAAACCAAAGCATGGTCCTCTGGGCCAGGATTCTTTACTGCGAAAACCGGCGCCGTGGCCCGGCTTCACAGGCTCGGTTTGAAACGGAGCCGCAGGCGGTTGAAAAAGGTGTTGCCGATCTCGTAAAGGTTGGCCGGGATCTGGGTGGCCGATATGGCGCCTTCACGGTCCTGCCCGCCCAGTTCCTTGAGGGAAAGAATCAGCCCTTTCATCTTGATGATGGTCTCCTTGCTCATGCCCTGATACATGATGCCGTAGCCCTTGACCTTTCCGCCCGTGACCACCTTTCGAATCACCCGGCCCAGGCAGCTGATCTCGGTTGCACCGCAGCGGATCACCAGCCACACGCTGCTCCCCTTGCCCAGTTCGTCCTTGTTGCCCACGAAACAACCGGTTTCGGAAAGATCGAGAATCTGGGTCTCCATGGATCCATGGTCGCTGGTCAGAATTTTTACATCCAGGGTGACCCGGTAGCGCGCGGCGATTTCCCACCAGCGCAGGCGGGGGTTGAAATAAGGGGCGTAAACCTGCCTTCGGAAAAAGATGGCGGATATGGCCGTGATGACCACGATAAAGAAAATGATCATGGCCAGGCTGTAGTTGGGGTTCCAAAAGAGGTAAACAAAGACATTGTATCCGATCAGGGTGGCGGAAAACAGGATGAAAAAGTACCAGCCCCATTTTTTTACGGAGTAAACACCGGCGGCGACCACCGGAAAGCAGGCCAGCAGCAGCCAGTCGCTCCAGAGCAGGTGGGCGAAGATGCCGTCGGGGCC
>JAEINQ010000080.1 GCA_016342285.1 Desulfobacterales bacterium
TCATTGGGGGATGGGGGGGCAACGCCTCCTCCTCCCTGCATGGCTTTTCATTAACTTTCAACATACGAGGCACAAAGCACACAAAGAATAAATACTTTAAACTTAGGGCCTTAACTTTGTGACCGTTGTGTCTTTGTGGTAAACATGAACTATTTGCGGTTTTATCAACGAAAAGGCCCCGTTTAATTCGAAGTAGAAATCCACGTCCTTTGGGCGTGGTCAGAGTCAATTGGCTATGCCGTTCCATTGGCTGGGAAATGCCTAAAATGCACTAAAGTGTGAAATGCCTAAAATTGTGGAGTCGCTTCGCTCCGGTTTTTTAAGCTAAGATATGGCAGAATTCCTTCATTTTAGGCATTTTAGGCAATTTAGGCATTTCGAATTGGAAGCGAAGTATCGCCGCCCCTTCCAGGGGCAAACCAAAGCATGGTCCTCTGGGCCAGGATTCTTTACTCGCCGCTTAACATGGTGCGGTCTACATCACCGAACTAATAACGATGGCAACGGCGATCACCGCCGCCTCGGTGAGGGCCAGGGCAGCTATGTTGCGATCTCTTTCCACTTCGACGGCGATGTTGGTGTATGGCAGCAGGAACCGGTCGATGGCCTTATTAAAAATCAACAGCAGGACAATTCCGTACACCGTGTAGAGCCCGAAAGAGATGAGGTCCGCGGTCCAGTTCACCGATGGTCCGGCGATGCTTGCCCGCAAAATAATTCCGAGGGCAATGAGCATCCCCGCCAGGGCGATCCCGGCGGCAGCATTGCCTTTTTCAATTTCATCCCGAACGTTAAAAGGGGTCAACAACTCATAGCAGTAGCCGCAGATCAGCAGGGCAGCCTGCCCTGCCAGGAAAAAGACAAGGGCGCTGACGACCCCTGCCATCAAGTTGCCCGAACCACCCGAGAAAGAGCCGTTAAGAACAAAACCGGTGGCAATGTACATGCCGCACTCGGCCAGCCCCACCGCCACATTTCCGTTCAACGCCTCCTGGTCATTGTCGATATGGGCCAGCATGACCCGGTCATTGAGGGTTCGGCATGCGAACAGACAAACCGTGATGAGAATTCCATCGACAAAAAGGGCGATCACATCACCGGCAAAACCCGCGCTCACACCGCTGAGTGTGCCGGAAAATGCAATGGCGTAGGCGATGTAGAGCCCGGTTCGGCGAAAGCCGATGGCGACGTTGCTTTTTTCCAGGATCTCGTGGTCATCGTCGATGGTTGTGGTCCGTTTATCCGCGATTTTCTTGGCCGCGACCATAAAGAGAAATGCGATCACGGCATACACCGCCCCCTGACCGAAGTTGGCGAATAATACGCTGAATTGCATGTCCTATCTCCCCCTGGTTTCGGTAGAGCCGAAACCAATTTAGTTCATGAGTTATGGATTCCAACATCCCGATTGGACCTATGGATGGGATGCATCGTCAATCGCCATTTTACTCTGACAAAAAGTCACTACTTCCAGTTGTTGGCCCGGAAAGGTTCCTGCCGCTGCCGCGAGAACAGAACAACCGTATAAGAGCAATATCGAATACCCAATGACCAATGTCGAAATATTAAGGATGGTGCCGCTTGCGCGGCCCAGGCGCTTGCGCCGCGTGGCGCTCTGCCAATTAACCAAGGCCAAAAACGGCGGAATACCTTCCTTAGACATTGGAAATTGGGAGTTGGACATTGGATATTGATTATTCTGGTTATTTAGCCCCCCCCTCTATGGGGCCGGTTGAGACCACCCGCTGTGCAGGTGGAGACGCACTGCCTCCGACAGCTATTTTCCCCTGCCACCCGGTCCCCCTCCGCGTCGGGCCGGTCCCGCACCGCGAACCGAAGGCGCCTGAGCTCTTAGACCGCCCCTTTTGGCAAAATCGGTATTTTGGTAGCGGCTGTCGGTCCGGACATTCGTCCCATAGGTGCCGTAGGCGGCCCCTGTGGCAGTGGTTCCCCCGTAATAGGGCCTCCGGTTGCGGTACTGGTTCCGCCACTGGCCCCATCCGTTTCGGTAGTAGTAATGGCCGGAGCCCCGGTTGAGAAAAGAATAGATCCCATAGTAGTACCAAAAACTGCGGCCGGACCCTGCGTCAGACCGCCATTCACCGTAGCGTTTGTCTCCCACAAAGGCCATTCCCGGGGGAGAGGCTTCCTTTACCCGTTCGTCTTCGAAATATCCGTAGGGTTTACTGAGGATCTCCATGCCGAGATTGGCCTGGTTATCGAAATAATCTTCCTCGTCGACCGGGAGCCAGTCCGTGGCCGTCCGCTTGCCGTTTTCAACGAGAAGGTATTTGTGAAAGGCGTTGAGCGAGAGATCCTCGATCCAGAACTCTGCCACGTTGTCCGATCGGTGGGGCCAATTCAGGGTCGGCTGGATGTTGAGTGCCTTCCAGAATGCCGCCGGGACATGGGTTGTATAACTGCCTCCACCCCAGGACGCTGAAAATCGTGCGGGAACGGTATTGGGATCCAGCTTGGCGAAAAAGTCATAGGTTTCCCGGTCCACTTTGGCAGGCGGGTAGATATGGTTGTGTTCCTGCCAGAAATCGGAGTTGTCATCCCAGGATACCCTGCCGACGGAGACAAGATAGTCGATCCGCATGTCTTCAAGGATTTTGGTGTAGCTCTGGTAGAGTTCGCCGATCTGTTTCCGGTAGGCTGAATCGCTTTTTTTCAATGCGTCCAAACGGGCCTTGACCAGATCTGTTCCGGCGCCGAGAACCGCATAGTCGGCATCCTCGTCCGCCGCGTGTCTCTTAAGCTGGCCCCGGACGTCGACCATGGCTGTTTCGGCTTCCAGTTGCAGATTCTTCAGTGGCGAAAACCGTTTCACAATATCCTCGACCCGGTTGGGATAATCGGTTCGGGCCTTGGGGATGAGATCATTTTCCAGTTTGCCGATCGACTCGTTAATGACCCCCATGGCGGTTTCCGCCGAGGCAACCAGGTTCGGGGCATCCTTTTTAATTTGCACGAGGGCGGCCATCCGATCATTGGGTACTTTTGACCGCTGCACCGCCGTTCGGATCATCCGGTCGATCTTTGCCAGTTCTATCCGGAGTGTCCCGGCCTGCTCCTTGCTGTTTTGTTGGAGCAAAGCCGCCACCCGGCCACCGGTCACTTCCTTTTGCGCCTGATTCAACATCTCCTGGGCTTCGTCGAAAATAGACGACCAGTTTTCCCGCTTGGCGTAACGTTGGAAAAACGTGAAATCGTCTGAGACCGTCAGTTTCATGTAATCGGCCCGCTTCCCGGAAACGGTCGTCCGGGCTGACGCAATCTTTTCCGTTTTTTGTTTGGCCTCCTGTTTCAAATCACTGGGAAGACCGCAGGCGGCAAGAAAACATATCCAGGCGACACAGATCAGCCGAATTGCCAGATCTTTTTTCACTTTTTGACGACCTCCTTTATTCACCCGGATCGGCACCGGCAACAATCACTTCGATCTCGTCCGGGACGATCCGCCGCGACAAAAAAACCTGAAATTCTTCACGGCCGTTTTCCGGGGTCCAGACTTCTATGGAAAGCTGGTCGCCATCTTCGGCTTCAAACTCGTAAAAATACACGTTTTCCGGTTTTTTGCCGCCGATCCGGATATATCGTGCCGCAAAATCATCTTCGTAATCGTAGGTTTTTCCTTCGTGAACAATTTCCCAGTCTTTTTCCGCGATCTCGTCCAGGTCATCCGAATCCCGGGCCACGGCCTCACCATCGTCATAGCGCAGCTCTGAAAATCGAATCTCCCGTGTCGTCACCGACACCTTGACCTCGTCATCTTCCTCCCACTCGAGATTGTGAAGCGCACCGGTTTCAAGACAGACGGTCTTGAATTCATGTCCGGTCCAATCGAGGGTTTTTTGAAATTGATCATCCGTTTCCCGGTAGGTGCCCATTTCCAGGACAAGATAGGTTCGCTGGTCCAGCCTGAAGGTGCCACCGACACCCAGCGTCTTGACGTCGTATCGATACCGGTTGTCCGGGGCAATGATGGTGCCCGGATCAATGGCGCGGATATGGGCAAACTGTTTCTGCATCTGTCTTTGAATTTTGCTCATCAATACCTCCTGCAGGGGTTCACCGGCCCTATGGTTTCCAACGTCGCCAGGGCTATTGCTCTTGTCTGACGGCGGTCATGGCATCGGTGCGGGCACGGAACCGGTCGTTCATCGTATTGAGCGCATTGCTGGCCTGGGTGGCAATTTTGATCGTTTCCCCGGAGATTTGCGCATAGGCATCGGCGGCCTGTTCGAAATTATTGCATGCCTCCTGCAGGTACTCGATGTTCACGCCCATTTTCTGAGACATTTCAGCCCCTTTGACAGCCGCCTCGCCCACGACCCTGGAGGTGTCGGTCATGGTTTTCCCGATGGACTGCTGAATGGTATCGAGGTGACCAAGGGTCTGCATCTGCTGGGCCGCGGCGACCCTGACCGCCAGGGCATTGGCAACCGATCCGGCCAGGATGGTGTCGGTCCGCTGGGTCAGCCGCCGGACCAACCGGGAGTTTCGTACCATCATTTCTCCGCCGAAGCGGGTCTGAAGGTTGCTGTTGTCGATGGTTTGAAGGTCCACCACGCCCATGGCCAGATCGCTGACCAGATTGCCCACGGTCTCCCTGACCATGCCCGACAGCCCCTCCATGTATGCCATGAGCCCTTTCCAGACGAGCTGGGCCTTGTAGATCTCTTCCTGGAGCTCGGGCTGCAGCTCCTTGAGATGGTCGCAAATCACGCCGAGTTCCACAGCGTCCCGGGTAACCCTGTCCGCTTCCGTCATCATGTGGATCCGTATGCCGTCGATGGTGCTTCGCACGGTTTCTCGCCGTTCGGCAATGATCCGGATGACTTCATCGCCCTTGGGGAGCCTGGAAACACTCTTGTTGAAAATCCGCATCACTTTTTCGGTTACCGTAATCTCCCGGCTCTGAACCATCACCGGGTTGACGAGGTCCAACTGGGTTTTTACGTTGAGGATATCCTTGCCCACGGCCGAATCCCCCTGAGAAACCTCCCTGAGCACATCGCCCATTTTACGGTCATAGAGCGATACCTGGATTTTGGTCTTTTCCATAATGTTTTGGCCGAGCTTGAATATGTAGTCGCCGAGTTTCCAGTCGCTGGGATCGGTTTTGACCCGTTGGACAAAGGCGTCGGCTTCTTCCATGATGGCAAGATTGCGTGCATCGTCAACATGTTTCGGACGCACGGGAACCAGTTCGTCCGGCGCCTGCACGGCAACCAGCGCTCCCTGTCCGCCGGCTTCGGTAATGATTGCAAGATCCGGCGCCTTGGCCTGTTCAACCCAAACGGCAAGCTCCTTGGTTTCCGGTGTCGGGGGTGTGGTTGGATTTGTATCGCTCATCACAGATTCCCTCCTGATGAATATTTGGTTTTAAGAAATGAGGCGATCACCTTGAACTCCGCCACTTCATTGTTTTCAACGATCTCCTTGGCCCGCTGTATCTGCTCGCGGATGTCCCCCAGAGAGATGATAAATGCCTCAACATGGCGCTGCCGGCTATCCGGCGACAAGTCAACGAACTCCTTGACGATCTCGGCCAGGTGTTCTCCGGATATCCGTTTGAGTTCATAGGTCAAAGACTCGGAAGGATGGCGGGCAATCATCTGCGGCACCGTATCCCTGAGAAGATCGATGACCTCTTCGATCGATTGAAGGCTTTCCAGTGACAGCCCGTGGGTGGTCCGTATAAAAATGTTCAGGTTAACCAGACCCTCCAACAGGACCGTCACCTCGGCCTCCGGACCCAAGGCTTGTTCTGCGACCGGCGCGGGATCCCCGGATGCCGGCTCGGATCCACTCTCCTGGGTCATCTTTCTATAAATAAACACAGCGGCGCCAATGGCCAGCAATCCGCCGACAAACGACCCGATGACTGTTCCCATGGCAGTGCCTCCTTCGATTAAAGTTTAAATTTCTTGGCCATTGCGGTGGTCGAAATGAGCTTTTCCTGTTTCAGATGAACCGCGGGAGAATAATCTGATGGGAAACCAAGCGGATGCGGACAACACATCGCACAAAACAAGGGGATTGTAAAGATTATGAAGGATTGGGTGGCCAATGCAGGTTTGAAAATGGGACACGATCCTGGTATGAAATGCTCGGGCCATTTCTCGCGAAACAAATTCAGGCCTCAAATTTTTGTGGTAATTGGACTGTTTATCCATGATATTGCTCGAAAAGGAGACGACGCTATGCATCAGGTATTGATTCATCCGGCCAGCTACGACAACTGCCAGGAAGCGGTGGCCGCAGCCTTTGAACGTTTTGCCCCGAAACTGGCCGGCCGGCGGGTCCTGGTCAAGCCCAATTTGCTGCGGTCCTCGGCGGCCGATGACGGTATCGTCACCCATCCGGCTGTTCTTGCGGCCGTTGTCCGGGAAATCGAAGCCCGCGGACCTGCTGAGATCGTGGTGGGCGACAATCCGGGGATTTTCAGTTACGGGGCCAACGAGGCCTCTTTTGCCGAAACCGGGCTGGCGCGGGCTGCCGAGCCCTACTATCGTAACATCGGTACAGACGGCGTTCGGGTCCCCTTAAAGACATCGGGGTTTGAAGGGACGGTGTCGGTCTCACGGGCGGTTATGGAGGCCGATGTGGTCATTTCACTGCCCAAATTCAAAACCCACGGTCTCACCGTGATCACCGGGGCCATAAAGAACAGTTACGGAATTTTGCCCGGCGCCCAGAAGGCGCGCCTGCACATGGCCGCCGGCAAGCCCGAGCGGTTTCATGACACCATTGTGGATGTGTTCAAGCTGCGGGTACCGGATTTTTTCATCATGGACGCGGTGGTTGGTATGGAGGGGAACGGACCGACTTCACCCGATCTTCGTGCCGTGGGTTGTATATTGGCATCGAACAACGCCGTGGCAATGGATGCGGTCATGGCCCGTATGATGGGCCTCGACCCGGGACGGTTGCGTTTTTTACGGCGGGCCGCTGACGACGGTTTGGGAAATTACCTGGCGGAGCGGATCGAGATCATCGGCCAACTTCCGGTACTGGAAGACTTCAAGCTGCCCCCACTGGGCGGAGAAGCCATTGCCGGCAACAAAGCCATACAGGAAATGATCTGTGGCCGCACCCTGTTGCTACCCCGAGTGGATCCGGAGAAGTGCACCGGATGCGGGACCTGCGTGGATCAGTGCCCGGCCGGCGCTCTGACAATGGTCGATGCGTTACCCCGGGTCGATGCCGATAAGTGCATTACCTGCTTCTGCTGCCAGGAGATGTGCCCCGAACAGGCCATGACGCTGGTTTGAAGGTTGGTGGAAGATTTTTCCCTCGACATTCCGACGGTTCTGGAGAAGCGCCCCATTATTCATTGGTTTGACAAAAAAATCATTCCACGGAGACCCTATGGACAACCAGACGGGAACCCTTGAGGAAATTACGCGACACGCCCGGAACCTACGCAAGCACCTGCCGGAAATGGGTAAGCACTATGACGCCCTGAATACTGAAATTTATCGTGACGGGGCACTGACTGCCAGGCACAAGCGGCTCATGGCCCTGAGCGTGGCCGTTACCCACGGCTGCATCGGCTGCATGCTCTTCCAGGCGGAACAGTCGCTGGAACTTGGCGCCAGCAGGGAAGAAGTGATAGAGGCCCTGGCAGTGGCGGTAGGGTTGGGCGGTTCCATGGCTTCCTCAAAATCCGCCCAGGTCATGGCCTTTCTGGAGCAAAAGGGATTGGTTTGAAGACGGAGGTTGTGTCCGGCACATCAAAAGGCCACGTCGGTTTGGTTGTCCCCCCTGACCGGTTGAGCCCGCAAGCCCTGCAAGGGCTCATTGAGGAGTATGTTTCCCGGGATGGAACCGATACCGGATACACGAAGCTGGGGATCGAAGAACGGGTCGCCCAGGTGATGCGGCAGATTCGAAAGGGAACGTCCATGATTGTGTTCGACGAAAAAAGCCGGACGGCCAACATCCTATCTGCTGAGGACCTGAAGCGGTAGATGTATCGATGCAAAGGGCGGCTTTTCCGGTTGTGCACTTGAGCACTAATGCGAGTCTGCATTGAGGTGGGACACATCCCCCCAGGTCTCGATAACCCAACGGCAGGTGCCGTAAAAGAGACCGTGGCTGAAGATGTTCAGGCTGGTGTTGGCGGCGGTAAAGCAGCGGGGATGGTCCAGGGGAAAACCGGTGATATAGCGCAAAATGCTGTCCAGAACGCCGCCGTGGGCGACCAGGGCGATGGTTTTACCGGCATTTTCGGCAGTGCATGTTTCTATAAATTGAATGTTTCGCCCATAGTGCTGGCGAAGGCTTTCACCTTCGGGAATCACGTAATCCGGGTCGTTGGCATGCAGTTTGTCATAGACTTTCGGAAAACGGGAATTGATTTCCTCGGCGGTCAGTCCTTCGAGCACGCCGAAGTTTCTTTCCCTCAGGCGTGAATCCATTGAAATATCATGACCCGTGTGACGCGCGATAATGCGGGCCGTCTCCAACGTCCGGCCCAGGTCGCTGCTGATCAGGGCATCGAAATGGATGCGCCGCATGCGGCGGCCCAGCGCCTCGGCCTGGTTGCGGCCTTCTTCGGTCAGGGGGCTGTCGCCGTGCCCCTGGTAGCGCTGCTGGACGTTCCAGACGGTTTGGCCGTGCCTTATGACCAGCAGGGTGGTTTTTCCACGGGGGTCCAGGTTGGTCTGATCTTTTCTATTCATTACAGAGTCGCTTTATGGTGAAGATTTGTTTTCTATGGGTAATGGCTCAAGGCAAGGAATATTAACCTCTCACGTACATTGAGCAGTGTACCTGAAACGTTGAACCTGGAACTTGGCACATTGAACTAATTCAATCCCATGCCGATCACCAGGCCAACAGCGATACCCAGGCCGATGAAGACCGAACCCACCACAATCCCGACGGCGATGTTTTTATCCGCCAGTTCCTTGGAGGTGTCAAAGGGTGTCAGGCGATCGAATAGTTTGTAGCCGAATATCATGAAGGCCAGGGTCAGCAGGGCGCCCGCCACTGAATATCCCAGATTCATTAGAGCGATACTCATCTCCATTACTCCAGTACCTCCTTGATGGTTTCAATCTTTTTAATATAGCCGAGGGTCTCTCGACTTCGTTTGCCGGTCACCAGGGGCAGTGACCTTTCGATAGAAGCCCACATATTTGGGGCCATGCCCCGTTTTTTTGCCTTTTTTTGGGCTTTGAGAATGTTTCCCTTGCCAGCGTTGTAGGAGCCCAGCATGAAGTTGATTCGGTCCGTAAATGGGCGTTTGGATTTCCAGAATTTCCAGAGCTGCCGATCATAGTAGATGCCGGCCGCGATATTCCAGCGTGGCTGCATGCGGGTCCCTTTGATCAAGGGATATTTTTTCGAGATCTCTTCGAAGGTGCGGGGCATGATTTGCATCACGCCGGCGGCTCCAACACGGGAACGGGCTTCGGGTTCGAGTCGTGATTCGGCCACAGCCTGGGCCTTGAAAAAGCGCCAGTCAAAGGCCGGACCGAAAAAGCGTTTGGTATACTTGGAAAAGTACGGGTCAAATTTTATTACCCGGTTGTACCGGTCGAACCCGTGGGACAGTCCCGGGCAGCCGAAAATGGCTACGATCATCACCCATGCTGTCAGTCTCATCATCGCCTCGAAGGGAAGAATAGGGGAACGACGGGTTACATGCGGTCACTGACCCATCGGATCACATCGCCAAAGACCTCGTCCCGGTTCGTTTCGTTGAGCATTTCGTGGTGGCCGCCGTCGTAGAACTTTACGCTGACTTCTTCAATGCCGGCGGCTTTGTAGCCATCGCAAACCTGTTGGACCCCCTTGGTGTTGTCGCCCACCGGGTCAAGGGCGCCGGAAAAGAGAAAAATCGGCAGGCTTTTGGGGACCATTGCAATGGCTTCGGGTGTATTGATGAAATTGATCCCGCCGATAAGATCGACGAAAAAGCCTGCCGTGAAGACCCCGCCGCAGTATGGATCGGCCACATATTTGTCAACTTCGGCCTCATCGCGACTGAGCCAGTCGAAGTCGGTCCGGTTCGGTTTGAAAGCCTTGTTGAACCCGCCAAAAGAGAGGTTGTTGAGCATGGGGCTGCGGGCCGTATTGCCCCGTATCCAGCTTTCAGTCCGTGCCACCAACAGCCCGACCTTGCCGAGCAGTCCGGGATCACCGCCGGTCCCCGACAGGATCGCTCCCGTTACCTCGTTCCCATAGCGGGTGATGTAGGTCCGACTCAGAAAGGACCCCATGCTGTGACCGAAGAGGAAAATCGGAACAACCGGGTGGTTCTCAGCGATGATCCCGGTGAGGCGATGCATGTCCTCGACCACCTTGTCCCACCCGTTTGCATCGGCAAAGAAGCCGATTTTGTCCAGGTCACCGGCTGTCTGTCCATGCCCGCGGTGATCGTTGGCGTACACGCCGATGCCGGCCTGGCAAAGGGCCGAGGCAAACCTTTCATACCGGGCACTGTGTTCGGCCATGCCATGGGAAATCTGGAGAATCGCTTTCAGCGGCGCGTCTTTACCGGGCAACCACGTATGGGCAAAAATATCGACTCCATCCGTGGACTGGAATGAAAAGGTCTCGGTGTTCATGAATTCAATCTCCCTTTTTATTGGGCGTGGATTCTTACTTTGAAAACGCCAAGCCGGGGCAGGCTGACCGGTATTTTGCTGTGACCTCAACCACCTGCAAGCTTTGCCGTGTACCCCTGCTGTTGGATTGCATTGAGAAGGGTTTGTCGATGGTCTCCTTGAATGACGATCATCCCATTCTTCACGGACCCTCCCGTTCCGCATAGGGTTTTGAGTTTTCTTGCGAGTTGTTTCAAATCGTGTTCGTTCAGGGAGAGGCCGCAAACGAGCGTGGCGGTTTTGCCTTTTCGGCCCTTGGTTTCTCGCTGGATTCTGACAATACCGTCATGGGGATGGGTCCCGGGCGGGATCTTGGAAGACGGTTTCTTCTTTATGCAAATGCACGCTGAACAAGGCTTACGGCATTCGGGGCAGATTCGGCCGGCTTCGGTGGAGTAAACCAGGGACATATTACTTGCCGTTGACGGTTTCCCTGAGTTTGCGGGCGCATTGAAAGGTCACAACCCTTCTGGGCTCCAGCAGCATGGCTTGCCCGGTGGCGGGGTTGCGGCCGCGTCTTTGGGCTTTTTCCCGCACCTGGAATTTACCGAAGTTGCTGACCATGACATCTTCTCCAGAGGAAAGGGTGGTCTTGATCAGTTCGAGAAGGGTTTCAAGAAGTTCGGACGCCTGGGTTCTGGTGTATCCATTGTGGTCCATGAGGTTTTGGACGACATCCGCCTTGGTTAGCGCCATGGTTCGGTTTCTCCTGTGGGAGCCTGGGTGGTCGTTCCGGAATCGAGGCATTTATACGGTCAGATTACGGAATGTAAAGGATAAACCCTTGTACCTGAACAACATTTGTTTTGCAAGCGATCATTGCGGCTCTCCCATGGATCGGCCATCGCCGATACGGGTCATGAAGGGCATGGATTTCCAGGACGCATTGAATGGTCCAATTTATTCTGGACAGGGCGGGAATAAAGAAGTAAGTGCAACGCTTTCGGCCTTTTCAGGCGCATATAACGACAACAATGGCGCATTGTGCCGGGAGTTGCAGGACGTTGGAGTGTTGAATCGAAAATGCTCCGGCATCAATAATGCCGGTTTCAATACGAACTATGAATCCACGTCCTGTGGGCGTGGTTAGAGAAAACTGGCTAAGTCGATAAGGTTGGGTGAGATAATTGAAATCGATCCCGATTAAAGCGCGGCGCATCTAAGACCAGCCCCTTGCGGGCGACCCAAAGGATTACCCTCTCGGCCAGGATTCTTTGCAAGTTGCCCAAGATTGAGAAAGCAGGTACCGAATATGAGCAGTGACAAGCATCCCCCCGAAGCGGCGGCGCAGGACGATTCGGCAAAATTTCCAAAGCCGCAAACCCACCGATCCAACGAACTGTCCCGGGCTGAAACCAGATACCGAAGCATCTTTCACCACTCCGGGTCACCATCCATCATCGTGGAGGCCGACTTTACCATTTCCATGGCCAACCCCAAGTTTGAGGAGTTGACCGGATATCGTCGAGACGAAATTGAAGGGCGTATGAAATGGATTGATTTTATTGCGACAGAGGACCGTAACCGGGTGCGCCGCTACCACGCCGCACGGCGTGAAAAAGAAGGTGCGGCGCCGCCGGAATATGAAACCCGGATTGCCGACCGCCAGGGAAACGACAGGCATGTTTTCATTAAGGTGGGCATGCTTCCCGAACCGGGATCGACCATCGCCTCGCTCATCGACATTACATCACTGAAGCAAACCGAATTGGACCTGAGAAACCGCAAAGCCCTGTACAGTGCCATTTTGACTGGATACGAGGGGGTAGTCTACTTCATCGGTCAAGACTATCGAATCCGGTTCATGAACGAAAATCTCATCGCCCAGGTGGGCCGTGACGCCACCGGTGAGCGCTGTTACCAGGCCATCCACAATCGACGAACCAAGTGCCTGTGGTGCGTGAGTGATCAGGTTTTTCAAGGGCAAACGGTTCGTTTCGAAATGAAAAACCCCAACGATGGAAAGTGGTACCGCAGCGTCAATGTGCCGGTTCGTCTGTCCGATGCCAATTACTGCCAGGCCATGGTGACCGACATCGACGAACAAAAACGGATGGAAGAGGCCCTGCGAGACAGTGATGCCCATCTGCGGGAAGAAAACCTGAGACTTCGATCCACCATCGAGGACCGGCACCAATTCGGAGACATCGTGGGCCGCAGCGGTGCGATGCAGGAGGTCTACGAACTGACGCTCATGGCCGCCGCGTCAGACACCAACATCATTATCTACGGCGAGTCAGGAACCGGCAAGGAACTGGTGGCCAATGCCGTACACAACATGAGCCTCCGCCGCAACGGCCGGTTCGTGCCGATCAACTGCGGCGCCATCCCCGAAAACCTGTTGGAAAGCGAGTTCTTCGGTCACAAAAGAGGCGCTTTTACCGGAGCAGATGCAGACAAGACAGGGTACTTGGACCAGGCCGATGGCGGCAGCCTTTTTCTCGACGAAATCGGCGAGATCAAACCGGATCTACAGGTCAAACTGCTGCGGGCCATCGAAGGTGGCGGCTACACCCCCGTTGGCAGCAACGAGGTCAGAAAACCCGACTTTCGCATCATCGCCGCCACGAGCCGGAACCTGGCCGAAATGGTTCAGCAGGGGATGATGAGAAGCGATTTTTTTTACCGGGTTCACGTGATTCCCATCCATCTGCCGCCACTTCGAAACCGTAAGGAGGACATTCCGCTGCTGGTGGAGCACTTCATGAAGGCTTATGACCGGAAGATCCGGCCCAAGGTCACCGACCGGGTCATCGATACCTTGATGAACTACAATTGGCCCGGAAACGTGCGGGAACTCCAGAACGTGCTCTACCGCTTTGTGACCCTACAGCGTCTGGATCTGGTCGGGGATACCCTGTCAATTGCGTCGGTAGCGGCGGAACCCGAAAATGTGGCGCCGAATGCACCGCTCGCCAAGGCCGTGGCCGTCTATGAAACGAGGCGCATCGCCGCCGCACTGGCCCAGAACAGATGGAACCGTACCCGCACGGCCAGGTATCTAGGCATCGGGCTGCGGACGCTTCAGCGGAAGATGAAGGATTACGACATTCAGTAGAAAGCCCAAGGGATCATCGGGGCGCGAAAACCGGCGCATACCGCGTCATATCTGACGCATGTAAAAATTATGATAATTTCCAGGCTGTTATACACTCAGTGGATATCACTGCGTCGTGAATGGCGCGGTTCACCTTAGGGTTATCACTCCTCCATAATTTTGTTTCAAGAAAGCAAACACCTTAATATTATAAAGGATTTTGTAATAATTACGCGATGGCGAGGATTTGGCATGGAAGTTGATTCAGTGGATGGTAAATGTTCCGGTTTTCCGGGCATTACACAAACGTCCACCCCGGCGGATCGAAGAACCGATTTTCCGGGAATAAAAAAGGAGTTATCATGTCGCCCAACATCGTTACGCCCTACGATCAGAACCCCGCTCGAATCCGCATAATTATTGAAAGCAACCGTAAAAAGAAACATACGCCCGCAACCGGCGTTTTGATAGGCATCCATTTGGCTGTCATTCTGGCCTTCGGGTATTTGGCCGTGATGATCACCTTGTGATCCGACGATTGTAAAAATGACGCCAAGTCTCTGCCCGGAAGCGGCAACCGATCAATCCGATAGGGAAAAGTTCCCTCGAAATGCCGAAGGCACCCTCCTGGCCTCCCGCACGAAATAGCGAGGAACCCTTTTTTGCTTCCCCGGCGTTCATCCTCTCGGATGGAATTTGTCGTGGGCCTCACTCAAACGGCTGCGGGCCACGTGGGTGTAGATCTGGGTGGTGGCGATGTCCACATGGCCCAGCATCACCTGGACGGCCCGGAGGTCGGCCCCGCCATCGAGGAGGTGGCTGGCAAAGCTATGGCGCAGGCTGTGGGGCGTGACGTCCTTTGTAATGCCGGCGGTCAAAGCGATTTGTCGCAGCAGTTTCCAGAAGGCCTGACGCGTCATGGGTTTTCCGGCCCGTGCCACGAACAGGTACGGGCTGCTCTGGCCCTTAAGTTGCTCCGACCGGGCTTCCATCAGATAGTTCTTGATTTTATTAATCGCATGGGTGCCTATGGGCACCAGGCGTTCCTTGGATCCCTTTCCCATCACACGGACGAACCCGGCCTCCAGATTGATGTCGATCAGTTTCAGGTTGATCAGTTCCGACACCCGAAGACCCGCCGCATAAATCAGTTCAATCATGGCGGCGTTTCGGGCGCCCAAGGTGGTTTTAAAATCCGGCGCGGCGAGCAGTTTTTCAACATCGGAAACCGTCAGGACATCGGGCAGTTTAAGGCCGCATTTGGGCAGGTCCAACAGGCGGGAAGGGTCCGATGCGATCTGTTTTTCCTGGATCAGGAAACGGTAAAACCCTCGAATGGTCACCAGGTGGCGCGCCCGGGACCTGGCGCCCAAACCATTATCGCGCATGGCGATGAGGTGTCTGAGAATAAGCTCGGTGTCGGATTCCGACGGTTGAAGGGTCTTTTCCAATCGGAGGAAATCGAAATATTGCCTCAGGTCGGCACTGTAGGCTTCAACGGAGTTTTTCGACAACCCCTTTTCCACGAGAAGGTAGTTGATGAACTGATCGCAGAGAAGGTCGAATTCGGGCATGGTTTGGATAGGTTGAAGGCTGAAGGTTAAAGGCTGAAGGGCAAGATTGCCGAATTGGCGGATTTGGCAATTCAGAAAATTTCTTCAATGCCAGTCTGGAAAGAAGTCAATCCCCCGAGCCGCAATTCGTCAATTCGCCAATCCGTCAATTCGAGAATTCGCCAATCTCAGATCTCTAAAAATCCCAGCGTGTTAAGAACCTCGGCGCCGTTTTCGCGCACCACCACCTGGTTCTCCAGGCGCACCCCGCCCCATTCGGGCAGGTAGATGCCCGGTTCCACGGTGACGATCATACCGGCTCGAAGAATCGTGTCTTTCAATGGACTCAGCCGCGGGCCCTCGTGAACAGCCAGGCCGGTGCCGTGCCCCAGACCGTGGCCGAACTTGCCTTTGAAACCGGCGTTTTCGATGAATTCCCGGGCCACGGCGTCCACGGCCTTGGAACTGACGCCGTCACCGATGGCGTCGATGGCCCGTTTCTGGGCCTCCCGGACGGTGTGATAGACTTTTTTAAAGGTACCGTCAGGTTCTCCGATACACAGGGTTCGGGTGGTGTCCGAGCAATAGCCGGCCAGTCTGGCCCCCCAGTCAAAGAGCACCGGGTCTGCCTTCTGAAATTTTCGGCCGCCGGGAATGGCATGGGGGAGGGCGGCGTTGGTGCCGGCAGCACAGATGATGGGGAATGAAAGATCATCGGCGCCGAGGTTTTTCATGGCCTGTTCCAGTGACCAGGCCGCTTCTTTTTCCGTCATTTCAACTGCGATGACAGGCAGGATCGATTCAAAGGCCTTTTCGGCCAGGGACAGGGCCTTTCGGGTCGCCTCGATTTCATCTTCGGATTTAACGATCCGGATCTTTTCGACGATCTCTTCGACAGGGACCAGTTCCACCCCATGATCGGATTTTTCGATCTGCTCCTTGATTTTGTGGTACTGGAAACAGGAGAGACGAACCGATTCGAAGCCGAGACGACAGGTGCCGAGGTTTTTAACAATGGCGGGGATCTCTTCGGCGAGACCCTTTTTGTAGCAGACGATCTCACATCCGGTTGCTTCCTGTGCGGCCTGGACGTCGAATCGGGCATCGGTGGCCAGCACCAGGCGGTCGGCGGTGATGAAAAGCACACCGGCGGTTTCGTCAAACTGGCTGTCTTCGCCCGTGTAGCCGGTCATGTATCGCCGGTTTTCTTCCACCAGCACCATAAACGTGTCAATGTTTCGTCCGGAAAGGGCATTTCTGACCTTTTCAACGCGGTTTTGGTAAATTTCGGTTTTCAAAAGGCCTCCCGGTTTTCAGGTTCAATTATGAATCTTACATTGTAATTGAGCGATTGTCGATGCTTGCCCGCCTTTGGCGTGTTGACGCAGATTTCAGCATGGGTTTGCCAGCCTCCATGAACCTTGTTGACAATACAAATCAAATCCTTTAAATACACCAACAAAGGTGCCGAAACGGCTTAATAGGGAATCCCGTTAAAATCGGGAACGGTCCCGCCGCTGTAATTCCGACCCTTCTGGTAAAGCAAATACAGAGGGATCTTTTGGGCAAGAACGACCACTGTTTCGCCACGCGAAATGGGAAGGCCGCCGAAAAGACGGAAGAGTCAGAAGACCTGCCTTGGCAACACCGGATGCTCTGCGGCGCACAGAGGAGGTGTTCAGTCACCGAACGGGCCAAGAAACTGGGTGCAGCCCCTTCAAGCAAACGCGCTTGAAGGGGTTTTTTTGTCCCCTGTACCGGCAGGGGACAGCATCATTTTAAAGGGGGGAATCCTGGCAGGAGTTGCTCCCGGCCGTCGTCTCCCGGTCGAGCGCAGCCCCCTTTTATTTCTCCTCGTTTTCTTCCTCTGTCCCGCAGTGCATCTTCGGATGTCTGCACAAGTCGGCCTGTAAGAATGAAATCGCATGACGCGGTTTCATATGATGCGGTTTTGCCGCTTAAAATGGAGAAAGAAAAATGAAGCTCTATAATGTTCAACATGTCAATTGCGAACAAGATGGATACCCGGTATTCGTGATCCGGGACGGGAAAATATTTCGAACCGTCCATCACCACATGGGATGGTCGGAAGTGCCGGACTACGAAATCGGCACGGACGGCAAAGTCTATCGGACCGAGTACAATCGGTTAGGGCAGGGCGGAGAACCGGATTTCGAGTTTCGAAAGGACCAGCACCTTTACCGGACCCAATTTCACTCGGAAGGTCCGTGTGCGGAACCGATTTATCTTCTCATGGACTGAAAGGCCATTTAAAGATGGAAACTTAGGTGGCGTGGACAATAAAGTCGGGATTTAGCAGGTTTTCCCGGTTGTAGGTCAGGGGAAGGCCGGATTTGTGAACGAGCACCCGGCCGCCGGACTGCTCCACCACGGCCTGGCCGGCGGCGGTATCCCACTCCATGGTCGGCCCCAGGCGAGGATAGACATCGGCGCGGCCTTCGGCCACCAGACAGAATTTTAGGGAACTGCCGGCGGAAACAAAGTCCACCCTTCCGTGTCGCTCGCGCATGGATTCGACATAGGCGTCGAGGTCCGGACCGCCGTGGGAGCGGCTGCCGATGACAGTGAAAGAGCGGCCCTTGCCGTCAAAACAGGGCAGGCGTTGGGCGTGTTTCAGAATGCTCTCCAGGGTTGCCGTCTTGTCCAATTTGGAGAGGGCTTCTTTTGCTACCGTGTAGGCACCCATGTTGCGAGCGGCCAGATAGAGGACTTGCCGTTCGGGGGCCAGCACCACGCCCAGCACGGGCCGGCCGTTGTCCACCATGGCGATGTTGACGGTAAACTCGCCGTTTCGTTTGATGAACTCCTTGGTGCCGTCCAGGGGGTCGACGATCCAGAGCCGGGGCCAGTGGTGCCGTTCCGAATAGGGAATATTGCGCCCCTCTTCGCTCAGGACCGGGAATGACGTGGCAGCCAGATGTCGGGCGATGATGCGATGGCTTTGAAGATCCGCCTCGGTTAGAGGCGATTTGTCTTCCTTGGCCTCAAAGGCAAAGTCGCTTCGATAAACGTCCAGCACGGCCGTTCCGGCCTCCAGTGCGGCTTGTACGGCGATTTGCAGCAACTCTTCATACATGGTCAGAGGTTCCTGTCACAGGTAGAGATGGAAAGATGAAAACGGTGGCGGGTCAAAGGGTAAGAACAATATCGAATATCCATTGATTATCTCACCCCCCTATGGGGCTATCTGAGGTTATCCGCTCAGCGGGTGAATTCTCACTCCCAATCCGCCAATCCGTCGATCCGTCAATTTCCTTATAGCGGCGAAGCCGCGTTGCATAAAATCGCGCCAGCGATTTTATTTCTGGGTCACCCGCAATACCTCTTCCACCGTGGTGATACCAGCGACGGCCTTGGCAATGCCGTCACGGCGCAGGGAGACCATGCCGTGGTTGAGTGCTTCGCTGCGAATGGATGTGGCGTCAAAGTCTTTGAGTATCAATCGTCGGATGGCGTCGTTCATCTCCATGAGCTCGAAAATGGCGACCCGGCCCTTATAGCCGGTTTGGATGCAATGATCACACCCTGCCGCCTCAAAGAGCTGTCGTCCGTTGATGGCCTCCGGAGGAATCGCCGCGTCCACGATGGCGCCCGCCGATGGCACATAGGGCTTTTTGCATACCGGGCAGAGCACACGGATCAGCCGCTGGGCAGCCACGGCGATCACTGAACTGGAGATGAGAAACGGTTCGATGCCGATGTCCACCAGCCGGGTGATGGTGCTGGCCGAATCGTTGGTGTGCAGGGTCGAAAAGACCAGATGGCCGGTCAGCGCCGATTGAACGGCGATATCCGCTGTCTCCCGGTCCCGGATTTCACCCACCAGAATCACATCCGGGTCCTGCCGTACGATGGACCGAAGGCCCCGGGCAAAGGTCAGTTCGATTTTGGGGTTGACCTGAATCTGACTGATGCCGCGAATCTGGTATTCGACCGGGTCTTCGATGGTAATGATATTGATATCCGTGGTGTTGATGGAAGACAAGATGGCGTAAAGGGTGGTGGTCTTTCCGCTCCCCGTGGGGCCTGTGACCAGCATGATACCGTTGGGCGAGGCAGCGATCCGCTGGATCTGTTCCAGGCGCTCGGGCGATATGCCCAGTTCGGTCAATCCCAGCAGATTGCTGCTCTTGTTTAAAAGGCGCATGACCACCCGCTCACCGAAAGCGGTGGGCAGGGTCGAGACCCGCACGTCGATTTCATGGTCTCCGATGCGAACCTCCAGCCGCCCGTCCTGGGGCAGTCGCTTTTCGGCGATATTCATCTTGGCCATGACCTTGATTCGGGAGATCAGCGGCGACTGGGTCCATTTGGGCGGGGTGACCAGGTCGTAGAGGGTGCCGTCCACCCGGTAGCGGATCTTGAGCAGGTCCTGGTAAGGTTCGATGTGAATGTCGCTGGCCCGGGCCTTGATGGCCTGGGAGATGACGTGGTTGACCAGTTTGATAATGGGCGCATCGCTGGTATCATCCAGCAGATCGGCCGTGCCTTCCAGTTCACCGATCACCAGATGGCTGTTTTCCTCCAGGTCCTGGACCAGTTGCTCTGCTGAGTCCATGGAGTGGTCATAGGCCATGTGTATGGCCGACAGGATCTCGTCCCGGGGGCTGAGCACAACCTCGTAGGTTGTCAGGCCGAGGATTCGGACCAGATCATCGATTGCCTGGAAAGCACTGGGATCGTTTATGGCGATCACGGTGACAGGGGGGGGCATCGCGGAACCGTCATCGACAGACCCATTATCGTCGCCAGCGTCGAGAATGGGAACCAATCTGAAGCGTTTGAGAAACCCGATGGGGAGGTGTTGGGCAAATTTGGTGTCCAGTCCGGTCAGGGGCAGGATGGCCCGCACGGGGATGTCGTAAAGCGCGCTCAGGGCTTGGAGAAACGCGGTTTCCGATAAGAGCTTTTTGCCCACCAGAACGTCTCCGAACCGTTCTCCCTTGCGGGCCGCCGCAGCCCGGGCCTCTGCAATGGCTTCAAGGGGCAGTTCGAACCGTTCGTGCAGGATTTGAGACAGTTGACTGGTCATAATTTCCCCGGAGAGGCGTCACCGGTGGTTGCCGGGGCGTCGTCACCCGGGTAAAGCCGGATCGGGACGGCCGGGTCCGAGTTGTCTTTTTGCCCGGCGTCGGCTCCCTCCCTGAGACGGTCCATGGTGGTCCGCTTTTCAGTAAAAATCCCTTTGGCTTCGGCCGGACTTTTGATCACGCGAGGAGTCAGGAAAACAAAGAGATTACTCTTTTTCCGGTCCTGGGATTTGGAGCGAAAAAGCCAGCCCAAAATGGGAATGTCGCCCAGAAGCGGAACCTTGGTCTCCGTGACGACGTCGTTGTCTTTGATGAGGCCGCCGATGACCACGGTGCTTCGGTCCTGGGCGATGACCGTGGTGTCGATGGTCCGTTTCAAAGTGGTTGGCCGGGAATCGGCCGTCGTTGACTCCAGCTCGGACACCTCCTGGGAGATCTTGAGGCGGACCAGGCGGTCCTGGCTGATCTGGGGGGTGATCTTCAGGGAGGTGCCTACATCCTTGTACTCATATGAGCTATAGGTTTCAGAGGCATTTTCCGCTGCGCTTCTGGTTTGAAAAGGGATGTTCGCGCCAATATATATTTTGGCCTCTTCGTTGTCCGTGGTCAGGATCTGGGGGGTGGAGAGGATCTGAACGTCCTTGTCGTATTTGTAGGCTTCGATGATGGCGGCGATATTGGGAAAAAGAACACCGCCAATGTTGATAGCCTGGCCGAAGATTCCCATGGAAAACCCTTTGGGAAGAGACCCCGGCGTCGGATTGTTATTAGAATCATAGGAAGTCTTCATTCCGTTAATGGAAGAATAATTTGAATCGCTAAACCCCCCACCGAAAACACTGTTGTTGGCCCCTATTTCCGTAGATCCCCCTGCCTTCCACTCGACGCCGATCTGGAAGGTTTTATCTACGTTGACCTCCATGATCAGACACTCGATGTAGACCATGGACCGGGGAATATCGAGTTTGGCGATGATCTCTTCAAGGAGCTTGTAGTCTTCCTTTTCCGCCTGGATGATCAGGGAGTTGGTCGCCTTGTCCGCGGTGATCTTGACATCGCTGGAGACGGCCGGGGAGAGTTTTCCCTTGGCATCGGCGCTGGTTTTCCCCGGAAGCTGCTGCAAGACCTTGGCCAACTCTTCGGCAGAGGCGTTTTCCAGGTAGAAGACGCGAATTTTTCCCTTGCCCCGGGGGGTCTCACGGTCCAGCAGGTCGATCAGCCGTTTGACCCGCTCGGTCTCGTCGACCGAGCCCAAGATGACAATGGCATTGGTCCGTTCATCGGCCACCAGGCGGACGTTTTCCACCTTTTTGCCCTTGGCCGCGGTGGTCGGCTGAAACACGCTGGAAATGATTTTTTCAAATTTTACCGAATCGGCGTATTTTAAATGGACCACGGAAATCTCGCGCCCGGTGCCGGGAACATCCACGACTTCGATGATCCGCAGCAGTCGTTGAATGTTGGAGGCAACATCGGTGACCACGATCATGCCGGTGGGTGCATAGGCCAGCATGACGCTGTTTTTTGAAATCAGGGGGGCAAACAGGCGCCGAATCGCTTCGGGATCAGCGTATTTCAGGGGGATAATCCGCGTGACCACATGGTCCCTGGTATCATCGGCCTCCTGGAGCAGCAATGTCTCCACGCTCTTGGACCGGGCCTCGGGCGAAGAGACGATCTTGATGACCCGCCCGGCGGGGACCGTTGTAAACCCGTGTACCTCCAGGACCGATTCAAACACATGATAGGCCTCCTGGATGGAAATCTTTTCCGGCGAGATGACGGTCACCTTTCCCTTGACCCGATCATCGATGATAAAGTTCTTTCCTGTCAGTTCACTGACAAATTTGATAAAGACGCGGATGTCCACATTGTTAAAATCGATGGATACGAATCGGTCTTCGCCACCATCTGCTTCTGGCGATGGATCGGTTTGAGCCTGCAGGGAGGGCAGTGGGACGATTAGAACCCATGCCACCAACAGTATCGGAAGAAAGCGCAGTAAGGGGGACCAGGTTTTCATAAGAATCAATCAGCCTTGCGTTTGGGTTGTCGGCGTTACTCCATCTGAACATTTAATGTCATCGGTTGCCCGCGTCGCTTGACCTGCAGGGAGAGTGTCGATGCCGAGGATATCTGTTCCAGGATGGCCGGCAGGCTTTCCGGTGTCTCGATCACCGTATCGTCGAAGCCGGTAATGATGTCCCCGCTCTGGAGTCCCATTTTTCGGAATACGGAATTGGGTCGAATACCCGACAGGAGAATGCCGGCGGGTTGACCGTTTTCCATATGCAGTCGAGCGCGGACCTGTTTCATCAGGTCCTCGGGTTTTGTTGAGAGCGCCTTGGCCGTCTCCGGATCCAGGGTAATCTGCTGCGTTTGCGGCAGTTCAGCCGATGGCCGCGGCGATGGGGTGTTGGTCGGTTTTGCCTGGCGATCGGCCGGCCCGCTTTTTTCACTGTCCTGTATCACCAGAACCTCGTCGCGACCATCGACATTTAAGACGACCCTTTCCCTCAGAATCATCTTTACCTTTGCGGTTTGGATCATGTCCCCGACCCGATAGAGTTGTTGCTGCCGAATTTTCGGATCTTCAATCACCGCATAGGTCCGCTCCGCATCCCCGGCAATCGTCCCCCAAAGCTTCAGGTTGAGACGGGTCTCGGTCAATGCGTCCACATTCATGTCCGGTTTTTTTTCAGTCTCGATCTTGATCGTTTTAAACAGATCCCGACGGGCGATCACCTCGTAGGCGGCCAGGGGTTTCATGGGGTCTTTTCCTGCCGGCGCTGTAACGGATGTTTCCTGGACAGTCGGCGTCGGCAGGGGCGGCAATGGCCGGGTAGCGGTGTAAACAACCCGGCCGCCCATGGCAAAGACCGTCACCACGAGGCAAATATTGATGTATAAAAGAAGACGGTTCATTAACGCATTCCCGTTTTGCCAGGATTAATTTAAACTAAACTGAGCGTTTTAAATTTCGAAATAAATTATAAGCAAACGATATTAAAAGATAACACCCTATTTTGTCTTTCGAAATTTAAAACCCTTCGGGATTGCCGATCTTACCGCATCTACGGCGTCAGATGCCTTCCCGCATAAAGGACTATAGCGGAAAAACATCTTCCTTGTATCTGCGGCAACCTCGACAATCGCTCAACTTAGGTTATGACGGTCAAGACGCCCAGGTCTCGACCTGGAGTACGGCGATGACCCCCGCGTCGACCTTTCCTGATTTTGAGACCGACAGACGCCGAATCCAGATCAGGTCGTCAGAGGCTTCAATGCCGTGGATAAAGCTCACCAGGGGAGAAAGCGGAATCCCTTGGAGTTTTATCTCTACCCGGTCGACCCGTTGTCCCTTATCGGTGACGGTGACCGACGGTTTCATGTATGCGATTTGGGCTTTTACACCGGCTTTTCCGGCCAACCCGTCCATATGGGAAAACAGGGTAAACCCCTGTTGACGTCCACTCAGGCGCTGGGTCTGCCAGTCGGCTGCCGCCCGGACGGACTCGTAGGCAGCCTGTAATTTCATCATCTCAGCCAGCTCTTTTGTCCGGGCTTCCAGGGTCTGCTGGATCCGTGTCTGTTGGGCCTCCATGGGCAGAACCACCCACTCGGTGACCGCCAGGCACAACAGGACGAGACCCGCAATGCCGATGGTGGTCTTTTCACGACGATTCAATTTTCTCATTATCATTGTGATATCCGTGAAGGGCGCGACTCTGGAATCATTGCTTATTGTGAATTCTTCGTGTCCTTCGTACTACTATCATTAATTTCTTGTTTTTTTTGTACGATTCAAGATCAACAATTTTGGTGGCTAAGCTTGTGGTAAGCTAAAATATCTAACCGCCCGCTTCGCTCAAGGCGCCAAGAACGCTAAGAAGTTCTTTTTACGGAATCGGGTCCTGTACTGGCCAAAACCCGGCCACTACAGGCTGCGATTCCGTAAAAGCTGCGATCCCTGACGGGAG
>JAEINQ010000081.1 GCA_016342285.1 Desulfobacterales bacterium
ACAAGAGTTGTGGAGTCGCTTCGCTCCGGTTTTTTAAGCTAAGATATGGCAGAATTCCTTCATTTTAGGCAATTTAGGCAATTTAGGCATTTCGAACTGGAAGCGCAGTATCCCAGCCCCTTCCAGGGGCAAACCAAAGCCTGGTCCTCTGGGCCAGGATTCTTTACCTGCCTGGTTCACGAAGCCAAACCTGTGTTGAGTCGTGCGACAAAATCATAATGCAAATCCGGTGCCATTTTTATCCGATGTGAGAATCCGCGTCCCGTGGTGGTGGTCAGCGTCATTTGGCTATGTGGAAAAAAAGGGACGCGAGAATTTAAGTCCAAGGGCATTCATGCCGATAATCATGCTGATATGGAATCTTCCCAAACCACCCATGACCCGGTTGACCGCCCCGAAGGCCAGGTCGAAACCGACAGGCCGGTCCGGGGCAAAACCCGGCGGATCGCTGTTTTGTTCACCGACGTGGTGGGCTCCACCCGGTATTTCAAGTCCCGGGGGGATACAGCCGGCCGGAAGATGCTTCAGGATCACGTGGAACTGGCCTCCGAGCCCATCCGTCAGGAAAAGGGCATCCTGGTCAAGACCATCGGCGATTCGGTCATGGCCTATTTCGACCAGGCGATTCAGGCGGTTCGTGCGGCGGCCGGCATTCAGAAGGCTTTTCGCGAATTTAACCGGAAACAGGCCTTAGACGACCGTATCCATGTGCGCATCGGCATCCATTACGGGCAGGGAATTGTCGAGGAGAAGGACATCTTCGGCAATGTGGTGAACCTGGCTGCCAAGGTGATGCCGCTGGTGGGCGGTGACCAGATCTTTGTCACCGACACTGTCCACGCTGCCATGGGCCGCGACTGCCCGTTCCCGGTCGAATGGATTGACGGCGGCAGACAAGGGACCGCCTTGGCCGGAATCGCCCTGTACAACCTGATCTGGCACAAAGAAGCGGCCACCACCACCGCCCAAGGCACCTTTGTCCAGTTCAAGCTCTGCCCGGCCCTGGCCGACAAGGGCTTTGCCGATCTCTGGGTCCGGTTTATGGGCATGCGTCAGCATATCTGGGCAGACCGGGTGCTGCATGAGGCGGTTCAGGGGCCAAGCGCCCTGGTGGCCTTGGGCTCCGTGGCCGATGCCGTGGAACTGGCCGGCAAAGTGTTGGTCCATTTCCAGAAAGGGATGAGGCGAAACGACAGCCCGCCCCTGATCCCGGTTCAGATCCTCATCGACCATGGGCCGTATCGGCGGGACCAGCCCCTGACCCTGAAGACCGTCGGCATTGACTGGACCGAACTGGAGCCGGGAAAGATTCACCTCTCCGCGGCCGCGGCCGGCGCGGCGGCTGGCAAGCAAGCCTTCCCACTGCAACCTGTTGGTGAGGAGGGTGCGGGCAGCGCCGTGCAGGTGCTGATCACCACGTTGACCCACGGAAAAGACCACAGCGCCCGGTTCTTATACCAAGGCTGGCCGGCAGGCGGCAACTTTCTCCCATGCTTTTACTGCGGGGACCGGCGCCACCGTGCGGCCAACTGTCCCAGCAAGGCCGGGGACTCCCGCCCCGTGGCCCTGTACAGCATGGGGAATCAGCCGTTGGGGAACATCAATCGAGCATTTTTCTCATGGCTCACCGCGGATCCGCCGGTTGAGATGGCCTTGTTGGAAAAAAACCAGGAGGAATCTCCGGCACTGACAGCCTTCAAGTGCTACTGTGACCTCGGTTTTCATTTTCAACTGCGGTTTTTTATGCTCCTGTGGGGTACCGCGGAAGAGGATTGGGAGAAGGTCCGCAAGACCGCCCGCGGCGGCAGTCGCGGCGGGCCTGTATGGCTGGCCCTGGACTGCCTGCGAACCGGGAACCTGACCCAGGCCGAGTACCTGATCGACGGGGCCATGGATCGTTGCGGAGCGGATTACCGGGCCCACTGCACCCTGGGCCTGATCCATGTTGAAAAGGGGAATACAGCCAAGGCGGAGATGGCGTTCACCCGGGCTCTGGACATGACCAAAACGGAACCGGAGCAGATTTTCGTTTCCCTGATGCTTTTCCGGTTGCTGGAAGTTGCCGGTGAAAGCATCCGGGCAGGGAAAGCCGTTCGTCGGCTTCTGGCCCGGCACCCCCAATGCCCGGACCTTCAGTTTCTGGCCATCAAATACAAATTCCGAGATGGTGGTCTGGACCGCAAGGCCTTGCCTGAACTGGTCGAGCTGATCCGTTCCCACCGTCGATTTTATCTCCATGCCATGATGGATCCGGATCTGGCCCCTGCCTGGCACAGGATCCAGCCTGAACTGGCCAGGCTGTTGACTCAGGCCGGGGAAACCATGAAAAAACTGCTGCCTGTGGCTGAAGCCGAAGTCAGCAGGTTCCAGGAGATCTTCGGGGAGACCGATACCGAGGTGGCGCGGGAACGGTCGCTTCGGGTTCATGCAGAGGAGTTGGGCCAGGGGGGGAGTTACTTCGGCTTTTTGGATGCCGCTGACACGGCCCGCTCCCTCATCGACCGGGTCCAGAGAACGATTCAAAGCCGGAAACGGGGAGTGGGCCGAACCCTCATGGACCTGGAGCAGCGCTGCACCGGCCTGGTTAAACAGGCAAGGGATTTTGCCGATTCCAAGGCCATGGGGAGGATTTTGACCGACCTTGGCACCGCATATGCCGAGGTGGTGGAGATGAAGGAGATGCTCAGGGCCGATCAACCGGAGATTTTTGTCACCATCTTCAGCCGTGCCGACGATTTGTCCAAAAGGCTGGACGTGGTCGCCCGGACCATCAAACGGATGGTCGATCGAAGGGAAATTCGACGGTTCCTGATGTCGTTTGTCAACAAAAGCCTGATCTTTCAGTCCATCAATTTGCTGATCGGCGTGGTCTTTTTCCCCCTCGTCAACCACTACCTCAATTTTGTCCTGCCCCAGTTGCGGTTATCTGATCTTTCCCTGATTTCTTACCAAAAAGCCTTTCTGTTCATGGGCGGCGTGACCGGCATTCTGGTGGCGCTGCTTCGGACTGCCAAGAGTATTTACCCCAGATAAAATTGCGGGCGCAATTTTAAAAAACGCGGCTTCGCCGCCGGCGACGACCCCAGGAAACCGGTGATATCAACTCGGTGGCTTGTCAAAGGGCGCCGTGCGGGCGATGGCTGTTTGTGCCGCGGTTTCCCGGGCGATTTGAAACGCCTTAAAGGCCAGAAGCAAGGCCAGACATGAAAAGATCACGGTGGTCAGTCGCAGGGCAAGACCCACCAAGGCCCGCGGGCCGGCATAGGGTGTGGCGGCAGGTGCCGTCATTGTGGTGATTTCTGCTGGTGATTCAGGGGCTGAAAGCGCAGGATTGGAAGCCATGACCGGTTTTATTTCGGCCGGAGGTTGTGCCATGGCACGGGCCACCGGGGCTTGCGGTGCGGGCGACTGGGCCGCGGCGGTCATCGGCACCGGTGCCGGGTGTGGCTTTGGGGACGGCTGCGTTGCCCCGGTGACCACCAGGGGCAACGGGGATGAATCGGAAGCTGCAGGGCCCTGGGCCGGCATGACCGGTCGGGCTGCCGTCTTCGTTTCGGCTGTCAAGAGGGGGGCGGTTCGGGCCGGATCGGTGATGGTTTGGGCCGCCGTTGAGGGCGCGAGCGGTGCCGGCTGAAGCGGTGATACCGCCGCATCCTGCCGGGGCTCCAGGGTTGACGCCGCCGCCGCTGTTGCCGGGGCTGGGGGGTGGATCGCCGCCACCGGCAAGGGCTGGGGGCTGACCCGTTCAGATCGGTGTGACGCTTGGCCGGCCGAAGAGGCTGGCTCCACATATTGGGCATAAACCCATCCGATATATCCGAAGGCGTCGGTTTGTCGCTCAATCTGGTACCAGTCGCCCTGCTGGGCCCGGACTTCGACCATGGCGCCGCGGTCGATTCCGGTGATAATCCGGCCATTTAAGCCAGGGGCTGTTCGCAGGTTGATGTTGGCGCTGATCTGCCCTGCCCACGGGGAAAAGGCCTGGGCTGAAAACGGGACCCACAGAAGGGCTGTTGTCAGAGTCAAAAAGATGAACGCGTTCTTTACGGAGGCGATTCGCATGGTATTTCTCCATCTTAACTGAACGTTTTAATTGCGAAATAAAGTAAAGGACTATATCGGAAAAACATCTTCCGCTATCTGCACAGCCAAAGGCGGACAAGCCTATACAATCGCTCAACTTAGTGCTTCGATTCGCAAATACTGTTTCGTATTTCCAGTCGCACCGTTTTTTCACCACTCGTTCGCTTCGCTCACTTGAGACGCGGAGAACGCTGAGAAGGCCATTTATTTTTTATTCAATCGGGAGACGGCGATTGGATAAAACACCGTCACTGACGGTAGGAACAGGCCTGTGCTACGAAGTGGCTGAGCGCTTATTGATTGCCGCCGTCTCCCGGCAATTAATAAAAAGAAATCCTCTGTGAACTCTGCGTCTCTGTGGTGAGTCAAAAAAATACGGCATTGTACTTATGAATACGTGTACTTAGGTCCCTGAAATGGCCAATTATCTAAAACGGGTGCGGCCATGGGGGGACCGTGGTCCGGTCCCTCGGGCTGACGATCGATTCATTTCTCTGGATTCAATCACTAGCAGGATCTGTGCCGAGAGGTAAAAACGAGGGGTGAAAATTCCATTGAATTTTCACCCCTCGTTTTTACCTGTAGCGCGGTTTCGCCGCTTTCAGTGGACAGGAGGGAGCGGCGAAGCCGCGTTATAGCTGAAATGGCCCAGGCCGAAATCTTATGAAGATTCCGGCCTGGGCCATTTCAGGTCAAGTGTCAATTTATTGACTGAAGAGGCGGAATCACCTTCCGGCGTCAGGGGGAGAAGCCTCTGACAGGGGTATTGCCGCGGTATGGGGCATGCTGCGAGGATAGGCGGCCAGCAACAGGCGTGACGACGCACCGCGGCTGAAGTCGACCAGGATCATGCCGGCGAACTTGTGTTTGCGGTAGACCTCCACCCGGTATTTGTAGCCCTTTCGATCGACTGAAAAGCGCCGCATAAAATCGTTACGGACCAGTCGAAGACCAGCCTCATCGCCCCCGCCTGACGACTTGAAACCGATGACGTTGACCCGGCAGTCCGGGTTGGGGTCGACTCGGAACCAGCGGCCAACCGACACCATGTCGCCGAAAGCGACGTTTTTTGCGTCTCCGTCGATGGTCATGGCGATGGTCTCCATGCTGGTGTCGAAATCGAAGAACTGGGGATGAATCGAGGTCAGTCGCCTGTTGCCGTGGTAGATGCGGTACCCGTCACCCGCGGCCACAACAGCCAGGATCGGATTGCTGGAGATGTACTGGATGTCGCTCCCTTTCCGGAACGGAACAAAACGCAGGTTGTTGCGGGCCTTGGCCACGTCCAGAAAGAGCCGGTTGTCGAAAAAGGCGAGTTGGGCGTCTTCTTCGATCATGGCCTTGATGCGGTCGGGGGTCAGGGGGGCGCCGCGATCAAAGTCGATTCCCATCATCTCCATGTAGGCTTCGATGAGTTGGAGGTGGTAGTAGACCCGGGTGGGGGTGTTGAAATTCTTGCTCGCCTCCAGGCCGAAGGCCGGTTTGCCCTGGCCGATGGCGTAATAGGTCAGGGTCTTGGCCATTTCCAGATCCCCTTCCCGTGTTCGGGTATTATGCACATGATAGACATCGTTCGGATGACACAAGGAGCGATTGACCCGGGAGGCGGCCCTGCGGGCCATGGCAGCCAGGTCACCGAAAGGGACTTTTTCCAGCGCGTCCTGATCGATGACGATGCTCTGCCCCCACCGTTCAGGGTTGCGTTGGTCGTCGATGTGACGGGGCCGGTAAAAACCGCTGCCGTCATGAAGGTTTAAGACCGCGTCGACCCGAGGGTCGGTGATAATGGCCTTGATTTTCTGAATGGCGGCAAATTCCGGATCGTCGATGGGCAGGTGGGCGAATTTGCGGTTCAGGTCGCCGTAAACGCCCCGGGAAGAGTTGATGATGCTGGGAAAATTCAGGTTGGGTACCACCCAGACGTTGCCGCGGCCGATGCGATACCGGGTGACCAGAAGACTGGCGGCGTTGAAACCGCCCGGCTCGTCACCCTGAATGCCGCCGATGACCAGCAGGGTTTTACCCCCCGGGTTTCCCGATGACTTGTGCAGGGTAAAATCAAGATCGGTCACCGCCGGTGAGGGGGCGGCGACGAGCAGGGACAGGCCAATGATCAGAACGGCGCAGCGGATGTTCATATTAGACGGTAGTGACCTTGATGTGCCAGGGTTCGAAGCGGACCCCGAGCAGGTTGCCGTAGTCATAGCGCAGTTTGAGAAATCCGCTATCCCTGAGTTTGTGAAAGACTTCGGTGGTGGTGAAGCGTTCGGTGAAGTTGTCCACCCCGTATCCCACCTGTCCCACATCGAAATCACCGACACCATGATAAGAATATCCCGGCGGTGCCAGGGAACGTGAGGCCATGGAGAGGTTGCCCCGGCTGTTGTAGGCCTTGTTCAAAAAAAGCATGAACTGCTTGATGACGTTTCGGACACCGGAAGTGAGGATCACCTTGTCTCCCAACGCCTGCTTGATGGTTTTATAGGTTTCCAGGGCCTGGCCTTTGTAGAGGTAGTTGCCCGTTCTATTGACCTTGATCACCTCGCCCCGCTGGATCCGGTCGGTGAGATTTTTCAGGGGTTTTTCACCGAAGAAACCGTACTGGGTGCCGTCGCTGTAGAACATTCGCTCGAGAAAATCGAGTTCCGGACGGGTGAAGGCCCCGACCCGGGTGTAATTCTGGGCGATGTTCAGGGCCTCGTCGAAATTGAGCAGGTAGAAGTTACCGTATCCCACGGTGCGCTGCAGCCGTTTGAGGCGCTTGAGGGAAGATTCCAGAACGCCGAACAGCTCAGCCTCCAGGTAGATGTCTCCCGGATGGGGTTCGCTGAAATGCTTCATTTTGACCAGATAGTCACGAATGAATTCGTCGGGGATCCGATCGGAAACGGGCCGGATGGCTGCGGTGGGGAGCGCCAGGGCGCCCGGTGCCACACCGGCAGTGAGTGCAAAAGCACCCAGGGCTTTGAGAAATTTTCTGCGATTCATGTGGCTCATGCGCGTCAACTCTATCCGGTTCGGTTCACGAATAATCGTTTTTGCCGGGTCCGGTCGTCATTCGATTCGAATCCGGTGTGGAATGCGAACGGATAATGCAAAAAATGCGCCTATACGTCGAATATTTTTTTTATCTATGATTCCTGATGGATAGATTGGGTCCAGGCCGTGGCTATCGCCTGATCCAAGGTGTCGGTATCTTGTCGCGTCAAGATTTCGTCACTGGTGCAAACCGGGCGAAGCCAACCTAATCATAATAAATATAGTATACATTCAAAGGGTTTTCAATCGGAATGTCTCATGGAGGCAGGGTGTTGGCTCTTTGGGGCGAGGCTTGGGGCGGATATGATGCCACCCCTTGTGGTGGGGAGCCGGAAGGGTTCAGGCGTTAGGGGGAGGGGCCGGCCGGAACAATTCTCAACTTCCAATCTTCAATGCTCAACTTTGACAGTCCCGTAAAAAGTCTATTTTTCACCACGAAGGACACGAAGAGCACGAAGGGGTCGTAATAATATCTAATGTTTTCAGCTTCGTGTACTTCGTGCTCTTCGTGGTTAATTCAAAAAGTGGGTTATCCGTCGATGTATTCCCCCTTGTTGAATTTGACGACTTCGGTGGTTGCGGTGACCATGGCCTGGTTGATCAGGTCCCGCAGGCCGTTTTTGGGGTCGAGGGTTTCCATGGTCTCGGCCAGTTTATCGCGCTGGGCCTCGATACGATCCACCACCGGTCCCATGTCCCTCAGGGTGGTGCCGGGATCGGCCAACATCTGGCGATAGGTATTGAGCAGGTCGAGCAGGTCCTCCACTTGTCGGGTCGCTGTGGTCGGTTCGGCGGTCAGGGCCGCCTTGAGCTGAATGCCGGAGATTCCCTGAATGAGCTTGAGATCGGTGGCCGTTGCTTTTTCAAGGTCCGGTCTTTCCAATACCTTGTTGAGAATGTCCCCGAACCTGGCGTCACCGGCGTGTTTGCCACCGGGTGCGTTGCTGTTGAGTAGTTTTTGGAGCACGGGATTGTTGGGATCGATTTTCATGTCAGTGCCTCGTTGTTTGGAGAAATTGGATTTGCCCGATGGCGATTGCAATGGGTGTGCCAGCCCCTGAAACGGTTCGACCCTCTCTTTTCGAATAATTCACAACATGCTATAAATAAAGAAAGAAACGGCAATTCGGCCATTCTGGAAAAGCGGGGCGAGACCTCCGCAAACCGGGTCATTCTTGCCCGGCAATGGCAATTTTTGCCCTTGTCGGTTCCGGGTTTCCCCCAGTGAACCCATCATTGCAATTGCCGCCAATGAATGTTACCCAATCTGAGCGTTTGAAATTTCGAAATAATTTATAAGCAACCGTTATTAGGTGTTAATAATCTGTTTGATTGCCGAGATGGAACGCCGAGGCTGATGATGACTGAGGAAAAATGCATTCTTGTGGTGGGCGGTGCCGGCTATATCGGCTCCCACATGTGTAAGGCCCTTGCCCGAAGCGGCTACCTGCCCGTGGTTCTGGACAACCTGGGCCGCGGGCACCGGGAGGCGGTCCAATGGGGGCCCCTGGTGACCGGAGACATGGATGATTCCGATCTGCTGGACCGAACCTTTTCCGCCCGGCCGTTTGAGGCGGTGATGCACTTTGCCGCTTTTGCCTATGTGGGCGAATCGGTGACCGACCCGGCCCTGTACTACCGCAACAACCTGGCCGCACCCATGGTGCTGCTGGACGCCATGCGGCGCCACGGCATGGATCGCTTCATTTTTTCGTCCACCTGCGCTATTTACGGCGAGCCCAACCGGATACCGATTGCTGAGGACCATCCCCAGAGGCCCATCAATCCCTACGGCTGGACCAAAAAGACGGTTGAGCAGATCCTGGCCGATTACGGACGGGCCTATGGCCTGAAGTCGGTCTCCTTGCGGTATTTCAATGCTGCCGGAGCCGATCCGGACGGTGAGATCGGCGAAGACCACGATCCTGAGACCCATTTGATCCCCCTGGTGCTCCAGACCGCCCTGGGACAAAGGGACACGGTGCGGATTTTCGGTGACGACTATCCCACGGAGGACGGGACCTGCATTCGGGACTACGTTCATGTCAACGACCTGGCCGACGCCCATCTGCTGGCCCTGGAGCGACTGCTGGCCGGCGGCGGCGGGGGGGCTTACAATTTGGGCAACGGCCGGGGTTTTTCGGTACAGGAGGTCATCCATACGGCCCGTCGGGTCACGGGTTGTGCCATTCCCGCGGAGAAGGCGCCGCGCCGGCCCGGAGATCCGGCCCGGCTCATCGGTTCCAGCGATAAGTTCATCGCGGAATGTGGCTGGCGGCCCCGGTTCGCCGATCTCGAATCCATGGTCACCACCGCCTGGAACTGGCACCGAAACCACCCCGACGGTTACGGGGATTGAAAGCGTTCAATAAGGATTGTCCAATTAAAGGATTGTTGAATTTGGGATTGTCGAATGGCCAAATTAAAGGTAGTCCATAAATCCGTCAATTCGCAATCCGTCAATTCGCAATCCGTTAATTCGCAATCCGTTAATTAAAAAAAGAGGTATCCTGATGAAACATTTTAACAAGCGGGTATTGGTCACCGGCGGCGCCGGTTTTCTCGGGTCCCATCTCTGTGAGCGCCTGGTGGCGGCCGGCGATGACGTCCTGTGCCTGGATAACTTTTTTACCGGCAACAAGCAGAATATCGCCCATCTGCTGGGTGAACCGAATTTCGAATTGATGCGCCACGACGTCACCTTCCCCCTGTATGTGGAAGTGGACGAGATTTACAACCTCGCCTGCCCGGCCTCGCCCGTCCATTACCAGTTCGATCCGGTCCAGACCACCAAGACCAGCGTCCACGGCGCCATCAACATGCTGGGGTTGGCCAAGCGGGTGCGGGCAAAAATTCTCCAGGCCTCCACCAGCGAGGTCTACGGCGATCCCAAGGTCCATCCCCAGCCCGAGTCCTACTGGGGCCACGTCAATCCCATCGGGTTCCGGGCCTGCTACGACGAGGGCAAACGCTGCGCCGAGACCCTCTTTTTCGACTACCGGCGCCAGCACGGACTCAACATCAAGGTGGCCCGAATCTTTAACACCTACGGTCCACGCATGCACCCCAACGACGGCCGGGTGGTCTCCAATTTTATCATGCAGGCCCTTCGCGGCGAACCCATCACCGTCTATGGCGACGGCGGCCAGACCCGCTCCTTTTGCTACGTGGACGATCTGGTGGAGGCGTTCGTCCGGTTCATGGCCACGGAAGATGCGGTTACCGGGCCGATCAACCTGGGCAATTCCACCGAATTTACCATCCTTCAACTGGCCGAGACGGTGATCCGCATGACCGGCAGTCGGTCCGAGATCATTTTCGAGCCCTTGCCCCAGGATGACCCCATGCAGCGCAAACCCGACATCACCCTGGCGAAAAAGCTTCTCGACTGGCAGCCGGCCAAAGCCCTGGAAGAAGGGCTGGAACAGACCATTTCTTATTTCCGCGGGCACCTGTAAACCGTTTATAAAATGGCCTTTTTTTAATTCGAAGTAGGAATCCACGTCCTTTGGGGGTGGTCAGAGTCAATTGGCTATGCCGTTTCATTTGTCGTGCAATGCCTAAAATGCACTAAAGTGTACATGCCTAATCCGCCAAAGGAAAGGCGGACAAGAGTTGTGGAGTCGCTTCGCTCCGGCTTTTTAAGCTAAGATATGGCAGAATTCCTTCACTTTAGGCATTTTAGGCACTTTAGGCATTTCGAACTGAAAGCGCAGGATCGCAGCCCCTTCCAGGGGCAAACCAAATCTCGGTCCGTCGGGCCAGGATTTTTCCCCTCCCATGCCCTGTCAAAATATTGACCGTCCCACCGCTGTTTTTCCTTTCCATAAAGTCGTATCATTCTGAAATAAAATAAGAAAAAATTTATGGCGCGATTATTGCTAAAATTCGGGCCGTACAGGTTCATCGGGTGTTGCCCGGCCTGGAGAGGCCCGGGGCGCATCCCATTTATCGGTTCATACCCGGCGGTCGGGGAACTGGCTGCCGCCCAAATGGGAACCGGCGGGAACCGGATTCCATAATACGGAGACGCCCATGGTCGATGCCGCACCCAATATGACCGCTTCACCCGTCGTGATGCCGGCACTGCCGCCGTTGCCCAAGCGCCTGGAAATCGAACTCTCCAGTGCCTGCAACCTGCGGTGTACCTATTGCCCCCGGCGGTTTCTCAACGACATCTCCGCCTTTATGGACGTGGATCTGTTTTGCCGGATCATCGATGAAGTGACCCCGCATCCGGAGACGATTCTCGTTTTGCACCGCCGGGGCGAAAGCCTGTTGCACCCGCGGCTGGACGAGTGTCTGGACTACCTTAAAGGAAAATTTCAAACCATCCAACTGGCCACCAACGCCACTTTGCTCGACGACGCCATCAACAACCGCCTCATCGAGGCCCTGAGTTTTATCTCCTTTTCCCTGGATGCCCCCGAGGCCTTTGACCGGACCCGCAAACCGGCTCGCTATGTGGATGTGGCTGCCCGGGTGGAGCGGTTCCTTCGGCAAAACGCCGGAAGGGTTCAGACCCAGGTCTCCATGGTGAAAACCGACAAGACCCCCGAGAGCGATGTCGCCCGGTTTAAGGCGATCTGGCAGGGCAAGGTCGACCGGGTGCGGATCTATGCCGAACACAGCGCCGGCGGCCGGTTCGGCGCGCTGGAGCAGGGGAGGGCGGGGCGGGTGGCCTGCGCCATGCCTTTTTACGAGATGCTGGTATTCTCCGACGGTCGGGTCGGCCGGTGTAACCATGACTGGAACGGCGCCCCCCTGGGCGACCTTAATGACGCCACCATTGCACAAATCTGGAACAGTGACGCTTACCGGGCGCTTCGGACCGAGCACCACGGCCTGGCCCTGACCGATCCGGTCTGTCGCGACTGTGACTCCTGGTATCCGATCCCCGGCCACCAGATGACGGGAGAAATCCATGGCGAGTAAACCTGACTTCATCCCCCTGGCCCGGCCCAGTGCCGGTGAGGCGGAGATCGCCGCCCTGGCCGAGGTGATCCGTTCGGGTTGGTGGACCACCGGCCCTACGGTGACCCGCTTTGAAGAGGCGGTTTGCCGCTCTCTGGGGGAAGGACTTAACGCCGTGGCGGTCAACTCCTGCACCGCCGGTCTCTTTCTATCCTTAAAAGCCTTTGGCATCGGCCCCGGCGACCAGGTGATCGTGCCGACCTGGACCTTTGCCGCTACGGCCCAGGTGGTGGAATGGGCCGGCGCCGAGGTGGTGCTCTGCGACATTGACCCCGACACCCTCAACATTGATCCTGCCCAGGCGGCCCGGCTCATCACCCCTGCCACCCGGGCCATCATCCCCGTGCACATGGCCGGATATCCCTGCGACATGGACCCGCTGCTGGATTTGGCCCGCACGCACGGCCTGCACGTGATCGAAGACGCCGCCCACGCCATGGGCACCCGGTACAAGGGGAAAAACGTGGGAACCCTGGGGCCGGTGACGGTATTCAGTTTTTACGCCACCAAGAACCTGGCCTGCGGGGAAGGGGGGATGATCGTCACCCCCGATGAGGCTCTGGCCGCAAAAATGCGGCGATTGAGCTATTTCGGCATCGACAAGGAGGCCTGGCACCGGTATCCCGAGCGCGAACCCTGGTACTACGAAATCGTCGAGTTGGGGTACAAGTTCAACATGGACAGTCTCCATGCGGCCATCGGACAGGTCCAGCTCCAGGGGTTGGACCGGATGAACACCAGGCGGCGGGAGATCGCCGCGATTTACCGCCGCCGGTTGGAAGGCGTCGACTTTTTTGCCGACGATCCGGCCCATCTTCACAGCTACCACCTCTTTGCGGTCCGTCTTTGCGCGGATGTCCGGCGGGATCATGTGATTGCCGAACTGCGGCGGTGCGGCATCGGCAGCGGGGTGCATTACGTTCCGCTCCACCTGCATCCGCATTATCAAAACGGCGGGATAGATCCGTCGGCCTTTCCCGTAGCCACGGCCCTCTCAGACCGCGTCTTGTCCCTGCCGCTCTATCCGGATCTGACCGACTTTCAGGTGGCGGCCATTTGCGACACCGTCAATCGAACGGTCGGAGGAAACGCATGTCACTGATCGAAAGACTCAACACCGCTGGGGAAATCGCCGTCTGGGGGATCGGCTACCTGGGCTACACCACCTTGCTTCGGTGTCACCGGTTCGGTCTGGCCACCCATGTCTGGGCGCCGGAAGAGCAGCACCTGGAGGCCCTGCGACAGGGTCTCTACCCGGGCCGCGAACTCCAGATTGCCTGGTCCGAGGTCGGATCGGTGCCGCCGGCGGCTCTGGAGCAGATCACCTTTGCCGATTCCCCCGAGAGGTTGCTGGCGAAAAACCTGCCGGTCCATGTCATCGCCCTGCCCAACCACGGCGCCACGTCTGATAATGGCGACCGGGTCTGGGAAACCATTGCCGGCCACTTTCGCCGTCACGCGCCCCGGGACCGCAAAACCCTGGTCCTGTTGGCATCGGCGCCGGTCCCCGGCGATACCCAGGCCTTTGTCCGCGCCCTGGCGGACCTGGGCCCCCATCTGCGGGTGGTCACCGCCTTCCGGCCCGACTGGGTCGTGGAGGATTATCTTTACCGGTCCCGGCCTCAGGCCCTGGGCGGCGATTCGGACGATCTGGTTCGGGCCCAGGCCTTTTTAACCCGGATCGGCATGGAGACCTTTGCCATCGGCTCCTTTCACGATGCCGAGGTCTATCAGGTCCTGATGAGCAGCTTTCAGTGTCTGGTCTCCGGCTTTGTCAGCCAGTTTGCCTTTGCCTACCCGGAGAATCCGGCCAACCGGATCACGGCCGCCGTGCTGGCCAACTGCGACCTGTCCCGGGTCCGGCCCACCATCGGGGTCGGGGGTAAGCAGATGATGACCGGCCTGGAGTTTCTTTTCCGAGGATCGCCCTACAACGACCTGCTCTCCATATTAAAAGAGGCCCAGGCCTTTAACCTGTCGTCGATCCTCTCATACGCCGATTTCCTGGCCCGGAGAGGTGTGGGCCGGGTGGGTATTCTCGGCATCACCCCCCAGCCGGACAACCGGGACCTGGCCTTTTCGCCGTCCCTGCTTCTGGCCGAAGCCCTCATGGGGCGTGGCTTGGAGGTCTTTGTTCACGATCCCCATTTCACCTTTGAAACCATTCGTCAGTTGCTGCCTGGGGTCCGGCATCTGGATGTGGCGGTCATGGGAAGCTCATCGCCACTCGGCTCCGGGGACGCCGTGATTCTCATGACCCCTCACCGGTTCTATTTGAAATTCACCCAGCGCGACATCGACGAGAAGATCGCCGGCCGGGCTGGCCTGGTGATCGACAACACCGGCGCCTGGCGCCACCTGACCTTTAGCCAGGGGACCCGATACCATTTTGTGGGCGACGGCACCCTGAACATCAACCGCTGATATATCCAAGGATCTCTCAGACCCATGTGCGGCATTGCCGGTTTCATCTCAGATAACCCCCTTTACGACACCCGGACCATCGTCGGGCAAATGCTTGATGCCATGCGCTATCGGGGGCCGGATCAGGCCGGCATTGGCTGCTACGGCAATGCGACCCTGGGGATGGTGCGTCTGAGCATCTGCGATACGGTGCCCCACGAAATCCCCATTGCAGGGGCCGGCGGCCGGCAGCGCATCGTTTATAACGGCGAGATCTACAACGCCGAAGAGATCCGCCGGTCCCTGCGCGATCAGTCCCCTTACCGAACCCACAGTGATGCCGAGGTGGCGCTTCGCAGTTACGGGGAAAACGGGGTTTTGGCCTTTGACCGGTTCAACGGCATGTACGCCCTGGCCATCTGGGACGACCTGGCCAAAGAAGTGATCGTGGCCCGGGACAAGGCCGGCGAGAAACCCCTTTACTACTGCCAGGGAAAGGATTTTTTCGCTTTTGCCAGTGAAATCAAGTGCCTTCTGGATCTGGTGACGCCGGCTTTTAACGCCGACGCGTTCAGCTATATGGCCTTCGAGTTCACCTGCGGCAAGGAGACCCTGTTCAAGGATATCTTCTCCCTGGAGCCTGGGGAATACATCCGGTATCGAAACGGACGGGCCACCGTCCATCCCTATTGGAAGATCTGGGACCGGCGCATCGATGTGCCCGAGGATTATAACAAGGTTAAGGCCGAACTCACCGAACTGATCTACGACGCGGTGGCCCTGCGGACCAATAACTGTGCCCACAGCCACGGGGTACTGGTCAGCGGGGGGCTCGACAGTGCCCTGGTGGCCTGCATTACCAAACCGGACGTGATCTTTACCTGCCATTACGATCTGGGATCTGATTTCGACGAGCTGGACTATGCCCGATTGGTGGCCAAAAAAATCGGCCGGGATCTTCAGATTATTGAGCCGACCCCCGAAGATTTTCTTCGCACCGAGGAGAGGATTGCCCATCACCTGGACACGCCGTGCACCTGGACCAGTTTCAGCTGGTGGATGCTCATGGAGCAGATGTCCCGGCAGGTCCGGGTGGTGATGACCGGCGACGGCGCTGATGAAATCTTCGGCGGCTATCATCGCTACCTGCTGCTTCACCATGACGAACAGATCCACCGCATGGGGGCCATGGCCCAGTATGCCTACCTCATCGACCGCTACTACGGATCCCCGGTCAAGCGTTATGCCAAGCTCATCAACCGGGCCGAAACCATGAATTCGGAGGCGTTGCGCAATGATCTGGAAGAAATGGTGGGGTTTTACTTTTCTAAAATGGACGGCAACGTGGTCCACGCCATGGGGGTGACCGACTTTTACTCCACCATGCAGGTGCTGCTCCAGATGGCCGACCGGGTCTGTATGGCCCACAGCGTCGAAAACCGCTCCCCCTTTCTCGACCACCGGTTGATCCAGTACGGCTTCAGCATGTCGCCGGATTTCAAGATCCGCAACGGCGTGACCAAGGCCATTTTAAAGGATATCGCCCGAGCGTTCATTCCCCGTGAAATCGTTGAACGCATCGACAAACGCGGCTTCAGCGCGCCCATTAACCGCTGGTTCGGAACGGAACGCTACGGAAAGTACAACCGAGAATTTTACCGCAAGCGGGTCTTTGAGATGTGGCATCGGCTTTTTCTGGACGGTCGCCGGCAACCGGTTCTGCCCAGGCGGCTCAATGCGCCGCTCATGGCCGATGCCCTGCCGGTTAAGGAGGATCATGGGATCGCCCGTTACCATCATTGCTGAAATCGGCATCAATTTTAACGGCGACTTCGACACCTGCCTGGCATTGATCGATGCGGCTGCCGCGGCCGGGTGTGATGTGGCCAAGTTCCAGGTCTTTTCCGCCGATACCCTTTACCCCCGATCGGCAGGCGTGCTTGCCTGGAAGGACGAGAATGGGGCCTTCACCTACGACATCTTCACGGCGGTGAAAAAAAACGAGCTGCCCCGGGAGTGGGTGGCGCCGCTCATGGCCCATTGCGAGCGCCGCGGCATCGGTTTTCTCGCCTCGGTCTTTAGCGCCGATGACGCCCGGTTTCTCGTGAAGGCAGGCGCTACGGCCCTGAAGATCTCTTCTTCTTCGGTGCGCAACCTGCCCCTGGTCGACGCCTGCGCCGCTTTTGGCGTGCCGCTGATTGTCTCTACCGGCGGCAGCCGGCTCGGGGAGGTCGAGGATGTGGTGGATACGGTCTGCCGCCACCACGACCGATTGACCCTGCTCCACTGCAGCTTGCAGTACCCCACACCGCCCGAAGATTGCCACCTGGGGGCGATTGGCACCCTGGCCGCGGCCTTTCCCCGGGTTGCCGTTGGCTATTCGGACCACACCGCCCATGCCACGGCCGCCCCGGTCCAGGCCGTTACTTTAGGGGCCCGGGTCATTGAAAAACACATCACCCTGGACCGGCGCATGCCCGGGCCGGACCATTTCTTCGCCCTGGAACCCGATGAACTGGCCGCCATGGTGGCTGGGGTGAGATCGGCCGAGGCAGGCCTGGCCGCAGGCGAGGTGGAGGCCGTAGACCCGGTTCTTTTCGGCAGCAGCGCCAAGCGCGTCGAGGAGGGCGAACGATACCTGCGCGATTTTGTGGCCAACCAGATCTTTGTCCGCCGCGCCATTGCCAAAGGGGATATCATCACCACCGAGGATTTGCTAGTACTTCGCAGGGGAGAAAAAGGGGCGGGTCTGGCGCCGAAATACCTCTCCCTGTTTGCCGGATACACGGTTCGCGCCGCCCGGGACATCGAGGCCGAGGCGCCCATGGATTGGGGGTGCATCCTGTGATCCGGATCCTTTTTCGCGCTGATGCCTATCCGGCCATCGGCACCGGCGATTTGATGAGCCTGGTCCACTTCTCCCGCCACCCGCGGGTGGTGGCTGCCGGGTGGCAATGTCACTTCATGGTGCGCGACCACAGCACGGCCCGGAACCTTTTGGCCGGACGACAGGTCTCCCACGTGTCGCTGATACCCGCCGACGCTTCCACGGCCGAGGAGAGGGTTGCCGTGGTCCGGTACACGGCCGACCACAACATGGACGCGGTGATTTTTGAAATCACCGACCGAAGGCTCGACACCTTCGACCTCACCGAAATCGACGCGGTGACCGCCGCCGTCGATTTCTACGGCTGGATTCCACGGGGACTCGACCTGGTGGTCAACTGGGACACTGAAGCACCGGCGCGTTACCATTGCCAGGATTTTCCCGGCACCGACTTTTTTCTCGGTCCCGAAACCGTTTTCCTGGACCCGGATTTTCTTTCGGGCAGACAACGCTGGCAGCCGGAAGAAAACGACCGGCGTCCCGTGGTCGTGGCCATGGGCGGGGCCGATGAATTCGACCTCACCGGCGGAATTCTTTCCGAACTGGTTCCTCGGTTACCCCCGGATACTTCCTTTGTTGCCGTTGTCGGTGCCGGCTACGGCCATTTGGACAGACTCCGGGATCTGGCCCAAGGGGCGAACGGCCGGCTGACCATCCGGCAGAACATCACCGACATGTGCCGTGAATTTCTCGGCGCACGCCATGTCTTCGGTGCCGGCGGGCTGACCGCCTACGAACTGGTGGCCACGGGCACCCCCTGTAGCCTCGTGGCATGCTACGACCATCAGGTCCACCGCTGCCGCCATTTTGCCGACCGGGGCTGGGTTCGGTACCTGGGACATTGCCAGAACCTGGGGCCCGTCACTCTGCCGGCATGGACCGGACCGGCGGATGGCACGGACCGGTTCGCCTCGGGGCTGGATCGGGTCGTGACGGCCCTTGAGGAAAAGATACAGCTTCGGCGTTCAATGCGAAATGGGAATTCACGCTCTCAGGGCATGGCCATGGCCAATTGGGATTTCCGATAAATCCTGAGTCAAGTGTCGAGTGAACTAAAGTGATCTATAGTGACTAAAGTTAAGGAATTCTGCCGTTTTTATTAATCAGGCGGAGCGACTTCATGAACTTTGATGCCATCGTAATAAGGTAACTGTTCACGGGGTTGAAACGATGCGGAGTTCCGAACCCTCGCACTGTAAGCGTTTACAGGGTGCCGTAGATGCGAGGCGCCGGGCATGCAGATGTACTATAGCGTACTTCAAATGCCCGGGAACAAAGCAGATGCGGTGCCCTGTGAACGCTTACGTAATAAGTCCCCCATTGCGTCATGCCTTGGTGGTTTCAAAGACTTTTTACGACAACATCATAATTGGGGCGAAGTTTTGTTCCAGCGCATTTTAAAAAAGCAAAGTGGCAAACCTTCCGGTCGCAAAGGGGAGTTCATGAAAACCATTCTCATTGTTGCCGCCCATCCCGATGACGAGGTCCTGGGGTGCGGCGGCCTCATCGCCCGCGAGAGCCGGCGGGGTAGCCTCTGCCACGTGCTGATCCTCACCGACGGCAGCTCAGGGCGCTACGATGCGGAAAAGGCCGCCGCCCACGGTCAAAACATCGAGGCTGCCAACCGCGTTCTGGGAACGGCTTCGGTTCGTTGCGAAGACTTTCCCAACCAGCGGTTGGAGACCGTTCCGGTGACGGCCATTGCCCAGTGCATCGAGGCCCACCTGGAACGGATCGCACCGTCGGCGGTCTACACCCACCACAGCGGCGACTTGAACCGGGACCACCGGATCGCATGCGAGGCCACCATGGTGGCCTGCCGACCGTATCCGAGCCAGACGGTGCGGGAAATCTACAGCTACAACGTGCCCTCGTCCACGGAGTACAATGCGGTTTCCGTCGACACGGTATTTGTTCCCAGCGTCTTTGTGGACATCTCCGACACCTTGGAAACCAAGGTCGAGGCCCTTTTGGCCTACGACACCGAATGCCACCCTTTTCCGCATCCGCGTAGCCCGGAGAGCCTTCGGGGCCATGCCCGGTACTGGGGGCTGACCGTGGGGATGGCCGATGCCGAGCCGTTTCGGTTGATTAGAGAGATCCGGTGATGCCATGAAAACCGTTTTTATCGGATGCGTTGAGATCGGACACACCGTGCTGCAAAGGCTTTACGAGGCCGGAGGCCGGGTCGATCTGGTGGTGACCCTGGACCGGGCCCTGGTCGGCAAGACCTCGGGCTTTGTTGATTTTCATCCCCTGGCCGCGGCCAACGGCTCGACCGTTTTAACCACTGAAGATATCAATCGGCCCGAAACCGTGGCGGCCCTGGCAGCCCTGGCCCCGGATGTGGTCATCGTCTGTGGGTGGCAGCAGATTCTCTCCCGGCAGGTCCTGGAGATCGCCGGGCGCGGAACCGTGGGATTCCATTCTTCGCTTCTTCCGAAATACCGGGGACACGCCCCGGTGAACTGGGCCATTTTGCTCGGCGAGAAGCGCACCGGAGCCACCTTCTTCTTTCTCGATCATCGGGCAGACTGCGGCGATATCATCGACCAGGAAGCCTTTGACATCACCGCGGCGGACGACTGCGCCACGGTCTACGCCAAGTCGGCCGAAGCCTGCGCGCGGATGCTGTCGACCCACCTGTCGGCCATTGCCGACGGCACGGTGGCCCGCCGTCATAATCCGTCGGCCAGTTACCCGGCCTATCCCCGAAGACGGCCAGAAGACGGGCTCATCGATTTTAACCGCCCGGCCACAGACGTCTTCAACTGGGTCCGGGCCCTGACCCGGCCGTATCCGGGCGCTTTCTTCTTTCGGGGCAAAGAGAAGATCCGGGTCTGGCGGGCCGAGATGGGTGAAAAACCAGGCGATGGGCACCTGGTCATGGAGACTGCCGACCTGCCCGTCACCGTCACCGATTGGGAGGTCTGCCATGACTGATCCGCGCCGGCACGTTACCTCCGAAACCTGGCGCGACCATCCGGGGACCGACCTGGACCTGGAACTACCTGGCGGCCTGATCCTCTCCCTGGACCGGCTTGACTGGGACAGTCGATTTTTCGGCCTCCCCTGCTACCGGTTATTGGCCGAAGGTTGCCACGTTCCCGAGGTTCCCGTGGCGGCACGGGGATTGAAAGATGCGGCCGAAGCCTTTCCCCGGTGCGCCATCTGGGCGAAGATTCGGCCAAAATCCCCTCCGGTGCTGGCCGCAGCCCTCCAGGCCCTGGGGGGAGAATTCATTGAGACCGAGCTGATCCTGGGCCATGACGGCGGAGAGGCCGGGTCGGCTATTGTGGAAGGAATCCGCATTTTCGAGTCCGACGACCTGGACCGGCCCGGTTTTGTGGATCTGGGCCGGGTTTTTTCCATGACCCGGTTTCATACGGACCCGCGCATCGGAAAGAAGAAAGCCGACGCCCTGTGGACCGAATACCTGAAAAACTACTGTCTGTCGCAAGATCGCCACGCTTTTCTGGCAGAAGCCGGCGGGCGCGTGGTGGGGGCGGTCCTGGTCAGCGCGGGCCAACCAGCCAACGTTCTCGACATCGTGGCCGTGGCCCCGACCCATGCCGGCCGGGGGGTGGGGAGGGCACTGATCGGCGCGGCCGTCTCCTGGAGTACGGCCACCGGCCGGCTCTGTACCGTGGCCACCCAGCACCGCAATACCGCTGCCATCGCCTTTTACCAAAAAAACGGTTTTGGCCGCCTGGTGTCGGCCACGCCGGTTTTTCACCTATGGACCCCGGGCCGGGGAGAGGCGTTATGATGCTCTCCTGCGAAGCGATCACCCGGGTTCTGAACGATCTGGGGGTGGGTCCCGGTGACCACCTGCTGGTCCACAGCGCATACAGCGCCATCGGCGAGGTGGACGGCGGTGCTGAATCGGTGGTTGAAGGTCTTCTTTCGGCCGTGGGGAATGCCGGCACCGTGGTCATGCCTTCTTTTAACTGGGATTACTTCCAGGAGAAGGAAAAAGTCATCGACCTGACCCATACCCCGTCGCTCATGGGGATCGTTTCCGAGCTTTTTCGTAAACGGTCCGGAGTGAAGCGTACGGCCAATCTCTTTCATCCGCTCTGCGTGTGGGGGCGGTTTGCAAAAGAAATTCTCGCCTGCGACACCTTCGATACCTGGGGCGAGGACTCGCCATACGGATTCATGGCCCGAAACGGTTTCAAGATGCTGCTGATGGGGGTGGACTTAAACCGCTGCGCCATTTTGCACTACTGCGAGCAGCGGGCCGGGGCCCGGTACCGCGAACCGGTGATTTACGAGGGGTTTATTGTCTCCGGGGGGAGCGGGAAACGGCCGTGTCAATGCCGCCGCCTGGTGCTCAAGGACGGAGCCATGGCCGACCTGAACAAGGCCTGCGACGCCCTGACCGACCACAATTGTCGCTCCGGGCCCATGGGAAACGCCTTGTGCCGCCTGGTCGATCTGGGCGATTTTGTCCAGGCGGTCTGCCTCGGATTTGAACGCGATCCCGACTACCTGAAAATGACCGGACCCCTGTTGCGCCCCATGGCGACCCAGGCCGACCAGAACGCCTTTACCCCGATGGGGCTGATTGCCGACCTCCACCCAATGAACCGGGCACTGGTCAGCGACGGATTCGACCGGGCACTGGACCGCATCGCCCGGATCCTGCCCATGAAGATCCGTCGCTTTGACAGCGGCACGCGGATTCAGACCTGGCGGGTTCCGGAAAAATGGACCCTGCACCGGGCCCATATCGAAACCCTGGATGGGCGGCGGATGGTCGATACGGCCGATCACCTGCTTCACCTGGCCACGGGATCGATTCCCTTTACCGGCACGGTCGCCCACGACGAACTCATGGCCCGGCTGACCACCGATCCGGACCGGCCCGAAGCGATTCCCTACCGATTTCTCTACCACCAAAACGACTGGGGGTTTTCCACCCGGCATGCCGATCGGGGCCGATTCACCGAAGAAACCTACCGGGTGCACATCGACACCGAACTCGGCCCGGGGCAGATGCGGGTGGGGGAGGTGGAAAAAAAAGGGCAAGGTGACAAAATCATCCTTTTGCCCATCCACCTGGACCATCCGGGACAGAGCAACGACAACCTGAGCGGGGTGGCCGTGGCTACGGCCCTGGCCCTGCGGTTAAAGCGCCGTCCGTCGACCCGATACACCTACCGGATCCTCTTTGTGCCCGAATCGGTCGGCACCCTGGCCTGGCTGGAGCGGTACCGGGAGTTGCTGCCGCGGATTGCCGGCGGCATTGTCGTCGATTCCGTGGGCCATGACAACCGGCTGTTCTTGATGACCTCCCGGTGCGGCGACACCTACCTCGACCGGATCAGCCGGCACGTGCTTCTCCGGCGCTTTGCCGATAGCGAAGTCTACCCCTTTCTTCACCCGGAGATCTCTTCGTTTTGTAACGACGAGCGGATGCTCCAGAGCCCGGGGTTTGACATTGCCGCGGTGGCTTTTTCACGGGCCCCCTATGACCACTACCATGCCAGCACCGACACGCCGGAGAGATTGTCCGGAGATCGGCTGACCGAGGCCCTCGACCTGGTCTGGGAGGTGATCGATATCCTGGAGACCGACTTTATCCCGGCGCGCCGGTTCGACGGTGTCCCCTTTCTCTCCGGCCTGGGCCTGTGGCGGTCCGACTGGACCGCCGAGGAGATCAACGGCATCGAGCGGATCCATTACTGCCTGGACAATACCATGAGCGTCTTTGCCATTGCCGAGGCCGTGGAGCGGCCCTACCGGTTTGTCCACGATCATGTCAGCGACCTGGCCGCGGCCGGTTTGGTGGAAAAAAAGGAAATGCCATGAAACAGACCCTCGATCAGACCAATCCGGCCTACTTCGACTTGGTTCGTGAGCGGACCGAAGAAAAGACCGTACTGGATTGTTTCATCCAGACCCGGCTGCTGCTGGCGCATCACGCCCCGATCGCCCACTGCCTGGATGTGGGCTGCGCCTCGGGATATCTTCGCCATCACATCGGCGACCTGGTGGGGACTTATCACGGCCTTGACGCCTCGCCAGCCTTTGTCCGCTACGGCCGGGAGGCCCTGGCGCGGGAAGGGGTTGAAAATGCCGAGATCCACCACGGATGGTTCGAGACCTTTTCGCCGCCCCAACCGTTTGACGCCCTGATCTGTCTGGGGCTATTTTACATCTTTCCCAATTTCCACTCGGTTCTGGACCGTATGATGGCCATGACCCGAAAGGCGATCGTCATCCGATCGCTTTTCGCCGAAAAGACCGAAATCCGGTACGTACCGGAAATGCCGGGCTCTGAAACCTGGACCTATTACAATATCTACGGGGTCGACGCGGTGACCCGGTTTATCGAAGAGCGAAACTGGCAGGCCCGGTGGCACGAAGACGATTACGTGCAGCGGGTCGGCGGATATTACGAAACCGCCGGTTTGCCGTTCCCCTTCAAGTTTTTGGAACTGGTTCCCCAAGCAATGGTTCCGTAACAATTTAAACGACCACTGAGCAAACGGAGATCACAGAGATTCATAGCCAATATCAGATATAATTCTCAGTCTGCACCGTGATCTCTGTGGTTTAAAAACGACTTTTTTGACACTGTCACTTTTTACATAGACATCAATGGTGAAAGAAGATGAACAGCGAGACAACCCCATCGAAAACCGTGGTCCTGATTTCCTTCAATGACCGGATCTGCCTGAGCACCCGGGTCCTTTCCGCCCACCTGCGGGCAGCCGGCCACCGGCCCTATTTGTTCTTGCGGGGTGGTCGGTTAGCTCCTCCTCTCAGGTGGCGAAATATAATTCAACCAGTCGTACCCGTCCTTAACATCAGCT
>JAEINQ010000082.1 GCA_016342285.1 Desulfobacterales bacterium
AATCATCGTGCGTACCTTTCTCACCGAAAGAGAAGGTTAAGAGAGCTTGGCAATGAAACATAACTTACGTTGTAGGGTTAGATACTGTCAAATGATATTGCATATTTAGAAAAGGGGAAAGGGGGACGGGAAAGGGGGACGGAAAGGGGGACGTTGGTGAAAAGCTGAAAAGGTGGCCACCCCCTCCCGCCACGCCACAAGTCAGGTTTTAAGCATAAATAGCCTTTTTGACCAATCTCGGCGTCAATCGGAGCCATTGCCTGTGCGGCGCAGCTCGCTACGCCTCCACGCAGCGGAAAGATTTTCCATTCCCCAAGTCGTTTTTACCTCTCGAGCAGCATGGTCTCAACTTTTTGACGCAATGGATCCACCCGGCCTCGACTGACCAGCTTGCTGACGGAAGACGGGGTTAAATCCAACCGCTTGGCCACTTCAACGGCCCTAATCCCCAGCCGCTCCACGGCAAACCAGCAGATAAGGGACCGGGTACGGGCCACCGTTCCTTTTCGACTCGCGCTTCTGATCAGGTCCGGCGCCTGATCGAACAGATGCGACACAGCTTCAGTCACCATCTCAAGATCAAGTCCCGCCGCTTTTGCCATGGCCTCTTTGTCCAACTGCTCCCTTGCGTGCATGAGGGCAAATTCGGCGAAATCGCTGCTGCCAAGGATCCGTTCGTCGCTGAAAACATGCCTTCCGGTATCTCGAAGCGCCTTCAACTCCGACCATCCGCCCACCGAACGGATCAACCCACCGCCAACCAGCTCCGGCCGACGCCCCATGGAAACACCGTCTGATACGAAAAGAGAATACCGTTCCCGTGCCTCGCCAATGTTTTTTCCGAACCGCTTGAGAACGGATGGGGCATCCTGCCAAGTGTATTCCAGCGCTCCCATCAAGGTCCCGTGGCCACAGAATGGATAGCGTTTGAGTTGTTTCATGTTCCGCACGCCACCGCCTCGAACCGGGTTTAGATGAATATATCGAACGAGTTCCTTTAGATAGGTTTCTTCCTCGCACAAGAAAGATTTATACCGGTTCTGAAACAAATGGCCATGACGGCGATGCCTTCTATTGAACTGCTGGGCATGGCCGGTGAGCAGCCGTCGCATGACTTTGGAAATGGGAGCAAGCCCGGTTTTTAGAAGCAAATGGACGTGATTGGGCATCAACGCCCAGGCCAGACAAGGCGTACCGGTCTCATCCAGAATCGTTCCGAACCGTTCCAGAAAATTTAGCCGATCGTTGTCATCGTGAAAAATCGGCTTCTTTTCGATCCCCCGGGCAATGATGTGATGAAGCGCTCCGGGAGCGTCTATTCGTGCTTTTCTTGGCATGATCGACCTTTTCATGATAAGAAATTTTTGTCAACTTTTCAACTATGTCCCCCTTGCTTTTCATCAATGAATTGGTTAAGATTTCAAAGACCCTTGGGACCGAATCGAATGCTTCGCCGCCCTTCCCCAAACAAATAGGAGAGCGCCGATGAAGCCGTCCCAATTCGGCCTGTAACAAGGATTCGGTTCATTCAGCCAGGCGACCAACTTTTCAATCTTTCACCAACGTCCCCTTTTGCCTTTCAATGATCCATCAGCAAATCAAAACCATTGAGCAGATGATACCCAAGGCCCTGGGGCCGGATCGCATGGCGGTTAGGCGCGCGCTCAAACGGGTACGCTCGGAGCTGGCCGCGGGAAAGGCTCCGGAAGCGATAGCCGCGCGGCTCCAGGGGCTGGCTGAACGCATGAGCCGGTCGGTCGAGGCCCGGAAAAAACGAGTGGACCGTGTGCCGGCCCTGACCTTTCCGCCGGAGCTGCCCATCACCACCCGGCGAGAAGAGATCACCGCGGCCATCAGGGCCCACCGGGTGATCATCGTCTCCGGGGACACGGGTTCGGGCAAGACCACCCAGATCCCCAAGTACTGCCTGGCTGCCGGGCGGGGCATCGACGGCGTGATCGGATGCACCCAGCCCCGGCGCATCGCCGCCACCACCGTGGCCCGGCGCATCGCCGAGGAATTGGGCGAGGCCCCGGGCCGGTCCGTGGGCCACAAGATCCGTTTCCAGGACCGCACCGCCACAAACGGCTTTATCAAGATCATGACCGACGGGGTCCTGCTGGCCGAGACCCAAACGGATCCGCTGCTGTCCGCCTACGACACCATTATTGTGGACGAGGCCCACGAGCGGAGCCTGAACATCGATTTCATTTTGGGCCTGCTGAGAAAGCTTCTCCTTCGGCGCCGGGACCTGCACCTGATCATCACCTCGGCCACCATTGACACGGAAAAGTTCTCCGCCGCCTTTGACAACGCCCCGGTCATCGAGGTCTCCGGCCGCATGTACCCCGTGGAGATCCGGTACATGCCAGTAGCCCCGGCCGAAGACGACGATGACGAACCGAGCCACGTGGAAATGGCGGCACGGGCCGTGGACGAACTCCAGAAAAAAGGACCGTTCGGCGACGTTCTGATTTTTATGCCCACCGAACAGGGGATCCGCGAAACCGGCGAACTCATCGAGGCCCGGCAATATCCCGGCCTGATCGTGCTGCCGCTCTTTGCCCGGCTTTCCGCCGCCCGGCAGGCGCGGGTCTTTGCCCCGGCGGCTGGGCGAAAAGTCATCATCGCCACCAATATCGCCGAAACCTCCATCACCATACCGGGCATCCGCTATGTCATCGACACCGGCCTGGCCCGCATCTCCAGCTACAACCCGCGGTCGAGGACCACGGCCCTGCCGGTGACCGAGATCTCAAAAAGCAGCGCCGACCAGCGAAAGGGCCGCTGCGGCCGGGTGGCCGACGGGGTCTGCATCCGCCTCTATACCGAAGAAAGCTATGAGGCACGCCCCTTGTTCACCCTGCCGGAAATCCTTCGGGCCAACCTGGCCGAGGTGATTCTGCGCATGATCAGCCTTGGCCTGGGCGACGTGTCGGCCTTTCCCTTCATCGACCGGCCGGCGGACCGCAGCGTCCGCGACGGCTTCGACCTGCTGCTGGAAATCGGGGCCATCACGCCGCGTCCGGCAGCCGGCAAAAAGAAGAAAAAGGATCGGGGCACCGGGCGCTTCGTGCTGACCGGGCAGGGCCGTCTCATGGCCAAAATCCCGGTGGACCCGCGCCTGTCAAGGATGCTTATCGAAGCCCGGCGCCTGGGGTGTGTGGGGGAAATGACCGTCATCGCCGCGGCCCTGTGCATTGCCGACCCCCGGGAGCGCCCTCAGGAAAAGGCCCAGGCCGCCGATGCGGCCCAACAGGTGTTCCGGGATCCGGCGTCGGATTTCGTCACCCGGCTCAACATCTGGCGGCACTACCACCAGGCCCTGGCCCGGGAAAAGACCACCGCCCGCATGAAGGCCTTTTGCACCCGCCATTTTCTCTCCTTCAGACGGATGCGCGAATGGCGGGACATTCACAACCAACTGCACGATATATTAAAGGAGAACCGGTTCGGAACGGACACGGCGAGCACAGCGGAAACCGTCCTTAAAAGCGAGGACAACAATTTTTCCGCCCTGTACGAGGCGATTCACCGCAGTCTGCTCAGCGGTTTTCTCTCCAATATCGCCATGAAAAAGGAGAACGCCCTCTTCCAGGCCACCCAGGGGCGCCAAGCCATGGTCTTTCCCGGGTCGGCCCTGTTCAAACACCCCCCGGCCTGGATTGTGGCCGCCGAAATGGTGGAGACCTCGCGGCTCTTTGCCCGAACCTGTGCGGCCGTGGACCCGGCCTGGATCGAAGCAGCCGGCCGGGGCCTGTGCCGGTCTAGCTATGCCGATCCCCACTGGGAGAAAAAGCGCGGTGAGGTGGTGGCCGCCGAGCAGGTCAGCCTCTTCGGCCTGATCCTCGTGGCCGGACGGTCGGTCCCCTACGGCCCCATCGACCCCCGGGAGGCCTCGGACATCTTCATCCGCAGTGCCCTGGTTGAAGACGACATCAAAATAAGATTCGATTTCATCACCCACAACCGGCGACTGGTCAGCGCCATTCAGGCCGTGGAAGACCGCATTCGACGGCGCGACATCCTGGTGACCGAAGAAGAGATCTTCGATTTCTACCGCCGACGGCTCGACCCGATCTCCGATGAGCGCACTCTGGGCACATGGATCAAAAAACAGGGGGGGGACGGCCGGCTGCGGATGACCCGGGACGACCTGATTCGACAGACGCCGGACCCCGACGAGTTGTCCCGTTTTCCCAAGCAGATCCACATCGACGGCCAGCGGTTTGCCTGCGACTACCGGTTCGAACCGGAGGATCCGGCCGACGGCATCACCATCCGCATTCCCGCCGCACGGGCCGCCGCCGTCACGGCCGAAGCAACCCAGTGGCTGGTTCCGGGACTGCTTCGGGAGAAAATCACCGCCCTGGTCCGCGCCCTACCCAAAACCTACCGAAAGCGGTTGGTGCCGGTCTCCGACACCGTGGAAACGGTGATGGCCGACATGCCCCGGACCCACGCCTCGCTGATCACCGCCCTGGGGCAATTTCTCCATGAACGCTACGGTGTCCATATTCCGGCCACCGCCTGGTCGGAGCAGGACCTGCCCGACCATCTGCGGGCCCGGCTTGCCCTGGTCGGACCGGACGGCGAGGAAATCCGAAGTAGCCGGGACCCCTCGATTCTCAAAACCGGTACCCATGCACGGGTGGCTCCCGACCTTTTGTCCGGCCTTTGCAGCCAGTGGGAGCGGACCGACATCACCGGGTGGGACTTTGGGGATCTGCCGGATTCGATCCCGCTACGGGGCCGTTGCAACGGCTCGGTCTTTCCCGCCCTGTCGGTGGAAGCGGGAGTTGTCTGCCTGCGCCTGTTCCAGGAGGTATCGGCCGCGAAAAAAGCCCATGGTAAGGGCGTGGCAGCCCTTTTGGCCCGGCAGATGTCCCGGGACCTGACATTTTTGAAGCGATCCCTGAAACTGCCGGCACAGGCGGCCCCCTGGGCCCGGACCTTCGGCGGCGCGGCCTGCCTGGAGGCCCAGTGCTTCCAGCGCCTGGTCGACACGCGACTGAAAAAAGACATCCGTACCCCGGCCGCTTTCGACGCCCTGGCCGCTGAAGCCGGCGCCCGGCTCATGGCCGACGGCCAGGCCCTGCTTGAGGCGGTCCTGGGCCTATTGCAGACCTGCCACGAAACCATGGCCGAACTGGGCCGGATCGCCCGGCAACACATGGACCGGGCGCCGCTGACCGCCTTCGTCGAGGCGCGGCAGGCAGACCTGGACCGGCTGGTGCCGAAAAATTTCATCGACCTCTACGACCCGACGTCCATGGCACACATCGTTCGCTATGTCCGGGCCATGGCCCTTCGCACCCACAGGGGGATCGTGGACCTGGAAAAGGACCGGGTCAAGGCCGAAACCGTGCAACCGTTTGCAGAAGCCCTGCAACAGATGCTGGGCGACCTGACCGCCGGCACCTCACCGGAAAAGCGCCGGGCCGTGGAGGACTTCTTCTGGCTCCTGGAGGAGTTCAAGGTCTCGGTCTTTGCCCAGGAACTCAAAACAGCGGTGCCGGTGTCGCGCAAACGGCTGGAGGCACGGCTGGGGGAGATTGGGCGGATGGTATGACGACGGACGACGGATGACGGCGGTCGGATGACGGCGGTCGGATGACGGCGGTCGGCGGTCAGCGGTCAGATGACAGAGGACAGAGGACAGAGGACAGCTTAGAAACAGATGCTCGGGTTGGCCTGAAACAATCCGCGCCATCCGCGCCAAAGAAAAAAAGCAGGGCCAAAAACAGTTTTGTTGGCGCGGATTTCACGGATTACGCGGTTCAAAGCAGATGTCGAATATCAGATGTCCGAAGTCAGGAACCGACGGAGGACGGCAGACGGCGGTCGATGGTCAGCGGTCAGCGGTCAGCCGTCGGCCATCGGCGAGCAGTTCGTAAACGTCTCTTCGGTGCCCGACATAGTGGATTTCCAAGGCATCGGCGTCCTCATCAATCCGGTAGATGATTCGAAAACGACTGGCCCGAAGCGAGCGATAACCGGCCAGTTCCCGCTCCAGGCGTTTTCCGGCATACGGCATCGACCGAAGGAGGTCCAACCGCGACCGGACAATGGGCTTGATGTGTGGATGCAGCGTGGCAATTTGTTTCTGGCAGGTCTTTGAATAGAACAATCGGTATGCCCCGGTCACCGGTCCCAAACCTCGGCATCCGTGACAACCCGGCCGGCACTGAAATCCTTGGCCGATGCCGCCAGGGCTGTCATGATTTTATGATCGGCCAGGATCTCGATGGTTTCCAGCAGTGACGCATACCGGTCCGGGGTCATCATGACCCCAACCGCTTCGCCGTTGCGGGTCATCGTGATGGTCGAACCCTCCTCCTGCATCACCTTGAGGATGTCGAGAAGCCCTCGCTTGACTTTTGTCACCGGCATGATTTGCAATATGTCGCCCATGGCGCCCTCCCGAATGGGTCATTATTATGACCACTTTAGTTCCAATTCGGTTCAACGTCAAGCCGCAAATTTTGGTGGTTCATTGTTTTTTGCCCTCAGCGGTTAAGGTGTTTTAAACATTTCCACCGCCCGTTCGCTGCCGCTCACTCAAGTACGCGAAGAGCGCCAAGAGAAAGGTTCTTCTGGCACGGATCAGGCGTCGCCCAAGGCTATGCCCGACAGGTTTTCACGGATGACACGGATAAAAGCAGGGCTAAAAACAGTTTTGTTGGCGCGGATTTCGCGGATTTCGCGGTTAAAAGCAGGGTTGCACGGCTGATCGCCTGGAGAAAAAACTTTCCAGGCGCTCCAGCCGAGCAACCGATCGCATCCACTTCGTGGAGGAGGTTCTCCTTCGCCGCCAGGCGATGCGCTCTTTAGGTCAACCGGAGCATCTGAAAATGCCCTTCCTTTCAGATGATCGGTTGACCTAAAAAAAATCCGCGTAATCCGCGCAATCCGCGCCAAAAAAAACAAATTTCACCGGCACGGATTTCACGGATTACGCGGTTCAAAGCAGATGGCGGACGGATGACGGACGACAGCGGTCGGCGGTCGGCGGTCGGCGGTCGGCGGTCGGCGGTCGGCGGTCAGATGACAGAGGACAGCTTAGAAACAGATGCTCGGGTTGGCCTGAAACAATCCGCGCCATCCGCGCTAAAGAAAAAAAGCAGGGCCAAAAGCAGTTTTGTTGGCGCGGATTACGCGGATTTCGCGGTTAAAAGCAGGGTTGCACGGCTGATCGCCTGGAAAAAACCCCTCCAGGCGCTCCAGCCGCACAACCGATCGCATACGCCTACGCATATAAAGCTCAGCCGCACAGGTCCGCTTTGATGAGAGCCGACGCTGATGTCCTTTCGCCGCCAGGCGACCTGTGGGGTCGAAGCTTTGAGAGCGACCTGTGCGGCGTAGCTCAGTGAGCGTAGACGTAAGCCCCATGCGCTCTTTAGGTCAACCGGAGCATCTGAAAAAGTCCTACCTTTCAGCTGATCGGTTGACCTAAAAAAATCCGCGAAATCCGCGAAATCCGCGCCAGAAAAACGCCCTTCGCACCCTTGGAAATCTGGATCGGGCAGATGATTTAGAGACCGTCGGCTGCCGACCGCTGTCCCCCCTGCGCCAGATCCTCGTAATATTCAGCCTCTTCGACCCGCCCGCGCTTCCGGCACCCGGCAGCGTAAATGCGACACTTGGTCCCCAGGGTGGCTGCCGCCGCGGCGCGCTGTCCGGGATTCAGCAAATCGCCTTCCAGCAAGTTGTGCAGAGACTGAATCCGGAACCGGTCCAGCCCCGGCATCCGCGAGAGCTGGTCGGCATGGCCGCCCTGCTTGACGATGAGGGGCTGGTCGATGAGATGGACCGGAAACCGGCAACTGACCCGAAGCCAGAGGTCGTAGTCTTCGCAGGCCGGCAGGGTTTCGTCAAAGAGACCGACCTGATCGAAAAGATTCCGGCGCATCATCACCGCCGACGGGCTGACCAGACACAATTCCAGGGAAGGTAGGAAGATGTCGCCCGACGGCTTGCGGTGACGCCGGCGGGGATTGACCCGCACACCGTTTCGGACCCAGATCTCTTCGGTCTGGCAGATCAACGCCTCGGGCCGGGCATCGAAAAAGGCCTTCTGGACGGCCAGCTTCTCCGGCAGCCACCGGTCGTCGGAATCGAGAAAGGCGATCAGGCAGCCCCTGGCCGCGGCAATGCCGGCATTTCTGGCGGCGCTGACCCCGCCGTTGGACTGGCGAAGAACACGAATCCGGCCGCCGTATGCCGCCAACACCGCCTCGGTCCGGTCCGTGGAACCGTCGTCCACCACGATCAGTTCGAAATCCGAGCCGTTCTGAGCCAGCACCGAATCCACGGCACCGGCCAAGGCCCATTCCCGATTGAAAGTGGGTATAATAACGCTGATCTTCGCGAAACCTGGCATTGATCTCCGATCCACCATGTTTTCCGACAATCGGCAGCCACCAAGGGTTGATTTGAAAGTTCTGCAGTGATACTAAAGGCGTTAACATGTCTTTTTCTGGAAATCCATATTCATTTGACCGCTGAATATGGCCCTGGTCACCGGAAACGACGATCCCAACCATGACCCCCTCCCGTGACGCCCACGGGCATGATCGGGTAAATGTTAATTTTTTACGTTAAGATCTAAGGAGGTTCAAATGAAAAAAGTTATCGCTCTGGGAGTTGTTCTGATTTTTGGTTTCGCCCTGCTGGCCGGATGCGGCGGTGAAGAAAAACAGGCGGCCGCGCCCCAGCAGCCGGCCAAGGCCAGCACCACCTTCGTAACCATCGGTACCGGCGGCATCACCGGCGTTTACTACCCCACCGGCGGTGCCATCGCCAAGATCGTCAACCAGAAAAAAGACCAGTACCACATCCGCTGTACCGTGGAATCCACCGGTGGATCGGTGTTTAACGTCAACGCCATCATGGCCGGCGACCTGCAGTTCGGCGTGGTCCAGTCCGACCGCCAGTACCAGGCAACCAAGGGTCTGGCCGAATGGGCGGACAAGGGGCCCCAGGCAGATCTTCGGGCCGTGTTCAGCATCCATCCCGAATCCGTGACTCTGGTGGCGGCCGTTGACGCCGGCATCAACGCCATCCAGGACCTCAGGGGCAAACGGGTCAACATCGGCAACCCCGGTTCCGGACAGCGGCAGAATGCCATCGACGCCCTTGAAGCGGTGGGCATCGATTATAACACCGACATGAACGCGGAGAGCATCAAGGCCGCCGAAGCCCCGGGCCTGCTCCAGGACGGCCGCATCGACGCCTTCTTCTACACCGTGGGCCATCCCAGCGGGGCCATCAAGGAAGCCACGGCCGGCGCCCGCAAGGTGCGTTTTGCCTCCATCACCGGTATCGACGCCCTGCTCGAAAAATTTCCCTACTACGCCAAATCAATCATTCCGGCCACGCTCTATCCGGGCGCGGAAGGCGGCGCGGATGTCCAGACCTTTGGCGTGAAAGCCACCTTTGTCACCTCGGCCAAAGTGCCTGAAAACGTGGTCTATGCCGTCACCAAGGAAGTCTTCGACAACTTCGACGCCTTCAAGTCCCTGCACCCGGCCTATGCCGTGCTGACCAAAGAAGGGATGCTGGAAGGCATGAGCGCCCCGATCCACCCGGGTGCCATGAAGTACTACAAGGAAGCTGGCATGAAATAGACCCCAAAGTTGCATAAACAAGATATCAAAATGGGATAGAAGCCTGGTGTTACAATTGAAACTGTTCAAATTGGTCTGCTTTCAGGCTTCCACTCACAGTGATATCGAGACGGGGTCATCAGTTTGCCATATTGTTTCCCCTGCGGGAAAGCCGGAGAACTCCAGAGCCTGCGTTGCAAAGAAATCGCAGTAAGGAATTACGGCTTCTCTCTTTACGCCTTGGCTCTGAAGCCCTCCGGCTTTTGCAACGTTAGGGTAGCGGCCGCTGTCAGGTCATGAAACGGTTTTGCAGGCGGCCGGGACCAGTCCCGCCGCCTGCAATCGTTTACAGCAGCCGCCATCGCAAACCCCACCGGGCGAACGAGCCCTTCGCCCCCCTCGAAGATTCAGGTGAAGAGATATGAGCAATCCCGCAATCGACGAAAAGGATGACGGACTCGAACTGGCCCGACGCATGGCGGAAGAAGAAGAAGGCGTCGGCCGAAAACCCAAGGGGGGGAGCCGGTTCATCATCCCCGTCATCGCCGTGACCTGGAGCCTCTTCCAGCTCTCCATTGCCAGCTGGCTGATTCTCGACTCCACCTTTATCCGGGCCATCCACCTGGGATTTGCCCTGCTGATCGTCTTTCTCAGCTTCCCCATGTTCAAACATGAGCATTTCGGGCTGAAATTTCTCTCCATCCGGTCCCGGATTCCGGCCATTGATTACGTCATTGCCATCGTGGCCGGATTTTCGGCCATCTACATCGCCGTGGACTACGAGGCCATGACCATGCGTTACGGTTCGCCCATTCTTCGGGACCTGATCCTGGGCGGCATCCTGGTGGTCGTGCTCCTGGAAGCGTCCCGACGGGTCATCGGCCCGGCCCTGCCCGCCATCGCCACGGTTTTCATCGCCTACTCCTTTCTCGGCCCCCACATGCCTGAGCTGATCGCCTTCAAGGGGGTCTCCCTGAACCGGTTCATGGGGCAGATGACCATGAGCACCGAGGGGATCTACGGTATCCCACTGGACGTGTCGGCGACCATCGTCTTTCTCTTCGTCCTGTTCGGGTCCATGCTGGACAAGGCCGGTGCGGGCCATTACTTCATCCAGCTGGCCCTTAGCCTGCTGGGCGGATTCAAGGGCGGCCCGGCCAAGGCCGCCGTCATGGGCAGCGGCCTGACCGGCCTGGTCTCCGGGTCGAGCATCGCCAACATCGTCACCACCGGCACCTTCACCATTCCCATGATGAAAAAGGTCGGCTATCCGCCCACCAAGGCGGCGGCCATAGAGGTGGCGGCCAGCACCGATGGCCAACTCGCGCCGCCCATCATGGGGGCGGCGGCCTTTATCATCGCCGAATATGTCAACGTCCCCTATGTGGAGGTGATCAAGGCGGCGGCCATTCCGGCCTTTGCCTCCTATGCGGCCCTGTTTTACATCACCCATATCGAAGCCTGCAAGCTCGGCCTGGAAGGGCTGCCGAGAGAAGAACTCCCCCCCTTCTGGAAAACCCTGTTCGCCGGCGCCCATTTCCTCGTGCCCCTGAGCATGCTTCTCTACGAACTCATCGTGGTTCGCCATTCCCCCGAACTGGCCGCATTCAACGCCATCTGGGTGATGGCCATCCTCATGCTCCTCCAGCGCCCGGTAAAGGCCTATATAGCCAAAACACCGCTGGTCCCGGCCATCCAAGAAGGGGTCAAAGACCTCTTCTTGTCCCTGGCCTCGGGCGCCCGGAACATGGTCTCCGTGGCCCTGGCCACCGCCGCGGCCGGCATCATCGTGGGCGTGGTGGCGCTAGGGCTCGGCCAGCTCATCACCCAGATCATCGACACCTTAAGCGGCGGCAACATCTTTCTCATGCTGGTCATTACCGCATTTGCCAGCCTTGTCATCGGCATGGGGCTGCCCACGACGGCCACCTACATCGTCATGGCGTCGCTGACCGCTCCGGCCATCGTCACCATCGGGGGGATGAACGACTTTATCGTGCCGCTCATGTCCGCCCATCTGTTCTGCTTCTACTTCGGCATCCTGGCCGACGACACGCCACCGGTGGGGCTGGCTGCCTACGCGGCGGCAGCCATCGCCAAATCACCCCCCATTGCCACGGGAATTCAGGGGTTCATGTACGACATCCGCACGGCCATCTTGCCGTTCATGTTCATTTTCAACAGCGACCTGATCCTGCACAACATCAGCAGCTGGCCCCAGGGGTTGCTGATTTTCGCCATGGCCTGCTTCGGCAATTTCGCCTTTGCCTCGGCCACCCAGGGCTGGTTCATCGCCCGAAACAAGATCTGGGAAATCCCGATCCTGCTCAGCGTTACCTTCATGCTCATGCGGCCCGATGCCGTGGCCGGCTGGATCGGGCTGGCCCACGGCCAGCGTTACTGGGTCTATCCCGTGGGCATGGCCGTTTTCGGTGCGCTTTACCTGATTCAGCGGCCACGGCGGCCGGCCTCCCAGACTGCCTGGAGCACGGCGTAAGGGATTCACTCAGGGTTAAGAAAAATGGGGGCCCCCTTGCCGTCTGACCGTCCACTCCGGATGGAAAGGGCTGAGGGGATCGGAAAAGGACAAGACATCATGGCAACGTTTAAAAAGATACTGGTGGCCATCGGCTTCACCCCATATTCACAGGGGATCTTCAACTTCGCGGCAAAAATCGCCGAGGCCGCCGGAACGGACCTGCTGGTGGCCAGCATCATCAACACCCGGGACGTGGAGACGGTGAGCACCATTTCCGCTCTGGGGTATACCGTGGACGGCGAACATTACATATCGGCGATCCGGGAAGAGCGAATGGTTCTTCTGGATAAAATCATCGTCACTTCGGGGTTTGCCAAGGAGAAGGTGCATTCACGATTCATCATGGGAAACCCCATCGACGAACTGCTCAAGCTCTGCGTGACCGAAGACGTGGAGATGATTGTCATGGGGACCAAGGGACGGACCGACCTGGAGACCATATTCATCGGGTCGGTGGCGGAAAAGATATTTCGCCGCGCCCCGGTCACGGTGGTCAGCTACCGCGACGAGAACCAGGCAGCCAAATTGAAAAAACGGATCCACCTGAATTAAAGAACCCACCCTCAGGGAATGGGAGGTTGGATTGCGCCTGAAAGGGGCTGCAGCACTTCGCTTCCAGTTCGAAATGCTTAAAATTTTGGCATTTTCCGGCGATTCCATCGGCATCGCCAACTGACGCCGGCCACGCAGCCAGAGAACGTGGAGGCTTATTTTGAAAGGAGCTCCCATGATGCGCCGGTTTCCATGGATTCTCCGATACGCCGGAGCCATTTGGCTTCTGGCTTTCCTCTCCCTTGCCGTTGCCGACGACCGCTTCACCGACAACGGTGACGGCACCGTTACGGACCGACAAAACCACCTGATGTGGGCTGCAACAGACAACCAGGGAGACATCGATTGGCGTCAGGCCGACCGGTGGGTCCGCTACACCCTGCCCGACACCCTGGCCGTTCCCTACACCGATTGGCGCCTGCCGACCCTGGAAGAACTCAAAAGCATCTACGTGGAAGATCCTGCCTACGCCGGCTACCTGACCGATTGTGGTATGCGGGTACGTATCATTCCCCAAATTCGCCTCAGTTGCGGCTGGGTCTGGACCGCCCAACAGCAATCCATCTCCGCCTGGGGGTTTCATTTCAACCGCGGCATCCGCATCAAGGATCGCATGGTGCTCAAAAAGGGGTATCGGGCCCTGGCGGTAAGAAATATCCAATAAAGACGGCCGGCGGTGGACCGTCGACGGCGGTCAGCGGTCAGCGGTCAGCGGTCAGCGGTCTCTAAATCATCTGCTCGATCAAAATCGCCAAGAGTGCGAAGGTTGTTCTTTTTTTGGCGCGGATTTCGCGGATTTCGCGGATTTTTTAGGTCAACCGAGCATCTGAAAGGTAGGACTTTTTCAGATGCTCCGGTTGACCTAAAGAGCGCATCGCCTGGCGGCGAAGGAGAACCTCCTCCACGAAGCGGACCTGTGCGGCTGAGCTTTATATGCGTAGACGCATGCAATGGGTTGTGCGGCTGGAGCGCCTGGAAGGGGCTGGGATACTGGCCCCAAATAAGTGTGGAGTGACTATAGTGAGTCCCGCCAAGGCGGGATTGAGGAGTCGCTACGCTCCACCATTTTCTTATAATGGGCAGAATTCCTTAACTTTAGCTCACTCCAAACCTCTTGTCCGCCTCTGGCGGATTAGTTCACTTTAGTCACTTCCAACAAAGCGGTCGGCGGTCGGCGGTCCCCTTTTCCCTTTTCCCTGAATCCCTGAATCCCTTAATAAATCGACATTTGAATCACCCCTGGGCTAATGTTTGGTGAAAAATGGCCGATAACAGGAGTGACCCACGGCGATGCCGTGCCCTTTTCCGACCACGGCCCTGCATGGTGCAACGGTCAAGGAATATGGGCCGAGCCTGTCCGCCCGACGGCGGCGTCCCGAAAAAAACAAGCCGATTGCAGCCCAGGGGAATGGTGGCACGGGTGAAATTCATTATCCTTTCGATTCAAGGCGGTAGAGGCAATGCGCTGGCAAAAGCGGAATAACGTCCTGATCTTTCTTTCCTTGCTGTTTTTTTCGGTTTTCACCACGGGCTTTTTTGCCGTGGCCACCGATTACCGCAAGATCGGTTTCAAAGAGATGCAGCGCGGGTTTTCCAAGATCTACAAACCCTCCAAACTGCATGAAATCGTCAAACTCCGGGATGTCACCATCCACATCGTCGGGGACCGAAAATATTTCCGATGGGACCGGGCATCGGCCTACGGGTCACCGGTCCTGGGGTATGCCACCCGAAAGAACGAAATCTGGGTGTTCGGTACCATCGTCAAAGGCAGGGTCGTTCTCAACCAGGCCATTCTCGGCCATGAGTTCAACCACCTGCTCCAGTTCAACCACCCGCAGGTCCACAACCCGGATCGGCTGGACGATATCGGCGCCTGATCCTTTTGCCCACAGGGCCGCAGAGAGAGGGTAATGTGAAACGAAGACCGCTGTCCATCATCATCATCGCCATCATCTATCTCCTTGAACCGATCGGCACCATCGCCATCGGGGCTCATGTCAACCGCATGCCCTATTTCGGCCCCGACGGCATCTTCGCCCACCTGCTCTGGAGCGACTGGCTGCTGCTGGCCTGCTTTCCGGTGGTCGCCGCCGGCATTTACTCCGTAAGGAAATGGGCCTGGTACTTTTTCATCCTGTTTTCCGCCACCCTGATCGGATACAATGTCTTTGTTTACCTCTTCTGGAACCCCAACTACAGCCTGGCCATGGTCATTTTCTTTATCGTGGTCATCACGGCCGTATCCGCCATCTTTTTCCGAAGGCAGGTTTACGCCCCTTACTTCAACCCCCGCCTGCGCTGGTGGGAGATTGCCGCGCGCTATCGGGTTACCCTGGATGTGAAAATTCTGACTAGCGACCACGGGTCCATGGAAACCCAGATTCTCGATCTTTCCGAAACGGGCTGTTTCGTGGGCAATAAGGACGAACTGGGCGAGGGGAGCAGCGTGTGGCTGGTGATCCGCTGCGGTGCAACCGAGATAAGCTGCCTGGGCCGGGTAATTCGAAAGGTGGTCACGGACGGCAAGGTCAAGGGGTACGGCATCATGTATCAGGGCATGAGCAAGGAGACCATCATCAAGATGAAAGGGCTGATCCTTTCCCTCAAGGAACTGGGCGGGCAGGACCGTGAAGGCGCCATATCGGCCGCCCAGATCCCGGCCAACCTTTACGAGATCGGCAACACCTTTTTCAACCGCCTGCGGCTCCGTTTCAAACCGAGCCTGTGAAGCCGGGCCACGGCACCGGTTTTCGCATCGGATGGAAATAGATATGCGTTCCCAATCCAGAAATGAGAATTTTTGTCCAAGGTCAAGGAAATCAAGCCATGACGCGGAGGCGTAGTGTGCTACGCCGCACAAGCCATGGCGCTGATTGACGCCGAGACTTGTCCGCCTCCGGCGGGTTGGGCAAAAAGGCCATTTATGGATGGAAGCCCGTTACATCCCCACCCCGGCAACGACGGTGCCGCAGGCAGGACACCGCCCGTCCTCGACCCGGTCGGCCTGAATGCGGAATCCCCACCGATCGATCAGCGGTTGACCGCAGTGATGGCAGACCGTGTTTTCCCCTCCCTCCCCCGGCACATTTCCCGTGTAGACATACCAAAGGCCGGCGCCGCGGCCGATCTCCCGTGCCTTGAGCAGCGCCGCCACGGGTGTGGGCGGCCGGTCGGCCAGCCGGTAGGTGGGATGGAACCGGCTGATGTGCCAGGGCGTCTCCGGCCCCAGGTCATCGGCGATAAATCGCGCCAGCGCCGCCAATTGGCCCGGGTCGTCGTTGAGTCCCGGAATCAGCAAGGTGGTAACTTCCACGAAAATGCCGGCAGCCTTCATCCCTCTTAAGGTATCCAGCACCGGCGCCAGCCGGGCACCGCACATGGATTTGTAAAAATCGTCGCTAAAGGCCTTCAGGTCCACATTGGCGCCGTCCAGGAATGGCCGGATCATTTCCAGGGCTTCGGCCGTCATGTAGCCGTTGGTGACAAAGATATTGCCAATCCCATGCTGCCTGGCCAGTTTCGCCGTATCCAGGGCGGTTTCGAAAAAAACAGTGGGTTCGGTATAGGTATAGGCGATGGTGACCGATTCCGTGGCCCGGGCCTCGGCCACCACCGCCTCGGGCAAAATCCGTTCCCCGGCGATGGCACCGCCCCGGTCAGCGGGCATCTGGGCAATATCAGCGTTCTGGCAGAACCGGCAGGAAAAGTTGCAGCCCACCGTGGCAATGGAATAGGACCGGCTTCCCGGATGGAAATGGTACATCGGCTTTTTCTCGATGGGATCCACGTGGCGAGCGATAAGGCGGCCATAGACCAGGGTGTAAAGGGTACCACCGCGATTTTCGCGAACCGCACAGATCCCCCGCCGCCCGGGTTTGATGATGCAGCGATGGTTGCACAGGTGACACCGGACGCCGTCATCCTTTTGGGGCTCCCAGAGCAGGGCCTTCCTGGCTATGGAAACGGTCATGGATTCTCCCCCGGTTTCATCCACAGATTTCGCGGATTGCATTGACGCAGAAATTGGGCAAAAAGGCCATTTATGGATGGAAATTAGCTCACAAAGGCCCCGGGCCGCTCCTTGGCCTGGTAGGGCATGGCCAGGGGCCGGGTTCGAAACCGGGGCACCAGGGAGACCACCATGCCGGCATAGGCACCAAAAGGACAGCGCTGGGTCAGGTTCCACTGTTCGATGCGCATGCCCAGCCGCCCGGGTATGCCGGGCAGCTGGCAGACGGTGCGCCAGTGGATGGGCGCATCTCCCATGATGGCCCGCAGGCTCGCCTTGATCTCCCAGACGCTGAAGAATTTGGCCCGATTGAATATGGAAGGCGTAAAGATGCCTTCCACCCGTCGCTGCACCCCCTTTAAGGCATAACGGTTAAGAAAGCCGATGAACACCCGATCCTTGGCCACACGACAGGCTTCTGCCAGGGCCTTGTCCGGATCGTCAACGAACTCCAGGGTCGTGACCAGGCAGGCATAGGTAAAGGAGTTGTCGTCAAAGGGCAGATCTTCGGCACCACCACGGTAAAGATCGATGCGGTCACCGAATTTCTCCGATACCAGATCGAGCATGTAGGGCGAGGGATCCAGCCCGGTAACTTGTAGCCCCCAGTCCAGCATGGGGGCCAGGCTGGTACCGGTACCGCAGCCGATGCTCAGCACGGTTTCTCCCCGCATGGGCTTGAGCAGGTCGAACATCAACCGGCTCTCCAACGCCAGCAGGCCACTGTTGCCCGGTCTCCGCAACCATGCATCGTAAGCCCGGGCTTCCTTGAAATCGAATACATACCCCATGGGCGCATAGTAGGTAAAACCCTGCCGATGTTCAAGGGGAAAACCGAAATGATGGCCCTGCGGCCCGATCCTCCTTTTGACTCCCGGACGGGAGTTAGATATACAAACGGACTATAATTTTGACAATCCCTATAACGCCCAAACAAAATTCTAACATGGCGCTCACACTTGGCCAATGCCACCACAATATCAGTGTGGAGTGCCTAAAGTGAGTCCCGACAAGACGGGATTGCGGATGGCGCGGATTTTTTCAAAGGCAACCGATCTGCCGGAAACCCCTGCTGGCTGCTCCGGTGAAATTTGTGCCGGTGAAATTTGTTTTTTTGGCGCGGAGTTCGCGGATTAGTTCACTTTAGTCACTGGCAACAAAGGAAGGCCCCATGGGAAAAGAAAAAATCCTGGTTGTGGATGACGAGGAAGACATCCTGGAACTGGTCCGTTACAACCTGAGCCGGGAAGGGTTCGCGGTTCTGGGCACCACCAGCGGCGAGGAAGCGATCAACGTCGCTCGAAAAGAAATCCCGGATCTGATCATTCTCGACCTCATGCTGCCGGGTATCGACGGCCTCGACGTGACCCGCCGGCTGAAAAATGATGCCAAAACCCAGTCGATTCCGGTGGTCATGCTGACCGCCAAGGGGGAGGAGGCCGATGTGGTCGCCGGGCTGGAACTCGGGGCCGACGATTACATCACCAAACCCTTTTCCCCCCGGATACTCATCGCCCGGGTCAAGGCGGTACTGCGACGACCCGGCGAGACCACCCCCGAAGACGATGCCGTCGTCCGTATCCACGACATGGTCATCCACCCGGGGCGTCGCAACGTCCGGATCGCCGATGCCGCCGTGGACCTGACCTACACCGAATTTCAGGTCCTCTACTACCTGGCCCGCAGGCCCGGATGGGTGTACACGCGCTCCCAAATCGTCGATGCGGTCCGAGGCGATGATTATCCGGTCACCGATCGGTCCGTGGATGTTCAGATAGTCGGGTTGAGGAAAAAGCTCGGCACCCGGGGAAAATACATTGAAACCGTCCGGGGCGTCGGCTACCGTTTTCGGGAAACGCCATGAGAAAACGCAGACGACTGATCTGGCTGATCTATCCGTCTTATCTGATGATCACCCTGATTGCTCTGGTGGCGGTGACCCTGTATGCCTCCCAGGCCATGCGCGATTTCTTCCTCGATCAAATCGCCAGGGATCTCGAATCCCGGGCCCGTCTCATGGAGCCTCAGGTCATCGCCCTTCTCGACGGCCCGGGGCCCGCGGCCCTGGATCGCCACCTGACCGCCATCGGCGGCCCCGCAGCCACCCGCATCACGGTGATCCGTAAAAACGGCACCGTCCTGGCCGACTCTGAAAAAGATCCGGAAACCATGGACAACCACGCCCGCCGGGACGAGGTGATCCAATCCCTGGCCGGGCGAACCGGCCGGTCTATCCGCTACAGCAAGACCCTTCGCCGCAACATGATGTATGTGGCCGTGCCCATTTACCGGGACAAGGCCGTTCAATCCGTTTTGAGAACCTCCCTGCCCATATCGGCCATCGACAAAGAGCTGCGCCGGATCCAGTGGCGCGTGGCCCTGGGCGGATTCCTCATCGCCCTTCTTGCCGCGGCCGTCAGTCTCGCTGTGTCACGCCGGCTCACCCGCCCCATCGAACAGATTCGCATCAGCGCCGAGCGTTTCAGCGCAGGCGACCTCAGCCACCGCCTCCCCCTGCCCGACGCCGAAGAACTGGCCGGACTGGCCGACACCATGAACCGCATGGCCGCCCAACTCGACGACCGCATCCGCAAGGTCATCGGCCAACGAAAAGAGATCGAGGCGGTTTTGTCCAGCATGATCGAAGGCGTCATCGCCCTGGACAACGATGATCGTATCTTGCGCATGAACCAGGCCGCGGCCAACCTTATCGGCCTGCAACCGGACCAGGCCCAGGGCCGGAATGTTCAGGAACTGATCCGCAACAGCGATTTCGTCAAACTCCTGGAAAAGACCCGGAACGAAGAAGTAACAGCCGATGCCGACATCGTGCTGCACCAGAACGGTGAAATCATCCTCCACCTCCGCTGCACCCCATTGCGCGATGCCGAAAATCAGCGGATCGGCATCCTCACGGTCCTGGACAACGTCACCCAGCTCAGACGGCTGGAAAACATGCGCCGGGATTTCGCCGCCAACGTCTCCCACGAACTCAAAACGCCGCTGACCGCCATCAAGGGCTTCGTGGAAACCCTGAGCCACGGCGGGGTGGAAAATGCCGAAGAATCCAAACGCTTCCTGGCCATCATTGAAAAACACGTGAACCGGCTGGCCGCCATCATCGAAGAGCTGATGCACCTGTCACGGATCGAGCAGGAGCAGACCGAGATTCACATGACCGGCGGATCCGTGAGGGAGATGCTCCGGACAGCCGTTGGGGTCTGCCAGAGCGAAGCCGACGACAAATCGATCCGCCTCGATCTGAACTGCCCGGAAGATCTCTCCCTGATCATGGACCCGCTGCTCATGGAGCAGGCTGCCGTCAATCTCATCGAAAACGCCATCAAATTCAGCGAAGCCGGAAAATCGGTCCACATTGTGGCCCAGACCAAAGACGGACAGATTCTCCTGACCGTTGCCGACGAAGGGCCGGGCATTGCCAAAAAGCACCTGCCGCGTCTTTTCGAGCGTTTTTACCGGGTCGACAAGGCGCGAAGCCGGAACATGGGCGGCACCGGCCTCGGCCTGGCCATCGTCAAGCATATCGTTCAGGCCCACGGGGGGCGCATATCCGTGGAAAGCGACCTGGGACGAGGCAGCACCTTTACCATCCATCTGCCGATAAAATAGAAAAAGGGGTCGAGGGGTTGAGGGGTTTTGGAAAGCTTCGCCCAAAAAAAGTCGGCGAGTGTCGGCGCTTGTCTGCGGTTAATGAAATAAAAGGCAGATCGCGGGTTCAGGAAAGGGGTTTCAGTGGCGGGAGCGGGGCGGAATCAGGGGGCACGTCGCCGAATCGGTCCGGCAGCGGCCCCCTGCGGGCGGTGGCTATTTTTCTTTTGTTGTCTGGGTCTTCTTGGGCCGGCTCTTGCCGTTGGTTCCCCGCCAGATCTTTCCGCGTTTGGTGCGTTTGTCGCCTTTTCCCATGGTAATTCTCCTTCCTGGGTGTCCATCCACTTAAAAACCGATCCGTGGACGGGCACTGGTTCGTGAATCGTCATTCAAGTGTCACCGTATGGCATAGCCCCCGGTAAATGTCAACTTGCCGCAGTCCCCGTTTTCCACCACCCAAACGATGAGAAACTGGACAAAATGGCCAACTTCCGTTAGCCTCCAGTCTGCAATAACATTGATCCCCATAAAATGGCTGGAAACGCCCTGACGGATTTTCCCGGCCGACCGATCGGCGCCGTTGACTCGGTCAGGTCTTTTTTTATATAGACATCACCACTGATCGCCATTTCTCATCGTCAGACCCAGTCAATCATGGAGAAAACCGACCATGCCCACCCAACTCCGTAACATCGTATCCCTGACGGCAGCCATCGCATGGCTTTTCATCGCTACCGGCCCCGCCGGGGCCCAATGCCTTCAGGGCGACTGCGCCAACGGCACCGGCGTTTATCTGTGGCCGGACGGATCCCGATACGAAGGCGGGTTCAAAGATAACAATTTTCACGGGCAGGGAACCTACCATTGGGCCGATGGGAAAAAATACATCGGTGCGTTCCGGGACAACAAAAGAAACGGTCACGGCACCTATTCCTGGCCCAACGGATCCCGGTATTCGGGTCAGTGGAAGGACGGCGCCCGACACGGACAGGGAACCTTCTCCTGGGCAAACGGATCGCGGTACGAGGGGGAGTGGTACGAAGGTCAGAAACAGGGATTGGGCATTTACACCTATCCCGACGGCAACCGGAATGCCGGCCGCTGGGCGGCCGGAAAAATCACCGATCCCATGGATCCGGACGTGGTCGCCATTCAACTGGCCAGACCTGCCGCACCCTCGCCGTCCGCACCGGTAACAACCGAGCTGCCCATGCAGCCCGCGGACAGCGGGGCCATGACCCAAACGCCCCTTCCCCTTGAAAAGACCGCCACACCGGAAAACACGGAAAAAAACGTCACCGGGGAGAAGCCACCAACGGCGGCGGTGGAAAAAGCAGTTCGGGAAACAGAGGCAGAAGTGGAAGAACCCGATCTTCCAGCGTCCTTTGCCCTGGCCGTTCACCAGATCCCCCTGGTCAGAAATGGAACAACGGTCCAATCCGAAGGCATCCCCCTTTATCCCCGGGGCCGATCCCGGGCGGTCGCCACCTGTCGCCTGAGTGTGGACAAAACAGGCGGAGATGACCGCACCGGCGTGGTCAACCTGGCCGTTGAAAACCGGACCGGTTGTCGTTTCACATTGGAGGCCTACCTGCGACAGAACGACACCTACCTGAAACTGGTGGCGTGGTCGGGCGAGGAAACCATTGAACCCAAAGGAAGCAAATCCTTACAGGAAACCGTTTCACTTCCGAAACCGCTGACATCCACCGACCTGACCCTCAAGGTTCAGGGGGCGTTTCAGGGCTGCCCTTAGACAGGGTGTTGAAAACACTATTGCGCTCATGACGTTTTTCAACTCCCTGTTAAACTTGAGTTACTCCTGGAAGGGGCTGTGATACTTCCCTTCCGGTTCGAAATCCCTTAAAGGCCATGGGGGCATGGATTCCCGTCAATCATTGAACACGAGACCCCTGCGCGCCTTTGGCCCCTCCCGTTGACGCCACCATCAGGTATCGCCTTCCCCACATCCACATCGCGGTTATCGGCCCGGAGTTTTTGGGACAGGGCTTTTCCGCCGGCTTCGCGAATTTCTAATTCCCGACTAACACCGCCCTAACAAGCCGGGGATAGATTCCACCCACGGTAAGCGTTCACAGGGCACCGCATCTGCTGCGTTACCGGGCACTTGAAGTACGCAGAGTACGACTGCGTGCCCGAAGCCTTGCAGCTACGGCACCCTGTAAACGCTTACCGCAAGAGGATTTTGGGATTTTCAAATGTTTCACCCCTGTGAACACGTACCACCCACGAATCGCAAGCAGACCCGGTAAGGGTTCCGGCTTTGACCGGCAGTCCCGCCGTCCATGCGACAACGGAAGGACCGACTCCCTTGCTATTACCCATGGAAGTTTCCAAAACAAGACCTGAACATTCACGTACTATCAATCAATGCAAAGGAGAAGACATGAAACGAGGAAACAGCTTGATCGGAGTTGGCGTTGCCCTGGCACTGGTGATGACAACCTCTTTTGCCTGGGCCGGCCGCCTGGTCATCAAGGGATCGACAACGGTTCTTCCCATTGCCCAGAAGGCGGTCGAAGCCTACATGAAGGAAAACCCGGAGGTGAAGATTTCCCTTTCCGGCGGCGGATCCAGCAACGGCATCAAGGCCCTTTTGGACGGCTCCACCGACATCGCCAGCGCCTCGCGTTTCATCAAGGACAAAGAGGTCAAGATGGCCGGCGAAAAAGGCGTCTATCCGGTCCCCTTTGCCGTGGCCTACGACAGCATCATCCCGGTGGTCAACCCCGGCAACCCCATGACCGAGATCACCACGGCCCAGCTCAAAGACATCTACACGGGGAAGGTCACCAACTTCAATCAGTTCGGCGGACCGGACCTGAAAATCGTGGTCAACTCCCGGGACACCTCTTCGGGCACCTATGAAACCTGGGAAGGAAAAGTCATGGCGAAGGAACGTGTCACGCCGAGGGCTCAGGTCATGGCCTCCAACGGCGCTGTCGTTCAGGCGGTTTCCAACAACAAATACGCCATCGGCTACATCGGCATCGGTTATGTGAACAGCAGCGTCAAGCCCCTGAAGGTCAATGGGATCGAAGGAAGTGAAAAGACCACCCTGGACGGCAGTTATCCCATCAGCCGACCGCTGTTCATGTTTACCAACGGTTGGCCCAAAGGCGACACCCTGGACTTTATCAACTTTGTCCTGAGTCCGAAAAAAGGTCAGAATTTCGTGGCCGAGAGCGGTTACGTGCGCCTCTACTAACCGACCGCCACCCGAGCACACCGATTTTCGACCGAAAGCGACCGTAACGGTTGCCGTGCGAGGGTTCGGAACGCCTTGATCGCTTCAACCCTGTGAACAGTTACGACAAGTTTTATGGCGGATAAAGTTACAACACATCAAAGTTGATGCTTTCGTAAAAAATCGCCAATATGCCCGCTTTTTTAATTAACCACGAAGAGCACGAAGCACACGAAGCTGAAATCATTATATATTGTTTTATAATCCTTCGTGCTCTTCGTGTCCTTCGTGGTGAAAATGAACTTCTAAGGAAGTAGCTTCCGATGACGCCCG
>JAEINQ010000083.1 GCA_016342285.1 Desulfobacterales bacterium
GGCATGCCTGAAAGTAAAAATATCAAATAAAATCAATAGTTAGGTGGTGGAGGCGGCGGGAGTTGAACCCGCGTCCGAAAGCAATCCACAAAAGCCTCTACATACTTATTCCGTGTTTTGATTTTCGTCCGCTGGCCCTCCCACGAACCGGATGGCCGGAAGCTTACCCTGTGAGTTTAACCGATTTCAGTACAGGTACCCGAAACCGGCTGTCCTGCTAGTCGACGCCCCATCCAGGGTCGCAGGCGCCCCCCGGTGGAACGGTAGCTAAGCCGCTACGGCGTAGTTATAATCGTCTGCGATTATATTTATGTTCCTGTCGGATTTACGAGCTGGCAGGCGCTCGGTATGCAGCCGTTGCTTCATAACCCCCGTCGAAGCCGTTTCGCCCCCATATTTAAACAGTGCGAGATTCAAATCCCCGATAATCAGGATCCGAATTCGCCGTCGGTGGGAATACCCGAAACGTACGGGTATGTCAAAGAACAACCATCCTCATTCGATCAAGGCTGGAATAAACCAACAATAAGGCTTTTCCCCGGTTTCGTCAATGGGTGAAAAGGTTGAAGGTGGAAGTCTGAAGCCTGAAGTAAGAGGGGAGGAGGGAGTTGTCGAATTGGGGAATTGGCGGATTTGTGATGTGGAAAGCGGGGAGCAGGGAGCAGGGAGCGGGGAGCGGGGAGCGGGGAGCGGAGGACAGCGGTCGGAGGTCGGAGGTCGGAGGGCAGAGAGCGGGGAGCAGGGAGCAGAGGTCGGAGGACGGAGGACAGAGGACAGAGGACGGAGGTCTGAAGGCAGAAGGCGGAAGGCGGAGAGCAGAAGGCAGAGGTCGGAGGTCGGAGGTCTGTGATATGGGGTAGGGGGGATACCACAGGTGGCAGATACCGGGAGGGTGGGTATCGGATGTGGTGGGTTATTGGCGGATCGGGAGGTCAGGAGCGGAGGTCAGAGGTCGGATGTCGGAGGTCGGAGGTCAGAGGTCAGAGGTCAGAGGTCAGAGGTCGGAGGTCAGAGGTCGGAGGGCGGAGGGCAGGGGGTGGACGGCGGAGGGCGGAGGGCGGAGGATGGCGGTCGGAGGGCAGAGATCAGAGGTCGGATGTCAGAGGACAAAGGGCAAAAGACAGGGGATGGGGAGATTGATTGACTAACAAGGGAATACCCGGTAAACAACTCGATGTCCCGAACAACTATCCGTTATAAAGGAGAATCCAAGTGACGCGGAAAACGCCTTTTACAACAACGGCTGGGGAAATGTCAAAAATTTCAACACCCGATCAGAAGCGGTAGACTGGGTAAAAAGCAATCGGCCATAGCCCCAGCGACCTTGCCCAAAGCCTTTCATGGAAAAATTACCCAAAACGGCTTAGAGCCGTTTTGGGTAAACAAGGACGTACTATAGGGGACGGGGTTGATTTAATGATTTTCTGTCAACGGGTTTCGAATTGCGCGAATCGATTTTCGATACGCTTTCCGTCCTGTGAACAGCCCAAATGCGCTATGATTACCATGAAAAACCTTCTTGACGTGACGGAATTTCATGGTATGTTGTGATATGGTTCAACGCACCGCTCTACTTGACGCACTGAATTGTGCCCTTGCCCGCAATCGCACGGTTGTACTTACAGGGCCGCGCCAATGCGGCAAAACAACCCTTGCCCGTGAGTTGCTCGATCCGGATTCCGTCAACTATTTCGACCTGGAGGATCCAGCCAGCTTGGCGCGACTGGACGAACCCATGATTGCGCTGGGGCCCCTCAAGGGCCTGGTGGTGATCGACGAGATTCAGCGGCGTTCGGATCTTTTCCCTGTACTTCGGGTGCTCATCGACCGCAGGGATGCGCCGGCCCGTTTTCTTATTCTCGGAAGCGCTTCGGGGGCTCTTTTGCGGCAAACTTCGGAAAGTCTTGCCGGCAGGGTGGAAACGGTTGCCATGGGCGGTCTTTCCTTGTCAGAGATGGGGGCTGATACAGAGCAGAGCCTGTGGCTTCGGGGAGGGTTTCCCCTATCTTACCTGGCCGATAACGAAATCGACAGCATTGCGTGGAGAAAGAATTTCATTCAGACCCTTATCGAGCGTGACTTCCCGCAATGGGGCGTTCGGGTGCCGGCCATCGCCCTGATGCGATTTTGGACCATGGTGGCGCACTACCATGGGCAGGTCTGGAATTCGGCCGAACCGGCACGAGCTCTCGGTGTCAGCGAATCGACATCGCGGCGCTACCTGGACCTGCTATCGGATGCACTTATGATCCGTCAACTTCAGCCATTCCATGCTAACCTGCGAAAACGACAGGTCAAGTCTCCCAAAGTCTATGTACGCGACTCCGGACTCCTTCATCAGCTTCTCGGCATCGATACCATGAAAACACTGCTCAACCATCCAAAGGTCGGCGCTTCCTGGGAAGGATTTGTCGTTGAGCAGATACTGAGGACCGAGCCCCATGACGAAGCCTTTTTCTGGGCCACGCACCAAGGGGCGGAGATCGATCTGATATTGCGCCGCGGAAGCTTATGGTTCGGTATTGAATGCAAGCGCGCGGATGCGCCTCGCATGACGCCGTCAATCCGGATTGCCTTGAAAGATCTGGAACTCAATCAGGTGGTCGTCATCTATCCCGGCACCCGGCGCTATCCGTTGGCAGATGCGGTTGAGGCGGTTCCTCTTGAGATTCTCGGTCAGGGCCTGCCGCTATTCGAGGCGATAAAAGATTAAAAAGCAAAGGCGTTCAAGATTTGATTGTCGAATGCATGCGGGTCGGCAGGGGAGCATGTCAGAGGAAGGTGGCCCAATCGATGGAAGGATCCGATTCCGGGCTTTAGCGGATGGCCATTTAACATTGAACCGGAGCAATATGGATTGGATTCTTGTATGGATAACGAGCCGTTTGGCCCGTGCTGGGCCGTTTTTTTCGGCTATAAATCGTTAACCGTTTTTCCTCACACTCCGATCGGATTTCGGATCCCTCACATCGCTTTGACCCGCGCATCTCACCCGGCCATTCTACCTCATCCGATCAACACCCGCACCGCCACCACGATCTGTGCCAGTGAGGAGATGAGCATGCCGCCGATCAGGGCCAGGGAGACCGGGGTCTTGAACTCCGGGTGGCCGGTCCGGATGAAAAAGGTGTGCAGGCCGAATCCGATGGCACCCGAGGCGCCCAGGACCAGGGCGATCACCGCGCCGGCGGTCTGGTGAAGGACGATCTGCCGAACCCCCCACAGGGCCAGAAAGACGATGGGCAGGTGAAGGGCCATGAAGAAACCCGGGCCACCGGGCAGGTGGAACAGCTCCCACTCCTTCCAGTAGGCCGAGTCCATCTCGTGTACCAATAGAAAGGTGGCGTTGGTCAGGTAGATCCAGAATAGCGTTTCCCACATGGCAGAGTCCCTCTGAGTTCAAAGTTCAAAGTTTATCCGCCTTGGGCGGATGAAATGCTCATTTTCTGACAGGATTCACAGGATTCACATGATTAAGAGCCTATTTGACCCGGACTGTCGTTGATTCCGCTTCGCGGAAATGCCGGGATCAAATGATAGCATCCGCACGTTGCGTTCGTTGCGCCGTTGCGTGAGAAAAATTTTCAGATGTCCGTTCTTGCCAGGTGCCGGCTCATTTTTTCGATCAGGGTGACGAAGGTGTCCCGCTCGTCGTCCGTGTCCAGGGCCGAGAGCATGGTCAGGGCCAGTTCCCGGTCGAGCCGGTCGTGATCGCATTGCACCCGCCGCCCTTCATCGGTTAAGGCCAGGCCAAAGGAGCGTCGGTCCCGGCGGCTGACCGTTCGTTCCAGCAGGTTTCGCCCTTCCAAGCGGTTAATGATGCTGGTCAGGGTGGAGTGGGGCACGGCGAGAATCTCCCGAATTTCTCCCAGGATGATGTCTTCTTTTTCCCCGGCCAGTTTGAGCACATGAAGCCCCAGGGCGCCGATGCTCTCCAGCTCCGGGGTCCAGGCGTCGAGCCGTTTCAGGTGCAGCCCCCACAGGAGCTGATGGAGCAGGTTGTCCACCGCCTGAATTTGATTGTCGTCTTTCATGGCTCCCTTTGACGTGTGCCGGAAGTTACGAAATATAGATATTACGAATAGCGTCATAAGAAGGGAATGTCAAGGTTTTTTAGGTGGAAGGCTGAAGGTGGAAGGCTGAAGGTGGAAGGCTGAAGGTGGAAGGCTGAAGGGAAAGAGATCCGTTTCGGATTGGCGGATTGGTGGATTGACGAATTGGCGAATTGGTGGATTGACGGATTGGTGGATTGGTGGATTGATGGGGTGAAATGGCGTGGCCGGTCGATTGGTCAACGCCAGGGGGGACGCCATACCGCGCTCGGTCAAAATGATTCGGGTCCCGAATCGGAAGATCAAAGCGCATCTTCGGTTCGGGACCCGGTAAGGGCGTTGAGGCGTGGCCTGAGGGTTACCCGGCCAGTTTTGCGATCACGTTGGGGATGACCTTGTAGCAAACAAAGGCAGCCAGGATCAGGCTGTATGTCGGGACGACCCAGCGCCATATTTTTTCCGGGAAGGTACGGGTCATCCATGGTGCCAGTACGGCCGAAACCATGCTGCCGAGCATCATCGACGGAAGCAGCATGAAGTCGATAATCTCGCCGCCGCTGAGCATCACCAGCCACACGATGATGGAAAAGACGCAGATGGTCCCCTCGCACAGGGCCGTAATGGCCATCTGGGTCTTAATGGGAATTCCTGCCAGGATTCCGCCGATGGTGACCACCGGGCCGTAACCGCCGCCGCCGATCCCCTTGTTGAAGGCCGCCAGACCGCCCCAGAAGATCATTTGCTTGGGACGGTAGGGGCGATCTCGGTTGGCGCTGATCAGGGACATCAACCCCATGAGCACCAGCAGCATGGCAACATAAAGGCTGATCCATACCTTGTGCACCTTGAAAATGGAGTAGACCGCGGTAATGGAGATGCCCACGGCGATGCATCCGGTAACGGAGACGAAGAGCCACAGGCGGATGGTTTCCGACATGGGTTTGAACTTCCACTCCACGTTGGCGAATTCCCGGTGGAGGAAGGTGCCCACGATGCCGGCGGTGGCCTGTTGGATCATGACCACCGGAACGATCTGTTTGGGGTTAAAGCCCAGCACCAGCAACAAGGGTGTGGTGGCGGTGCCGTAGCCCATGCCGGCCGAGGCGTCCAGAAATTCGAATACAATGGCCAGGCCCACCACCCCCCAGAAGATGTGCCAGTTGTTGGTGCCTTCCCAGCCCAGCGCCTTGACGACCGGCGAGGCGATCCGCTGGGTGGCCTCGAAGGGGTTGCCGGCCAGCCAGCAGCCGATTAAAAAGATGATTAAGAATGCGAACATGCCCCACAAGGCGGCCACTACGGCGCCTTTTTCCGGCATGAAGCGTTCCCATGTCGAGGTATTGGCCTCGAGTTCCTTGGCCACTTCCCATCCCATTCGGCGATCCGATTCCGTCATGGTTGCACCTCCTGAAACTTTATAGAAATTGAATAGTTCTTTCTCCGTTCCGCTTCCTCTTGATCCCGCCATGATCAAAACGCATGCCACAATTGATTTGGGTCTGAACTTTTGCAAAAATAATTATATCTATCTGATTTAATAGTTTTATGTGCCTGACCTCCGGGCGGCTGAGGTCTCGTGGCGATGAGCGATTGTCTTCGGGGAGAAGACAAAGACGAACCGATTTGCCATCCGGCAGAAGACAGCTGTCCGGCAAACGGTGGTTGTGGACCGGGATAAGGCGGTGATCGGTGGTTTTCTTGTCGGGTGACCTTGCACAGCGCCCCCCAAAAGGCGACGCTAGGGCCCAGTGTTTTTTTGCCGAAACCGAGACCGGTCAAAGCCACCCATAGGCCATTGAGCGGTGACGAAGCGGTTTTGAAATGGTGGCCGTCGTTTCCGCCCTGGGTTAACCAAACAAACTGTCACCGCGGAGGATACAGATATTTTCGAATTGGCGGATTGACGAATTGACGAATTGGCGAATTGACGGATTGATGGATTGGGAGGTCGGAGGGCAGGGGGCGGAGGTCGGAGGGCAGGGGGCGGAGATCAGAGATTAGAGGGCAGGGAGGCGGAGGATAAAGGGCTGTAACCGCAGAATGTCCAATGATGAATTTTCAACGCTCAAGAGTGGCTTTGCCCGTGAGCCTGCGGCAATCCGTCAATCTTTAGGCGGGCGGGAGGTGGAAGGTGGAAGGAAAAGGGCGGTTAACTGTTACCGGTTAATTGGACAAGGCCGGTTTGAAAGAGTCTAAGTTGAGCTCAGTTTAGGACGAAATACATTGTGACGGACTCGTAAAAATCCGTCAATCCGCCAAGCTGCCAATTCCCAATTCCAGCATCCAGCATCCAGCATCCAGCATCCAGCATCCAGTATCCAGCATCCAGCATCCAGCATCCAGTATCCAGCATCCAGCATCCAGCATCTGCCCCCTAGTACCGGTCGCTCATGGCCCGTTGCTGGTCGCGCCGTTCATCCCGCTCACGGATGGAATGGCGCTTGTCGTATTTTTTCTTGCCCCGGGCCAGGCCGATTAAAAGTTTGACCTTGCCGCCCTTGAAATAGAGGCGCAGGGGGATCAGGGACTGGCCCATTTCGTTGACCTTGCTGAAGAGTTTTTTGATTTCGCTCTTGTGCAGCAGGAGTTTTCGCGGCCGGAGGGGGTCATGGTTGTCGAAGTAGGCCCAGGGGTAGGGGCTGATGTGAATCTGGTAGACCCAGACCTCGTCGTTCTTGATTTTGGCGTAGCTGTCCTTGAGATTGGCCCGTCCGCCCCGGAGGGATTTGACCTCGGTCCCGGTCAGAACCATGCCGGCCTCATAGGTGTCGTCGATGAAATAGTTGTGACGGGCCTTGCGGTTTTCGGAGATGACCTTGTTATGGGAGCTTTCAGTCATGGTAAATCCTTTCGGCCAGCATTTTGCCGAAACGGTCGTTGATCAGTTTTTCGATTCTGGAACTGGTGGTTTCCTTCAATGCCTCCTCGAGAAAGCCCTTGGCCTCGTCTTCGCTGATCATGCGGATCATGCTCTTGACCACCGGAATCGATTGGGGGTTCATACTCAGTTCGTCGAGTCCGAGGGCCAGCAGGATCGGTACATGAATGGGATCGGCGGCCATTTCACCGCACATGGCCAGTCGGATCCCCTTGGCTTTGGCCACATCGGCCACATGCTTGACCATGCGCAGGATGGCCGGATGCAGGGGGCGAAAGAGGTAGGCCACCTCCCGGTTGCCCCGGTCGATGGCCAGGGAATACTGGATCAGGTCGTTGGTACCGATGCTGAAAAAATCGACTTCATCGGCCATGACATCGGCCAGGATCACGGCCGACGGCACTTCGATCATAATCCCCAGTTCCACCTCGCGTTTGTACTTTAGCCCGTCTTTTTCCAGGGACTGGGCCGCTTCGTCCAGCAGCGCCTTGGCCTGGGTGATTTCTTCACAGCTCGATATCATGGGCAGCAGGATGCGGACGCGGCCGTAGACAGCGGCACGAAGAATGGCGCGCAGCTGGGTGACGAAGACGTCCCGTTTCTTGAGGCAGTATCGGATGGCTCTCAATCCCAGAGCGGGGTTTTCTTCGCCGTTCTCCGGCTCGAACTGAACGGCCTTGTCGCCGTTGATGTCCAGGGTGCGGATGGTCACGGGCAACGGGGCGATGACCTCGACCACGTCCTTGTATTTTTCAAAAAGTTCTTCTTCCCTGGGAAAGTCCATTCGGCCCAGGTACTGGAATTCGGTCCGGTAGAGCCCGATGCCGTCGCCGCCGTGATCTAATACCGACACGACCTCTTCGGGCAACTCAATGTTGCCCATGACCGGAAGCCGTCGCCCTTCAAGGGTTTCGGCGGGCAGGTGGCTTCGACGGGCGATGACCGCCTTGCGGGATTCATATAAAAGGCCCTTTTCCTCGAATTCCACCAGGGTTTGCTCTGTCGGGTGAAGAATCACCACGCCCGAGGTGCCATCGACAATGATCAGGTCGTCGTTCTCGATGACTCGGGTGGCGTTTTTCAGTCCCAGCACCGCGGGAATCTCCAGGGTTCGGGCAATAATGCTGGTGTGGGATGCCTTGCCGCCGCGGTCGGTGATAAACCCCATGATCCGTTCGAGCTGGATCTGACTGGTATCGGCCGGCGACAGGTCCCGGGCCACGAGGATCACCCGCTTGTTTATATCGGCGATATTGACCGGTTCGGCACCGGTGAGATTGCGCATGATGCGGTCGGAGACCTGGACAATGTCATCGGCCCGTTGGCGGAAGTAGCTGTCCTCCATGCTGCGGAACATGGCCTTGGCCTTGGCGACAACGGTTTTCAGTGCCCATTCGGCATTGATCTCTTTGGATTCGATGGCTTCAAGGGTCTTTCCGTAGAGCATTTTATCCTTGAGCAGCAGAACGTGGGTTTCGAAGATGTTGGCATGCTGGTGAAAGTCTTCGGGTGTATCGTCGATGATGGCGCGCAGTTCGTCCTTGGCTCTTTTTACCGCAACCTTGAAACGGCTGATCTCCTTTTTCCGATTTTCGGCGGGGACGTGATAACGGCGGATCACGTCGACCCCTTCCCGGTCAACGAGATACGCTTTTCCAATGCAGATGCCTGGCGAGGCGCTGATGCCTGCCAGGCGGATCTCGCGGGGGTCTTTTGTATGGTGCGTCATATTTTGTTATTCTCCAAATCCGCTTTCAACCAGTTCGACCAGATGGTTGAGCAGATCCGCATCTGCCGGGTTTTCGATGCCAATGGTCAATGTCGTTCCCATGGCGCAAGCCAAGGTCAGCATGTCGATGATGCTCGCTGCGTCGGCGGTTTCCCCGTCACGTTCGATCCATACGCTCGAAACAGCCTTTTGGGCGACTGCGGCGATTTTTGCCGCGGAACGTGCGTGAAGGCCGAGTTCGTTGACGATGGTGACCTGTCGGGTTATCAGGGCGGCGGTGCTCATAAAAAGGTCGTTTCTCTCGATTTTACCGGTATCCGTCGTGTCAAACAGCAATGCCGGCCCGGTTGATGCGGCCGCCAAGAGGGCCTGTTGGTCGTTTTATCCGGGTCGGCACCGGGATCAATGCGATTGATTTTTAAGTCCCATTTATAGAACCTTAAACAACTACCAGTACCAGTTTGATTTGTCAAATCTCAAGCAATTGACACCGGGGCTTTGGCCCTGATAGGTTGGGAGCGGCGGATATGGGATGTGGGGTGTGGGATGTGAGATGTGGGATGGGGGATCGGGGAGGGACTGCCGCGGCCCTAATAAGTGCACATTGTCAGAAATATGATGACGTATATGAAGTGAAGGTTGAAAATAGATCTGATTAAAGCAGTAATTTATTTACGAACCGCAGACGGACGCAGACCATCGCAGACGGAAAAGCTTGTTGGCGGTCGACCTGACCGCCAACAAATTCGCATCGCTTCGTGAATAGATGCGCTTGTCAAGGGTGGCAAAGCATGTCATTTTGGAAAACGTCGCTCCGAAAAGTGGCCCTTTGGGACCGGCCAGGTCGGCCGGTTCAAAAAAGTCCGCGGGTGTCGGCGCCTGTCTGCGGTTAATCAAATAATATGTCACTGTAATTGTGTTTCGTGCACTAAGGAGAACCATGGAAAAACAGTTCATCATCGACGATTTCAAGATGGGCGAGTCGTGGCGGCTCTTTAAGATCATTGGCGAGTTCGTTGACGGGGTGGAGGCCCTGCACGATATCGGACCGGCGGTGAGCATTTTCGGCACGGCCCGTGCCCGGCCCGGAGACGATATTTACGATAAGGCCGAGGCCATTGCGTCCCGGTTCGTTCAAAATGGATTTGCGGTCATTACCGGTGGCGGCCCCGGGGTTATGGAGGCGGCCAACAAGGGGGCGACCGAGGCGGGCGGCACTTCGGTGGGGCTCAACATCCACCTCCCCTTTGAACAGGCCCCGAACCCTTACGCGGGCATTAAAGTGGAATTTCGGTATTTTTTTATCCGCAAGGTCATGCTGGTTAAATATGCCATGGCCTATATCATTATGCCGGGTGGCTTCGGCACCCTGGACGAAATGTTTGAAGCCGTTACCCTGATTCAGACCAAGCGGATACGCCCGTTTCCGGTGATCCTCGTGGGTACCGACTATTGGGGCGGCCTGGTGGACTGGATCCGCTCCCGCCTGGTGGCCGAGGGGCGCATCAATCCGGACGACCTGAACATTTTACAGGTCATGGACGACCCCGACGAGGTGGTGGCCACCGTCAAGCGGTTGGTGATTGTATAATGGCAGGTAAAAGATAAAAGGTTAAGGGGCCGGGGGGCTGACCAGGCTTCCAAGGTTGACTGCATCGCGGGCTGAATCCGCTTGTACCCTTTCTGAATAACGCAAAAGGCCGGCCCTGTCGGGGCCGGCCTCTTACTAAATGAGCCGCGAAGCCGCGTTCCATGCAATCTTTACCGAGCCCAAGCGAGGTTAAGATTGTATATAGAGATCCTTGTAATCCTCGCGGATCACCTTTTTGTTGAATTTGCCAACGCTGGTCTTGGGGACGGCGTCAACAAAAACCACGGATTCGGGAAGCTGCCACTTGGCGAACTTGGCGGCCAGGTGCTCGCGAATATCGTCCGCAGTGACCGTATCCTTGAATTCGGGTCGGGGGACCACCAGGGCGATGGGGCGCTCTTCCCACTTGGGATGGGCGAGGCCGGTCACGGCTGCTTCCAGCACTGCCGGGTGGGCCATGATTTCGTTTTCCATGTCCACCGAGGAGATCCATTCCCCGCCGCTCTTGATGAGGTCCTTGACCCGATCGGTGATCTTCATATACCCCTCGGCGTCCATGGTGCCGGCATCGCCGCTCTTCCAGTAACCGTCTTCGGTAAACTGCTCCTCGGAGCCGGGGGCGTTGTGGTAGCTGCCGGTGATCCAGGGCCCGCGGATGAGAATCTCGCCGGGGCTCTTTCCGTCCGGGGCGACTTCTTTTCCTTCGTGGTCGACCACCTTCACGTCCAGCCCCACCACCGGATACCCCTGCTTGCGCTTGAGGTCCCATTGTTCTTCTTCGCTCAACTCTTTTTTGAGCCAGGGCTTGATCTTGTTGATGGTCACCAGGGGTGTGGTCTCCGTGGCGCCATAGGCATGGACGATCTCGGCCCCGGTTAATTTGTAGTAATCCCTCATCAGCGCCAGGGACGGTTCCGAAGCGCCTGAGAGAAACCGCGCACCGGTCAGGTCCGGTTTGACCTCAAGGTTTCGAATGTATTCGAGCATGGGCATGAAGAGGGCCGGGGCCCCGGCCGATACCGTCACCCCCTCGCTGACCAGGGGTTCGGCCAGGGAACCCAGATCGGCCACGTTGTACATGCCAGGCAGCACGTACTTGCAGCCGACCAGGATAGACGCCTGGGGCATGCCCCAGCCCAGGGCGTGGAACATGGGGACCAGTTGGTAGTAGCAGTCGGAGTTCGACATCTCGGCATTGGCGGCGATGGTCATGGCATGGAGAAAGACGTTGCGGTGGGAGTAGTAGACCCCTTTGGGCCGGCCGGTGGTGCCGGTGGTGTAGCAGGCGCCGTAGGCGGACTTTTCATCCAGCACCGGCCAGGTGATCTCTTCGCTGGCCTCTTCGAGCAGCTTTTCATAGCTGTAGACCGGGCTGAGTTTGGTGTTGATCTCGGACAGGTCCTTGTCGGTGAGTACGATCCACCCCTTGACGGATGGGCAGTTGGCGGCCACCCCTTCAGCGATGGGGAGCAGGGTTTCATCCACCATGATGTATTTGGTCTGGGCGTGGTTGATGACATAACCCAGATCCACCGGCGACAGGCGAAGGTTGAGAAGCAGGAGTACGGCACCCATGCCAGGAATGCCGAAATAGGCCTCCAGGTGGCGGTTGTCGTTCCAGTCCAGCACCCCGATGCGATCGCCGACCTCGGCGCCGATGCCGGTCAGGGCATTGCCCAGGCGCCGGGTTCGGGCGTAGGTCTCTCGGTAGGTGAAGCGCTTGCGGGTGCCGTCGAGGTTGATGGAAACGATCTCCTGCCTTCCGAAACTCTTGGCTGCCTGGCGCATGATGTTGATGACGTTGAGCTGGTAGTCGTCCTGGGAGGTGGCCGGAAAGCCCAAAATCGGTTTTGCCTTCATTGCTGACTCCTTCCTTATCTATAAGTCCACTAAAACATGATGAATGACGATAATTAAGTGAATAATCAATTCAAAAAGGAAGGTCAATGAATATAAAATTACTGGTGAAATTTTATGGAACGCGATTTCCTAATGCGGTGTACGGGTATGCCGGATATTGCTTTGGGGTGTCATCAGCGGTTTCTTGACAGAACGGGTGAATTTCATTAGGCTTTTTTGGCCTTCCGATGAACCGTCGCCAGAAAAGGGGCCCATGTTGAGCAAACCCACATATGAAGAACTGGCCGATCAGATCGAGGTGCTCGGCGAAGAATCCCGTAAGCGATTAGTCGCCGAGCAGGCCCTTCGCCGTCAGAATGCCTACCTTTCGGCCCTGCACGAGACCTCACTGGGGCTGGTCAACCGCCTGGACCGGAACGAACTGCTGGAAGCGATCCTTGACCGTGCCACCACCATGACCGACACGGAGCACGGCTTTATCTATCTGCATGAACCGGACGAAGACCGGATGCGGATGGAGCTGGGGATTGGGTTTTTCACCGGCCAGATCGGGCTGCGGGTCAAGCCCGGCGAGGGGCTTGGGGGTAAGGTATGGCAAGCCGGGGAGCCGCTGGTGGTGGAGCGTTACTACAGCTGGGATGGCCGGTTGCCGGATCCGGACTTGGAGACCCTGCACACGGTGGTGGGCATACCGCTCAAATCTGGCGAGGTGGTCCACGGCGTGATCGGGATGGCCGGCGTCGATCCCCGGAAACAGTTTGAACAGGGCGATATCGACATCCTGTCGCGATTTGCCGAGCTGGCCATGATTGCCCTGGACAATGCCAGTTTGTATGAGGGCCTGCGCAGGGAACTGGCCGAACATCGGCGCACCGAAGTGAATCTTCGAGAAAGCGAGAAGCGGTACCGGTCCCTGTTGGAATCCTCTCCGGATCCCATTATTGTCTATGATATGGATGGGCAGGCGGTTTATGTGAATCCGGCCTTCGAGCAGACGCTGGGATGGCAACGTGAGGAATTGATAGGCGGAAACATCAATTTTGTGCCGGAGGAGAACTGGCCCGAAACCCGTGAAGCCATTAAAAGCATGCTCAGCGGAAAAAAAATCCAGCTTTTTGAAACGCGGCGCCTCACCCGGGACGGTCAGGTCCTGGATGTGCAAATCAGTTCCACCCTTTATGACGATCACAGCGGGAAACCGGCCGGAAATATCGTGATCCTTCGGGATATCACCGCCCGAAAGCGCGCTGAGAGAGAACTGCTCCGATATCACGAGCAGTTGGAGAGACTCGTGGAGGCCCGCACCGCAGCCCTTGAAAGAAGCAACCGGCGCCTGGCCCGTGAAGTGGAGGAGCGGCGACGGGCAGAGGAAGCCCAGCGCCGGAGCAAGGCGGAGTTGGCGGCCCAGTCCGACCATCTCGAAGAGGTAAACACCGCGCTTAAAGTGCTGCTCAAGCAACGGGAGTCCGACAAGGGGGAACTTGAGGACAATCTCCGGTCCAATGTGCGGGAACTGGTGGCGCCCTACCTGGAGCGGCTCAAAAAGGCCCGACTGAATGCCGAACAGACCTCGCTGGTACATATCCTGGAGAGCAATCTGGACAATATCGTCTCACCGTTTATCAGCCGCCTGTGCGCCCGGCATTTCAGCCTGACGCCCATGGAAATCAAGGTGGCCAACCTCATCAAGGCCGGCCGGAGCAGCCAGGAAATTGCCGATCTGCTCTACCTTGCCAAAAATACGGTGCTGTTTCATCGCTATAACATTCGGCGTAAGCTTGGGCTGCTCAACACCAAGAGCAACCTGGCAACTCACTTGCTATCGTTTGATAAATAGTGGTATATACCCACTATTATCCCACTATTATTACATAAAAAGCCGACTATTTTATCGGCAAAGAGGGAGGGTGGCATCGCCGCCCTCTGGCGACAACCGCTGACTCCGGGTCCGGTTTAGCGGCATGCCATCCGGGGAAGAAACCCTTCCAGACTTCCTGGTGCCAAATTATAACATGCCAATATAATAAAATAAAATAGATCACGGCTGCTCGTATACCCGTTTTCGGGTGGGGTAGGAACAGCCATTGGGCCAGGGGCGGGAGGAGGCTTGTCGCTGTGACGGCCAGTTTGCTGCCGACCGGCCGCTTCTTGTGGGCCGCCTTTCAAAATAATAGTGGTATCCGTGTTCCGTCCCCAGTCATGCCGATGATTTTCCTTGACGGAGGACTCATGAACTGAGACAAGATAGTTAATTATAATTTAATAATGAATTTAATTCATTTAATGGCTGGCATCACTATATGCTGGCTGGTTTTTTTTACTCCAGGACGCCATTCCCATGAATCAGTTAGACGTTTCCGATGTCACTCTTACCTTTGGCGGGCTCAACGCCCTGACCCATGCCGATATCACCATCGAACCCGGGCTGATCACGTCGGTGATCGGACCTAACGGTGCCGGAAAGACCAGCCTGCTTAACTGCATCTCGGGTTTTTATCACCCCACCAAGGGCGAGATCCACTACGGTGAGCACCGACTGACCAAGGCCTCACCCCACAACATCACCCAATACGGCATCGCCCGGGCGTTTCAGAATCTTGAGCTTTTCCGCGGCATGACCGTGCTGGACAATCTGATGCTCGCCCGTCACCGGCACCTGAAATACAGTTTCCTCCACGCCGTCATTTACTACGGGAAGGCGTCGCGCATCGAGGCCGAAAACCGCGCGCATGTCGAGGACGTCATCGATTTTATGGAACTGGAACCCTACCGCAAAAGGACCGTGGGTAGCCTCAGCTACGGGGTTCAAAAGCGTATTGAGGTCGCGCGCGCCCTGACCCTGGGGCCTGAGCTGCTGCTGCTCGATGAGCCCATGGCCGGGATGAACATCGAAGAGAAAGAAGACATTGTTCGCTTTGTCATCGATATCCAGAAGGAGCGCAACATCACAATCGTGCTCGTTGAGCACGATCTTGGTGTGGTCATGGATATTTCCGACCGGGTGTACGTGCTTGATTTCGGAGAGGTGATCGGGTCGGGCACACCCAAGGAAATCGCCGCTAACAGAAAGGTCATTGAGGCCTACATCGGAGAAGAAGAGAGCAAGTGACCGTGGAAGACACAATCACACTTACGGATTTCAGTATCCCCCAACTGCTTCGCTGGCGCGTGGGAAAGAGCGCAAGCCGAGTGGCGCTGCGGGAAAAGGAGTTCGGCATCTGGCGCGGCTACACCTGGCAGGAATACTACGACATCGTGGGTAAGGCCGGCATGGGGCTGAGGTCGATCGGCTTTGGCAAGGATATGAAGCTGGCCCTCATCGGCGACAACATTCCCGAGATGCTGTTCACCGCCGTGGGAGGCATGGCGGTGGGCGGTGTCGGCGCCGGCATTTACCAATCCAGCCTCCCTGACGAAATCGCCCAGATCCTGGAATACCTGGAAGTGACCGTCGTGTTCTGCGAAGACCAGGAACAGGTGGACAAGCTGCTTGAAATACGAGACCGTGTGCCCAATGTTACCCGGGTCATTTACGAGGACCCGCGCGGCATGCGCAGCTACCGCTCTGACGACTGGTTCATGGATTTTAAGGACCTGTGTCGCCTGGGCGAAGCGGCCATGGAAAAGGACCCCGCCGCCTTCGGCGCCATGGTGGATGGGGGCGCGCCCGATGACGTCTGCTTCTTATGTCTGACGTCCGGCACCACGGGACTGCCCAAGGGCGCCATGATGACCCACCGAAACTACATCAACATGGGGGTGCAGATCACCAAGGTCGACCATTTGGAGCCCACCGACGAGTACCTGAGCTTTCTGCCCTTTGCCTGGATCGGCGAGCAGATGAACTCCTTTGGGGTGGCGATGGCCACCGGGATCACCATCAATTTCCCGGAGTCGGTGGAAACCGCCATGGATGATCTCAAAGAGATCGGGCCCCACTTCATATTCGGCGCACCGCGCATCTACGAGACCATCCGTTCCCAGATTTGGCTCAAGATGGATGACAGCTACTGGTTCAACCGGATGATCCACGCCTATTTCATGAAGATCGGCCTAAGGGCCGCCCGCTACCGGATGTCCGGCAAGTCCATGCCTTTCATGCTGGGACTATTGTCCTGGCTGGGCACCCAGATCATCTTCCGGCCACAGATCAACCAGATCGGTTTTCTCAGGCTCCGGCGAGCCTACACCGGCGGGGCGGCCCTGGGGCCGGATCTGTTCACCTTCTATCAGGCCATGGGGGTCAACCTCAAACAGATCTACGGCCAGACGGAAATCACCGGCATCGCTTACATGCATGTCGACGGCGACATCAAACCGGAAACCGTGGGAAAACCGCTGCCGGGGACCGAGTGCCGCATTTCCGAAGCGGGTGAAATCCTGTCGCGTTCGCCGTCGGTGTGCGCCGGCTACTTCAAACTGCCCGACAAGACAGACGAACTGCTGGAAAAAGACGGGTGGCTCCACTCCGGCGATGCCGGCTACCTTGACGACGACGGCCATCTGGTGGTCATCGACCGTGTCTCCGACGTGATGCACAACCGCGGCGGCGACATGTTCAGCCCCATGTTTCTGGAAAACAAGCTCAAATTCAGCCCCTATGTCAAGGAGGTTGTGGTCTTCGGGGACCAGCAGGACCATGTCGCGGCCCTCATCAACATCGACCCCATCATCGTGGGCAAATGGGCCGAGGATCGGAGCCTTTCCTATACCACCTTCATGGACCTGTCGTTGAATCCAAAGGTGGCCGAACTCGTCCGAGCGCAGGTGGCCGAGTTTAACCGGACGGTCGAAAAACCCCATTTTCACATTCACCGGTTCGCCATCTTGTACAAGATGCTGGATACCGATGACGGAGAACTGACCAAAACCGGCAAGATCCGGCGAAAATTTGTCCGGGAAAAATACAACGACCTCTATCAGGCGCTTTATGACGAGAGCGTTTCGGAAAAAGAGGTTGAGGCGGTCTTTCAATACCAGGACGGGCAATCGACGACGGTAACGACCCAAGTTTCTTTTTACACCATGGAAGGCGTCTGATGAGTTATTTTTTTCAACTAGTGGTCAGCGGCATCGTGGTGGGCTCAATTTATGCCTTGGCGGCGCTGGGGTTTGTCTTGATTTACAAATCGAGCAAGGTGCTCAATATTGCTCATGGGCAAATTATTGCCGCCGGTGCATTTATCGCCTATTCCCTTACCGTATGGGTGGGGATACCGATTTATATATCCTTCTTTCTGAGTATGATTATTACGTTTTTCCTGGCGATGAGCGTGGAGCGGGTATTTCTGCGCCGACTGATCGGAGAGCCGATCATCTCGATCATCATGGTAACGATCGGACTCATGTCTATCATCAATGGCATCATTTTTTTAACGCCATTCGGTTCCGTCAATTTTTCTTTCCCTCGATTTCTACCGCATACGCTGATCTCGTTAGGCGGTGTTTCTATCTCCTGGACACAACTGGTGGGTGTGCTGGTGACCGGTTTTATGATCGGTGGTTTCTCATGGTTTTTCAAAAAATCCACAGTGGGCATCTCCATGCGGGCGGTATCGGATGACCAGTTTGCTTCCATGTCGGTCGGCATTTCGGTTCCCAGGGTATTCGGCCTCGCCTGGGCCATGGCCGGGTTAAGTGCCGCCGCTGCCGGTGTCATCATTGGCAACATCACCGGACTGAACTTTGAAACATTGCAAGCATTTGGGATTACCGTCTTTCCAGTCGTTATTCTGGGGGGGCTGGATTCTATCCTGGGTGCTGTGGTGGCCGGTGTCATCATGGGCGTTATCCAACAGTTTGCCAGTGGATATCTGGACGGCAACTGGGGGCTCAACGGCACCGCCGAAGTCTTGCCGTATATTATTTTGTTAATCATTCTGCTTTTCAAGCCACACGGGCTTTTCGGCATCCATGAAATTGAACGGGTATAGATCATGTCAATCAATCGTTGGTTAGCAACCGGAAACTACTTTACGTCCTACCGGGACGAGCAAAGAATATTCTTAACGCATTTGGATCGGACATTTTTCAGCGTGTTTCTTTTTCTGCTTTTTGCCTGGCCAATGCTGATAGAATTAAACAACAAGTACATGCTGGTATTAGACAACATACTCATTGCCATCGTTGCGATTATCGGCCTTAACATCGTCACCGGTTTTGCCGGCTTAATCTCCATTGGGCACGCCGCTTTCGTGGGTATCGGGGCATACACCGTCGCCTCTTTCGCGAGGACCCTGGGTGACAGCCATGTCATTATCACACACGGCTGGCCGCTGATGATTGTTCTTTCCGGGCTAATGGGCGCGGTCTTCGGAGCCATCGTCGGGCTTCCTGCCATGCGCCTGAAACATCTTTACCTGGCCATTGCGACCCTGAGCTTCCAGATGATATTTTCATGGACCATCAATTTCATGGATTTTTTTAATCAGGGACAAACCATCGCTGTCAGCAGGGTGTTCTGGTTCACCGGCCAGCTGGGCAGGGACGATCACTACCTGTTCTGGTATTATGTGATCCTTGTGGTGGTGATTCTTTCGGGATTCATGGTGCGAAACCTGCTTAGAACCCGCTATGGGCGATGCCTGAGTGCCGTCCGGGACAATGACCGGGCTGCCGATGCCATGGGAATGCATCCGGGTCTTACAAAGGTGTACGCATTCGGCCTGGCCGGTTTTTTTGCCGGCATGGCAGGGGCACTGCACGCATATGTATACCGGGGGGTCGGCTTTGAATCCTTTACCCTGCATCACTCGATCACCTATCTGGCCATGGCCATCGTGGGCGGTCTGGGAACACTCCACGGATCATTCTGGGGTCCGGCCGCGATCATCGCCCTCGAACTTCAGGTGGAAACCATTGCCGAACATGCCGGCCAAATACTCCCATCAGACTGGAATATTGCCACAGCCTTAAAGCCCTTGTCTTTTGGTCTGGTGATCGTCCTGTTTTTAATGTTCGAACCGAGAGGCATCGCAAACTGGTGGCGCATTGCGCGGTCATATGTGAAATTGTGGCCGTTCCGGTATTGACCGGGATTCATCGACAAATGAACGACCCATAATAAAGGCTACCCTGGTTATTCATGGGAAGCGAATTGCGATTCATTTTCTATTGGTAGCCAATAATCATATCCAAAGGGGGGAGAGATGAAAAAACAGAATCTGTTGGTGTTGTGTGTATTGTTGGCCGTCACGGCATTTTTCATGGTGTCCTGCGGTCAAAAGGAAGAGGCAAAGGTGGAAAAGAAAGCGGAAGTCGTTGCAGCCAAAGTATACAAAATGGGACTTTCCCTGGCCATTACCGGTCCGACCTCTGATGCGGGTGACCCCTACTCAAAAGGCGTTGAAGACTATTTCCACTATGCAAACGACATGAAGCTCCTCGGGAAAGACAAAATTGAGTGTGAAATCCGGGACGATCAGTACAAGACCGACGTTACGAAGCGTAATTTTGAAGACTTCATTTCCCAGGGCATCATTTTCTATCTCAACTACTCCACCGGCAGCACCATGGCCTTGAAAAAGGATTTCGACGAGGAGAAGATGCCCACCATCCCGGCCTCCTTCCATGCCGGAAACCTGGACGGTTCGAGCTACATCTTTTTGCCCATCGCCTCCTATTCAGCCCAGGCCATCGGGCTTGCTGAATACGTCGTCAAAAACCACCAAGAGGACACCCCAAAAGTGGCGATGTTTATCCATCCCTCGGCTTTTGGCAGAGGCCCGGTATCCGATGTGGAAAAAGCCGTCGCCGCCGGCCTGAAAATGGAGATTGTTGAAGTGGTCGAACACGGCAAAGACCTGGACAACACGGCCATGCTCAAGCGCCTGAGCAGCAAGGGCGTCCAATACGTCATCAGTCAGACCATTCAGTCCCCGGTTGCCACGATGCTCAAAGATGCCGACCGCCTGGGGCTTGTCGCCAAAACCTTTGGCGAAAAGGGAAAGATCACCTTCCTGGGATGTCACTACACCGGCGGCAATGACCTGGTGTCCCTGGCCGGACCGGCTGCCGAAAATTTCTTCTGGACGACATCCTACATCGTCACGTCCGAGCCCGGTGTCGGGGCCGATGCCCAACGGGCCCTGGCCAAGAAGTACGGGCGGGATGATAAGGCGGCCAACTCCCACAACTACGCCAATGGGGTTATGGTGGCCCAGGTGGCGACCGAAGTTATTCTGCGCGCCAAAGCCAAAGGATTGGAGATTACAAAAGAAAACCTCTACGCGGAAATGCTGGCGATGAACGGCATGAATGCTTTCTACCCGGTGACCACCGTGGGCCCGGTGACCTATTCACCGACCGACAAGGCAGGCGTTGACACCCTGCAGCTGTACGCTGTGAAAAACGGCACGTTTAAATCTGTAGGGGCTCCATTTATTCCTGAATATACCGGGAAAATTCAATAGCACCACTGACGGCCGGCCCGGTTGCCCGGGTCGGCCGAATACGCCTGCCCCCTGGTGTTGAGGCGGGAACCGCACAGTTGAAGGTGGGGGGGGCTGTGCTCAAATTCATCTGGTGAAAGCGCGATATTTTCGCATGGAACAAGAAAACTGCCTTATGAACAAACAAAATCCGGAGAACCTGCTCGAAGTCAACAACATTGAGGTGGTGTACAACGATATCATCCAGGTGCTGCGCGGTGTCAGCCTGACCGTACCCAAAGGGGGAATTGTCGCCCTGCTGGGTACCAATGGCGCCGGCAAGACCACCACCTTGCGGGCCATCAGCGGGCTACTCAAGCCGGAAAACGGCTTTATTCGGGACGGGCATATCAGATTTGCCGGCACCGACATCACCAATGTTCTGGGTACCCAGGTGGTTAAGCTCGGGGCCGTGATGGTGCCCGAAGGCCGCCGGGTGTTCAAACACCTCAGCGTGGATGAAAATATCCGGGTGGGATCCATTACCCGAAAGGACGGCGGGCAAAAGATCCGTCAGGACCACAAGAAAATGTACGAGCACTTTCCGCGTCTGGCCAACATCCCCAACCGTCTGGCGGGTTACTGCTCCGGCGGTGAGCAGCAGATGATCGCCATCGCCCGGGCCCTGATGGCCGCGCCGGAAATGCTCATGCTCGACGAACCATCGCTGGGGCTTGCGCCGATGCTGGTTCAGGAAATTTTCGAAAACGTCCAACTCATCAACAAGGAACTAAAGACAACCATCCTGGTGGTGGAGCAGAATGCCAAAATCGCCCTCGAGGTGTCCGACTACGCCTACATCATGGAGTCGGGGAAAATCGTGCTGGAGGGGGTTGCCCGGGAACTCAGGAACAATCCGGATGTCAAGGAGTTCTACATGGGTATCACCGAGGGCGGGGGGCGGAAATCTTTCAAGGAAGTCAAATCGTACAAGCGGCGGAAACGCTGGATGTGAGCCCGTCGCCTGCGCGCTGGTCCGGGTGTGCCCGCCCGCACCCCCAGGCAGGCGGTACGGGTGTCGACCGGGCTAGGGGTTGTCCCGATGCGCGGACGTCCATCCCCAATTGAGGCTCTGGAAAGGGGAAAACAATGAAAGTCCTTGTGGGATACAATGGATCCAAGGCCTCCAGGCTGGCGCTGGATGAGGCGGCACGATATGCGCGAGCCTTTAAAGCCACCGTCTATATCATGATTTCCATGGAGGGGGGCACCAGTGAAAAGCCGGAAGACATCCGTCGGGCCGCGGAAGTCCTCCATGAAGCAAAGGCGCTGATGACCGCCGAGGGTATCCCCTATGAAATCAGTCAGCTTGTTCGCGGAATGTCTCCGGGGGAGGATCTGGTGTATTTTGCCAGAGACAACGCGATTGACCACATCTTTCTTGGCATCGAAAAAACATCGCGACTGGGTAAGCTGCTGATGGGCTCCACGGCCCAGTACATCATTCTCAAGGCACACTGTCCCGTTACTACCGTAAAACCCTGATCATTGACTGCGGCGAATGGGGGGGGCTTGACCGACAGGGCGTGCGGGTGCTGTCAATGGTGGCAGGACGCCCGCGTGACCAACGGTGCCCGGGACGCCTGCAAGGAGGCTTTGTTCACAGATGGGACTTCACGATTTTACCTTTTACGATGTGATCTGCCGCAATGCCGCTCTCTACGGCGATCGGCCGGCGTGGTTTGAGGCATCCGACGGAAGCGAGTGCTCCTTTTCGGCATTGCGGGAGCGGGTGGGTCGACTGGCCGCGGGTATGCAGCAGATCGGCGTTTCAAAGGGAGACCGTGTGGGTGTGCTGGGAAAAAACAGTCTGGCATATTTTCTGGTATACGGGGCCGCGGCGGCCCTGGGCGCCATCGTTCTGCCCATCAACTGGCGGCTGTCGAAAGACGAGGTGATTTTCAACCTCAACGACTGCGAGCCAAAAGTCCTGTTTGTCGACGATGCCTACCAGGGGTTGATCCACGGTGTCCTGGACCGGATCCCCTCGGTGGAAAGCTGCCGCAACCTTTCCGGCGGCACCTTCGGCGATTTTGATGCCCTCATGGACAACGAAGGGGTGTTCCGCCGGACGGATATTTTCTCTGACGATGGATTCGTCATCATCCACACCGCCGCGGTGGCCGGGCGGCCCAGGGGAGCGTTGCTCAGCCATGCCAACGTTCTTGCAGCCAATTTAAACATCGGCTCCGGTCTTGGGGTAACCCCTGGCGACGTTCATTTGAATCTGCTGCCCCTGTTTCACGTGGGAGGGCTGTTCATGGCCAGCAGCGCCTTTCACGCCGGGTCCCTGAACGTCAACATGCGAAAATTCGATGCGGAATTGGCCGTGACCCTGATCCAAGAAAAGAAGGTGTCCCTCTTTTTTGACTTTACACCCATTCTCGGGCAAATTCTCAAGGAGGCCGAGACCTCAGGCAAGTCTATCGCCACCCTCCAGAAAGTCATCGGCCTTGAAGCGCCGGAAACCATTGATCGCTACCATACTGTCACGGGCGGTACCTTCTACTGCATGTACGGCCAGACGGAAACTTCCTGTATCTCCACCCTTGCCCCCTACCGGGATCGACCGGGTTCAGCGGGAAAGGCCGTGCCCCTGGCCGCGGTGCGACTGGTGGATGAAGACGACCGCCCTGTTGCTCCGGGGGAAGTGGGGGAAATCGCCGTCAAGGGGCCGACCGTTTTCAAGGGCTACTGGAATATGGAGGCGGACACGGCCAGTGCTTTTCGTGGCGGCTGGCACCACACGGGTGATATGGGGAAGTTTGATCGGGACGGCTACCTATTTTATGCCGGTCGAAGACCCGACAAGGAACTCATCAAGCCCGGGGGAGAAAATGTCTACCCGGCAGAGGTGGAGGCCGTGATAATGGAGCATCCCGATGTGGATGCGACCGTGGTGTTCGGCGTGCCCGATCCCAGGTGGAAAGAGGGGATCAAGGCCGTGTGTACGCTCAAAAACAGCAGCCGCTTGACCCCCGAGGCGCTTATCGCTTTTGTAGGAGACCGTATCGCCCGCTACAAAAAGCCCCAGTATGTGACCTGGGTTGATGAAATGCCGACAAAAGAGGACGGTACGCCGGATCGTGAAAAGATCAAGGCCCTGTACGGGGGAGAACAGGGCTGAGCAGCGGCGATCGAGAGACAAGAAGGGGCTGGCGCCTGGCGCCGTCCCTTTTTTTGGTCGACACGCACGCCTCCCACGAACCAAATTCAGAACTCTTGATTTCCTAATAGTGCATTTAACGAGCAAATATTTCAGTATACGCTGTTATTTCATTTGGTTGA
>JAEINQ010000084.1 GCA_016342285.1 Desulfobacterales bacterium
ACCCGGGCCAGGCCGTCGGCCGCGTGGGTGGCGGCCTGTTCGTGGGCCACGGGAATAAACCGGATGCCCGCATCGGGAAACAGATCCAGCGCGTCCATATACGCCGAGCCGACAATACCGAAAACGTTTTTCACGCCTTCGGCCACCATGGTTTCCACCAGTGCTTCACTCGGGGTCATTTTCATTTTACTCATGTCATCTCTCCTTTATCTCATCTCTTTTGCTGGGCGTTTTTGATGCCGGGGCTTGCCCCCGGGGTCATTCATTTCTTGATCTCATTCCTTAAAACCGCCTGGAGACGCTGCCGGGTTTGGTCAAACAACCCAATGAGTTCCCGGCGATCCATGATTTTCACGCTGCCTTGCATGATGGCCATGGCATTTTCAAGCCGCACATCCTTTAACATGCGGGGAAACACGTTTTCACAAATGGCCAGGGCTTCCGGGGAAACCCCTTTGGGAAAGGCCACGCCCCGATAGCAGACACTCAAATCATCCACCCCGACACCGAGTTCGAGAAAGGTTGGCACCTCCGGGGCCAGGGGACTTCGCCGGCCATCGGCCAGGGCAAGGATTCGGACCCGATCCCGGCTTCGCAGTGCCGCGGACAGATCGTTGAATCCGGCCTTGACCGCTCCGATCATGACCGAGTGCATGGCCGCCATGCCGCTTGTCTCCGGAATATACGTCAGGACCACCCCGGCCGCCTTCTCCAACTGAAGCATGGCAATATGGTGTCCCACATAGAGACCGGCCCCGCTCACGCTCACCTTCCCGCTGTATTTTTTTGCGTAGGCAATCAAGGACTGCAGGGTCAAGAAAGGGCTGTTTGCCGGAACGATCAGCGCCGCTGGCTCCCGACTCCAATTGGCCAGGGGCTCGAAGGCCGTAATGTCGGATCCGGTTTTATACACCAGGGCCTTGGCAATAAAATGGGGCAGCTTATAGCCCATCATGGCATAGCCGTCCGTGCAGGCTTCGCCCTTGCACCAGTTCCACCCGGTTTTCCCCCGGAGGCTTTGCCGCTTGTTCACGATATTGATGCGCTCTCCCAGGTATTGCTTTTCCCAGGCAACGGACATCATGACCCGAGACTCCATGTCCGTCAACGCCCCCAGCTCATAGGCAACGATCATATTGATGGGTTTTTCAGGGTATTCTTCACAACAGGCCATCTCCCCGCAAAACAGGGTCAGGGCAAGGGCCACCAGGGTCAACACATAGAAACGGTTCGGCTTCATTTTGGCCTCGGTTCATTGATGATGTGCGCGAAAAAAGTCTTTAGCATTTCGAATTGAACATGCCCGATGTTGACGTCGCGTGCTTTGCTCCAGTGGGGCCAATACAGACTTTTTTACAGGCTTGTCATTGTCTGCGGGGAGAGAATCCCTCTCCCCGCAGCCGCTTACGTCGACAGAATGTTACCGCTGTCCCAATCTACTTTTTTGCGAAAATCTTGCTCAGAGCAATCTGCCGCTCGTTGAACATCTTCTGCACTTGCTGGCGGGTCATGACCTTGACCGGGCACCCACCGTTTTTCATCATCTTGAGTACTTTCGGATCTTTGAACATCTTCACGAAAACTTCGGAAGCTTTCTCAATGATTTCAGGTGCAGTCCCCTTGGGGTAAAACACACCACGGTAGTTGACACTGGTCTCGTCCACCGCGGGATACCCCAGCTCAACAAAGGTCGGGACCTCGGGGATAAATTCATGACGCTCCAGGTCGGCAATGGCCAGAATCTTGATGCGGCTCTGGTTACGGAAAGCATCGGAAAGGTTATTGAAACCGGCCTTGACTTTCCCGCCAACCACCGACGTCATTGCCGGCGCCCCGCCTTTTTCGGGAATGTAGGTCAGTTTGACGCCGGTCGCTTCCATCAGCTGCAATGCGGCAATATGGTGACCCACGTACAGGCCTGCACCGTTGACGGTGACCTTGCCCGGATTCTCTTTGGCATAGTCAAGCAGATCTTTAACCGTGTTAAAAGGGCTGTCAGCCGGCACAATGAGAACGGCCGGATCCGCACCCCAGTTGGCCACGGGCTCAAACGCCTGGTAATTGTAATCGGTTTTGTATTTGATGGACTGGGCGATAAAATGGGGGACATTATAAGACCCCATGGTGTATCCGTCGGTTGGCGCTTTGGTGACCATCCAGTTCCAACCCACCTTGCCGCCGGCACCCGGCTTGTTGATGATGACGACGGGCTGTCCCAGATAATTCTCATTGGAAGCCAGCATGGTCACAAGGCGCGCCTGAAAGTCAGAGGCACCACCAGCGCTGTAGGTAATGATCAAACTCACCGGGCTTTCGGGATACCCGGCAGCCGCCGGCATGGCAACGCACAGCAGCAGCAGGCAAACAACGGCACCCAGACCCAATTTCGAAAACAAGTTCTTCTTCATTTTTCATCTCCTCTGTTGTCGTTCGGTTTCGGATATGGCGTTCCAGCAAAAGATTTCGCCAAGCAAAAATTCCCGCGATCATCGGATGTTACATCGTCAGCCCCTTTGGCATCTGCGTGGTCAAAATGACGTTAAAGAGCACAAACAAAGCCGCCATAAAGGCGCCGGCGCTCACGGTCCGCCACGCACAGCTTTTCAGGCTGAATTCTTCTTTCTGCAGCAACGTGCTCGTAATCAGAAAAAACAGGAAGCCGGAAAAGTAGAACCCGATCGCTTCCATGGACATGAAATAAACGATCACACAAACCAGCGCCGTTGCCACCTTTTTCCATGGGTACGGGGCGCTGGCCGCCTTAGTCAGCACGGGACCGATTTTCCTCGCGGCAATCACCGACATGATCAGCTGGATGATTGCCATGACCACCATGACGTAAATGACGCTTTTCGGAAAAGTAAACGCCTGCGGCACATCCGCCCCGATGGAAAGCAGGTACCCGCCGACAGCCACGGCCAGCATCACGGCCACCACCAAAATTTCCTTAATCATAATTTTCTCCTCAGCCTTCCTGGGTTGCTTCACCAGACTGCCCCGCGGCTCGTTTGGCTTTGGCACGGTAATCCTTGATTTCCCCGTAAAAGCTCCACCCAAGGGAAACGGCGACCAGACCGATGATAAACATATTGATTCCACCGGTAAAAAAGTAGCCGAAGATCCCCAGATCGGTTTCGGCAATCATCCGGCCCTTGATAAAGTTCCCCTCGGCAATGGGGCCGAGGATGATGCCCAAAACCACCGGTGCCGGCGAAAACCCGAAATGGCTGCCGATCCACATGATCATGCCCAGACCGAACATCACCAGCACATCGTCGAAACTGTTCTGGACACTGTAAGTGCCGAAAACCGCAAGGATCGTAATGGCCCCGATCATGATCAGGTTGGAGACCTGCATCACCAGGTAGGAATAGCGCGACAGGATGATGCCGAAAATACCCATGCAAATCTGGGCCAGCAGCATGGCGCCAAAGAATGTATAGGTGATGTTGGCGCTTTTCAGGAACAGATCCGGTCCGGGAAAGAGTCCGTGAATGAGCAGTCCGCCCATCAAGACAGCCGAGGTGGGGCAGCCGGGAATCCCCATGGTCAGCAGCGGAATCAATGAGGGGCCGACCATGGCGTTGTTGGCCGACTCGGTCACCACCACCCCGCGCGGATCCCCCGTGCCCAGGGTTTCCGGATGTTTGGCTATTTTTTTATTCTGATCATAGGCGATCAGACCGGCAATCTGGCCACCGGCCCCGGGGACGATGCCAACAATGGTACCGATCACGGATCCGAGAAACATCTCCTTTTTCCGGTGGAGTTGTTCCCGGATCACCTTCATCAGCATCCCCTTTTGGGGCTTGTAATCGTAACGCGTCAGCTTCATATCCAGGGTTTCAACCAGGGCGAAGATCTGGGGAACGGCAAAGAGGCCGATCAGGGCCGGCACCACCGCCACCCCGCCGGTCAAGGCGTCGGCGATGACATAACGGGTTTCCCCGTACATGGGATCATCGCCGATGCAGCTGATGAGCAGGCCGAACATGCCGCCGAAAAGGCCTTTTGCCAGGGATCCCGCGGAAAGCCCGGCCATGACCGAGATACCGAAAACCGCACTCCAGAACATTTCAGAAGGACCGAATTTCATGGCCACGTTCGCCAGGGGCGGCGTGAACATGACCATCACGAGCATGCCGAATACCCCTCCCACCAGGGAACTGGTAAAACACAGATACAAGGCTTCCTGGGCCCGGCCCTGTTTGGCCATGGGGTGGCCGTCCAGCGTGGTGGCGATATTGGCCGGTGCCCCGGGAATATTGATCAGAATGGCGGCAATGGCCCCGCCGGCAACCGTGGAGGTAAAGACCGACCCCAGAAGTACAAGGCCCGTAGCCGGGTCCATATGGAAGGTGAACGGGACGAGAAGGGCCACGGCCATGGTGGGGCTCAGGCCGGGGGTGGCCCCGAGAACGAGGCCGCCGATCGTCCCCAGCAGGAGAACCATCAGCCTTGCCCCAGTAAACGCTTCGGGCAGATATTGAAGAAAGTCGAACATGGAAGCCTCCTTATCCTGATTCGATCATGCAGGTTGTACGCCGGGGCCGTTGGCGATTTATGGCCCCGGAAAGCGACAGCTACAGGTTTAAGGCTTCCTTCAAAAGCGGCCCCACAAGGCTGGGCTTTCTGGCCACCCGGCCCCCGGCCGCTTCCAGGGCCTCGGTCTTGTTCTCCACCGAGCCCTTGGTACCGGTGACAATGGCGCCCGCATGCCCCATCCGTTTCCCCTTCGGGGCGGTACGGCCTCCGATAAAAGCCACCACCGGTTTGGTAAAAATTCCGGCTGCCATGGCCTCGGCCACCTCTTCTTCCATGGTGCCACCCAGCTCCCCGATGACCACCACCGCTTGTGTACCCGGATCGGCTTCAAACAGGGGGAGCATCTCGGCAAACCGGGTTCCCGGAACCGTATCACCACCGATGCCCACCAGGGTGCTGACACCGTATCCGGCCTTGACCACCTCCGCGGTCACCTCATTGGTCAGCGAACCGCTACGGGTCATCACCCCGATGGTGCCCGGCTTGTATACCCGTTCAATCCAGTAGGGAAACATGCCGAGCATGGCTTCACCGGGGGTAATCACACCCGAAGTGTTGCCCCCGACCACCATGGCACCGCAGGACTGGGCGGCACCGCGGATCTGAATCGACTCATGGAGCGGAATCCCCTCGGCCACGGTGACGATTTTCTTGACCCCGGCATCCAGGGCTTCATACACGGCATCCTTGGTAAACCGCGGGGGAACAAAGATCATGGCCGTATCGGCATCAAAGCGTTCCATGCCCCGCCGGACCGTATGAAAAACCGGTATGCCGTCAACCACCTGGCCTTCTTTGCCGGGCGTAACGCCAAAGGGGATGACGGTTCCCATCTCTTTCATGTGTTTTGTCCAGAAACCGCCTTCTTTCCCGGTGACGCCCTGGACCAGCACTCTGGAATTTCTTGTCGCAAAAATGCTCATTACGCCCTCCCCTTACAAATATCCACGGCCTGTTGAACGGCCTGTTCGGTGTCAAACAAGGGTTCAAGCCCCGCCCCTTTGAGGATCTCAACGGCCTTTTCCTCATTGGTTCCCCGAATGCAGGTAATAATGGGGACCCGCGGCTTGAGCCGTTCAATGGCTTCGGCGATCCCTTCGGCCATGACATCGGCACGGGCGATGGTGCCGAAAGTGACAATCAGGATGACCTTGCAACGGTTTTTCAGGCACAGCTCCATGGCCCTGACAGCCTTCTTGTAATTGGGCCCGCCGAACTCGAGATAATTGGCCACGGTGCCGCCGGCGTAATGGATCAGGTCGTAGACCGTGGTTGTCAGGCCGGCACCGGCACACATGAGACTGATATCGCCGTCAAACTGCAGATAGGGAATGCCTTCTAAGGCGGCTTCATATTCCGCATCCGTGTCAAAATACTCCCGGGTCTGTTCGTACCCCTTTTGCCGGTGCATGGAACCATCGTCGATATTGAGTTTGCCGTCGCCGGCAATGACTTTATCGTCAGCGGTGATAAACAGCGGATTGATCTCGATCAGCTCGGCATCATAGGTCCGGAAGGCCGTGTAGAGACGGGTAATGACCTGGGCGGTCTGTTTAAATACATCTCCGCTCAACCCCAGTCTGAACAAAATGTTCTTGACCTGGAATGGCGACAGCCCCCTGTCGAGGTCCACGTATTCCTTAACGATTTTTTCCGGAGCCTCGACGGCAAGGGTTTCGATCTCCACCCCCCCATCGGCGCAGGCAATGATCAGCGCCTTTGCTGACTCCGGATCCACCGTGATGGAAAGGTAAATCTCCTTTTTTATGTCAATGGCCTGTTCCACGAGAATCTTTCGAACCTGATGCTCGGAGTTAAAAAGCGCCCGGGCTTTTTCCCTGGCCTCGTCGATGGTCTTGACCACCTGGATCAGACCGGCCTTTCCCCTGCCGCCCCGGAGAACCTGGGACTTAAGGACACAGGGCAGCCCCACGGATTCAATGGCTGCATCCAGTTCCTTAATGTGGTAAATCAACTCGCTTTTGGGGACCGGCACACCCACCTCGGCGAACACTTCCTTTGCCTGATATTCAAACAGTTTCATGGGTCTCTACTCCTTGTCCTTAGGGCCGTCGCCGTTTTCTGGCCGACCGAACTTTTGCCAGAATGCACCCCACATCTCTTCGGGTGTCGGCTCGCAGGGGGTGATCGGTTCATTGACCCAGGTGACGTTGAGGAATTGTTTGTAATGGACGTTTTCCGTGGTGGCATTGCCGCCCCAGCTGCCGCATCCCAGGGTGGTGGTACAGGGCATGGCATTGTAAAGATGCCCGCCGTTGGCCGCTGCCATGGGCTGTCTGACGGTGATCCGGCTGGTGAGAAGCGTCTCGCCCAGATAGTCGATATATTCCCGCTTGAAGGTATGAATGCCGCTGGAATGCCCCCGGCCGTAGCGGTCGGTGATGGCCATCAGCATTTCAACGCCCTCTTTAAATTCGTCGTACCGGAATATGGCCAGCACCGGCGAAATCTTCTCGTCGGCAAATTTATCCTCTACCGCCGGCTGGCTCCCTTCCACGATCAGCATCTGCGTGTCGTCAGGCACCTTGAGGCCGGCACAGGCGGCAATTTTGAGCGCAGACTGGGCCACAACCTGAGGATTCAGGGCATATTTTTGCTTCTTTTCGTTGAACAGCCACATCCAGTTCTTAAGCGTTTCTTTTTCTTCGGCGTTACAGATATAGCCCTTGTTTTTACGAAGTTCGGACATCACCTCGTCATAAACGCCGTCCTGAACAATCAGCGAGTTTTCCGAAGAGCAGGAAGTGGCATAATCAAAGGTCTTGCTGGCGGTCACTTTGGCAATGGCATCGGCCACGTCGGCATCCTCGGCGACCATGGCCACCGCGTTTCCTGCGCCGACACCGTGGGACGGGGTGCCGCTGGAGTATGCCGCCTTGACCATGGGGGCGCCACCCGTGGCCACCACCAGATCGGATCGGATCATCAGCTCTTTGGTCGCCTCCCGGCTGGGGGCTTCCATGATCTGGATCAGGTCCTCGGGCGCCCCGACCTGGGCCAGACCCCGGCGCATGAACGCTATTGCCAGCGCCGAGCATTTCTCGGCACGGGAACTGGGCCGGAAGATGACCGCATTGCGGCATTTGAGAATCGAAAGGGCATTGCTTCCGGCGGTTGCCGTCGGATTGGTGGCCGGCAAAATGGCACAGACAACCCCCATGGGCTTGGCGTATTTTGAAATGCCTTTGGCTTCGTCGCGCTCGAGCAACCCCACGGTCTTGGCCCCACGGATATCCTTTAAAACCCCGAAGACTTTCCGGTGGTGCTTTGCAATTTTACTTTCGACATTCCCGTATCCGGTTTCCTCGACCGCCAACTCCGAAAGCCTTGTGATGTTTTCCTGATTGAATAACTGCCAGCCAATCGCAAGACAGACGTCATCGATCTGTTCCTGGGTATAGTCGGCCACCCGGGCCTGTGCTCTCCTGCCTGCATCCATCAGTTCATCAACGGTTTTCATCGTCCACTCCCTTTCTGTAATAGATGAAATCGTCCCAATCCAAATTTTACCGTAACCATGAGCAACGTTTGTGCCAGAAGTATTTCAATAGAACATTTACCTTCTAATGTTGTTGGTTATACTTCCCCCCGAAATTTAAAACGCTCCGTTTAATGGAAGCGCTCTGGCCACGTGACAAACGGATACAACCACCAGTGCTGATACGCCGGCACCCTTATTCTTATTCCTTGCGTGGTTTGTGCTTTGCGGGTTTCGAACGACTTTTTCCGAGGGCATTAAAAAGACGTGCAAATAAATTTGGAATGGGCTGGCGATGCGGGACGGCCGTTCGGATATCCGAACGTGTTCGTACTTCCGAACGTTATCGGTTTAACCGTTGTTATCTAAAGGAAATTCAATACCGCCCGAACATGATCCTGGCCAATGGTCCGTTCTGGACTGAGGGCAGATAGCAGCCATTAGATTGTAATTATTATGTTTTTTCGTTAATTCACTTTGGCGTTCAGGTTTCCGAACATGTTAGATCCCGGTGTCTTCCCGCCGGTTGTCCCATGTCGCCATCAAGGTGACACCATTGCAGCGTGAGGAGTCAAGGCTCAAGCGCCCGGCGGCACTGTTTTTATGCCGCATATCGGCCGCGACAGGGCCGGTATTCCTGCAAAAAAAAAGAAGGGTCAACGGGGGAGGGAAAGGGCGGCTTCGAAGCCACTCTATGGGCGTTGTATCAAAAGGCCAGAAAGTCGATATCGATATCGCAGTCGAAGTGGTTGCTGGCCAGCAGGGTGGGCGGACCGGTGGGCGCATAGGGCCAGGGCGGCAAAGGGAAAAATTCCTTGTAGGAGGAGAACACATCGTCGTATGTCCGAATCCCCGTGTCATGGGGACCGGCCAGCTTTCGGTGTGCGGTTCCGAAAAGCCCATGCTCAGGGAAATAGTCACAATCATGAATCACAAAATAGGCTGGCAGGTCGCCCAAGGCTTTCACGGTCCACAGGCGTGCTTCAAATGGCGCCTGGTCGACGAATAAAAGGCCCCAGTCCGTCTGTTGAACAATGGGATGCCTGACAATGGTTTCCCAGTCCTCGACCTCGATGAACCAATGGGTGTCTGACGCGAATTCGGCGCGGATTTTGTCGATCCACTCGGCGTTGCTCTCAAAGGTCACCACCGGCCGCCCCTGTTCCGCGCAGAACTTGTGCAACAAAGGCGTGCTCCCATACCCGCACCCGAATTCAGCCACAGGCCCCTTGGAACGCTGGACGGCGGAATAGAGAACGGGCTGGTGCGTGGCAAAATTGTTCGTTCGGTGGGAGAAGACAAACGCTGGACGATCCATGACGACATCCCTTTCCCGTTATCGGGCCTGAGCCCTTTGTCCCCGGGGATTGTTTCGTGAGGAATCCCGACTTCGAATCCCGCCGGATTTTGATTCATGCAAACAGGCTCGGGGATCAAAACGATCTTTTTTACAATGGCATACCCATCCTGAAAAAGCCACCACCTGCGACCCGCCCCTGGTAACTGTATACGGGGCTGAAACGCTCAAGAAGTTCCAAACTCTCGCAGGGTAAGCGTTCACAGGGTGCCGTAGATGCGAGGCGCCGGGCATGCAGGCGTACTCAATCGTACTTCAAATGCCCGGGAACAAAGCAGATGCGGTGCCCTGTGAACGCTTACCGCCCCGGCGTTGGCAGCATCATCATTGGCTGGCCGGCCTGTCAAGAAGAAAAACGGCATCGCCGATTGACTCTGACCATGCCCTGAGGGCATGGATTCCCAGGACGCATTGAAAACACCTACCCCAGATCGACCCGGTCATGGAGCGCACTGAATTCTTTGCGCACAGCCGCTGCTTGATCCATGTCGATGTCCGCCGAAACCATGCATTCCTGATCGCCTCCCCGGGCCAGGATCTTTCCCAGCGGGTCCACGACCATGCTGTGACCAGCGTAAAGGGATCCGGCATCGGCTCCGGCGCAGTTGCACGATATTAAAAAGGCCAGGTTCTCCAAGGCGCGCACGCGGTTGAAAAGGACCCAGGGTTCCAGGCGAACCGCCGGCCAGGCCGAAACCACCAGAAAAAATTCGGCCCCGAGATCGACCATTTTGCGAAACTGTTCCGGGAACCGCAGATCGTAGCAGGTGGCCAATCCGGCCTTGCCCCACGGCGTGTCGGCCACGACCACCGCCGTGCCGCGGGTGAGCAGGTCGCGTTCACTGGATTGGTAGCCGAACAGGTGAATTTTGCGGTAAACGGCGATAACGCTCCCATGGGCGTCGATGAGCAGGCTGGTATTGAACAGCCCGTCCGCGTTCCGCTCGACAAAGCTGCCCATCAGAATGTGGCGTCGTATGGCCGCGGCCTTGTCCCGAAACGCCTGGACGGTAGGCCCGTCGATGGGTTCGGCATCGACCGGGTAACGGTCGAAACAGAAAAAACCAGAGGGCCACATTTCAGGCAGCAGGATCAGGTCACTTGCCGACGCCTGATCCACCAGCGCCAGGGCATGGGCCGTCGCCTCCGCTTTTGAAATCTCCCGCCGTTCCAACTGAATACTGGTGACCTTCATGATTCACACCCTTTTAAAGATCGAATTTGGCCGTCATTCGATCGCATAAATACGCCCCGATGGGCATGGCCGATGTCGCTGCCGGCGATGGGGCGTTACAGACGTGCAAGGACCGGGGACTCTCGGCAAAAAGAAAATCGTGAACCAGGCTGCCGTCGCCCATGACAGCCTGGGCCCGGATACCGGCCGGGAAAGGGTGAAGATCGGCAACCGTCAGGCCGGGACAGTACTTGGTGACCCGTTTCAAATAGCCGGGCTTGTATATGGAATCGAGATACTCGCTTATCCCGGATTTAAGGTTGCTCCGGGCAACCTTCCAGAATCCCGGAAATCCGAGCATCTGCAGGCTGTCTTCCAAACTCAGGTTGAAGCGGCCGTAGCCCTCGCGCTTCCATCCCATGACGGCATTGGGACCGACCGTCACCGAGCCGTCGATCATTTTGGTCAGATGCACACCCAGAAAAGGCAGCTCGGGGTCCGGAATGGGGTAGATGAGGTGACGGATGAGGCGATTGTGCCCGGCGGGCAGTTGGTAATACTCCCCCCGGAACGGGACAATCTGAAAATCGATGGGGATGTCCATCATTTTTGCCAGCCGGTCGGCCATCAACCCGCCACAGGCGAAGACATACCGGGCCGCGACCGCATCGGTGCCCAGGCAAACCCGCACCGCGTTTTTTTCTTCCCTCAGCGCTTTGATTTCGGCACCGAACCGGATCTCCCCCCCCATGGCCCGAAACAGATCGGCCATTTGGGAGGTGATTGTCTTGTAATCCGTGATCCCCGTGGCCGGCACGAACAGGGCACCCAGACCGACGATACCCGGCTCACGGCGTCTAAGCTCGGCTCCGGTCAAAAGATGGGTGTCGATACGGTTTTTCGCGCATCGCGCCTCCAGCGCCTCCATGCGCTGGTATTCGGCCGCATCGGTGGCCACCAGCAGTTTGCCGCATTGCTCGAAGGAGAGGCCATATTGCTTGCAAAAATCAATCGTCTGGCGACGGCCGCGTCTGCAGAAATCGGCCTTCAAGCTCCCCGGCTGGTAATAAACCCCGGCGTGAATCACCCCCGAGTTGTGTCCCGTCTGGTGCCGTGCGAGGGAGAATTCTTTTTCAACCAGCAAAATGGCCGCATCCGGATAGCGCTGTTTCATCTGCCAGGCAGTTGAAACACCGACAATCCCGCCGCCGATGAGGACAAGGTCATATTTCTTCAACGTCACCTCGCATGATGTATGGGGCCATGCACTTACAGGGCGCTTGGGTTAAATGAGTTGCTATACGGGTTGTTTTTATACTATCAATTTTGAAATATACCAATCATTCTTGATGCGCGGGCAAACATTTTGGATGCCGTCCTGCCCATGTCTTCCCAGAGGCGGCCATGAGGGGAAAAACAGCATTAAAGGAGAAACCCATGGCATGGTCAATCAAAACACTCAGGTTCCTTCCGGTGCTCGCCCTGTCGAGCGTCCTCATTTTCGCCGGTTGTGACGGCAGCAACCCCCACGAGCAGATCGATGACACGGTCAAGGAACTCAGCGGGCAAAAAAGCGTCGAGCGGATGGGCCAGATGAAACAAGACATCGGCGCCATCCAGGACCAGCAGGAGGATCGGCTGAAGAAGCTCGATGACAGCAAGGATTAATGGCCGGCAGGGCGTCGTTTTTTTTTTGGCGCCCAACCCTTGACCGTCTCGTAAAACGCTTTTTCAGGCCGCGAACGGCCATCGATCTGAAAGGGAAGCGGATACCCATCCATCACCGACCGAGAAGGAACGACATGGTAACCAGTGAAGGCGACAGATTGACCGAAGAAAACCGTGAACTGGCGCTGGCCTTTGACTATGTGGCCCACACCGGCCGCCATCTCTTTCTCACCGGCAAGGCGGGCACCGGAAAAACCACATTCTTGCACACCCTCAAAACCCGGACCCCCAAACGGATGATCGTGACGGCGCCCACCGGCGTGGCCGCCATCAATGCCGGCGGGGTCACCATCCATTCGTTTTTCCAATTGCCCTTCGGTCCCCTGGTGCCCGGTTTTGCAGACGAAAACAACCCCACAAGAATGGACCGGCCAGGCCGACAATTCCGCTTCAACCGACAAAAGATCGACATCATCCGAACGCTCGACCTGCTGGTCATCGATGAAGTCAGCATGGTGCGGGCAGACCTTCTCGACGGAATCGACGCCGTACTGCGCCGCTTCCGGCCCGACCCCAGGCCGTTCGGCGGTGTTCAGTTGCTGATGATCGGCGACCTGCTCCAACTGGCGCCGGTAGTCAAGGACGATGAATGGCAGATCCTTGGCGACCATTATGAGACGATGTTTTTTTTCAGCAGCCGGGCCTTGCATGAAACCGGAATGGTGAGCATTGAACTGAAGCATATCTACCGCCAGAGCGACGCGGTCTTCATCGACCTGCTCGGGAAAGTGCGCGACAACCGCATGGATGATGCAACCCTGGCCGCGCTGAACCAGCGATGCGACCCGGCTTTTGCCGAACAGGGCCCGGAAGGCCACATCACCCTGACCACCCACAACCGCCGGGCAGCAAAGATCAACGACCAGCGCATGGCCGGCCTGCCCGGGCGCGAAAAACGTTTTCACGCCACGGTGGAAGGCGAGTTTCCGTCCCACGTTTTCCCCACGGCAGAAGAACTCGTGCTAAAGCCCGGGGCCCAGGTGATGTTCGTCAAGAACGACAGTTCCCCGGAAAAACGGTATTTCAACGGAAAGATCGGCCGGCTCAAGCGAATCGGCAATGATTCGCTGACCGTCGCCTGCCCCGATGATTCCGAGCCCATCACCGTGGAGCCGGCCGAGTGGACCAACATCCAGTACACCCTCAACGCGGAAACCAAAGAGATTCGGGAAACCGAATCCGGCAAATTCACCCAGTTCCCCCTGAAACCGGCCTGGGCCATCACCATTCACAAAAGCCAGGGGCTGACCTTTGACCGCGCCATCATCGATGCCCGGGCCGCCTTTGCCGACGGCCAGGTGTATGTGGCCTTGAGCCGCTGCCGCACCCTCGACGGCCTGGTGCTCAGCACCCCCTTGGAAAGGCAGAGCATCAAAAGCAATGCCGTGGTGGAGGCCTTTGCCCGCAACATCGAACAGGATATGCCCGGCCCGGACCGGCTCAAGGCAGACCGTCGGGACTACCAGTTGTTTCTGCTGGACGAACTTTTCGATTTTTCTTTGCTGTGGCGGCGCCTGCTCACCGGCATCAAAATCGCCAACCGTTACAAATCGGTCCTTGTGGGGACGACCCCCGGGTTTTTCAGCGGCATCGTCGAATCGGTACGGACTCAGATCACCGGGGTCGCGGACAAATTCACCGCCCAGCGCCGCAGAATCGCCGCCGATACCGAGGATCCCGAAAGCAATCCCCTGCTTCAGGAACGGATCGGCAAGGCCGCCAACTATTTTGCCGACAAGATCAAAACCCTGGTGGTCGCTCCCCTGGGCGCCGTTACCGTTGAAACCGACAACAGCGAGGCCCGCAAGGCCCTGACCGCCGCCATGGATGCGATGCTCACCGAAGCCGGCGCCAAATACGACTGTCTCAGCGCCTGCCGTTCGGGGATCGTATTTGCCGATTTTCTCAGGGCGCGCGCCCTGGCCCTGTTTCAAGGCCCGGCAGCCAAACCGGCGCGCAGCGGAGCCAAGCCTTCGGTGCCCGAAAACTTGGAGAACCCCGAACTTTACGAAACGCTCCGGCAATGGCGCACCGCCAAGGCCAGGGAGGCCGATCTGCCGGCCTACCGGATCCTGCCGAACACGGTTCTGGCCGCCGTCGCCGCCCAACTGCCGCCCACCTTGTCCCAGCTTCGCGCCATCAAAGGGCTGGGCGGAAAATTGGGCAAGGCCTACGGAGAAGAGATCATAAACCAAGTGGCCCAATATAGATCGGAAAACAATCGGTCCCTGCCCGCTGCAGACAGCGAGTAAAACAAGGGCGCCCCGGCATGCCAAGCATTGCCCTCAAAGGCAGTCACCGGGTCGTTGAGGCCCAGGAGCCGTGGAAAAAATTTCGGGTTAAGACCGGTTGCGCCCATAACGGTCATGGCTTGTCACCCAGTCGCCGGCCATCACGGCGCTTCCCAGGGAGATTTCACCGCACAACACGGCAGCCGCCACGATTTCCGCAAACTTGTTCACCTTTCCCGTTCCGTAGCACCCGAGCATTTCCAGGCACTCCTTCTGGGTGGCCAGCCCGGTGCCGCCGCCGTAGGTTGCGACGATAAGAGACGGCAGGGTAATGGAAAAATAGTAATCGTCCCGGTTGACTTTTTCCACATAAACAAGGGCCGAAGAGGATTCGGCCACGTTGGCCACATCCTGGCCGGTGGCGATAAAAATGGCGGTAATTCCATTGGCGGAATGGGACCCGTTGTTGCTCGATCCGGCCATAAACGCCCCCAGGTTGCTGATCTGTCGCTGGCGGTGAAGAATATCCGTGCTGGTCCTGGCGAGCCTTTCCGACCATATTCTGGCCTGCGGCATCCCCGGTGGTATAATTGAACCGCAAAAACATCAACTTGCCGGCCGGGTACTGTTCGATCTCCGTCAGCTTACCGGTTTTGGTGGTGCTCTCGGCCGCCTGACGGATCTCGTCAAAATGAAGGTGGAGCCATTGTCCGAAATCCCGAGCCTTCCGGGCATCTTCGAAAACAAATACCGGTGCCCGCTGCATGGCGTCGCCGGTGACGGTAACGGTGACACCGCCGCATTCGCGCATGATTTTCATCCCCCGGTTGTAGCTCGCCACCAGGGTTCCTTCGGTGGTGGCAAAAGGAACGTAATACTCCCCCTTGGCGTGTTCACCGTTGACCAGAAGCGGGCCGGCCAATCCGATGGGCACCTGGGCGACACCGATAAAATTCTCGATGTTTCCCTGAAGCACCGACGGATCAAACGAGTATTTTCCAGTGTGTTCCAGCACCGCGCCGGTCTGGTCCGCGGCAAAGTCTCTTCGCTTCTCGGCAAAGGCATGGGCGTAGTCCTCAATTCCGGCCATCCGGGGAATTTTGCCTGACATGGGAAACCTCCATTGATAAGTTGTCCGGCAATCGATACCACAAGCCGGAAGATTGTATTTTCTTATCAACCCTGGCAGAATAATCCAATAGCCCCTTTTGACAGGGACAGCTGGTACCGTCAGTCCTCGTGGCGCCCAACCGCCCCCCAAACGGGCAAATGCCAGATCCGCCAAAGCGCCATGAGAAGTACCCATACATCACCAACAGAGAAGGAGCGACATGGTAACCAGTGAAGGCGACCGATTGCAGCGGGTGGTGGTCTGCACCCCAAACAAGGAATATGGCCGCGCCGACAATCGGAAAGAACACAATATCGGCAAACTGGGAGATCCCGGGATGGCCATTGAACAGCACGACAGGCTCAAATCCAGACTCAAAGCGTTTGGGGCCGAAGTGATCGATGTTCCGGAAATGGTCGGGCATCCGAATTCCGTTTTTACGCGCGATGCGTCTTTATGCACCCCGGAAGGATACATAAATCTCCGGCTGGGCCTGGCAACCCGTCGCGGTGAAGAGGCATGGATGGCAGAGGTATTGGAAGGGCTGAAAGTACCGGTTGTCGGACAAATCCTGGCCCCGGGGACCGTTGAGGGCGGGGATGTGGTACTGGCAGGAAAAGCGGCATTCATCGGCCGGTCCGTACGCACCAATAAAAACGGGGTCGAACAGCTCTCTTCGCTCCTGGAAGCCATGGGATATGAGGTCCGTGTCATTGAACTGCCGGACACCATTTTACACCTGGACAAAGTCTTAATGACTCTCGGACCGGACCGGGTGCTTTATTGCAAAGACATCATCTCCCCGAAACATATCAAAGGCTTTGATGGGGTTGAAATCTCATGCGGGGGAAATTCGACCGCAAATATCATCTGCCTGGGCGACGGGGAATTCATCGTCAACCACGCCAATTCAATGGTGGCCGGCAGACTCGAAACCGAAGAATTTGTCGTCCACGCTCTTGATCTTGGCGAATTCGCCAAGGGGATGGGGGGGCCCAATTGCCTGATCATGCCGGTTGCGCGAGGCGCCTGACAGGCAGGTAGTCGGTGTGGATCGGACCATTGTATGGAATGGAAACCATCGGCTATCTTGTCAAGCCGTCAGATGAGGGGGGTTAGCTTCGCTGTTAATCCCAGCACCGACATCTGGCCTGCAATTTCCTCTGCGGTTTGTTGGTCAACTTGTTGAACAACCAGTATTCTGCCTTGCATCTGGATTTCGGCGACAACCGCGGTGACCTTGATCTTTTTTTGTGCCAGCAACTCCGAAAAGTGGCGCGCGCGGTCGGACTCACGAAATGAACCGGCATAAAGTTCAAGCTTCCCCTCTGCAGGCAGAAGAAAGGCAGAATCGACTGTTTTCTTTAGAACCGCCAATCGCCTGCGGGCCTCATCCGGCGGATAAACCCCTTCAATCAGCCTGACCATTTTCACTGGCCCCAAACCTGAAATCTGCTTCATGCTGATTTCATATTGGCGAAGGACTTCTACGGCCTGATCCAATTCGAACTGATTGATACAGGGGCCGATTTCGATGGCAAAAAGCGGTGTCGATTTTTTCTCTATGCTTGCATGTTTTCTTTTCTTTGGTTTTGGATCGATGCCAGCAATGCTCTCCTCCCGAACGGGAGCACCGTCCTGAACCCGGTCGGGTTCCGGATCGGAAAACGCGATGGTGGGGGCGGGGGATTGAAATTGCGTTGCCAGTGAAAGCACCAGCCCTTCTGTCAGCTGACTGTATTCCTCGGCATTGTCACCAGTTTCCGAACAGCTATGCGCCTCAAGGCTTCCCGTCAACGCCAAAATTCGGTACGCAACAATCTTTTCATTCATGCCGACGGTCACCAGTTGCACGGCAGATTGAAAATAGTCGTTCACGGCATTCAGCACATCCAGCAGGTTTCGCTGGGATATGGAAAATTGTTTCAAATAGACATCAAAGGTTTTTCGGCTGTAATTCACCGCGCTACGGAAGGCGGCCTTCTGCCGCTGCAAGGAGAGATATTTTGACCAGACTGTGGAAGTAACTTCTTTCAGCTCAATGAGTTTGGCTTCCCGTTTTGAAATACTCTGGTGTTTGCGGGACAGCGCGGCATTTGCACCGGCCTTGCCCTGTCCGCCATCAAACAGGTTCCAACGCAGATAGAGCATGGCAGCATTGGTATTCTGCCAGGAATGATCCCCTTCGAGTTGGTCATTGTATCGGCTGCTCAGTTCAAACTCAATTTTCGGATTCGTGACCGAACGGGCCAGCATCACTTTTGATTCTGCCTCAGCAAGGTCGGCATCCATAGCCAGCAGTTCCGGATTTCCCTGTTCTGCTCGTTGCAAGGCTTCTACCAGGGTTTGCGGCAGGGTCGCCGGAACCCCGGCCGGGGCGAGCACTCCGGGAGACGCCCCGGTCAGCCGGGTATAGTTGGCAACAGCCTGACCCAGATTGGCCTGGCTCAGATACAAAGCAGATTCGGTATGCGCCAGCCGTGCCCGGACTTGAGTGACATCGGCAATACTGCCCGCCCCGGCCTTCTCCCGCTCCGCGATCAGGCGATGAATATCGCGTTGAATCAGAAGGCTTTTTTCTGCCAAAGCCACCATTGCGCGCTGCCGGAAAACATTCAAGTGGGCCGTGACTGCTTCCAAAGCAATCGTCTGCGCCGCAGCCTTAAGCTGATAATCCGTCGAATCGAGCTGTGCATTGCGGATGGAGACCTGGCTGCCGGTCTCCCCGCCGTCGTAGATTCTCTGGGTCAAAGTGAGCGAAGCGTCCCCCCGCGTATCCCAGTCGTTGTTGCTGGGATTCGCAGCAGGTCGTCGAGTGGCGTCGTCACTGTGTTGCTCCTCCCCGTAACCGAGTCTCAGGTCGATACTCGGCAGATAGCCGCCATGAGCTTGATTAAGTTCGTGCCGAAGCGCCTGCTTCTTGTGGGTCAAGGCCTGCAATTGGGGATTGTTGCCAAGCGCCTGTTCAACAGAAAACTGGAGGGTGGTCACTTCGGCGGCCATGACCGCTGGAAGTGAAACAAAGATTTGAAGAAGAATCAAAAAAAATATCTTTAAATAAAGTCGCATAACCTGGGGAATATACCATAAAAAATGTCAAACCTCAAAAAAAGATGCCTTCAACCGCTTCCCCAATGGTTTCGCATCTGCCAGAAGGGCCTTTTGCAATCAGGCCATTCAATTCGAAATAGAAATCCACTTCCTATGAGCGTAGTCAGAGCCAATTGGCTATGCCGAACAATCCTGAGACAAGTGTCGAGTGAGCTATAGTGACTAAAGTTAAGGCATTCTGCCGTTTTTAGAAATTAGACGGAGCGTAGCGACTCAATAACTTTAGCTCACTCGTAACTTTAGTCACTATAGTCACTTGTCCCCGGGATTACGTTGGCCCCTCCCAGGTGCAATCCAAGGCCACGTCCTCTGGGCGTAAATGCTTTACTCAGGCGTCTGACCAACTAAGCGGCGCGCCGGACATCAAGAAAGGCAACCGCCTCATTGGACGGAACCGGACGGCCAAAAAAGTATCCCTGCAGGGTCTCGCACCCCAGCATGGTCAGATAGTCCGCCTGATGCTTCTCTTCAACCCCCTCGGCAACCACTTCCAGCCCCAGCCGATGCGCCATGGATACGATGGATGCAAGCAATTTATCCGCATTGTCATCTTTTCCGATACCGGCAATGAAGGAACGATCGATTTTTATGCTGGACAGCGGAATATTTTTTAAATACGCCAAAGATGAATAGCCGGTGCCGAAATCATCCATTGCCACCCGGATGCCCAATTCCTTGATCTGCTTCAGGACGGCAAACGGCTTGTCATTGGAATCAACCAATGAGCTTTCCGTCAACTCAATCTCCAGCATACAAGGTTCCAGGTCAAACTCGTCGAGAATCTTCAATATCCGACTAACCAGATCCGGTTTGCGCAGTTGCAGTCCCGACAGATTGACGGCAACCGAACCCACCTCAAGGCCGGCATTGAGCCAATCCCGGATCTGTCTGCAGGCATGAACCAGTACCCAGTCTCCGATCCGGTCGATCGCCCCCGAACTTTCCGCAACCGGGATGAACTCGTCGGGAGGAACCGCACCCAGGCGGGCACTGTTCCACCGCAACAACGCCTCGAACCCGGTGATCCGCCCGGTGGCGGTTTTGATCAATGGCTGAAAATGCAGCTGCAATTCATTGTTGTCAATGGCCTCGTGCAGACAGCTTTCAATCTGTAGCGTCCGAATTGCCATCTCGTTGATGTCATGCGACGCGAAACGGTAGCGATTGTTTCCTTTTATCTTCTCCGCATAGCTGCAGGCGCTCACAGCGCTCCTGTAAAGATCTTCAACGGTCTGCCCGTCGTAGGGAAATACGCTGACGCCGATGTAGGGCGAAGTATAAAGATCCTGTCCCCTGACCGGGAACGGTTTTTCAAAGGTATCCAGCAGACGCTTGACCACCCAGGTCACATGGTCGACCTGCTTGATATCGGTCAACAGAATTCCGAACTCGGTCTGATTGATCTGAGACACCGTTACGCCCCTTTCAACGTCCTCAATCACTGCAACCGTATCGACATCCTTTCTCAGAACATCGTTCAGGCGTTTTCCGCAGGCCTCGACCAACTGTTTGGCAGCACTGTGACCCAGGGTTTCGTCTACCCTTTTGATCGTATCGATGGTCATCGACAGCACAACAACCAGGCTATCCTGCCGTTTGCTCCTGGCGATCTCGTGGACAATCCGATCTTCGAACAATGACCGGGTCGGCAAACCGGTCTGGGAATCGTACATGCCAAAATGCTCGATCTCGAGCGTTTGTTTTTCCAGCAGCGCTTCCAACTCTTGAACCCGTTGATTCACCGCTTCACTGTTGGCCTTGGCCCCGGTTTCATCAGCCTGAAGATGTTCCGGTTCTGCCGACGTCTTATCATCGTCTTCGAATGGCCCATTGAGCACATCGGTTTCCCCCCATCTGACAACCCGGTTCCGCCCGCTCTTTTTGGCCAGGTATAGCGCCTTATCGGCCTGATTGACCAGCTCGTCCGGTTTGCTGGCTTTCTGTGCCAGCGACGAAACCCCCAGGCTGACAGTAATTTTGACTCCCCCGCACGGTGTTTTTGCAATTGATTTGCGCACGCGCTCGGCAATCTGGGCAGCCTTTTTCATATCCAAATCAGGCAGCACCACGCAAAATTCTTCACCGCCATAACGGCCGACCAGATCGTTTTCCCGGGTACAGCGCCTCAACACATCGGCCACGGCCCGGATCACCTGGTCGCCGCTGGCATGCCCGTAGCGGTCATTGACCAACTTGAAAAAGTCGATATCGACCATCAGACAGGAGAGGGGCGTCCCGTCAAATTTGGCCCGGATAAAGCACTCGTCGAATTTTCTTTCCAGGGAACGCCGGTTCAAGCAGCGCGTCAATGGATCGCGATTGGCCAAAAACTCCAACTCCGTGCTTTTGGCCTGGATTTCCTCGTGGCTCAACTGAAGCTTTTCCACCAAATCGCTGAGTTCGAAGTTTTTTTCTTCCAGTTGAGTAATATCGTCAAAGGTCACCAGGCAACCGCGGTTCTTTCCGGCATCATCGGTCACCAGCACGGCATTGACCGCCAATTTGATTTTACTTCCCTGACTGTTCATCAGGCTCAATGATGCGCCCTTCTGTTCCAGGCCCTCCAGTAGTATCCTGACCCAGGGCAGTCTCCTTACCTGTTTGGGGTTCTGGCAATCGAGCCAACCCAGTTCCGAGCCTTTCAATCCAATCATCGCTGCCGTGGCCTTACCGAACAACCCGGCAAACGCCTTGTTGGCCAACACGATCTGTTCTTTTTTGTCCAGGATCAAAACCCCTTCCTGTAGAACATCGAAGGCCTTCTGCACCCGCTCCGGAATCACCAGCGAAGGGTCAAGCTCACGCAACGTCTTTTTAATGATGAAGAAATAGCAAATGAAACAACTCAGACCGATATACACCAGCAGCCCGGTAAATGAATTGGTAAAACCGCTCGTCAGGTCATTCATCCAGAGGGGTGCAAACCGGATTTCCACCGTGGCCCATTTTTCACCTTTCCGATACACCGGAACACGAACATGGGTCGGCGTCGACTTGCCGTCGGCCGAAGTTTTCCAATGCACCAGATGTTCCCCCGCCAGGGCGATCAGTTGGCCATCTTCGGTACGGATTGCCGCGGATCGAATGTCTTCGTTCCGATCCACGACCGCCCGAAGGGTATTCTGGATGATCTGAAATTCGCCTTTTTCAGCGGTGGCGGAAAACTGCAGCGCCAGGGACTCGCTCAAGCCCTGACGCAGCTTCAGGGCCGATTCGGATGCGTTGGGAATAAATCCGATCAGGTCGGCCAAAAACAGCAAGTTGACCGTCAATAAAGCCAGCGCGATGCTGAGTCTCATGGCAGGGGTTCGAAATATCATTTCGCCTCACCATCAAAGAAATTCTCAGAATTCAATTCGTCTTCTTCTGTGGATTCGTCAATTTTTTCCAGCGCCTCCTTATGCCCGGAAAAAATGGTGATGGGGTCAAACCATCGCCACAACGGCAGGGCCGAAACCAGGCTGGCGGCCAGTGATCCGGCCCGAAACAGGTAGCCCACAAGACCTGCCGTGAAGGCGGTCGAGGTGATGGTGATGATTCTGCTATTCGTCAATTCGGATCGCTGCTCGGAATTAAACGCCTTGTCGATTTCATTCCGGAACTGATCATAGTCGCCCTTTTCGACCACCTGTTTCAGATCATTGCTTTCAAAATCAATGCTGCCGATATGGGCCAAATCTTTCGGTTCCAAAACTTTTTCTAAGGCTGTGTGTCGAACACGCAGATGTTTTTCAAACGCGACCGCTTCAGGGAGATCGTTGTCAAAAAAAAGATAATTGCTGTGATAGCCAGCCCTTTCTAATGATTCATCAATGTCGTTCTCATCGACCAGATAGAAAATTTCTTCGTGCTGGCTGGCAGCCGGTCCACCCGTAGAATTCGCCGCTTCATCCCCCTCGACACCACCGGCGGGCAACTGCCCTTCCACAGTGGATATCGGTGCATCTTCGCTAATCCCATTTTCCCCTGAACCGCCAACAACCGGATTCAGCACAGTCGTATCTTCAGCGTCTTCCGCCACGCTTTCATCAGGGATCGGCACCGAAACAACGTCCTCAGAATCGCCGTCATCGCGTCCGGCAGTGGAACCCGAATCCTCGACCGGCGCTTCGTTGCTGCCGGTGATGGTGATGGTCACCACCCGGGTCGATCCGTCCGCAGTAACCGCGGTAAAGCTGTCGGCCAGGGTCTCACCGGCATTCAGTGCCTGGACCGCGGCGCGGCCGTTGTTGAGGGTGTAAGTCCAGTTGCCGGCCGCATCCAGGTCAACGCTGCCGTAGCCGCCGGTCGAGTCGGCTGACGTTTGAGCCATGAAAACCGCTTCGCCGGCATCGGCGTCGGTGATGGTGATGGCTCCCGTATCGATCAAGGTGCCGTCTTCGGTGACCGCCCCAGCGGTATCGCCGCCAATCACCGGTGCATCGTTGACCGGAGTGATCGTTATCGAGACCGTGCCGGAGTTGGTTACCCCGCCGTCGGCATCGCTCACCGTGTAGGCAAAACTGTCGGTCAGGTTTTCGCTGCCGTCGTGGGTGTAAGAAAAAGTGCCGTCGGCGTTTAACGTCAGACTGCCGTTGGTCGGGCCGGTGCCCACCGCAACACTCAGCGTATCGTTGGGAAGATCGGTATCCGTGTCATTGGTCAGCACCGAGCTTGCTCCGCCCACGAGGGTCGTCATCGTACCGCCTTCGGCAACGGTAATGTTCTCGTCGACGGCCACCGGGTTGTTGTCATTGACCGGGGTGATCGTGATCGAGACCGTACCGCTGTCGGTAACGCCGCCGTCGGCATCGCTCACCGTGTAGGTAAAACTGTCGGTCAGGTTTTCGCTGCCGTCGTGGGTATAAGAAAAAGTGCCGTCAGCGTTTAACGTCAGACTGCCGTTGGTCGGGCCGGTGCCCACCGCAACACTCAACGTATCGTTGGGAAGATCGGTGTCGGTGTCATTGGTCAGCACCGAGGCAGCGCCGCCCACAAGGGTCGTCGCCGTACCGCCCTCGGCCACCGTGATCGTCTCGTCCACGGCTGCAGGATCGTTGTCGTTGACCGGGGTGACCGTTATCGA
>JAEINQ010000007.1 GCA_016342285.1 Desulfobacterales bacterium
CGCTCCTCCTTTGCCCCCGGAAGATTCTATTATAGAGGGTTTTAGATCATACGACAACTATCCTGACACAGGGGGGAGACGACGGCAATCAATAAGCATTCAGCCACTTCGTGGCACAGGCCTGTACCTGCCGTTAGTGGATGTTTTTTTTATCCAATCGTCGTCTCGATTGGATAAAATTCAAGACCCCTCAACGCTCTCTGCGTCTCAAGAGAGCGAAGCGAACGGGTGGTGAAAAAAGTAGTGTGACTGGAAATACGTAACCGTTCAGCAGAGGAGCTACTTATTTTGGACTATTTTGTGGCGAATGGATAAGGTTGGCATGTATTATGCATTTAAATACGGTTGGTTGTCCGTGCAGATTCTATCGCGGGCCTGTGTCTCAAGAGACGGCCCGAATCTTGGATAACTTAAAGAAATCATGACGAAAATAGTGGGTTTTTGATTGACATCAGAAGACAATGCGGTTATTAGGAAAAACTTTATAACGCAACGGGTTGAATTATGGTTAAGTTCTCAAGCATGAGCGAAGGTATTTCCGGAATGATGAGTGGCGGGGCAGGGGCTCGACGGCCCACCAATGGCCGCCTGAGTTTTCGTCAGTTGGCTGCCCAGGGGCAAAAGGACGGCCCGGCAACTGGAAGCTCCGTGAATTTGGATGCTGGGCACCATGACGCACATTCTGAAAAGCGCAAGGAATTGTACCAGGAGGCATCCGACTACCTGACGTCGGTAGTGGTGTCGGTCAGGGAAAACAAGCCTTTCGCCATCGGTTCCGCCATTGATATATTAGAAAAAGTCGCCGATATTGAGACCCCTTTCGATGAATTGTTTCTCAAAGCCATTCATTCTGACGATTCCCATAATTTCGTTGTGAACCATTCCGTCAACCTGGCCATCTATGCCATGAAAATGGCTGTAAAATTAGGCTTCAGCAAAACCCGCCAGGTGGAAATCGGCATGCTCGGGCTCTTTCATGATGTCGGCATGGCGCTTATCAGCGATGACATCGTCTATAAAAAAGAACGGCTCAGTGACAGCGAATTCGAACAACTCAAGGACAGGCCCAATTTAGGCTACGAAATCTTAAAACAATTCGAGGATGATTACCCTTTTCTTGCCGAAGGGGCATTGCAGGTTTACGAAAAGATCGACGGGTCCGGCTACCCCAAGGGGCTCATGGGGGAGGAAATTAACGAGTATGCTCAGATTGTCGGGCTGGTCGATGTCTATGAGGCGCTCATTCACACTCGCCCCCAGCGACAGCGGCTTCCTCATTTTTTTGCGGTCAAGGAGATCATACGGACCGGAAAAGGAAAATTTAAACAGGTGTACCTCAAAGCGTTATTGAACACCTTCTCAATCTTTCCGCTGCTCAGCTATGTCCGTTTAAATTCCAAGGCGATCGGGCAGGTCATCAACACGTATTCCGACCAACCCATGCGTCCCAAGATACGGGTAATTTATGACTCCCAGAAACAACGGATTTTAACTGATAGGGTGATCAATCTGCCGGAGAATCCGTTGCTCTATATTACCGATTCCATTTCCGAAGAGGAACTTTTTGCCATTTCAGAAACCTCGGAACTGGTCTCTTCCACGGGGCAAGCCACCGCGGTGTTACCGGAAAATTCTGATAATGACAATGAGGAGGGCGCCGGGAGACGAAAGGGAAAACGAGACAAAAAGAGACGATGGCCCTTTTTTCGCCTGGGTTGGACGCCTATAGGCTTGGTTGCCGCGCTCTTTGTCGCCGCGGCTCTCTTTGCCCATTACGGCACGGCCGTAACGGATGTGACAAAATCCTCCGATATGGTTGCTTCAGCCAGTGCCTACCAGCATGTCAACAAGGTCCAAAGGGAACGGATCCCGGGCGTATCACCGGCTTCTTTATCCGGTCATCCCGAAAATCAATTGAAAAAAGAGGTCGTTGATTTTAGTGTGACTCTGCCTGGAAATGCTTCTGATCAATTTCAGTCAATCGAAAAAGTTGAAAATCGAACAGCGAGATCAGTGGCTATTGAGATTCCCGAAACAGCAGACGATAAAGCAGGGCTTTCCCTTTTAACCGTTCCTACCAGGCAATCCTCTGCCATGACGGCTCCAGCTTTGCAACCAAAGCCCTTACCATCCGCCAACGCCGAATGGAAGACAGGCTTCCCATTTTCAATCAAGTTTGCTTCGCACAACAATAAGATGAGTGCGGAAAAAGAGGTTAAAGCGCTTGAGACCGCGGGTATTCCCGCCCACTGGGTCAAGGTGAATCTTGGCAAGGATGGCATCTGGTATCGTGTGTTCTCAGGATGTTTCGAGGATATCGACTCGGCCGAACGATATATCGCTGAAAGATCCATCGATGGCGTCAGGGTCAAGAAAACCGGCTATTCGACCCTGACCGGTTCTTTTACGGATAAGGCAATGGCTGAGCGGAATCTGAAGGAACTCCGCCAGAAAGGATTTAGCCCTTACCTGGCCGAAATGGAGGCGACTTTCCATGTCTTTGTGGGCGCTTTCTACACCCCGGAAGGGGCGGCGGATCAGCATTCGGAGTTGCTTGTCTATGGTATCGAAAACCGGATCGTTCAACGATAATTCCAAATTTCGATGACCTCTTTTTATCCGCAGATTTCGCCGATTACGCAGAATAAATACTGTCCAATTCACAAATGTGGATTTTTTTCCAAGGTCAAGGAAATAAAGACAATGTGCGGAGGCTGGGGGGCTACGTAGCACAGGCAATGACGCCGATTGACGCCGAGACTTGTCCGCCTCTGGCGGGTTGGGCAAAAAGGCCATTTATAGCTGGAAAACAGTTGGGAATACTATGTACACTGGATACTGGGAACTCAAAAACCAACCCTTCGGCAATGCGCCCGACCAGGATTTGTTTTTCCCTTCGCCTCAGCACGAAGAAGCTCTGATTCGGCTACTATACGCTGTGGAGAACCGAAAAGGCGTGGCCATGCTGACCGGTGAAGTCGGTTCGGGGAAGACGACCATCAGTCGGGTTTTGAAGGATCGCCTTCCGGAGGATCGTTTCGAGGTTAAGACCATCGTCAACCCTGCTTTGAATTCCCTGGAACTCATTCGAGCCATCCTGCTTGCTCTGGGTGTTAACCATGAAGGCGAATCCAAGGTCTTGCTGTTGGAAAGGCTCGAAGCCAAACTGGCGGCCAATGCAGACACGGGCCGCCATACGGTTCTCATCATCGACGAGGCCCATCTGATCAAAGAGCGTGCGAGCCTGGAAGAGCTTCGCATGCTTTTGAACATTCAGTCTGACGGCGGGTTTTTGATTACCATGGTGATCATGGGGCAGCCCCCGTTGATGGGGAACATTCAGACGCTAAGGCCCTTAAACGAACGGATTGCCATCCGTTTTGACCTCGGCCCGCTGACCCATCAGAATACCATGCGTTATATTCTATACCGGTTGAAAAGCGCCGGGGCCACGCGGGGTATGTTCACCAAGGAGGCGATAACCCCGATATTTAGCTATTCCAAGGGGATCCCTTTGAGAATCAACAACCTGTGCGAGCGGTGCCTGCTTATCGGAGCCATGCAGCGGGCCCGGGTGATCGATACCAATATTGTCAAGATGGCAATCGAGGATCTATAAACCCGTGCAAAAGGCGGCGTTTAAACCACAGAGATCACGAAGCACACAGAGATTGTTTGATATTTGTTTGTTATCTATGTGCTCGTTGCGTACTCTACAGAAGATTTAGGATTTCTATGAGTTATCTATGGTCAAGAGCAGGGGTTCAAGGTTGATAGTTTCGTAAAAAGCCATTTTTTTAAACCACGGAGATCCTATCGAGGATGAGCCGCAACCCAAAATGCGTATCACCGCAAAGGCGCAAAGATCGCAAAATTTTTTTGACAGGATACCAGGATATCCAGGATTGATTTGTTCGGCCGATCACCTGTTAAAGATAGATGACAGATGACGGATGACCGCCGATGACGGAAGAAAACAAAAAAAACATCAGGCGCTCCGGCCGAACAAATGGTGCCATGCGACTTCAATTTTCAAGCTACGCCGTACAGGTGCCCACGGGCAGGTGCTCGGCTGTATGGGACTTGGTGCCATACCGAAACCCTGAATTCCGAGTGCCTTCCGTCGGGGATAGCAGCTGATTGCGGAATCGCCCTGTGGGGTTGAAGCCTCTATGACGTAGCCTCGAGCCGTGGTGGCCGGTGTTAGGCCAGTGCAGGACCCGATTCAGCAAACAGAGTTTTTTTGCGTTCTTGGCGATTTGGCGAAGCGGGCGGTGAGATAGAAACAAGTTGTTTGTGGTTCGCAAAACAAAAAATGATAGCCATAATTTTATTCCAATTTGCGTTTATCGTGACACTTTGTGCCTTTTCTAAAATAGGCGCGACTGTGTCATTTCATATCTTCTTGAACTTGAATGCAAATTGGAATTAGACAAAACAAACGATGTGGGACAAGACATGCGCAAGCACTTTTTTACCGTTTTATTTATATTCGGATTGCTTTTATTTTTCGGCTGCGCCCATTCCTCGAAGCCGGTTTCCAAGAAAAGCTTTCAGGAAGAATATCAGGCTCCCGGACTCCCGGCTTCGGGCCAGTTTAGAACCGTGGCGGTGGAAGACCTGGACAATGACGGCCATCTTGACGTGATTGCCGGCGGATCCTTTCCGGGAACGGTGGGCATCTGGTTTGGTGACGGCCTTGGCGGCGTGTCGCCGCCGATTTTCCTCCCCTTTGAGGCGGATGTCCGGTCCCTGGCCATTGGCGATTTCGATGAGGACGGGTTAGCCGATATCGCCGTGTCCGTTCAACGCGAATCCGCAGGCATCATGGTCTGGAAGAATATGGGGAAAAGACAGTGGAATCGGATTCCAGGTCCCACCGATATCAACAAATACCAGGGGATGGCTGCTGTCGACGTCAACCGGGACGGCCACCTGGACCTGATTGCCGCCAATAGCACCACCGAGACCCGGGGCGGAATCCAGGTGTGGATCGGCGACGGACAGGGCGGATGGCTACGGGAGAGCGGCCCCACAGTGACCGGAATCTACATGGATGTGATTTCGGCTGATTTCAATGAGGACGGCAATATAGACCTTGCCGGGGCTGGCTGGGGCCGAAACGGTGCCTTGAATATCTGGATGGGCGACGGCCGAGGCGGATGGACCACGACACCGCCGGTTCAGATGGGAAGCTTTTACGGGCTCAATGCTGCAGATATGAACGGCGACGGCCATCTGGACTTGCTGGCCGGCACCTACCGGTCGGGCGTGATGCTTTTTTCAGGTGATGGTAACGGACGTTTTACTCCTCTTTTTGGCCCGGTCTCGGATCAGGCCAAAGATGTTTTAACATCGCGTGAAGGCGAGGCCATCAAAGATCCTGACGCCGCCGATCCGGTGCTCTTTTCCAGCCCGGACGGGAAGTTGGTCCAGCAGAATCGTAGCTTCTGGGATGTTGTCGCCCATGATTTGGACAACGATGGGGATATGGACATCATGGCCGGCTCCATGGCGGACCAGGGGCTTCGGGCCTGGGAAAATCAAGGAGACGGGACCTGGCAGTTGATTCCCAACCGGTTTCCGGACCAGGGGACCTACTATGAAATTGTTACCGCCGATCTCAACGGCGATGGCTTTGATGAAGTCCTGGTCGCCGGTTTTGGAAACGGCATCAAGGTATGGCATGGAAAAGACGCCTCCGGCCAGTCTGAATTTGCTGTCCATGAATCCGTAATGGGCCGGACCGGGAAGCGGGGCGGCCGGGGCCTTCTTATTGCTGAAAACGAGTCGTTTACCACCATCGATGGGTCTCAGGAATATCGCATCGGATCCAACGATGTGCTGGAAGTCACCATCTGGAAAGGCCTTGATACCACAAAGGTAGTGGTTGAAGTCAGCCAACTTGGAAAAATATCCTTTGGTTTTGTTGACGATCTTTATGTCAATGGATTAACGCCGTCCCAACTCGACGCTCAGATCACGAAATTGGTTTCCGAATTCATCAGAACCCCGAAAGTGGACGTGGCGGTCAAGGAATTCAAAAGCAAGTATGTCAGCCTCATGGGCGCCATCGGGTCAGGCTCCGGGGGAACCGTCCGGGTCGAGATGAAGGGGCGGACTTCCGTCCTTGATGCTCTGGGTGAACAAGGAGGGATGGCGCAAAGCGCCAATATGTCTGATGTCCGCATTCGAAAGAAAACCGGGCAGACCATTACCGTGGATATGTTCAAGGCGCTTTTTCAGGGGGATCTCAACCAGGATGTGGTGCTCGACCCCGGCGATGTGGTTTACGTGCCGTGGCTGACTGCTGAATCCAACCGGGTTTATGTGCTCGGAGAGGTGAAAAGGCCCGGAATTTACACGTTCAAAGGGTCGGATATGAAAATCTTTGATGCCGTGATGATGGCCGGCGGCGTGACCATCTTTGCCAAGGAGGGGAGCACCAAGATCGTTCGGGGTGATATTACCCAGCCCGAGGTGCTCTCGGCCGACATCCAGCGGCTGAGTGAAGAGGGGGACCAGACCCAGAACGTTGCACTGCTCAATGGAGACCTGGTCTATGTTCCGCGAAGTTTTATCGGGGACATCAAACTGTTTGTGGACCGCATTGCTCCTATACTGACCCTTATCAGGGTACCCAGGGACTATCTGGATGAAACACGAAGTTATGAAAACACGACCCGCACTCTTCGCACGGATTAATGTTGTTCAACGTTTCAAGTTTAATGTGAAAAGTTGACGGCCATGGAAAAGCCAATTGATAACCACTGAGATCGCAGAGTACACAGAGAAAAAGCCGTCTCAGACAGGATTTACAAGGGGCTCAGGGTTTCGTGCATAACAAAAAAATCTCTATATTATAGTGCAAGAAGCACGGAGATAGCCGCTTTATATCAAAGAAAATTCTCTGTGTTCTCGGTGCTCTCTGTGGTTAAAGAAAACGACTTTTTACGAATTCATCGAAATTGGAATTAGAGGACCGAATTAATGCCCCAATACGACGTTGATTTAAGGGATTACTGGCGCATTTTCAAAAAGCGCAAAGTCATGATCGTTTTGATGGTGATGCTGGTGGGAATCAGCAGCTACGGATTTGCCAGGCTTCGGGAACCGATTCCGCTCTACGCTTCCACGGCGGCAATCAAAATCGACCATGCGACCAGCCTGGCCACGATTTTATCCGGTGCTTACTACAGCCAGGGACAGAGTTTTATCACCCACGCCTTTATCATGAAGAGTTTCCCGGTTCTGGCCCAAACCGCCAAACTGGCGGGGTGGATCGACGAACAACTCGATCTTGATCAGATCCGATACGATCCGGGCAAGCTCGCCGTGGTCGACCGGATCAAGTCCATGGTGGAGGCGAGCAATGAAGAGGGGACCAATATCATCAATATTCGGGCGACTTCCGGAAAACCCGAAGATGCGGCCAAAATTGCTAATGCCGTTGCCCAGGCGTACATGCAATACAATATCGTCGAAAAAAACCGAAAAACCATCGAGACCAAACAGTTTATCGAGGAAGAGCTCGAAAAAACCCTGCAGAATCTGAAAGCCGCGGAAAGAAAGCTTCAGGCATTTAACGAAGAGACGCCGCTGATTTCCATGGATGCCTACAATGAAAATTACATGACCCGAATACAGGAGGTCGATACTGATCTATTTGCGGTTCGTGAAGAGCTTGAACCGGTCAAATCCCAGCTTGACCTTTTGGAAAAGAATCAGTTTCAAAGTCTTGTCGGTTTTGAAAGACATATTTTTGTGGCTGCTACCTATCCCCATCTCGACGCGATGTACAGCCAACTCTATGAGCTTTCCATTCAGCGGGCTGGCCTTCTTACGGATTTTACCGAAAGTCATCCCAAGGTGATTGAAGTCAGCAATCAGGGGCAGGTGATTTTTTCCGCGATTAAAAGAGAACTTTCCGGTATCGTAAAAAAACTTGCCTCCCGGGAAAAGGCCCTGGTCGAAAAAGAACAACGAATACAGGGAGAAAGAAAGTCTGTTCCGGAAAACACCATCCAATTCGACCGGCTCCAGCGTGAAGTGAAGATTCAAGAGTCCCTGTATGGCCAGCTTCAAAAGAAATACCAGGAAACCCTGGTACTGGGGTCCGGAAAGATTCAGGAAGTCAGTATTGTCAAGCCTGCTTTCGTTTCAACGGTTCCGTTCAATATTCCATCCAAATTCATGATTGTGTTGACCGGCTTGGTCATGGGCCTGGTGATCGGGGTTGTCCTGGCGTTTGGCGTCGAGCTTTTTGATACCTCCATGGGAACCATCGAGGATGTGGAGGCCCTGCTTCAGGTGCCGGTGTTGGGCGTCATTCCCTTCATGGGAAAAGAGGAAAAAGAAAAGCACTTCACTAACCAGAACATTAAAATCGGCGGCAGGAGCATGGATCTGATCACCCATTACGATCCAAAGTCCCTGCCGGCGGAAGCGTTCCGAACCCTGCGCTCCAATCTTGACTTCATGAGCCTGGAAAGCAAAGGCAAAGTCTACCTGATTACCAGTTCGTTTGTCCAGGAAGGCAAGACCTTCAATGTGGTCAATCTGGCATTGAGCCTAGCCCAGGCCGGGAACCGGGTTCTTCTGGTCGAGGGTGACCTGAGAAAGCCGATGATCCACAAGATGTTCGGCCTGAGTCGGGGGCCGGGATTGACCGACTATGTTTTGGGAAATTACGAGTGGGAAGGGATTACCAATACCATTACGGATGTGATGCTGGGAAATTTTGAGCTGGATGAAATTCTTCGTACCCCCGGGCTGGACAACCTCAATATCCTGTCGGCCGGGACCCATCCGCCCAATCCCGCTGAAATTTTGCGTTCATCCCGCTTCCGGGGATTTCTCAAAGAAGCCCACGACCGTTACGACTATGTCCTCATCGATGCACCGCCGGTTCTTCCGGTTGCCGACGCCACTGAGATTTCCGCCTATGTGGACGGCGTGATTATAGTCTATACCGTCGGCAAGATTGCCAGGGGTGTTTTGAAACGGGCGAAAACATCCTTGGACAATGTCGACGCCAAGGTGCTGGGCATTATTTTAAATAATGTCAAGGCGGAATCGGGTCCCGATTATTTCAAATACCATACCCAGTATTACTATGGATCAAAGGGAGAATCCCCGAAGGGCATGCCGCGTATTCAGCGCACGCCGGAAAGGCGCAGCCTGGCGGGAATGCTCAAGGCAGGTGGGATCAAGCGCTGGCTCTTGGTTATCCTGGTGTTGGTTTTGCTCCTCGTCGGTATGTTCTGGGATAATTTCTTTACTTTTCAGCCCTAATTCAAAATTTGATTTCCTCAGCCCGCGACCTTTGTATCGTTTGGCTTTATCCAGATAGCCCGGCACTTTTTTTCCGGAAAGAAATTTTGAATGACTTAACACTTAAGACCAAACACTTAACACCTATCACCATATTTCTTTTATGCGACTGATCCTGGTCATAATGACATCCCTGATCCTTGCTGTTGCGGCGGGAAACATGGCTACGGCGTACACACCGACGGCGCTGTTCTGGGGCATGACGGCCCTGTTGTTGTTTCTGGTTTCCTTTGTCAATATCGAATTCGGACTGTATGTCCTGATTTTGTCAATGCTTCTGTCACCGGAGTTTGGCGCAGGGGCGACCCAGGGTGGCACGTTGGGGCGGGGCGTAACCCTGCGCTACGAAGACTTTCTGCTGGTGATCATCGGGGCCAGCTGGTTTGCCAAAAATGCCGTTCACAAGGAACTGGGACTGTTTCTTCGGACGCCCTTAAACCGAGGCATTTTCCTTTACGCCGTGGCCTGTGTCCTGTCCACCGGATTTGGCATCATGACCGGCCGGGTCAGTCCCGGCACCGGATCCTTGTTCGTTCTGAAGTATTTCGAGTATTTCATCATCTATTTCATGATGGTTAACCATGTGGAAAGCGCAAGCCAGGTCAAACGGTTTGTGTTCCTTCTGTTTTTCACCTGTTTCGTCGTATCGATCCTCGGCATCATGCAGATTCCTGAGGGCGGGCGGGTCAGCGCCCCATTTGAAGGAGAAGCCGGAGAGCCGAACACCTTCGGCGGCTATCTGGCCTTCATGGCCATGATTGCGGCCGGTGTTTTTACCCAGGTCAGGGACCTCAAGATTCGCCAGGCCCTGGCGGTGTTGCTTGTCTTTATCATTCCACCGCTGTTGTTCACCCAGTCCCGGGCGTCCTATCTGGCTGTCGTGGTTAGCGTTCTGGCGTTGGGGTTTATGATGGAGAAGCGAGCCATAATTGTGGGAGTCATGATCGTGGGATTGTTGCTGAGCCCATTGTTCATGCCTCGGGCGGTTATTGACAGGGTCCTGTATACCATCAAACAGCCTTTGTCGCGCGGACAGATCAGCGTCGCCGGTGTCCGGCTGGACACCTCCACCTCGGCAAGACTTGTCAGTTGGCAACAGGCATTGACGGACTGGACCCGCAAACCGTTTTTCGGTTACGGCGTTACCGGATACAAATTCATGGACGCCCAGTTTCCAAGGGTGCTGACGGAGACCGGCATTTTGGGCTTGGCGGCCTTTCTCTACCTCCTCTTTTCCGTCTGGAAGATGGCGGTCAATAACCTGAGAGTATTGACGACACCCTATTACCGCGGGTTGACCATTGGGTTTATTGCCGGATTTGTCGGCCTGATCGTTCATTCCGTTGGTGCCAACACCTTCATCATTGTTCGCATTATGGAGCCGTTCTGGTTTTTTGCCGGCATTATTTTCGTTTTGCCCCAACTGGAGAAGGCCGAACTCTTGGCCCAAGCGTCAGCGCCTGTTGCGACGAGTGCCGCTCCCATTCCAATGCGACGATAACTGACGGTTTAACCACAGAGACCTCAAAGATCGCAGAGGATAACCACGCTCCATGCTCCACGCTCCACGCTCCAAGCTAATAAACACTCAGTGGCGACGGGCAAAGGGCATGGACAGCAGTTGTACCGCCCTGAGCAGATAGAGTGCAGGGGTTTGGTGTTCGGGGTATTGGTGAAAAACCTGCCGAAGAATTTCCGGGCGGGGAAACAGCGTTTCAAGAACGTATTGTAATCGGCTACGTAGCCCTTTCTTCGTGGAAAAGAGCACCAGGGGCGACCACGGGGGAAGGGCTTTTTTGCGGATGCGCTGCCGCAAGGCAAATCCCTCCAAAGCTCCAAAGGCGACCTCGCTTTTTCCCATTGCCACCTCTAATGGAAGTTTGACCCGAAAAAGCCGCTGAATCAAATAAAGGAGGTATGCCAGCGCTTTTTCCTGCCCCCACATGGCCGCCCGTTTGTTCAGATCCTGCCATTGCGCCTCTCCCCACGGACCGACCACCCCCAGAATATCCGCCAGCCAGATCATCCGCGACATGTCGTGCTTCAGGGCGTGAATGCAAAGAAACAGCACCTGATCGGTATCCGTCAGGCCGCGGGCCATGAATCCATTGATGGGTATGGGTATGGATGCCTGAAAAACTGCATCATGACCGATACCCATGAGTTCGCCCCTGGCTTGAATCCGGTCGGCATCCAACAGGTGGGTCCGGATGTCTATGACTGTTTTGCCCTTTTTAAATGTTTTGGGATAGAGGGGATTGTTTTGATATCCGAGATCCTCCAGTGCCTCGGTGAGTCGATGGAATTGATCGGGCATGACCCATAAGTCCATATCCTCCATGGGCCGAAGGCCGGGGTCGGTGTAGACGGATTCCATAAGACGCATGCCCTTGAGGATGACGACAGGGATTTCGGCCTTGTTTGTACCGGTCAGGATTTCCGTGAGATCCAGAATGCGACTGACGTTGCCGGCAGCGGTGGCCAGATAGATTCGTCGAAGGCGGGTCATTTGGACGTCGGGAATGCCATGGCGCGCTTTGGCGCACAACAGGCGCCGGTACAGCAGACCGGCCATGCCCTGACGCATTGCATCGTCCACGAAGCGTTCCGGGTCCACCTGGGCCAGTCGCTGGAAGAACGCCCGATCGTCATTCCCCTTCCCAAAATAGGGCAACGCCGTTTGGGCGAGCAGTTGTTGTTCGGTTATAGGGATTGTCATCGTTGCAACCAAAAAGATTTTTACCGCCAAGACGCCAAGGACGCAACGTTTTTTTGACAGGATGAACAGGATGAACAGGATATCCAGGATTTATTTGTTTGGCCGATCACCAGCAAAGCGTGGAGCGTGGAGCCTGGAGCCTGGAGCGTTGAGCCTGGAGCCTGGAGCTTGGCGCGGAGCAGATTGCGTAAAAAGGATTTCTTAGCGTTCTTGGCGCCTTGAGCGGCTTGTGGGGCATAGCTCTCAGAGCGACGCCTCAAGCGGGCGGTGAGATAATTAAGCTTATCAAGAGAGTCCGTGTAATCCGCGTTCATCCGTGCAATAGATGGTGTTGTGTTTTCTGTGTGCTGTCGTATTTCACCAAATACTTCATCGTGGGAATAGAGATCCTTTTCGAATCCCTTTCGAGCAATCGTCGCAAACAACTTTTCTCTCTCGGAGACAGGCATATAGAGGATTTCTTTACAAATTTCCTAAATGGTGGTTTGTATAGGAGCGCCAGAAAAATTCAATGTTAGTAGGAAGCATCATTTTGTCAATCATGTATTTTGTGCCAGCTTCGCAAAATAGTCTCAAAATTGGGCTTAAACGTGAACAATCAAGTCACCAATGTGCCGGAAATCCTGGCTCCGGCCGGGAGCAGGCCCTCCTTCCTGGCGGCTTTGGCAGCCGGAGCCGATGCCATCTATTGCGGCCTTAAACGGTATTCGGCCCGCATGGCCGCCACGAATTTTTCCGTGACCGAACTGGCTGACCTCACGCAACTGGCCCACGCCAAGGGGGCGCGGGTCTATGTCACCGTCAATTCCATGATCAAGCCCGGTGAACTGGAAGACACCGCGCGTTTGATTCATGACCTGGAACGCGATGTCCACCCCGATGCCCTGATCATCCAGGACCTGGCCGTGGTGCATCTGGCGCGCCGCGTCGGTTTTTCAGGAGAGCTGCATCTGTCGACCCTGACCAATGCAGGGATGGGCGCGGCCTTTTCCATGATGCGGGAAACGCTCGGCATGGATCGGGTGGTGGTGCCGAGGGAATTGAGCATCGATGAAATTCGCATGCTGGCCCAAAGCTGCCCCGAAGGGCTCGGCCTGGAAGTTTTTATTCACGGGGCACTTTGTTACGCTGTTTCCGGGCGCTGCTATTGGAGCAGCTACATGGGGGGGAAAAGCGGTCTTCGGGGCCGGTGCGTCCAGCCCTGCCGCCGTTGGTATACCCAGGAAAACAAACAGCATCGGGCCTTTTCCTGTCAGGATTTGAGCCTGGACGTTCTGACCAAGGCCCTTAAGACGGTTCCCCAGGTGTCCGCCTGGAAGATCGAAGGCCGAAAAAAGGGGCCCCACTATGTTTACTATACGGTCAGCGCCTATCGTATGCTGCGTGACGAGGGGGGGGATCCCAAGGCCAAACGGGCTGCCCTGGACCTGCTGGCCCATTCCTTAGGGCGCAGCGGCACCCACTATGGTTTTCTTCCCCAACGTTCCCAGCATCCGGTCCAAAAGACCCGCCAAACCGGCTCGGGCCTTTTTATCGGCCGAACCAAGGGCGGAAAGGCCGGACCCCATATCGTGCCGCGTGAAGCGCTGCTATCCGGTGATGCGCTTCGTGTCGGCTACGAGGACGAGCCCTGGCACGTGCAGGTTCGGGTTTCACGGGCCGTTCCCAAGAAGGGAAAGTTCAAGATTCCATCGATAAGGGGGAAACAGCCGCCGGACGGGACAGCGGTCTTTCTGACCGACCGGACCGAGCCGGCCCTGACGAATATGATTGACCGGCTCAGCAAAGAGATGGAACGACTTCCGCCGCGGAAATCGGTCGAACCGGATTTTCCAAGCGATCCGCCGTTGGCCCAACGGACGGTTTCGAAATTGCGAAAATCGTCGGTTAGGGTCATGGATGTGTTCAGGCAGTCCAGCCGCGGGGCGTTCGGCAACGATATGGGCCTGTGGCTCTCCGACGAAACCCTGCGCTGCGTCGGAGTCGGGAAAGGGGGCAAGGTGGTGTGGTGGCTTCCCCCGGTCTGCTGGCCCCAGAACCAGGATAAACTCCTTGACCAGATCGGTGCGGTATTAAAAATGGGCGGCAAACGGTTTGTCCTCAACACCCCCTGGCAAATCGCCTTGTTTGAAAACACCGAGCCATTGGAACTCTGGGCCGGACCCTTTTGTAACCTGGCCAACCCGTCAGCTCTGGAAATTCTTGCCGAACTCGGTTTTGATGGAGCGATTCTCAGCCCGGAGCTGGGCCAATCCGATTACCTGGCAATGCCCGAACAGAGTCCGTTGCCCCTCGGCGTGGTCATTTCTGGCAATTATCCCCTTTGCATCTCCCGTATTGCGCCTGAATCCATCCAGGCTGAGGCGCCGTTTGCCAGCCCCAGGGGGGAAGAGGCGTGGGCGGTCGCATACGGGCAGGACTCCTGGGTCTACCCCAACTGGGCCGTGGATCTGAGAGGCCAGCAAAACAGCCTTGAAAAGGCCGGCTACCGGCTCTTTGTCAACTTGGTGGAGCCGATTCCCAAGGCGGTGGCCATGAAGCATCGTCCGGGGGGGTGGAACTGGGATCATGGCCTTCAATAGTTTTTTTTGTAAGCGTTCACAGGGCACCACGCCAAGGCGTGACTTGTTCCCGGGCATTTGAAGTACAGTAGAGTACGTCTGCATGCCCGGCGCCTCGCATCTACGGCACCCTGTAAACGCTTAGAGTGTGAGGGTATGGAATGTCTTGATCCTCTCAACCACTTGAACAGATACGTTTTTTCGCAGCAGGGCATGCCGGGATGAGCGGGATATACAGGGTGGGGTCGCTTCGCTCTGCCGATATGAAAAAAAGCAAAAATGGCAGAATACCTCGAGTATATGCCCCCCTTTCCAGGGGGGTAACCTGAAGCCACCCGGCTCTGCGGGCGGAGATTCACTTTTCCTTCTGAGTTCAGGGGAAGCCGCTACTTGCCGCCGGCTTCTTTCTTGGCCTTGAGTTTTTTTTCCAGTTCCGCAAAAAGCGCCTTCTGCTTTTCCGCCTGTTTGGCCTGAATGGCCTCGACTTTCTGGCGGATCTGGTTGCGGGTGTCCTGGAATTTTTTCAGTTCCCCCTGCAATGCGTCTTCCTGGGGTTCCCTGGAAATCTCTTCGATGGCCAAATGGTTTTTCACAAAGAGTTTAGGACCAAATGCGCCCTGGACGGGCTCGATGATGCCGCTATCTCCGAGCCTTCGGCAAAGACGGCTCCCTTTTTCCAGGGATACCTTGAGTATGTCGCAGATCTCTTCGACCGAAGGGGGGCCCGCGTTTCTGTGGGTCAGCACACGAATGGCAGCCACCAGTAGATGGGCGTCGTCGTAAGAATTTGCCGGCATTTAAGTTTGCTCAATTTGGGTTTGTATCGGCCGTTGCGCCAGGGGGCAACAGCGGTTTGGGCCGGTGTACAAAGGGCGCTCAATCCCAGCGGGGGAGATCTTTGCGGACCTTGACATCATTTGTGTTGAAGAGTAACATTTACCGCTGATTTGTCAAGCAACACACAAGCCGTGGTGGTTCGTTGTCCCGGCCCGGATCGGTCGGGTTCGGCTGTATCGCCACAACGCCGCCGGCCGTGTGCCGGCATCACACCATGAACGCAGCATCTTGGGAGGGGACCATGACCGAGATTTTAACCGTAAAGGCAAGGGAAATTCTGGACTCGAGAGGGAATCCCACGGTCGAGGCCGATGTCATTCTCTCCTGTGGGGCCAAGGGCCGTGCGGCCGTGCCTTCCGGTGCTTCCACCGGCAAGCGCGAAGCCCTGGAGCTTCGAGATAAGCGGGCCAAACGATACGGGGGCAAGGGGGTGCTCACGGCGGTCAAAAACGTCAACGAAACCATTGCCAGTGAGATTCTCGGCATGGATGCCGCCGACCAGATTGCGCTGGACCAGGCCATGATTGATCTCGACGGCACCCCCAATAAGGGCAAACTGGGGGCCAATGCCATTTTGGCGGTCTCCATGGCCGCCGCCCGGGCTGTAGCCGACGCCTTTGGCATGCCGCTTTATCAGTATCTGGGCGGCATCAATGCCCGGTGCCTGCCCATGCCCATGATGAACATTGTCAACGGCGGGGCCCATGCGGCCAATAACCTCGATATTCAGGAATTCATGATCATTCCGGTGGGGGCCAAGTCGATTGCCCAGGCCGTTCAGATGGGGGCGGAGACCTTCCACAGCCTGAAAAAAATCCTGGCTGCCGATGGTCTCAATACCGCCGTCGGTGACGAAGGGGGGTTTGCCCCCAACCTCGACTCCAACGAGGCCGCCATCACCTATATCCTTCGCGCCATCGAGGCCGCCGGTTACGAACCCGGTAAGGACATTGGCCTGGCGCTGGACGCCGCGGCCAGCGAGTTCTACAGCCGGGGCAAGTATGTGCTCGCTTCGGAGAACAAGAAACTTACCGCCGAGGCCATGGTCGACTATTATGCAGCCCTGATCGAGAAATACCCGATCCTGTCCATTGAGGACGGACTTGCCGAGCAGGACTGGGACGGATGGGAAATGATGACCGATCGCCTGGAAGGGACCATCCAGATCGTCGGAGACGACATATTCGTCACCAATCCCGGCATCTTCGCCAAGGGGATCGAGGCGGGCATCGCCAATGCCATTCTGGTCAAGCTCAATCAGATCGGCACGGTCACCGAAACCCTGGATGCCATCGAAATGGCCAAACAGGCCGGTTACACAACCGTCATTTCCCATCGCAGCGGAGAGACCGAGGATGCCTTCATCGCCGATCTCGTGGTGGGGGTCAATGGCGGGCAGATCAAGACCGGCTCACTTTCCCGAAGCGACCGGGTTGCCAAATACAACCGGCTCATTCGCATTGAGGAAGAACTCGGCCAAGGGGCCAAGTTTGCCGAAGAGATTCTCTAATTCCAATTTGCCGTCAAGCCGATATGCAATGACACTGTCAAGCCTTGTTTTTTCCTAAAAGGACTATAGCGGAAAAGCATCTTCCTTGTATCTGCGGCAACCTCGACAATCGCTCAACTTAGTTTTTTTGTAGGCATACTAGGCGCAAAGCATTACCATGAATGCAAATTGGAATAAGCTTTTTGGAAGACGGCTTTTGCTATCGAGAAATTTGGTTTCGGGGCGAAGGGGTGCCTTTACCGGATTTGGGGGCTGGAGAGCGTTGCTCGCCATTTTGGCTGTGGTCCTCATGCTGGTGATCGGCGTGACGGCGGCCGAGGCGTATGTCCTGCAGGGCGCCCATGTGCTGGATTTGATGATCGGTCGTCTGGGAAGAGTCCGGGGTCTCGAAGTTCACCAGCAGGTGACCCTTTATGACGATCGGTTTTCCGAAGGCGGCACTGCCGTCTTAAACGAGATCGCCCGCTACCGGCCGCCTCATGCGTTCCGGTCCGATACGACTTCGGACCGGATTAACCGAATTCACCTTCAATTGGACCGTTCGGCCCTGACCGTTCTGGACGGCCGGTTGTCCGACACCGCCGAAACCCCCTATGACCGGTACAAGGACCTACTATTGGTCCGCGATCGAAAGTTGCTGGAAAAGCAGCTGGCCAGGCTCGGTGTGGATGTCACCGTGTCGAGCCTCGGACGCTTCGAGAATCACATCGCCTTTGTGGTCGGCGCCCGCTATCCCGATGACACCCGATCCCAGGTATGGATCGACAAGGAGACATTTACGCCACTTCGCTGGCTGATGCGTCGACCCGATGACCCGCCGGGGGCTGGCCTTGAGGTTCAATACCGAAACTGGGCCAAGCACGGACCGATCCAGCACCCCATGCAGGTCACCTTCATCGAGGACGGCCGGCTTGTTCGTGAAATTCGGGTTCAGCGTCTGGTGGTTAACCCTGCCCTGGAGGACGACCTGTTCGATCTGGCTGCGATCAGGGCCGAAGCTCAGTCTCACCATGGGATCGACGATGCGGCAGCGGTCGAAGACCGGCCGGCCGGAAGTGCCGGCAAAGCCACCGAAGACTTCAAGACGCATTATGAATAAGGCGGCAGGCGGCCGGATACGGCGACCGTTGCCCCCAACAACCGGAGACTGAGGATACGATGGACTGTAAAGCCAAATTCATTTTCGTTACCGGCGGCGTGTTGTCTTCACTGGGCAAGGGGTTGGCCTCGGCCGCCATCGGCGCCCTGCTGGAGAGCCGCGGACTTCGAGTGACCATTCAAAAGCTCGATCCTTACATCAACGTGGATCCGGGCACCATGAACCCTTTCCAGCACGGTGAGGTCTATGTCACCGACGACGGGTCCGAGACTGACCTGGATCTGGGGCATTACGAGCGTTTTACCACGGCCAAGCTGGGCAGGGACAACAATTTCACCACCGGCAAGATCTACCACTCGGTCATCACCAAGGAGCGCCGGGGTGACTATCTCGGTGGCACGGTGCAGGTGATTCCCCATATTACCGACGAGATCAAAGACGCCATTCGCCTGGTGGCCGACGGGGTCGATGTGGTCATCGTGGAGATCGGCGGCACCATCGGAGATATTGAAAGCCTTCCCTTTCTGGAAGCCGTCCGCCAGTTCAGGAACGACGCCGGCAAGGACAATGTCCTTTACATTCACCTGACCCTGGTCCCCTATATCGCCACCGCCGGGGAGGTCAAGACCAAGCCGACCCAGCACAGTGTCAAGGAGTTGCGCAGCATCGGCATTCAGCCCGACATTCTCCTGTGCCGCACCGACCAGTATCTGGCCGAAGGGATCAAGAAAAAGATTGCCCTTTTCTGCAACGTCAGCGTCGATGCCGTCATTACTGCCAAGGATGTGGAGTGCATTTACGAAGTTCCCCTGACATTTCATAAGGAAGGGCTAGACAATAAGATTGTCGAACTGCTCCACATCTGGACCCGGGCACCACGACTGGATAACTGGGAGGAAGTGGTCCGGCGGTTGACCCAGCCTACCCGGACCGTGACCATCGCCATTGTGGGAAAATACGTGGACCTGACCGAGTCCTACAAAAGCCTCAACGAGGCCCTTTACCACGGTGGAATTCCCAACGACTGCCGGGTCAACCTGGTCTTTGTGGATTCGGAAACCATCACCGCCGACAACGTGGCCGAGACCCTTGCTCCGGCAGATGGCATTCTGGTCCCGGGCGGATTCGGCTCCCGTGGCATCGAGGGGAAGGTGATTGCCGCCCGCCATGCCCGGGAAAACCGGATTCCTTTTTTCGGCATTTGCCTCGGCATGCAGATTGCCGTGATGGAGTTCGCCCGAAACGTGGCCGGCATGGCTGGGGCCAACAGCGACGAATTCGATCCCGAGACACCCTACCCGGTCATCTATCTGATGACCCAATGGTACGATGCCAAGACCGATACGGTGCATCGCCGCGATGAAGGGTCGGAGAAGGGCGCCACCATGCGCCTGGGGGCTTATCCCTGCCGTCTCAAGCCGGACACGGCTGCACGGCGGGCCTATGATGTGGAGGATATATCCGAGCGACACCGCCATCGGTATGAGTTCAACAATGCCTATAAGGCGCAACTGGAGCAGAGCGGGCTGGTGGTCAGCGGCATCTCCCCGGACGGTGAACTGGTGGAGATTGTCGAAATCCCCGACCACCCTTGGTTTCTCGGCTGCCAGTTCCATCCCGAGTTTAAATCCCGTCCCATGTCACCCCATCCGCTCTTTCGGGAATTCATCCGGGCATCGCTGGAAAATGCCGGCGGCTGACGCTGTCTGTCCATCGCAGAAAAAAACAAAACCGGCCCCTGTGGGCCGGTTTTGTTTTTTTCTGCATTCCTGTGGAAGCGGGAAACCAGTGCTTTAGTCACTTTAGCTCACTTTAGTCACTCCACACTGATATTGTGGGGTGACAACCCAGCCCATGTCAGGGGTAAACCAACGCCTAATCCTCTGGGCCAAAATGCTTTCCTCTATCCGTTGCCCCCATTGATCGAGGCCACGATGAATTCGGCGATTTTTTCCGCCGAATGGCCGTAGAGTTCCTCAATAGGTACCAGGTCCAGCAGTCGGTCCTGCCAGGGAACGCTATTTTCCATGACGATATTCTGAATGTGCTCGTATTTTCCGCCCAGGGCCCGGATCCGTGCGTCCAAGGCCACTTGGGGGCGAAAACCGATATGGAGCAGCAGCAGATGCTCGATCGTATTGGGCCTTGCCAAAGACTCGGAGATCAACGGGATGACGATAATGCTGCGATCGTCCTTTCGTCCTTTGCCGATGTAAACGTTTCCCTGACCAACGATGATCCGCTTGGTTCCCTTGAGCCGGGTGTCCGTCTCCACCCTGGATGGAAGGGCACGAAGGCTTCCCTCTTTGCGGATGACTTCGATGAAGGTTTCGTCGGTGATATCTCCCAGCAGATTGAGTTTGCCGATGCGGTACAAAATGGCTCCCCGTATTTCCGACATCACCCCCTGAAGGTGCTTGAACACCACAATGTTGCGGTTGATCAATTGGGCCGGGGTAAACCCGTAGCTTTCCAGGGTATCGAACAGCAGTCCTTCGACCTTTTCGCTGATCCGGCTGGTCCCTACGGTGACGGTCTTGGCTTGATGCTTGATGGCGTCCACCGGGCGGCTCATTGCGTTGATGGCGTTGCCCAGACGATCAAAGAGGGTGTTGAGCATATTCATGGCCGTTCCCCTGATGCCGAAGTCAAGTTCGAAATCGGATACCGGCAGTCGGCCCGAAAGGTATTTCAGCAACAGGGGCAGGTCGGTGGCCGCTTCAAGCCCCAGGGCCACCGGAAAACGGCCTCGGACCTTGCGGGCCCGAAAGGTCCTATAGAACCGGGCGATGTTTTCCCGAAACGATTTTCCCAGCACCATTTCATAGACGTCCATGCCTTGGGCTGCCTCACAGTCGATGGTCTGCTGAAGCTGTCGGCGAAAACGGTAGAGAAACCGGGAGCACTCGTTGATGGCCAGGGCTGCATAATAGCCCCAGATGTGGCCGACCAGTGTGTTGAGAATGGGGGCCAGGTGGGGGCTGACCGGCGGCACGTGAAAAACGTCGGCGGCAAAGGGGGTGAACCGGTCTTCTCCCTGGTCGGTGATGACAATCGGCGTGGCCTTGTGGGCCTGGAAGATGGCCGTGTCCTTGATAATGTCACCGATGACGGTGCCTCCGGTGCCGGCAGCGCAGACAATGATCAGCGGCTCGGAAGACAGGTCGATGTGTTTCTTGTCTTCGATGAAGTCTGAACTGATGGTCTTGTAGCACAATTCGCTGAGTTTGATTCGAATTTCATCGGCCGATGCCTTATTGGGCCCGCTTCCCACCGTGGCCCAGTAGGTCTTGGTGGGGGCCAGGCGCCGGGCCGATTCGGCAATGCGGTCCTGCATGGCCAAGACGGTGCGCATGTGGGCGGGGATTTGTCTCAGTTGCCGAATTTCACCGGCGATGAATTCGGGATTCCGCCGCCCCTTGATACCGGCCATGAACAGGCCGATCAGGGCGCCGGCAATGATCTGGCTGTAGAAGGCTTTGGTGGAGGCCACGGACATTTCCAGGTCCCGCCCGCTGCTGGTATACATTACCCCGTCAACCTTGAAGGTGATGTCCGAGTCTCGCCGGTTGACGATGGCCAGGGTATGGGCACCACGCTCGCGGACCATATCCACGGTCCGGTTGGTGTCGGTGGTGGTTCCGGACTGGCTGATGGCCACCACCAATGCGTCCGCCATGCTTTTGAGGTCGGCGTGCTCGTCGAGTTTAAACCCGCTTAGCTCCGAGGCTTTCAGGGCGGTGATCTGCAGGGCCGGATCGTTCATGTAATGGGCCAGAATGTCGGCACAGGCCTGGGCGGCAACGCCCGCCGTTCCCTGGCCAACGAAATAGATGCGCCGGATCGAGTCGTCGGCCAGGGCGCTGCGCAGTGACCGGGGAAAGGTTTTCTCATCCAGCGACACGGTTGGCAGTAAATTCCCACCATCCTTAACTTTCCAGCGATTTTCCAGGGTCTTTTCCACGGACCCGGGGGCTTCGCTGATCTCCTTGAGGAAGTAATGGGCAAAATCCTGGCGGTTGATGTCCCGGGAAGTCAGTTCGGTCCGAAGAATGTGGCTTTCATCGATCGTCAGAGGGGTGCCATCGTAGGTCATGGCCGAGATGCCATCGAGATTTCCAGCGGATTGTTGGTCCAGGACAAAAATTTGTCCCTGGGTGGGACCACCGATGCCCTGAACGGTTTTTTCCCCATCCATTTTCAGATACCGGGAGGTGGCTTCGATGAACCCGTAGACCTCCGAGGTGGCCATGTAATGATCTTGAGCGATCCCGATGAAAATGGCCTGACCGCTTCCCTTCTGGGCCAGAAAGAGCTTTCCGGGAGCCAGGTCCGTGTGCATGCAGATGGCGTGGGATCCGTCGAAATCGTTGACGGCCAGCCGGAAGGCCTCGGTGACCGAAATCCCCCGTGATACGTGGCGGGCCACCACCAGGGGGATGATTTTGGTGTCGGTGGTGATGTCCGGATGAATCGGTCCGCTGAAGCGCTCGCATTCGGCTTTCAAGGTCTGGTAGTTGTCGATGTCGCCATTGAGACAGACGTGAATGATCCCTGAGCCGCCAGGGGGCAAATTGTCCGTGCGGTTATCCACGGGATGGCAGTTGGCTTCGGTGATGGCCCCCACCGACGCCCATCGGGTATGACTCAGGACCGTTGCATACCGGTGTTCGATTTGGGCCAGTTCCTGAAGGACCGGATCGGTCTGAATCTGTTGGCGCAAGAATCGGACATTGTCACCGAGGCTTCCGATTTCGGCGGCGATCTTGTAAGTCAGGGCCAGGGATACGACGGCTCGGTCCCCGGGCTCATCGTCGTCGTTTTCCGTGACGCTGATACCGGCGTTGAGCAGTGGCGTGGCAGCCCTTCGGGCCTCAAAGGCCTCCCCGTGTCCGTTGCGGCAAAGCCCCTGGGTAAAGCGATTATAGGCGGCCCGGTCCAGCCCCACCAGAAGTGAAATGCCGGCCGAGTCCCGGCCACGGACCTCCAGGCAGTCGATGCTGTTGAGCACGGCATTGAGTTGGCGGTAGAGGCCCATGGCGTCCCGGGACAGGCCTGCCCCCCCGGAACCGGTGAGACCTTTAATCTTTTCAATATTTCCAAACAGCTCACGGGTCAGACACCATGTGGCATCTTTGATGGTGTCGATGGCGCCGGTCATGATGTCCACGTCCCGGGCGGCCAGCCGGCCCATTTCTTCAGCCAGCGCCGCCGATTCCCGCGATACGATCCGTTCGAGTTGCTCAGCGATGACTTCCAGGCGCCGTCGGGCGTCCGGCCGGGTGTAAATGATGAAAAAAGCGTCATCGGTGGTCAGGTCGCGAATGGTTGCGAAAAAGGCGCCCAGCGCGCCGGCGCCCGACAGATATCGATCGGCATGCAAGGGCGCCTTGTCGGCGTCACCAGACACCCATCCGGCGTCGGAAATAACCGCCACCGCCGTCTCCAGCGCATCCAAATCCGGCAGGACCGGGACAGTCGGTCGCTTTTTCACGGCGACCATGCCGGCCAGGCCGCAGGGCAGGGCGTTTATTTCCGCGGGAAAGAGAACCACCGCTCCGGCCGGGACCCGGGAGAGGTGTCTGCCGAGATAGACCGGGGCACTGAGGATGGCTGCCAGCCGGTGCCATTGCCGCCGCATCGATTTTGTCATCAGGGGGAAAACCATGGGGACTCCTTACATGCGCAGGTAGAGGTCGAAAATCCGTTCTCTGGGCATGATGGTCTTCCAGTCCTTACCCAGGGCGTTTTCCCAGAGCGGTTCGAGCACTAGGGCGACATTGACCATTTTTTCCACTTGATCCGGAGTCAAATCGGCGGTGAGGTTTCTCGGAAGCGAGATGCCGTGCGCTTCCTGCATGCGCCGGAACTCTGCCACCCCTTCCGGATAAAAGTCCTCCAGGTAGTCAAAGGCCACGCAGTTGCCGATGCCGTGATGCAGGCCCAGCACATAGGAGAGTCCGTAGCTCATGGCATGGCAGATCCCGACCTGGGAATAGGCGATGCTCATGCCGCCGAAGTAGGAGGCGATCATGAGGTTGTCGTCACTGTCGGGCCCGGCATCGAGAAAAACATTCCGGCACAGCGCCATCGCCTTTTCGCCGTAGGCGCGGCTGAACGCGTTGAGAAAAGTCCCTTCTAAAGACTCCACGCAGTGAATGTAGCAGTCCATGCCGGTGAAAAACCGCTGGTCGGCCGGTGCCCCGGCGATCAGCTCCGGATCGAGAACGATCTGGTCAAAAACCGTGTGGTCCGAGTTGATTCCCAGTTTCTTTTCCGGCCCGGTCAGGACCGTGGTCCGGGAGACTTCGGCGCCCGTGCCTGACAGGGTCGGAATGCCCACATGGTAGACGGCCGGTACCCGGATCAAGTCCCAGCCCTGATAATCGGCGGCACTTCCCGGGTTGGTCAGCATCAGCGAGACCGCCTTGGCCAGGTCCATGGTACTGCCGCCACCGATGCCGATAACGCCGGACGGCAGGGCTTTCCCTGCCTGCTCGCGAACCTGTGCGGTGAGCCGGTCCACATAGGCGGTCTTGGGTTCGTCATCCACATTGACCGGGATCAACACGTCCTGGGTTTTGACCGGAAGACGCTCCCTGAGTGCCTGGTTTTCGAAGACATCGTCCAGCAAAAAAACCATGGCGGCATCAGCCGAAGTCCGTCGGAGGGAAAGAATATCGTCAAGCTGATTGAAACAACCCCGACCGAAAATAATCTGAGGTACGGTTTTAAAGTTGCGAAACATATGGGTTTCCTTTATTTTTCGAAAGCATTCACTCGGATCCAACCGATCCGACCAATCCAACCGATTCGACCAATCCAACCAATCCAACCAATTCAACCAATCCAACCGATTCAACCAATCCAACCAATCCAACCAATCCAACCAATCAAACCGCTCCTAATTCCTTCAACACCCGCACCATGGTTTCGGCTCGTCGGGCCACGTCGTCCGCGCTCCAGGAGAGTTTGATCTGCATGGAAAGGGTCCGAGCCATGATCCGGTCCGATTCGGGCAGAAAGATCCGGCCATAGTCGGGTGGGTCGGCCATCAGGGTAAGCGTCAGGGGGGCGCAAGACCGAAGCGCCTTGAGGTGGTCCCATTTACGGATGTAGTGCCAGTTGTTGTCAAACCAGTAAAAGCAGCCGTCAACGCCCGCGGCGGCCAGGGCGGCGGTGGCCTGGCGTGCCCGGTCCTCGCTGTCCATGAAAAAGCTCAGGAAGGTGGCGCTGTCGCCGGCCTCGTCGGGCAGGACGCGCAAAGAGATGCCGTCTACGGTGGCCAGGGCATCGCGCAGCACCTTTTTATGAGCGCGTTGTGTTTTCAGGATGGCATCGAGCTTTCTCAGCTGTGCCACGCCCACGGCGGCATTGAGCTCGCTGATGCGAAAATTGAGCCCCATGACGGGGTGGCCTTCCAGCCCCCGGTCGCTTCCGATGTGATCGTGGCCGTGGTCGGAAAAAGCATGGGCGGTTCGGTACAGGGTCTCGTCATCGGTGATGACCGCGCCCCCTTCGCCGCAGGTGATGGTCTTGACCGGGTCGAAAGAAAAACACCCCATGGCGCCGAAGGTTCCCAGGGCCTTGCCCTGAAACGTGCCCCCCACCGCCTGGCAGGCGTCCTCGATCAGGACCAGACCCTGTTGGGCGCAGAATTGGGCGATGGCGTCGATTCGGGCCATGGCACCGCACATGTGCACCGGCATCACCGCCTTGGTGCGTGGGCTCAGGGCCGCTTCCAGCCGGTCCGGATTCAAACAGAGCGTTTCATCGATCTCCGCGAAGACCGGGACGGCTCCGGCGGCAAGGATCGCCTCGAAAGTGGCCACGAAGGTGAACGGCGGGACGATGACTTCGTCCCCGGCACCGATGCCGCAGGCGGCCAGCGCAGTGGTCAAGGCGGCGGTGCCGCTGGCACAGAGATGGCAATGGGCCGAGCCGAGCCGTTGGGCCAGTTCCATTTCAAAGGTTCGGGCCTTCCAGTGCCCTTTTCGGGCCTGGTCGAACCCGTAGCGCATGAGGACGCCGGTCTCCAGGACGTCTTGTACTTCTTTCCGTTCTTCATCGCCGAACAGTTCAAAACCCGGCATGATTCGCCTCCTTCCTGGTGGGTTGGGCCATAGACTATTAATTCTATCAGAATCGCCCCCCCTTGTGAATTGCAATGGGGGGCATAAATGGACGTTTATTCAATTCGAAGTAGGTCATGAAGGGCTGTCCTTGGACGGCCGGGAGGTGTTTTGGGCCATGCGGCGCTCAAAAAACGACCGCATGGCCAGCCGTGCATACCGGGCCGCCCGGGTGCCGATATATTTTTCATGGGCGACCATGACAGCCACTGCCAGGTTTGTCTTTTTGGCCTTGTCCTGGGCGTACCCCACAAACCAGTCGAAACGGGCATCCTGGGACCGGTTGTTGATGGATCCGGTTTTTCCGCCGATGGTCAAGCCTCCGAGGACGCGGTCTTTGCGGTATCCGCGAAACTGTTTCCGGCAGGTGCCGGAATCGACCACGGCCTGCATCATGCGGCGGACATCACGGCAGGTTTCCGGTTTGGCCACCCGGCCTGACTGGCCCGGCCGGCCCTGGTAGAGCAGCGTTCCGGCCTCGTTTCGTACACGATCCACCAGTTGCGGGGCCATCATCAAACCGTCGTTGATCAGGGCCGCGGCGATTAAGGCGCCATGCAGGGGAGACAGGGTGGTCTGGCGATTGAATCCACAGGCCACTTCCGCCCACTGAAAGGGCTTTTCCGAAACAGCCAGGCGGCTGGGGAGCAGGGGCAGTTCACCGGCGAACCGGCGGTTGAACCCGAAGGCTTTGCCGTAGCTTTCCAGGCTTTTCTTGCCCAGGCAGTGGAAACCGATTTTTCCAAAGACCGGATTGACCGATTCGGCAAAAGCGTTTCGAAAGGTCATCTGGTTGCTCCATCGGCTTTTTTTTTCCTTGAGTTGGGATTTGTAGAGGGTGTGTTTTCGGCCGGTATAAAAGGTCGGGGCGTCCACGGTGAAACGGCACTGTTCAATGGCCGCGGCGGCTGTGACGATTTTAAAGATGCTGGCCGCCGGAAAGCCGCTTTGCAGGCAGGGGTTTTGTCCCGGTTCCAGGCGGTTGTGTCCCACCATGGCCAGAATGCGGCCGGTGGCCGGCGCCAGGGCAACGATGGCGATAAATCGGGCGTTTGCCGGATTCAGGGACGCCATGAGATCCTGCTGCAACCCCTGATCCAGGCTGGTTTCGATTTGGTAGGTGACGCCTTCAGCGACCCTTTCCACCGAGGGTTCGCTCAGGTTGACCCAGGGGGTGGCGGAGAGCAGGCCCTGGACCTTGGTTCGGTCCAGGCCGGTTTCGGCCGGTGGTTTCTTGCCCGGGTGTGCCTCAAGCAAATGGTCGTCCGGCGCTGGCTTCAGGACCATGAAAGCGACCGCAACTGCGGTCGCCACCAGTATGATCCCGAAGCGGGTCAGGGCCTTTCGCCGGTTTCGGGCGGCTTCAGACCGCTGGAGCCCGGTCTGGTAAGTGCGCCAGTCGGGTCTTTTTTGCACAGGAGGTGTGATGTTGCGGCGCTCCGGCATTCTAGGCATCGGGTCAATGCGTCTTGGGAATCCATGTCCTTAGGGCATGGTCATAGTCAATGGGCGATGCCGAGACAGCTTTGTTGCAAGTGACTAAAGTGAACTAAGGTTTGGAGTGAGCTAAAGTTAAGGAATTTTGCCCATTATAAAAAAATGGTGGAGCGTGGCGACTCCTCAACTTTAGTCACTTTAGCTCACTTTAGTCACTCCACACTTGTCTGGGGCCAGTATCCCAGCCCCTTCCAGGGGGGCAACCCAAGGCCACCTCCTCTGGGCGTGGCTTCCTGCTGCTGTCAGCGACAACCGATAGCCGGTCGCGAAAACCACAGGGTGTTTATCGCAACGGCGTTCCGGGGGGCACGGGTTTGTCCAGTGTGGCCACCGTTGCCTTCGATTCATCCACGGCGGCGAGAAGCATTCCCTGAGAAAGGACACCCATGAGCTTGGCCGGTTTCAGATTGGCCACGACGATAATTTGCTTGCCCACCAGATCGTCGGGCTCGTAGCTTTCAGAAATACCGGCCACGATGGTCCGTTTTTCGCCAATATCGATCTCCAGCTTGAGCAGTTTCTTGGCCTTTGGAATCCGTTCGGCACGAAGCACCGTGGCCACGCGAAGGTCGATCCGGCCGACATCTTCAAAGGAAATTTCCGGTTTCATTGCCACTGTTTGATCCTCGTCGGCTTCCTCCCCTCGGGGACTGGTTTCCACCCGCGGGAAAAGCGTGATGGACTTTGGCAGTTGGATGCCGGCGGGAATCGCCTTCCATACCCGAAGTCGCTCCAGTAAGAAAAAGGGTGCCTGGGCGTCCAGTCCCAGGTGGGTGGTCATGGTGCGGGCCGTGGATGGCATGACCGGATAGATCAGGCCGGCGATGATCCGCAGTCCTTCGAGAAAAGAGGCCATCAGGGTTTCCAGCTGCCTGAGGGTCGATTTCTTCTTGGCCAGTTCCCATGGCGCCGTCACATCGATGTATTTATTCATCTGGTTGATGAACTCCCAGACGGCAATCAAGGCTTTGTGAAAGGCAAACCCCTCCATGGCCTCGGTGTACGCGTCGATGGCCCGGGCCGCGTCGTGGGGCAGTCCGAGCCCCAATTCGGCTTCGGCCCCCGGGTCCATTTCCGGGACGATGCCGCCGAAATACTTGTGGACCATGGCCAGCACGCGTGAGAAGAGGTTGCCCAGATCGTTGGCCAGATCCGAGTTGATACGCTGGACCATGGCCGACTCGGAGAAGCTCGAGTCCCGCCCGAAGGCCATGTCTCTCATGAGAAAGAAACGGAAGGCATCCAGGCCGTAGATATTTTTCAGTTCCAGCGGCTCCACTACATTGCCCAGACTCTTGGACATCTTGCTGGCATCAATGTTCCAGTAGCCGTGAACGTTTAAGTGCTGATATACCGGGATTCCGGCCGCCCGCAACATGATGGGCCAATAGATGCCGTGGGGTTTTAAAATGTCCTTGGCGACCAGATGCTGGACCGACGGCCAGAAAGCGGCGAACCGCTCCCCTTCCGGATACCCCATGGCAGAGATGTAGTTGATCAGGGCGTCAAACCAGACGTAGGTAACGAAGTCCTTATCAAAGGGAAGGGTAATCCCCCATTTCAGGCGGGATTTGGGTCTGGAAATGCACAGGTCTTCCAGCGGCTCACGCAGGAACGCCAGCACTTCGTTGCGGTATTGCTCGGGCCGAATGAAGTCCGGATTTTCGGTGATATGGTCGATGAGCCACTGCTGATACCGGCTCATTTTGAAGAAGTAATTGGATTCGCGGATGGTCTCCGGCTCGGTTTCGTGGTCGGGGCATTTGCCGTCCACCAACTCTCGCTCCGTATAAAACCGTTCGCAGCCGAAGCAGTACTTTCCTTCGTATTCGCTGAAGTAGATGTCGCCGGCATCGTAGATTTTCTGCAGCACCTGTTCGACCACGGCGGTATGTCGCGGGTCGGTGGTGCGGATGAAGGCGTCGTTGGAGATTTCCAGTTCCGGCCACAGGGCCCGAAAGAGACCGCTGATCTGGTCCACATAGGCCCTGGGGGTCATGTTCTCCTTTTTGGCCGCACGGACGATCTTGTCCCCGTGTTCGTCGGTGCCGGTCAGGAGAAAGGTTTTCATGCCGCTCATCTCATGAAATCGCCGGGCCACGTCGGCCACGATGGTGGTGTAAGCATGGCCCAGATGGGGCCGGGCGTTGACGTAATAAATGGGTGTGGTGATGTAAAAGGACTTTTTCATTTGTCCTCCTTTTGCGGTTTGACGGGCCAGGTCACGTCCTCCGGGCGGAGTTCCAGTTCCGGTCCGTCAGGGATTCGCACGGCGATGCGGCGCCTGAGCGCATTGTGGCGGATCACCTTGCCCCGGCCTTCGGCGGTCATGACGGTTTTCCCGATCTTCGGAAAATCTTTTCGAAGCTCCTTGTAGGTCTCGAACTCAAAGGTGAGACAACACATGAGCCGTCCGCATTGTCCCGAAATTTTCGTTGGATTCAACGACAAACCCTGTTCCTTGGCCATACGGATGGACACGGGACCGAATTTTTCAATGAAGGACGAACAGCAAATGACGCGGCCGCAACGTCCGACACCCCCGCACATTTTGGCCTGGTTACGGATGCCCACCTGCCGCATTTCGATGCGAACCCCGAGGTGCTTGACCAGCATTTTGACCAACTGCCTGAAATCGATCCGGCCTTCCGAAGTGAAGAAAAAGGTCAGCTTATTGCCGTCAAAGGTGCTTTCCACGGCAAACAGGTTCATTCTCAGGCCTAACTCCTTGATGCAGGACAGACAGTAGGAGTGGGCCTGTTTTTCCGTTTCCAGGTTCTTGTCCCGCTGGGCAAAGTCTTTTTCACTGGCCAGCCGATAAACCTTTTTCAGCGGTGTCTGTCCGGAGCGCTCTTCGGCGGGTGCGGGCGCAACGGCCACAACGCCGAACCCCAGTCCCCGCTCGGTTTCCACGATGACGCGATCATCTATTTTCAGAACGAAGGCGCCGGGATCGAAATCATATACTTTGCCCGCGGGTTTAAAGCGGATACCGACAATTTTGTTCATATGCTCAATGCCTGCGTCAGGCGCAGGATCAGGGTGTCTAAGGTTAATCTCAGGTTCCCGTTGGCCCGAAGGCTGTCCCGGGCGTTGTCGATGGCATTCATGCCGCTTAAGACCGACGCCGTGGTTGTTGTCCGTGAAGCATATCGGATTTGGTCGGTTAAGTCCATGTTGGCGATTCGATCCGGGCAATGACGGCCCACAGCCAAATCCCTCAGATAAAGTTCAATCACGGCCAGATCGGTATCAACGGTCTTGCGATTCCGTCCCAAAACCTCGGCCAGGGCCAGAAGTGCCCCGAACCGCCTGGAAGGAAGGGCTTGAATTTCATTGATCAGCCAGTTTCGCCGGCGTATCCAATGGGTCCGTTTCAAGTCGAGCGCCCTGCCGATGCTGCCGCCGGCCAGGGTGGCCAGGACGGCCGCGTCCCGGGCGCAAATCCCGTGGTGCGTGGTCAACGTTTCTTCCAGCAGTTGCCGCCTGACAGGATGGAATCGCAGATGTTGACACCGAGAGACGATGGTCGGCAGCAGGTCCGAACGCTGTTGGGCGGTTAAAACCAGCACGGTGCGTGCCGGCGGTTCTTCCAACACCTTGAGAAGGGCGTTTCCGGCTGACTGGTTGAGGTCGTCGGCGCTGGTGAGGATCACCATTCGGACCCGTGCCTCGTATGGCTTCATCGCCAGTGTTTGAAGCAGTTCCCGAATGGTCTCGATCCGTATCATTTGACCTTTGGGTGCGATGCGGATCAGATCCGGGTGGGTGCCTTCTTCGATTTTCCGGCATGATCGGCACACGCCGCATCCTTCGGTCGGGTAGGTCAACCCTGAGCGGCAGCCGGGATCGGGTTGATGGCCTTGGCCGGTGCAGTTGCAGGCCTGGGCCACGGCAATGGCGGCATCTGTCTTGCCGAGTCCGGGAACACCGGTGAAGAGCAGGGCGTGGGGCAGGGTGCCGTTTTTAAGCAGGGCTTTCAGGACCCCTTTGGAGGTGTCCTGGCCGATGATGGAGGCAAACCCAGGCACGGTTCAGTAGTCAACCCGTTCCTTGAGTTCCTTGCCGGATTTAAAGAACGGGAGCCTTTTTGGCTTAATGGTGACTTTTTCGCCGGTTTTCGGATTCCTGCCGGTGTAGCTTTCATACTCTTTAACATAGAAACTGCACAGCCCGCGAATCTCGACCCGTTCGCCTTCGGCCAGGGCATCGGCCATGCTATCGAAAAAAATCTGAACTACCGTGGCAGCCTCGGATTTAGATATATCGGCTTCATTTTTCAGGGCGGAGATGAGCTCCAGCTTGTTCATTGATCCTCCTTGTGCGCAGACATGTTCGCCATCAGACTCCAATTAATATCTGTAAGTTGATAGAAGGTCAAGTAGTTATGCCATTTGTCGGCCAATTCCGGCAGGCTGGTATGTCCGTGCCCGGGGGCGACCGCGGGCCGGGCAGTGTTGTCAGACCAGAATCGACGGCAACCGTTCCACGTCGTCTTCGTCTACCTCCACCCCAGCGAACTGGCCCAGGGCTTCAATATTGACCACCACGCGGTTGAGATTGCGGTACCGGACGAAGATCCCCTGCACCCCGACAAAGGGACCCTTGACCACCACCACCCGGTCTCCCTTCTGAAGGCGGAGACCGGTTGAAATTTCCCGATCCGTGGAAACCATGAGTTTGAGGGATTCGATGGAAGCGTTCTGAACCGACAGGGGACCGGAGGCATTGCCTACGAAACGGACCACCCCGATGGTTTTGAGAACCTCCAACTGGGAATAGGGATTGAGATCGGTGCGGACGAAGACGTAGCCGGGAAAGAGCGGCACGTGGATCATTTTTTTTCGATCCTTGCGCCGGCTCTGTACCTGAATTCTGGGCAAAAAGGCCTCTTTGTCCTTTTTGCACAGCCCTTCGTTGACAACATTTTCAAAACGGCTTCGCGTATGCAGAACATACCATGCCGGTATCAGCCTGGGGTCGATCATCGGTTTTGTCGCCTTTACGGGTTGTTCTCCGTGAACTTGAGGGGGTCTTCCATGCGGCGGCCGGCGATATTGGTGCCGATATCGCCAATGCCATAGAGTGTCACCAGAAATGCGTAGGTCCGATCCTCCCCTTCGTTGGTGTAGCGGACATCGATCGACCAGCACTGCGCCTCATAGAGCAGACCCACGCGGGTGCTGATGTCGTTACCGGTGAACAGGTTTCGCTCCTGGTCGATATAGCTCGATATTCGGTCGGAGACCTTTACCAGGGCACTGGCAAAGACGGTTTCGCTGGTTGCCTGGCTGTATCGGTGCTCCACGCTGACCCGGTCCCCCCGATCGTCCCAGAGGTTGAGACCCACGTTGCGGGTCACGAATTCGCGCTCGTACTGGGACCACGCGGCGTCGGCCCGAATGGAAAAAAAACTCGCCGGAAGGACGTCCAGTTCCGCTATGATGTTGGAAAAGGGCTGGGGATCATCGGCCCGGTCCTTATTGATGTCGTAGCTCTGGGTCAGCTTGAAACGGGTGAATTCGGAGTAGTCGTAGGCTTCGGGTACGGCCGGGGCCGCGGTTTCTGTCGTCTCAGCGTTGGTTTCGGTGCCGGTGCCGGTCGGTCCGGGCCTGACCGATTTGGCGGTCAGGGTGTTGGTCAGGGAATACGTGATCAGGTTTGCCGCGGCGAGGCGGTCCGTGGCGTCGAAATAAGGGAATTTGTCCTGGACCATGTGGGGTGTGTAGTCATAGACCACCTGGGGGCGGGCCGTGTGGCGGATCGCCTTAATTGAGTCCCCGAATCCGGGAAAAATCCGGTAGACCTCGCTGGAAAGGTCCAGTTTCACGTCGTAGGCCTCCCGGGTCAACGCCTTTTCCTTGTCGCCGGCCGTGGCGGTTTCATGGGTGTCGATATACCAGGCCGTTTCCCGGACCCCCAGGGAGGGCTCGAAATTGAGATAATGACCAACCTTCAAGGGAAGGTAGGCCCTGGGGTGGGCGTCCACCCGCTGGCCCCGCATCCCGGTTTCCCGATAAAAATAGGTGTAGTCCGAATCAAGGGTGGCATAAAAGGGAGAACCGAAAAGGGTTTGCCGGGAGGCGTCCAGTTCCACTTTGGGGAGTTGTTGCAGGGTGTTGTCTGCCAGCCCCTGGCGGCGTTTGACCACATCGTCGTACCAGATGGTCGAGGCGTTGAGGCTGAAGCCGGTCCATGTTTTGTTGAGGGTCAGGGTGTTGAGCCGCACGGCATCGTCATAATCGTCCAGGTCCCGGCCGAAGGTTTCGGTAAAATAATCGTCGGCCTGGTCAAACCCGGTGTATCCGCCGCGAAATTCGTGAAGGTAGTCCTGGTCGCTGACCACATCCAGGTCGAGCTTGACCGTGACATTGCCGGCCAGGGTCTGGTCGTGTTTCATGCGTAGCCAGTACCGGTCATTGTTGGGGCGCAGCAGGGCGTCGTCGGTATAGCCCCATTCCGAGTTGGAGATGGGGCCCTCGTCGACTTTCCGGTCATAAAGGGTGTCCACCATGACGGTTCCCTTGGACTGCTCGTCGAGCACGTAGCGGTATTCAACACCGAACTTTTCCCCCCGCCGCCCCATGTGGTGAAGGGTGAAGGTGGCATCTGAGCTGTCGTTGATGGCCCAGAAAAAGGGCTGCTCGTATTCCTCCCACTTGCGCTCGCTTCGGCCCAACTGAGGGGGGAGAAAACCGGTTTGCCGCTTGACCTTTACCGGAAAGATCAGGGCCGGCGTGTACATGACAGGTATTTTTTTGGCCCAGAGCGTCGCGTGGGTGGCGGTGCCGAAACCTTCGATGGTGATGTTGAGTTTGCGGCCGGTCAGGCGCCAGGCCGGGGAGGGGCCGTCACAGGCTGTCAGGGTGGCCTTTTCCACCTCGTAGGTGTCCTTGCCGGTTTTCTGGATGGTTTCACCGGAGATGTAAAAGTGGTTCTGGCTCAAAAAAACCGTGCCGTTGGTGGTGGTGCCGGTTTCGTCGGAAAGATTCAGGGTCAGTTTTTCACCGGTAAGGAGGTCCTCGCCAGAGGTCAGAATCACATGCCCATCGGCGTAAAGGCGGTCGTTTTTCTGATCGAACCGTACCCGGTCGGCGGTCAGGCGCCTGCCCTGTTTGGTGATGACCACGTTTCCATGGGCGAGATAGGCGCCGGTGGCCCGATCCTGGCTGATTTCGTCGGCGGTAATGTGCCACGGCTCACGAGGGTCGTCTTTGAAAAAGTCTTCTCCGACAGTGGATTCGGCTCCGTGGGACGAGACCGGAACGGCCATGACCGCCAGGACAATCAGAAGCGGCAGCAGGCGGCCTAGGGTTGCCAGCAAACGCTTTCGTACTCTCGGCAATAGGAAGGTGTGAGAATTCATTAATGATGCCGGCTGTCGGAGTTTTGTAAAGAATCCTGGCCCAGAGGGCGTGGATTCCTATTTCGAATTGAAAGTGGCCGCAATCAAAATGCCGCATGTCGGCGCCTTGATCGAGGGGGGACCCTTTTTGCGGCTGCTCCGCTTATAGAGAGACTCCCACGAAAAATCAAGATATTTAGCCAAATCGCTCCTTTTAAAACCGGTTGAGTTGGGGTATAAAAAATTCTTTCCATTGCTGTCCGGGAGCCGGCCCCGCGGATCGAAAGGGGCGGTTTCCGATCAATTTGACGAGGAAGCGGATCGACCATGCATGTATTGTTGACCAACGACGATGGGATTTATGCCGAGGGGCTTCGGGCACTCTACCACTGTTTGACCCGTCGCCACAAGGTGACCGTGGTCGCCCCGGACAGGGAGCGCAGCGCCGTGGGGCATGGTATCACGCTGCACCAACCCCTTCGGGCCACCCGGGTGTCGTCCGGTAACGGTTTTTGCGGTATTGCCGTCAACGGCACACCCGCCGATTGCGTTAAACTGGCCGTGTTGGAACTTTTGGATGATCGACCGGACATGGTGGTTTCAGGCATCAACCCGGGGGCCAACGTGGGGGTGAATATCAATTATTCGGGAACGGTGGCCGCGGCCAGAGAAGGGGCGCTTTACGGCCTGCCGGCCATTGCCGCTTCGGTCCAGGGAACCGGGCGGAAAAGTTATGACGATGCCGCCGAATTTGTTTGCCGGCTGATGGAAAAGACCCCGGCCATGAGCCTTCCCACGGGCACCGTGCTCAACGTCAACATGCCTGACATTCCCCTGGAACAGGCGGCTGGGGTCCGGTTCAGCCGTCAGGACCAGGAACTGTTTGCCGAAACGGTTGAAAAACGGACCGATCCGCGTAATCGTCATTATTTCTGGCAGGGCTGTGAGGCCCAGACCTACACCGATCCCGATGCTGACGGAGCCATCCTGGGTCAACGGTTCATCACCATCACACCCATCACTTGCGACGCCACGGACTATGGGGTTCTTGAAACGCTCAAGGCCTGGGAAAACGATCTCTGAGGTCGCTACAAATAGGGAACACCATTTGTACCACGAGGGGCTATGTTTATTACGCTGGAAGGGATCGAAGGGTCTGGCAAGACTTCGCAGATTCGACACATTCGGGCCTTTTTTGAGGATTTGGGTCGTCGGTGTACGGTGACCCGGGAACCCGGGGGAACCGGTATTGGCGAACAGATTCGCGCCGTTCTGCTCGATCCGGAAAGCCGGGATTTGTCCCCCGGGGCCGAGCTGCTTTTGTATACCGCCGACCGGGTTCAACACGCTGCCGAAGTGATCCGTCCGGCGCTGACGATGGGCCATGTGGTGATCTGCGACCGGTATTTCGACGCCACCCTGGCCTATCAGGGGTACGCCCGCGGACTGGACATGGCGCTGATTCGTGCGTTGCACCGCCTGATGCTCGACGATCTGACACCGGACCTGACCCTGTTGCTGGACCTTTCGCCGGATCAGGGCCTGGCCAGGGCCTGGCACCAGATCGACAACGGCACGCGGGCCGGGGACGAAACCCGGTTTGAACGGGAAGCCTTGAAATTCCACGAAAAGGTTCGGGCCGGTTATCTGGATTTGGCCAAACAGGCGCCCCATCGCTACCGCATCATCGACGCGGCCCGAAGCGAAGACGACGTTCGGCAAGCCGTCCGCGATATCTTAAGTGCCCACCCGGGCCTGGGGTCGTCGGATCCATGACGCATCCAGGGAGGCACCCCTTTTGGGGGTGGAACCGGAAAGGTTCTGTCGTTTGCGCGAGAAAACGGCCAAATGAATTTTCAATTTCCAATGCTCAATGTTCAAGTGTGGAATCGCTACGCTCTGCCAATTGTTAAAAGGCTAAAAAAGGCAGAATACCGCCTTGAATATTGAGAATTGAGCATTGGATATTGGACATTGAGCCCCCTTATGGGGGGCCTGCTTAGACCACCCGCCCCGCGGGCGGGGACTCACTATCACAAAGGATGCCCTAACCCCGGCCATGCCGGCCGCGACCAAGGGACGTGCCACCATGCCAACAACCATTTTAGACCATATCGGCAATACCCCCCTGGTGGAGATTCGCCATCTCAATCCCAATCCCGCCGTAACGATTCTGGCCAAGCTGGAGTATTTCAATCCCGGCGGATCCATCAAGGACCGGACCGCCCTGGCCATGATCGATGCCGGCGAACGATCCGGCGAGCTGACGACGGATAAGATTGTCATTGAGGCCACCAGCGGTAACACGGGCATCGGGCTGGCCCTGGTCTGTTCGGTCCGCGGTTACCGGCTGTTGCTGGCCATGAGCGAGGCGGCCAGCATTGAACGCCAGAAGATTCTCAAGGCCAGGGGGGCGCAGATCCTGCTGACACCGGGCCGCCTGGGGACCGACGGTGCCATTGAGGAGGTATACCGCCTGGCCCTGGAACACCCCGACCGTTATTTCATGGCCGATCAGTACAACAACCCGGCCAACTGGCAGGCCCACTACCATGGCACTGCCGTGGAAATATGGGAGCAGACCCAGGGGCGTGTGACCATGGTGGTGGCCACCCTGGGCACCAGTGGCACCCTCATGGGGATAAGCCGCCGGCTCAAGGAAACCAATGCCAACATCGTCATCGTGGGGGTCGAACCGTACCTGGGTCATAAGATTCAAGGTCTTAAGAACATGAAGGAGGCGTATCGGCCGGAGATTTACGAGAAAAAGCGCCTGGACCAAAAGGTCAATGTCGAAGACGACGAGGCCTTTGAGATGACCCGAAAACTGGCCCGGGAAGAAGGGCTGTTTGTGGGCATGAGCAGCGGTGCGGCCATGGTCGCGGCCTGTCGCCAGGCGGAACGACTCGACGGCGGCACCATTGTGGTGGTGCTTCCCGACAGCGGCGAGCGATACCTGAGCACCCCGCTTTTTGACGATCAGGACAAACCCGGACTGAAGCTTTTCAATACCCTGAATCGGCGAAAGGAACCCTTTGCGCCGCTGACGGCCGGACAGGCATCCGTATATTCATGCGGTCCGACGGCCCATGCGCCCATGCATGCCGGTGAATGGCGGCGCATGGTTTTCTCCGATCTGCTCTGTCGCTACTTGCGCTACCGGGGGTTTGCCGTGGAGCACGTCATGAACATCACCGACCTGGACGACAAGACCATTGACGGTTCGGAAAAGGCCGGGGTCGATTTGAAGGCCTTCACCCAGGGCCATATCGACGGGTTCATGAAGGATCTGGACCGGCTCGGCGTCGAACCGGCGAACCACTACCCCAAAGCCAGCGAGCATGTGGACGACATGGTGGCACTGGCGGACCGATTGGTGAAAAAAGGCTATGCTTACGAAAAGATGCGCTCGCTCTATTTCGACATTTCTCGTCTCAGCGAATACGGGTCTCTTTCCGGCGTCGATCTGAACAAGATCCGACTGGGCGCCACGGTGGACCTGGACGACTACGAAAAGGACAACCCCCGGGATTTCACCATTTTAAAGCGTGCCCGACTCTCTGAAATGAAGCGGGGGATTTTTATCCGTACCCCATGGGGCCATGTGCGACCGTCGTGGCACATTCAGTGTGCCGGTATTTCCATGAAATATCTCGGCAGCCCGTTTGACATTCATGCGGCCAGCCGGGAACTGGTCTTTCCTCACCACGAGAATGAAAACGCCATCGCCCTGGCAGCCACCGGAAAGCCCCTGGCCCGATTTTGGGTGCACTGCGACCGGGTCCTCATGGACGGCAAAAAGTCCGACGGCACCAACGACCGGCCGACCCTGTCCGATTTGTCGGACATGGGCTTTACCGGACGGGAGATTCGCTACTGGCTGCTCTCCAGCCATTATCGAAAACCGATTAATTTTTCCGAAGACCGGCTGTTAAACGCCCGCAAGGCACTCAATCGGTTGGACGGCTGCGTGGATGCCCTGCAGCGGGTCGGGGACGTTGGTCCGGACCGGGATACGGACATCGACCAGCTCCTGTACGATCTGAGAAGCGGGTTTGCGGCTGCCATGGATGATGACCTGAACACCCCCGTCGCCCTGGCATTGATCTTTGGGAAGGTCAAACGGATCAATGCCCTGGTTCACGGCAACCAGCTCGATCCGCGGTCGGCCGAACGCATTCTGAAGGTATTTGAACAGATCGATGCGGTGTTTCACATCTTTAATCTGGACCGACCCACCCTTGATCCGGAAATCGAATCGCTGATTCAGGCCAGGGACCAGGCGAGGAAAGAAAAAGACTGGGTAAGGGCCGACCAAATTCGGGATCAGCTCAAGGCCCTGGGCGTGACCGTTTGCGATAACAAGGCATGAAAACGGTTCTTGGCTGATGGTTCAATCCAGCCTTATTTATGAACCGCAGACGGACGCAGACCATCGCAGACGAAAAAGCTTGTTGGCGGTCGACCTGACCGCCAACAAATTCGCATCGCTTCGCGAATAGATGCTCATGCCACGGGCGGCAAAGCATGTTTTTTTGGAAAGCTTGGCCCCGAAAAGTGGATTCTTGGGACCGGCCAGGTCGGCCAGTCCAAAAAAGTCTGCGGGTGTCGGCGTGTGTCTGCGGTTAATGAAATAATAGGTCATCGCAATTGTGTTTTCGTGCGCTAAGGAGAGAAACCCCATGATACCCGCCTATTTCCCTTTTACCACCATCGGCACTGTTACGATGGACTCTCTCATGGCCTGTCCGGGCCCAGCCATTGTCTACCGGCCGTCTCGGTTGAACCTGCCGGACCATTTGCGGCTGGCCGCCGATGCCGGCCGAATCGATATCCGCACGCCGGTGGTTGAAGACGAGGCTGAACTGGAAAAACGGATTCAGGCTTACCGCGACTGGGCCCAGCTTCACGCAGGGGGGCAGGCCGGGTGGCTCAAAGCCCGTGGGGACACCGTACCGTTCCATGACCAAGGGTCCACATCCGGTATCCGTAGCGATCTGCGCCGACGCATGGATGGTGTGGACCGGTCCACGGAACCGGACGCGCTTTTTACGGCGCGGATTTTTCTGGAGGTCGCTCAGGAACGGGACCACCGTCAGTGGGAAGTGGAGCAGGAACTGGTGCGGCTTGATGCCAAGGAAAAAGAACTCTATCGGCAACTCCGGCCCGACGCAGACGCGGACCTTGGGCTCCAGCCGGCATTTACCGCTGAGGTGGATCCGGGACTGACCATGATCGGCGAGCGGATGGCGGCATGGGCCCGGTTGATGCTGGCCGATACCGGTACAAGGCCCGGGTGGTTGGTGACCGACAGCTTCGAAGCCATCGAATGGATACGGGAACGGATTGCCGGCGTCTGTCCCGTTGCCGACGGCCAGCCTCTGTCGCTATCGCTGGTGGACAACGCTTCACAACAAAGGGACTTGGCGGACTTTGTGGCGGGCCTGTCTCAAGAAGAAGGCGAGTCCGTCCCTTCCGATGTTCTTGGCGGTTCCCCCAAGGGGGACCATTTGGAGGTGGTCCTTTATCGCGTAACCGGAATGTCGATAGAGCGCCTGGTCGGCCAATGGGTATCTAAAAGCGTTGATCCTGAGGCCCGCTCCCGTGACAAGGCGGTCGCGGCAGGCCATGCGGTTTTTGCCCGGATACAGGCTGTTTGCCGGCCTCAATAGCCTTTCATAAAATAGACGCTGGCGCCGCGAACAATGCTTGACTCGCATATTCAATTGGTATAAGGCATTTGCCCGAAACTGGAACGATTGGTGGCGATACCGCCGTGACACACTCATTATGAAAGGAGAGAGAAGAAATGGCTTTTAATCCGACCGTTGATGAAGGAAAATGCGAAGGCTGCGAAGAATGCGTCGATGTCTGCCCCGTGGAAGTCTTTGAGATGGTAGACGGCAAATCCAGCCCCGTCAACGCCGAAGAATGCCTCGGCTGCGAAAGCTGCGTCGAGGTCTGTGAGCCCGGTGCCATTACCGTGGAAGAGACCTGATTCGCCGGTATTCCGATTGCCGGCCGTCCTTTGAAGCGGCGGCCGGTAATCGGGCCGTCTTTCCCGCTCCCGCCCCCTTCCCCAAGCTGGACACCTTCCCCCCCCCCTGACGATATGTGATGAACTTCGCCATCATTTAAAATAGCCAGAAGCCTGATCGCAAAAAGTCCCAAATCCCGTCATGCCTTTGACGGCAGGCATTCGGAACTATTTGAAATGACTGAAAAAATCCATTTCTCACCATGAAGGACATGTAGAGCATGAAGGCGTACGATGATATATATAATAATTTAAGCTACATGTGCTTCATGCTCTTCATGGTAAATTTAAAAATGGGCATGTCGGTGACTTTTTACGGTTTCATCAATCTTGATGGCCCTGTAAATAGTTCAAATTTACCACAAAGGATCGAAATCGAATCACCATAGATAACAATGCCGCGCTGTAAAGCGCGGCATTGTTATCATGAGAGCATGCTGGATTGGGCGTCAGAACATTGACCGTCGTCGTCGATTTAACACCTTATGACAGGTCCATCCACCGACCAGACCGAAGCTCAGTGCCAGGAGCAGGGCCAGAGCCGGCAGCCCCGCGTTCAGGGCCAGAGCCGGCAGCCCCGCGTTCAGGGCCAGGTAGCCAAACCCCACCAGGGGGAGAAGGCCGATGCGAACCGTCAGCCGTAGCCCTTCATGCCGGGCGATGACATCGGCCAGAGGTGGGGAATAGCGGTAGTAGGCTCGCACAAAGGCGCTTCCCAGACGCGTGGGGAGCAGGTAGACGTCCCTGAATTGTCGCAGGATTTTCACGTGGGGTGCCATCAGGGATCCGTAGGCCGCCGTGGCGATGAAACAGCCTCCGCCACCCCCACCCCCCGATCCGGCCGCAGCCGGGGTCGCCGCCGGGATGGCCGCCCCGGAAGGATCGATGATCACCCCGTTGGCCGCCCCGTCGGCGTCTCCAGTGCCGCCGTCGACAAGGGTCAGAAGCACGGATTCCCGGTCGGTGCTGAAAGCGGCCTGGGCGGAAAAATCCTGCCAGCCGTTAGCCGCGTCGTATTTGTACCACAGTGCGTCATCGGGTACGGCCTCGGAGAAATAGACCGTGACCTGGGCCGTGTCGACGGCGGGCGGCAAGGTGATTTTGAAGGCGATCAGCCCCATGGGCATTTGTGCGGGCCGACCAGCGGTGTCAGCGATGTCAGCCAGATCGCTGACCGCCACAGCAGCCACGCTGGTTACATTGACGGTCCCCTTGACGGCCAGGTTGACGTTTCGGCCGATGGATTTGATCGCTTTGATGCCGTTTTGGTTGATATCCGGCGTGCCGTCGCCGTCCAGGTCCACCGTGTCATCCACCTCATAGGCATCAAGCATGCCGTTGGCGTTCAGGTCCCCGGGGTCAGCCCCTTGGGTTGTGAACAGGGGATAGACCGACCATGGGCTTGGCTCGCCCCGATGGTCAACGAACCGGGCCCGCCAGTAATAGTCCGTTCCCGTCTCAAGGATGAACTGGGGCACGGTAATGGCGGTCAGTTGAGTGGTGGAGGACTGATTGTAGGCCATGTTTCCAGCGGTAAAGCTGCCGAAGACCCGGCTGATTTGCCACTGGGTGCTGGCGTGGGAGTCACCGTCGGCATCGCTAAAGGCTCCGGTTTTAAGGGTCGGTTGCAGCGCTATGCCAACGGCACCGTCCTGGGGGGTTGCCGGCACGGGTGCGGCAGGCATGGCATTGAGCGGATCGGTGCCTTTCTTGTATTCATCCAGGTTGGTCAGGCCGTCGTCGTCGAGGTCGCCGTCGGCATCGTTGATGACGGGAATCAGGCCGTGGGTCACTTCCCAGCCGTCCGGCATGCCGTCGCTGTCCGTGTCAGTATTATTGGGATCGGTACCGGTATTGGAGGCATCAATGAAAACGCCGGTGTGGGTTTCCACGGAATCGAGTAGGCCGTCACCATCCGTGTCGCCATCGGTAAGGTTGAACCAGGATTCGGCAAGAACCCCGGTGGTGTCGTTCATCAGAAGCGGAAAGGCGCAGGCGGGGCCGGTGCAATCCAGGTTGTCATAGCCGGTTTCGGAACGGCCTTTGGCGCCCACCAGGACGGGCACCCTCCCCTTGGTGTCGACTGCCGCGTCGAATTGACCGTCGCCGTCGGCATCGCTGCCGTAGCCGGCAGCCGGATGAAAAAGTTCGGTCTGAGTCAGGGTGAATCGGAAGTCGCCGCTTGGCGGCATGGCATGGACGGTAAATTTGACCCGGAAAAGGACCGCATCGGTGTTGCTGTTGTAACGTGCGCTGCCGTCGGTCTGATCGATGGTGGCGCCGCTGAGGGAGAGCTTTCCGGTTTCCGTGCTGTTTTCCCTGTGGGTTGGGGTTTCGGACCCGTCTGGATTTACATAGATGAAGGGGAAGGCCGATGTAATGGCATCGGCATTGACCGGTGCGCCTTCGGCATCGGTCAGTGGGGCCTGCAGTGCTTCGGCGGGGTAGTTGAGGGTAAATGCGGTGGCCGCCACCCCGTCTGCATTGTCGATTGCAATGTTCAGGTAGAGGGTTTCGCCCCGATTGAATTGTGTTCGGGGGGTACCGGTTTCATCCGTCGCAAGCAAGGAAAGCTGGTATGCCGACGAAATGCCGGGCATCAGGGCCAGTACGAATGCCAGCCCCATGATCCAGCCAGTGGCGATTCGCTTATGTTTGATGATCTTCGACATGTCGCGAAGAATATCCTCCAGTTTTTGTTGGCTTCCTAACCCCAAGCCGACCATGAGGTCAGATACCCTGAGCGCGGTCGTTTTTATACCATCATTTCCGCCATGGGTCCAGAACTGTTCCCGCGCCCAGGCTCTGTCCGGATGCGTTTCCGCCCTGCCGCCGCGCGGCCATCGGCTTCAACGGCCGCGGTGCCGAGGATGTCTTGATCCGGGTGGTCAGCGGATCTTTGGTGACTTCATTGACAAATTTCGGTTAAAAGATAATATAAGTCTTTCAAGGGCCGTGCCAACCCCCGGCGAAAGGCTGAAAACAAGCTTGTTTTTTTCGGCTGAGCCTCTTTTGATCCCTGAAAGCTTTGGGGCGGCTTGTGGACAGAGATGACGGTTTCGGGCAAAGACGGTTGACCCCTCGGGGACGGGGAGAACTCAGGACGGATTGGAACATGAAGGAAAAGACTTACGACAAGCGACCCGATATCATCTTCCGGGAGGTTGCCGGTGAAAACCTCCTGGTGCCGATCCGAGGCGATCTGGCGGACATGCGGCGGATTTTTTCGATCAATGCCGTGGGCGGTTGTGTCTGGGAACTCCTCGACGGTCAAAGATCCATGAAAAGGATTGTCGAGGCCGTCTGTGATCGGTTTGACGCTCCCGACCCGGACCAGGTTAAGGCCGACGTGTTGGCCTTTGTCTCCGGCCTCTTGGAGGCGCAACTGGCCTTTGAGGTGGACTGACATGCTGACCTGTTCCGACACCGCCTCAAGTTCGAAGCAATACCTGGAACTGGTGGGCCAAAAGGCCATTCGAAACCGGATCCCCATGTCTGGGTCCATTGATCTGACCCATCGCTGCAATTTAAATTGCATCCACTGCTACCTCGGTGATAAAATTCGTGCCGACCGTTTGGCCGAAAGAGAGCTGCCCGCTCGACGCTGGTGCGCTGTTTTGGACGAACTGGCCGATGCCGGTTGCCTTTACCTGCTTTTTTCCGGTGGCGAACCGTTGATCCGGGACGATTTCGGGGATATCTACACCCATGCCAAGAAGTGCGGCATGTTGGTGACGGTCTTCACAAACGGGACGACCATTACCGATGGCATCGTGGATCTGTTTCGGGATTATCCGCCATTTGCGGTGGAGATCAGCATCTATGGGGCCAGCGAAAGGACCTGTGAACGGATAACCGGTCGAAAAGACGCTCTTGCCCGGTGCCTGAAAGGGATAGAGATGCTCCTTGCCGCCGGTATTCGGGTCAGCCTCAAAACCGTTTTAATGAACCAAAACCGAGCCGAACTGACGGCCATTGGGCGGATCGCGGAGAATCTTGGGGTCGATTTTCGATTTGATGCGGCGATTTTTTCCGGCCTAAACGGTGAGCCGCTGCCTCAGGGGATTCGGGTCGATCCCGAAGCAGCCGTGGCCTTGGAATTGGCTGATGCCAAGCGGTTGGGGCAGTGGCGCCGCTATTTTCTCAGGATGCAGGGCGAACCGGTATCGGACCGCCTGTACCGGTGCGGGGCCGGGGAGACCAACTTTTACATCGATCCTTACGGTTTTCTGACACCGTGCCTGATGGTGACCAATCCCCGGTACGACTTGGGGGCGGGATCTTTTCTGACAGGCTGGCATGGGGAGATTGCAAAGATTCGTGAACGAAAGACGGGCGATGAATTTGTCTGCCGAACTTGTGAGAAACGATCCCTGTGCGAGATTTGCCCGGCTTTTTTCCGCGTTGAGACCGGCAGTGAGCAGATCCGCTCGGAGTATATCTGTGCTATGGGCCGCCACCGCTACCGTACCGTGGTCGCATCCATGGACAGCAAAGGAGACTGAAAAATGGCTGATGAACGCCAAAACGGACAAAAAGAAACCTACCGGAAACCAGTACTGGTCACCATTGATCTGGCCGCCGAAGAGGTGCTGGCCGTGGGGTGTAAAGCCCCTTCTGTCCACGGATTTAACAATCCGGGAAACACTTGCCGGGCGCCCAAGCGTTGTCTTGCCAACGGGTCCTGACACTGTCAGGGTATCCTTGGAACACCATTCGCTCTTACCGCTGCGACCCCGCCGGGGGGCCACTCGCCATGGCTGGCAACGGCTTTTATTCGCTTACTGGCGTCTTCATGACACTCTTCTTGCCGAAAGGGGCCGCCCTTTTGAGGGAACGCCTGCCCGTACTCCCGAGGATATTGCCAATTTTATGACCCATGCCGCCTTTCACAATCTCGAAGGGTTGCCTGCGCCCCGGGCCATGGGAAGGCCCGGCATCGGAGACACGGCCTGGTTTGCTTCCCTGGCCACCGCCCGGAAAATGGCGGCCCGTCATCCTTTGCCGGCCGAAGGAAGGGTATTTCAAGAGATGGCGGCCCGAATACCGGATGCGGTACAGACGGCCAAGGCCAATATCATTGAATCGGGTCGAATGGACGGTGCTGCCGCAATGCCCTATGCGGTTTTTGTCGCTAAAGTGGGGCTGGAAACCGGTGCGTTTCTCTATTCCGGCGTTACGGTGAATGGGACGTTGGTCGCCCTGACCCTGCTTCGGAAGGCTCCGGGGAGCGATTTGTACAAAGCGGTGTGGGCCGGGGTCTGCGACCCGGAAACCATGGGCTGGCGCGACAAGGCGTTCAAACGCGGCCTTTCGCGTCTGGTCCGGCGCTATCAGCTCAAGATCAGGCAATATCCAGACGCCTGTATCGATTTTATGGGGACCATTACCGTTGGGGCGGCCCTCATGGGCCACGCTCTGTTTAAACACCTGAGAAAGGCCGAGATGGAGCGGCTTGGGGCATTGGGGCCGGATGAATACGCGGTGCTGCGGCGCCGGGTGGTCGCCTATTCCTATCCCCGGTTTGAAGCGGCGCAACTGATCCGGCCCATGGAGATCCTTCGTGGCGCGGCCCGGCGGGCGGTGGAGGCGGCCACAACACCGGTCAAGTCCTTGTTGGGGAGCCAATGGCGAAGATAAAAAAAGCCCCGTTACTGGCCCTGAGCGTGGCCGAAGTGCATCAGGTCCTCACCGGTGACGGTGCGATTCAAATTCATGAAGACGATCCGGTGCTGGGAAATTTTATTGTTCCGCACCAGCAGGCGTGGGGCCGTGCCGATTTGATGCTTGACATCTCTATGCAATGGCCGGATGGAAAAGAATTTCAAAGGTATGAAAAGGTGTTCGACAGCCATGGGGCCTGGTCCCTGTGGCGACATGAAAAAAATCGCCTGCTGCAATTGCACCCTCCTGGCGCCCCCTGGCCGGTCTGGCAATTGCTCACCGACGAGACGTTTGGTTCCGGCACGCTTTTTTTGGGTGATGGCCGCATTATCGGGCAGGATGGGCGGATTGAACTGACCAACCCCTTGCGCTATCCCCTGGACCAGGTTTTACTCATGCATCACCTGGTTTTACGAGGCGGCCTTCTTGTTCATGGGGCCGGGGTTCGATGGGACCGCGCGGGGTATCTCTTTCCCGGGGTGTCCGGGGCCGGCAAAAGCACCCTGTCAAGGCTTTTGGGCGCTGCCGGCCACCAGGTGCTCAGTGACGACAGAATGATGATTCGAAAGATGGGGCCGACGTTCAAGGCCTTTGGTACCCCTTGGCCCGGGGATGCCGGTATGGCCGTCAACGGAGGCGGACCCCTGGCAGGCATGTTTTTCCTCAAACGCGGCGATCGGGACCGAATCGTTTCCATAGACCCCGGCACGGCACTCAAGCGCCTGATGCCCGTGACCAGTATCCCCTGGTATGACCCGTTGTTGTTCGGGCCGGCACTTGAAATTTGCGATGACCTTGTCTCCAGTGTCCCGGCCTTTGATCTGTTCTTCAGGCCGACTTCCGGAATTGTCCATGTGCTGGAAGCATTTCAAAGAACCCACTGAGGGGGTGGCGGCACCAACGTCCCGCAAAGAGAGAGGGCCTCAAACGGCGGATCTCTTTGAATCGATCCTGCGCCGTGGAGCGCGGCTTTGCTTTAAGGTTTCCGGCGCCTCCATGAGGCCGCTGATTCGATCCGGGGACGCGGTGGTGGTCGAGCGGGTTGCGGCCTGTGACCTCAAGCCGGGAGACCTGATCTTCTTTGTCAACCGCCGAAGGTCGCCGGTGCTGCACCGGATTCTGAGGATCGACCGGGGTGGGCAGGGGGGTGTGGTGTTTCGGACCAAGGGCGACGCCCAGGGGATGTTCGACGAACCGGTCGAACCGCCGTCGGTCCTGGGAAGGGTCATTCGCATTGAGCGATCTCGCCACGGTCTGATCGGTCGGGTCATTGACCTTGATTCACCACCGTGGCGGCGCATGGCCCCCGTCCTTGCCCTGGTGCATCTGGGGGTGAATCGGTTGTGGTCCGTGGCCATGCGCCTTCAGGGGCGCATGTGATATTCCCTTTTTCTATCACACCCCCACGAGACCGCGAAGATTGACCGTTTCGTAAAAAGCGGTTCCAGCCCGCAAGCGGCCATCTATCGGAAAGAAAACAGGATATCGCCTATGCTGGGCGAATGCTTCCATAGAAGTCGGTTTATTAACCACAAAGAACGGGTCTTGCCCTCACCGGCGCCCTGCGCTATATAGAGACGTTATGAAACAGTATGTCATCGACGAGTTGCGCCCTTCGGACCATGAGACGTTGAAAGCGTACCTGGATGGTCACCTGGAAAGCACCGGTGTCTCGGGACTCTATCATCTTCGGCTGCCGGAAGATCTCCTGACCGACATCCAGAAAGCCCATGACCGCTGTCAGCCTTTGTATCTGGCGCTGGAACTGGGCCCGGATGCGCTGGCCTGCGAGCTTCTCGTTCGTACGGACAGCTGCGTGCGATGCGACTGCATGGGATACGCCACACCGGAACAGTGCAAGTGGGCCATGGAGACGGTGGATGCCGTCTTGGACAAACTGTCCCTGATCCACTGACCACCCCCTGGGTGGGGTAAAATCGACCGCCGCCGGCGCTGAAGGCCTTTCCGGCAGCGATGACCACGGCTCCCGAGAACGGGGTACCATACACATGCTCAAGATTATTCCCCTAGGCGGGTTGGGTGAAATCGGCCTGAACATGATGGCCTTCGAGTTTGGCCAGTCCCTGTTTGTCATCGACGCCGGTCTCATGTTTCCCGAAGATTACATGCTGGGGATCGATTACGTTATTCCCGACATTACCTACCTTCGCCAGAACCGCAACAAAATCTCCGGCATTGTGCTCACCCACGCCCATGAGGATCACATCGGCGCACTCCCCTATGTGCTCCGGGAGATCAGCGTTCCGGTTTTCGGCACGCCATTTACCATTGAGATGGTCCGCCACAAACTCGAGGAGCACGGCCTGCTGGCCGCGACCCAGCTTCATATCATCCATCCCGGTGAAACCCTTCGGCTCGGCGATTTCGAGATCGAATTCATTCGGGTCTGCCACAGCGTGGTGGACGGTGTTGGTCTGGCCATCCAGACCCCCTATGGCCAGATCGTCCACACCGGTGATTTCAAGATCGGCGACACCTCGGATCCCGGCATGACCACCGATGTCAACCGGTTTGCCCGGTGCGGAGAGAAAGGGGTGCTCGCGCTGCTTTCTGATTCCACCAATGTGGAAAAGCAGGGGTACACCATCTCGGATCGGGAGGTGGGTGAGACCATGACCCGGCTGGCCGCAAAGAGTCCGGGCCGGATTATCGTCGGCCTCTTCGCATCGAGCATTCCGAGAATCCAACAGGCCGTGAACACCGCTTCGGAGATGGGCAGGCGGGTGGTCTTCAACGGCCGCAGCATCGAAACCAGTGTCCGCATCGCCCGGTCCCTGGGCTATATCAACATTCCGGACGGGATGGAGATCGACATATCGGAAGTCAATACCGTTTTTGACGAAGAACTGATGATCATCACCACGGGCAGTCAAGGCGAACCCATGGCCGCCCTGGCCCGAATGGCGTCCGGTACCCACAAGCAGATCCGAATCAAGACGGGCGATACGGTGATTCTCTCTTCCAAATTCATTCCCGGAAACGAGCGCGCCATCGCCGCCATCATCAACAACCTTTACCGGTTGGGCGCGGATGTGATCTATGAGAAAATATCCGAAATTCACGTTTCCGGCCATGCCTTCCGGGAAGAGCTCAAGCTGATGATGAGCCTGACACGGCCCCGGTACTTCATTCCGATTCACGGCGAGTACCGTCACCTGATCCACCACGCCCGCCTGGCCCATGAAGCCGGCATTGCCGAAAACCACATCCTGCTGGCGGAAAATGGGCAGGTCATCACCTTCGACGAGAATGGCGGCCGACTCAGCGACACCGTTCCCACCGGGAGGATTCTCATCGACGGCAAAGGCGTGGGAGATGTGGGACGAAGCGTTCTTAAGGAACGGCGGGTGCTTTCCGAAGACGGCCTGGTGGTGGTCAACATGGCCTTTGACGAGGAGACGGGCATCATTGTGTACGGGCCGGAAATCGTTTCGCGGGGATTTGTTTTTGAAACCGTCACCGGGCACCTGCTCGAAGACGCCAAATGCGTGGTGTTGGAGATCGTTGATGAAGTCGGGCCGGAAACGCCCCAGCGGGTGAACGTCATTCGGACGCGCATCCAGTCCGCTCTTCGAAAATATTTTTCTTTTACCATTAAACGGCGCCCGGTAATACTTCCGTTCATTCTCGAAATCTGATCATGCGAAAAGAAATCGTCGGCATCGTTTTATTCTTTCTGGTGGTTTTCACCATCATCAGCCTGTTGTCCTACAGTCCGGCCGATCCGTCTTTTAACAACGCCAGATCTGCCGGAGAGATTCATAACCTTTTCGGCCTCGTGGGCGCCCACACCGCAGGACTCTTCATCGGCCTTTTCGGGTTGGGGGCTTTCTGGATTCCCGTTTTACTGCTTCTGTTCAGCATCCACTTTTTTGGCGGGCATTCCCGGGAAGCCATTCTTGCCACATTGGGCGGCGGGTTCATCCTGACCATCACCACGGGCAGTCTGTTGAGCCTTGCCGCCCTGCCCGACAACCACTTGGCTCTCTTCGGATACCGGTTCTCTTCGGGCGGGATGGTGGGTATTCCCATCAAGACCCTGCTGGTGACTTACTCCAATGCCGCCGGCGCTGCCATCATTTTGTCGGTGCTCTGGGTCATCGGGCTCATCCTGGCCACCGGGATCTCGGTGATCCGCATGGGCAAACGAATTTGGATTGCCGCCAGCTTTCTCTACGACCGACTGTGGACCCTGGTTGTCAAATGGCGCGAACGACGCCGGAAGTCCCGAAAACGGGAGGCGACCCAAAAAGTCCAGGCTGCCCGAAAGCCGCGGGAAGTTAAAATCAAGGCGCCGGACCCCAAGCCGATCGCCGAAAGACCCGTACCGAAACAGGAAGTCTTCGATTTTATGCGCACCGAAAGCGATTTTCAGCTTCCATCGGTCAATTTCTTGGATACCCCGGACCCCAGACCCGCTTCCGTCGACAGTGAAAACCTTCGCATGCAGTCACGGCTACTAGAAAAAAAACTGGAAGACTTTGGTGTTTCCGGAACGGTGACCGCCGTTTCTCCGGGACCGGTGATCACCACTTTCGAGTACGAACCGGCACCGGGAGTCAAGATTAACAAGATCGCCAATCTCTCAGACGACTTGGCCATGGCCCTTCGGGCCCAGTCTATCCGAATCGTTGCCCCCATTCCCGGAAAGGCCGCCATCGGCGTGGAAGTGCCCAATGCCAGCCGGGAACTGGTGCGGTTCCGGGAACTGGTGGTGTCGGCCGCCTTTGAAAAATGCAAATCACTCCTGCCGCTGTGCCTGGGCAAGAGCATCTCCGGTGAGCCGGTGGTGGCCGAACTGGAAAAGATGCCCCATCTGCTCATTGCCGGGGCCACCGGAACCGGTAAAAGCGTGGGCCTCAACGCCATGATCTGCAGTCTGCTTTACCGGGCGAGCCCCGATATGGTCAAGTTTATCATGATCGACCCCAAGCGGATCGAGCTTTCCCTCTACGACGGCATTCCCCACCTGATTACCCCGGTGGTCACCGACGTGAAAAAGGCCACCCATGCGCTGTTCTGGGCGGTTCGGGAGATGGAGCGGCGCTATGAGCAGTTGTCCGAGAAAAAGGCCAGAAACATCCGCCAGTACAACCAGAAGGTGGAAAAGGCGCCCAAGACCGGCGACGGCGAGACGGAGAAAAAACTGCCGCTGATCGTTATCATCATTGACGAACTGGCCGATCTCATGATGGTGGCCTCCCGAGATGTTGAGGTGGCGCTGACGCGGCTGGCCCAGATGGCCAGGGCTGCCGGCATTCACCTGATTCTGGCCACCCAGCGCCCTTCGGTGGATGTGTTGACGGGCATCATCAAGGCCAATTTTCCGGCCCGGCTGACGTTTCAAGTCTCTTCGCGTACTGATTCACGGACCATTCTCGATGCCAACGGTGCCGAAAATCTGCTGGGTGACGGCGACATGCTGTTGCTGCCGCCCGGCTCCGCCAAACTTCAGCGGATCCACGGGGCCTACATCAGCGAAGAGGAGTTGGGGCGCATCACCGAGTTTCTCAAGGCTCAGAAAAGACCCGATTACGATGACCAGGTCACCCAGCCGCCGGACGAGAACAACGCCGCCGAAGGCGATCAGGAACACGACGAGCGCTATGACGATGCCGTGGCCCTGGTCACACGCAGCGGACAGGCCTCCATCTCCATGGTGCAGCGGCACCTGCGGATCGGGTACAACCGGGCGGCCCGAATCATTGAAATGATGGAACGCGAAGGGGTCGTGGGCCCATCGGACGGCGCCAAGCCACGTGAGGTGCTGGCCCGAAACTACGATGATATCCCTTGATGCGGCCCGGCCGAATGGGGAGCCGATTCGCCGGCCCGAAAGACCTGAAGGGCACGTCATTTCAGGTTTCAGACGCCCCCCTGTTTACTCTGAAATAAAACCATCACTTCCAGTGGTAAACCCGGAAAGGCAGCTACCGCTGCTGCGAGAAGACACCGCTGTGAATTCACAATATCCAATTTTCAATTAAGCCAAGACAACGGGAATAGAAAACAGCATGGACATCGACCCACGACTGATCAATGGCGTCAAGGGGTTCATGGACCCGGAAGAGGGCACCCGGCTCTACGAGGCGGCCCTTGAAGCCGGCCGAATGGGACCCTGCCTGGAAATTGGCAGCTACTGCGGAAAGTCCGCCCTATATATCGGTTCGGCCTGCCGGAAAAACGGCAGCGTCCTCTTTTCCATCGATCATCATCGGGGGTCCGAGGAACAACAGCCGGGCCAGGAGTACTTTGATCCGGAACTGGTCGATCCGTCGGGAAAAAAGATCGATACCTTTCCGCACTTTCGACAAGTCCTGGAATCGGCCGGCCTGGAAGAGACCGTGGTCCCGCTGGTCTGCAGGTCCCACGTGGCGGCCCGGTGGTGGCGTACCCCCCTGGCCATGGTTTTCATTGACGGCGGTCACGCCTTTGAAACCGTCCACGCCGACTACAGCGCCTGGGTCGGCCATATCGTGCCGGGAGGTCTTTTGCTGATTCACGATCTGTTTGAAAAGCCCGAAGACGGCGGCCAGGCCCCCTATGACGTCTACCGGTTGGCCCTGGCCTCGGGACTGTTTCAGGAGATAGACCGCTGTAAAAGCCTCGGCGTGCTTCGGCGCCATCCCGCCCTGGGCATCCTTCCCCATCTCCCACGGTAACCGTGCATCATGGGGTTATCCTGGTATTCATCCAGTTTCCAATACAACAATTTAAGGCATTTCGAACTGAAAGAGAGGTATCGCAGCCCCTTCCAGGGCCTTGGAATTGGGGCTGTGTGAAGGCTGGCCATTATGCAGCGTATTGCATAATAGTCTTGACTACAATGAAGAAGCCTGGCTGGAGAAGACGGATCTCTTGGTCCTGGACGAACTCCATAAAATGCCCATGTGGAAGAATTACCTGAAGGGGGTGTACGACACACGCCCCGACCACATGAGAATTCTGGTCACCGGTAGCGCCCGTCTGGAAACTTTTCGGCAAAGCGGCGATTCGCTGGCCGGCCGCTTTTTCCGGCACCGGCTGCTGCCGTTTTCTCCCGCGGAGATCCCTGCCGAGAGTCTCGAACCCTTCATGACGCGGGGCGGATTCCCCGAGCCGCTTCTGGTCGAGGCGGATACGGACGCGCAACGCTGGAGAAACCAGTACGTGGACGGCCTGGTTCGGACGGACATCCTTGAATTTCATCGAAAATACGGCATTCCGGGGGTTCAGCTCGTTTTGCATTTGAAGCATGAACGGGTGACGAAGGATATCGAAATTAGACGAGGTTTTGATTATTTGCGTTCATTGAAGCCCTATCGTCACATGGTATCCCGAAAGGTATTCGACAGGATGGTTTCAATTCGAAGAAGGAATCCACGTCCTTTGGGCGTGGCCAGAGTCCATTGGCTATGCCGTTTCATTTATCGTCCAATGCCTAAAATGCACTAAGATGTGAACATTTTCCCGTTTTTTTTCAGATAGATCACGACGCTTTTTCCGATCAGCGGGTTGAGGAGTCGGTCGATAAATTGTGTCAGGCGTGGCTTTTTCATGATGTCCCAGGTGAGAAACCGGTGGTAGAGCCTGACCGGCAGCACGTCGTCCCGGGTCGGCCCCACCAGGCATTTGAGCCACCAGTAGGGGCTGTGGATGCTGTGGGCAAAGTGGCAGGCCCAGGGGACAACGCCCTTGTCCCTGAGTTGCGCGATCAGGGCCTTTTTCCGGTAGATCCGGACATGGCCCTGGTTGGCATTGAAGTATTCGTCTGACAGGGCCCAGCAGATCCGTTCGGGCAGGTATCTCGGCACACTCACCACCAGGTTTTTTCCCGGTTTGAGCACCCGGATGAGTTCGGCCATGGCCGTATCATGGTCCGGAATGTGTTCCAGGACTTCCGAACAGATGACCAGGTCGAAGGCGTCCGTGGGGAAGGGAAGCCGGGTGACGTCGGCGGCGGTCAGCGCCCATGAGCCGCCCCCGTGGGCGCCGAGCCGATGGTGGTATTCCAGCCTGTTACGGGCTTCGGCCAGGTCGTCCGGATTGATGTCCGCCCCCACGGCCGTTACTTTTTCAAGTTCGTATGCCGCGCAGGTGTGTCTTCCGGGGCCGCATCCCATATCCAGAACCCGATCTCCGGGACGGATGTCCAGGCGGCTGAAGTCAACGGTGATCAACCATGGCCTCCCCATAGGCGGCAACGGTCTTTTCCGCGGCCCGTTTCCAGGTAAAGTGGTTTTGTACCCGGCGGTAACCGGCCCGGCCCAGTTCCGCGGCCCGACCGGGGTTCTCCAACAGGTCGACAATGGCCCGGGTCAGGGCCTCCGGCGACGCCGGCGGGACCAGCAAACCGGCATCACCCACCACTTCGGGAAGCGCCCCGCCGGTGGTGCTGATCACCGGCACGCCGCAGGCCATGGCTTCCCCCACGGGCAGGCCGAACCCTTCGTAGACCGAGGGGACCACGGCGATGGCTGCCTTGGCATACTGTCGAACGAAGTCCGCATCGCTGATCCGGCCGGTGAAGGTGACCCGGCTGCCGATCCCCAGCTCCCGGATCAGTTTCACGATGCCGCCGTCTTTTTTTGGTGTTCCGACCACCATGAGGCGGATGCGACGGGTGCGAGAGATCTTTTCAACGGCCTTGAGCAGGTAGTATAGCCCCTTTAACGGCGTGTCTGCGCTGTTGGTGACGATAATCCGATCCTTTTCCCGGGCAATTTCCGGGATCGGGAAGAAGATATCGGTGTTGATGCCGTTGGGCACGATGGAGAACCGCTCCGGGGACACGCCGAAATCCCTTTGAATATCTTCTTTGGCACATGTGGAGACGGTGATGATACGGGGCAGGGTTCGGGCGACCTGCTTTTGCATGCCGATAAATGAGTACCAGCGTAGATATTTGAGCTTTTTCCAGGATGCCTTGACCGATCTGATGGCGATCTGTCTGTCGACGGTAATGGGGTGATGAATGGTGGCCACCGTCGGGATCCGCCTGCTGATGGCCCACAAGCCGTAGGACAGGCTCTGGTTGTCGTGGACGATGTCGTAGCGGTCCAGGTGCCGGCTTAAATGGAAAAACGATCGAATCCCGAAGGTGAAGGGTTCCGGGAATCCCATGGTGGAAACCCCGATCCATTCGAGGAGGTTGACCGGGTCTACAAGTTCGTCAAGGCGCGGTATCCGAAACGGATCATCGGGGTTGTAAAGATCCAGACAAGGGAGGTGGTGGACGGGGATGTCCGCATCGAGCATGGGGTCGGGCGGTCCGGAGACTACCTCCACCTCGTGGCCGAGGTCTTTCAGGGCACGGCTGAGGTTTTTCAGATAGACGCCCTGGCCGCCGCAGTGGGGATTGCTGCGGTAGCTGAGCAGGCAGATCCGCAGTGGCTTGTCGACGGCGCCGTTTTCGGCCCTTCCAGGCCGGTGTCTATGGTTTCCATGGGTTTGCATGTCGGTGTATGGTCCATCGTATCGGGTGCGGGGGCGGCCGACGCTTGCGACATTGGCATACGCCCCTTGCCCGGCGCCCCGAAATGAACCGGTCCGCCGAATTGATAACCTGGAACTTTTAGCGCCACTATATGGCGTCCGTCAACCTATATTGCGTTCTTTTTCTGAACGTCGTTTCTTGACCGGATCGCCGGGCACTCATGGACTTTTGCTTGATGCCAATTTGCTGTCGCTGTGCTCCCCGAGCGCTTCGTGGCAGACCGCGTCTTTTAAGCATTCATCAACGGTTTTTTAAAGCGGTTGGCATGCCGGCAAGGGCTGCCAGTTCCCTATCGTAGGCGTCAATAAGGGCCGGCCAGGAAAATTTTCCCATGGCCCGGGCCAGAGTCTGGCGGCTCTTTTCGCGGGCCGATGGGTCGGTCAGCAGGGCGCAGAGTTTTTCCACCAGATCGTCCTGCCCGTCATAGAGAAAATCCCGATGAAACGCCGAGGGAAGAATCTCCGGGTAGGAGAGCCGGTTGGGAAGCAGGGGGAGGCAGCCGAAACGCATGGCTTCGACGGCGGCAATACCGAAATTTTCCTGCTCGGCGGTACTGACCATGACCGCCCCCTGGCGGAGCCAGTCCAGGTAGCGCTGACGGGAGGGCTCGTATCCGTAACAGACGATCTTTGATGCCAACCGCTTTTTTGCGGCGAGGAACGGTTTGGGCACGGCCTGAAAGTTTTCCCCGAGAAGGGCCAGCCGGAAGTCGATGCCGTTTTGGTTGGCCGCATCCAAAGCCGCAAAAAAGGCCTGGGGGTTTTTGTCGTATTCCCATCGATGGTTCCAGATGACCAGAGGCGGCTGGTTTGAGTGGGCGGGTCGCTCCAGCGGATCCGGGGAAAATCGGCACCCGGGATGGAGAACACCGGCTTTTTTTTCAATGGCAGAAACCACCCACAGGGGGTGGTATTCGGGCATCATGCGCAAAAAGCCAGGCAGGGCCGCGAAGAAGGCATCGAAATGGGTTTGAGAATTGAACAGGATGCGGTCGGCTGCCAGGGCCGTGGTAATGTCGGTGAATCCGAACTGGACGTCACGCTGTTCGCCCGGGCTCAGGGGATAGGTCAGCTGGTTTTCGTGAAAATAGACCAGGGTTGGCGGGCAGGCCGGCCCGGATAGCATTTTAAAATCCGACAGACTCATCAGGTCGGTGGTGATCAGACCGTCGTAGCCATCCAGGGGGCCGACCTTTTGAATCAGGAACAGGGCCGCGCCGCGCATGCGCCATTTCCAGAATCGGGCCGGCAGGGTGACCAGATCGATCCGATGACCGGAGTGGGCCACCAGTCCCTCGGCAAATTCCTTGTGGCTGCCGCCGAAAAACGGTTCGATGAACAAAAAGCGCATGATGTTCCTTTTATGGGAATTGTCAGCAGGCCTTTGCAACGCCAAAATGCAGATTGGTTCCTCGCTATTTCGTGTGGGAGGCCAGGAGGGTGCCTTCTCGCGGCCCGAAAAACTTGTCGCCAAGCGCCCGTAACCCCGGACAGCGCCCTTTTTCAGCAGAAAAGACTGATATTTTGACTTGTTAAGAAGCATTTGCGGCCGGGCTGGGTTCTGTCCGGGGTAACGGGCCCTAAGCGGCTCAGACAGTTCCGAGCCGCGAGAAGGCACCCTCCTGGCCCTGGCCGGCCCCATTTTACCCATATGAAACAGCGAAGAGCCCGCAGATTCAACGAACGGGTTGGCAGTCATGTAAACGGAACAGCAATATGACAATCCCTATGCCCAATGCAAAAGGCATCCTGGATCCTTCCCGGGATGCCTTTTTGTGGGTTCTTCGGGGCAACTATAATTTTGTCACATCGGCTGCGGCAGGGCCCCGTTCTCCCTTTTCGACCTCAAAGGAGACCTTGTCTCCCTGGGCCAGACTTTTGAACCCTTGTGCGTTAATCACTGAAAAATGAACGAAGACGTCTCCGCCCTCCTCATTTTCAATAAACCCATACCCTTTTCTGTCACTGAACCACTTTACAATACCGGTTGCCAAGACACCCCCCTTTGCTGAAAGTCCATACTCGGACCGGCTCGAATCCGGCCCACTGCCTGGTCAGCGGCCGGGAAAACAACGCTCACTCCAAACCGCATTCATTAAATTACCATGCGATATATATTGCAATGAGGTCAAGAAAAAAACGTTTGAAATGACTAAATTTGTGGAGTCGTTTCGTTCCGTCTTTATCTTAAGCTAAGATGTTGAGAAACCGGGGCCGCCACATTTCCCATCGGGGCAGGGCGCGTGGGCCGGGGTTGACGGCCGCAGGCGCGTACTGAATTCATCGGTCGTCGTACTGTGTCGGAAGGATATCGAGAATCTTTCCGTCTCCGTCCAGAAGATAGATGAGGAACTGGCTGTCCAGGGCATACCGAAGCAGGTCTTCATACAACATTGCCTGAGGTTCGTACTTTCGGCCACGCTCACAATGCAGCTGAATCAGGCCCTGCTGGGCATCTTCTTTGTTGAGAAATGCCGGGATAAAGGAAATATCGTCCCGGGTGTCATTCTGGCCGAGGATCTGGGCCTCTTTTTCCGGGTCCATTACGATGGTCCAGATCCATGTGGTATTGTCGATCTGTCGGGGCATGTCGCATATCCTTTGATTGGGGTTCGGCCGTTTCCGACTCTTTTCCGGCAAACGGCAAATTAATTTACGAGAAGGCGACAGGGCTGTCAAGACGCGTGACCTCACTTTGGCATGAAGCCACCACTTCTAGTGGTGGACCCGGAAAGGTTCTACCGTTCCGGCGAGAAAAGTTACACCTGAGGCCACCCGCTCTGCGGGTGGAGACTCACTGCTGCCGCCCTCTGCCCGCCGCCCGGACCTTGCCGGCCCGGCTGACCCAATACCTTGTGCAAGCAGGGCTAAAGTTTTGACGAGATCGGCCGAATAAGGGGTTTAGACTCCGCGGTACTGTGCGTCTGTCGCCTGACCCGATTTAAACGGGGTGCGCGGGTCGTGTCGGTCTACCCTTGCGTTTGGATCGCATCCGGCGGTTATTTGCCGGCCAATACCGGGCCTTTGCCCAAGTGCCTGCTCCCTGGTCGGCATTTCAACATCGATTGCCAGGACGAAGGTTGCCATATGGAAACTGAAAAAAAAGAGACCATTCTCCTGGTGGATGACGAGGAGAGTATTATCGATGTGGCCAGCGAATTTTTTTCCATGAGGGGCTATAGTGTCCTGACCGCTTCCAACGGTTTGGAGGCGGCCGGTATCCTCGAGCGTGAGAAGGTGGATTGTTGCTTTACCGATATCAACATGCCGGAAATGGACGGACTGGAGCTGGCCGAGCATATTCGCAAGATCGACAATTCCGTTCCGGTGATCGTCATGACCGGTTATCCATCCCTTGACAACACCATCCGGACCTTGAAAAACGGCGTGGTCGATTTTTTGATCAAGCCGGTCAACCTCAACCAGATGGAGATCTGCGTTCAACGGGTGCTTCGTGAACGGCGCCTGTTTGCCGAAAACATCCTTTTAAAAAATGAGGTGGAAGGCAAGGAGCGTCTGGAAAAAGTCAATTTCGAACTGATCCATAAGGTGGAGGAGTTGCATATCCTCAACCGGATCATGACCGATTTTACCAGCACCAGTACCAGCACCGATGTTCTTCGACGCATTATCGAGATGGTTGTGGAGATCACCCATGCCGACGTGGCGCGGTTCCATGTGATCAACGAGACCATGGCCGCTCCCATTGAAGTGGCCGTTTTTTCTGCTGATCTGAGAAATTCCGATGTGGACCGCTCAGCCATTATCGCAGCGGCCAAGTCCACCTTGGGCGACGATGACCCCTCTTCGGGAGAGATGTCTGCCGTGGATCGACTCATCATGGAGATCGTCGCCGATCAGATTCCCATGTTGATTTCGGAAAGCAACGGAACGCGGGAACTGCCACAGACGGTCCGCTCTTTCATGGCCGTGCCCCTCAAGATTCGTCAGAAAGTATTCGGTGTCATCACGGCAACGGTGATGTCGGGCGCTGTCCGATTCTGCGAAAAAGACCTGTACTATCTTTCCTTCATGGCCCAGAACGCCGCCCATGCCATCGAAAACTTAGCCCTGTACGAAAATATCTATGAAAATCTCTTTGCGACCCTTGTTGCCTTTGTCAAGGCGGTGGAGGCGCGTGATTCATACACTCAGCAGCATTCCAATCGGGTAACCGAATACGCTATGGCCGTGGCGAGGTCTCTGGGCTGCAACGACGAGGACCTGGAAATTCTCAATTTTGCCGGCAGGCTCCACGACATCGGCAAGATCGGCATTCCCGACAGTATCCTTCTCAAGCCTGGCCGCCTCACCGACGAGGAATTCCAAAAGATCAAGGAGCACCCTGCTATCGGGGCGGACATCGTTGGCCCACTCGGTTTGTGGGACCGGGAAGCTCAGATTATTCGTTGCCACCACGAGCGTTACGATGGCACGGGGTATCCCGAAGGGCTAAAAGCGGAGGAAATACCACGGTTGGCCAGAATCCTTTCGGTCTGTGACGCCTTTGATGCCATGAATTCCGACCGCGTCTACCGGAACAAGATGGAGCGCTCGCAGATTATCGACATCCTGCAAAAGGGCGCCGGCTCCCAGTTCGATCCCCGGATGGTCGCGGCATTCATCCGCGTTCACGAAAAAGAAGTCAGATAGTGCCCCTCCACAAATTGTTTCTTTTTTAAGGTCGTTGATCCCCGGTCCATCAGCTGCCCACGTTCCCATGAGGCACCGCTTCCCGCGTTGAACCCTCGATTTCTGGATTTACGTATCGCGTTTGTCAGGAAAATGAGAAATCAAAAGGGGAAATGCGGCGTTATTGAGGAAATACGGTTTGTGGAGGGCAGACCTGGGGGGTGGGCGCAGCTGTTGGGCCCTTGGGGCTGCCGGCACTTGGCCTGCAGCCCCTGGGCACAGCAACGGGCTAAATTTTCTGGTTGATCAGGCTTTCCCTGAGCATGTTGAAGGCGACCTTGTCGCCGTTGACTTTGTAGGTGCCGGCCTGAATCTGCTGCTGGATCTCTGCCACCTTGTTTTCCCTTACGTCGGGAACGGCTTTGGCAGCTTTTTGGGCCTCCTGAACTTCCTTGGCTTCTCTGGAGAGATTGACCGTGTCTCCTGGTTTTGCAGCGTGGGTTGCCTTTTCTGCATGTGGGTCGGGCCGGGAGTTCGGCTTTACCTGTTCCACATAGGGGTCGATATTGGTGTATACGTTTTTTTCCGAAATTTCCATATCAGTGCTTCTCCTTCTTTGAAGACCGCGTTATTAAGGTCCTTACACCCTAATTATTGGCCGAAACAACAGAAACTTTAAAGAAAAATGCAAAAAGGGGTAAGAAAAATACCGTCTTTCCCATTCAGTTGGCTCGAACAGGGGTTGACATGCGAAAAAACTAACGTAAATAAAAGAAGTTACATGGCAAGCGGGCCCTGAAACGTTGAGGCCGGTGCTCCGACGAGGGCACCGAGTTCGTGGACAAACCATTCGGGCCATGGTGCGGTATGGCGGATGTGCGTCCCCAAGGAGGCAGCGTGAAGGTCACTTTAATGATGGCAATGACCCTGGACGGAAAAATCGGCAAGAACCCGGGTCATTTCCCGGACTGGACCGGCAGCGAAGATAAAAAACTGTTTGCCGCCTTATCGCGAAAGGCCGGTGTGGTGATTATGGGGTCGCGGACCTTTGATACCATCGGCCGCCCCCTGCCCGATCGTCTCAATGTGGTGATGACGAGGGACAAGACGCGTCGGTCCAGGTGGGACAATCTTCGGTTTACCCCTGCCGCTCCCGGTCAGTTGCTGGCCGACCTGGATGCCGAGGGGTATACCCATGCGATTCTGGCCGGCGGGGCCATTGTCAACACGCTCTTTGCCAAAGCAGGGTGTATTGACGATATCGTGATCACCGTTTGCCCGTTGATTTTTGGCCAAGGTATCGGACTCTTTGCCGATGGCACCGCACTGGCGTTGGATCTTCAAACGGTCGAGCGACTGGGGCGCCACCGTGTTTGTCTCACCTACGGGGTTTGTCGCGACCCGCATGGCACCTCTGACCTGCCAACGGAGATCGATCCATGAAATCCGTTTCGATTCTTTTAACGTTCTTACTGCTCGGTATAGTGGTCTCTCCTGCCGGCGCCGACGTCTATTCCTGGGTTGATGCCGCCGGTGTGCGTCATTTTTCCAATACCCCGCCGCCCGATACCACTCCTGGCGTTACTGCGATTCAGGAGCAAATCCATGATGCCGTTGCCGACGGGAACCGAACTGCCATTGACCGGGAGACCCTGGACAGAATTAACACCGAGCGCAAGGAAACCGCACCAGACACCCAGGGTGGAAAAGGGCTGACGGAGTCCGAGGACCCGGCCGGTCAAATTGAAGCCCAAAAGACCAAGGCGGATCCATCGCCGTCTGACCTGGCCGCTTCGAAAAAGAAAACCGCTGCCCAGCGACAGCGTGCCCGGATTGCGGCCCAGGGCCAGCAGGGGCAATAGGCGAATTTTTTTACGATTGACAGCCCCCGGGGTTTACACAGATACTGCGTGGAATTCGACCGGTGTTGGCGGGTGTCTGAAAGACAGGTAACGATGATTCGTGTGCTAACGGTTTCTGATGTGGTCGAGCCGGAACTCTATCCGCGGTTCGATCACGACCGATTTCAGAGCGTCGATCTGGTGCTTGCCTGCGGCGATCTGCCGCCGGAATATCTCTCCTTTCTGGCCGGGATGATTCCGGCCCCGCTCTATTACGTGAGGGGCAACCACGACATTCGATACGACAGCAAGCGGCCTGTCGGATGTATGGACATTCATGCACGGCTGGTGAGATTTCGCGGCCTGACCCTCCTTGGCCTGTCCGGGTCACACTGGTACAACGGCGGTCCGAACCAGTACACCGAAGGCCAGATGCGTCGGATCGTTCGAAGGCTTCGGCCGGCCATCTGGTTCAACCGCGGCATCGATCTTGTCATCACCCATTCGCCACCGCGGCATATTCACGACGCCGAAGACCCGTGCCACCGGGGGTTTGAATGTTTCCGCTGGCTGATCCAAAAATATGCTCCGGCTTATTTCGTTCACGGGCACATTCACTGCCAGTTCACCGATCCGGGAGATCGGATCTCTGTCATCAACCATACCCGGGTGATCAACAGTTATGGGCATTACCTTTTTGAAATCGATGCTGGACCGGCTTCGACCGAAGCGCGGCAGGGATGAGCAGGGCCCGAAGCCGCAAGCGGTCAAATGTTTCAGCGATTGTCAGAAGAGCGAGGCGGCATTTGATACCCGGAATCGGGGGCTTCGAACGATCCCCCTGGACCGGATTGTGGGCAGTGTCGGGCGGTACCAGGATTTTGACGACCGGTTCCGGCTCAAGCAGCGCGTTCCTTCGGAACGGCTTCAGCACATCAAGGAGGCCATGCGTCACGGCAAGCCTTTGCCGCCGGTCAAGCTCTACCAGATCAAGGATGAATACTATGTCCTGGACGGAAACCACCGCATCGCCGCAGCCAAGGAGATGGGGCATGACGATATCCTTGCTGCCATTGTGGAGTTCATCCCGTCTGCCGACACCCTGGAAAACGTTCTCTATCACGAGCGCATTGATTTTTCCGACCGGACCGGCATTACCGCACCCATCGAGCTTTCCGAAGTGGGACAGTACGCTTATCTGTTCAAGCAGATTGAGGAGCATGGCAGCTATCTTGAAAAGACCGGCGGCTCCCCGGTGAGCTGTGCCCAGGCCGCTACGGACTGGTACAAAACCATCTATCGGCCCCTTTGCGCCGTGATTCAGCGTGGCGGGCTCATCGCCTCTTTTCCCGGCCGGACCATTGCCGATCTATATGCCTACATCTCCGTTCACCAGTGGGGGGAGGGGCGAAAACGCCGATACGGCATTGGCGTGAGCGAACAGATTCCCAAGAGCATGGAGGCGTTCAGAAACAAAATGGCCAACGTTGAAGACATGCAATATCCGGAGATGAAACGGGGGATCATCACTTTTGTGCTGATGAATGTTCAGGGCAAACGGGAGATCCGCATTATCGAAAAACTGTTCGAACTCAACGAGGTGCGCGAGATCCACTCGGTGCACGGTGATATCGACCTGCTGGTCAAGGTCGAGCTCACCCGTGACCTGCTCACCTCCGATGCGGAGATCATCTCCCAGTTCGTCCATGAAAAGATCCGTCAGATTCAGGGGGTCAACAGCACCAAAACCCTGATTCCGGGCATGTCCCGGGTCAAGCCGCCGCTTTCCGAATAATTTTAAAGCTCCGGCGGTGGCTGGTCTTTGGGATAGACCACCGCAAAGCGGATATCGATGGTTCGGTGCTGCCCCGGGGCCAGGACCAGTTCCCACCGCAACACCCCTTCACGTCCCGAGTAGGCCTCTTCCGTAGGTTCGGGCGAGATCGTAAGGTCTTTGACCTGAACCCGGTCCGTTCGCGATACCGGCACGCTGTCGATAATGTTTACGGTCACCGCGCTCTGCTTGAGGTTTTCGGCAGTAATCCGGTAGGCCAGTTCCCGAACGGTCCGGTTCCGATCAAAGGTGCCGAAACGGGTTTCAAGAACCTTGTCGCTGATCCTTTCCCGTTTGACCCGAACATTGCGGTCTGCTCCCAGGCTGAGCTTGAATCGCTCTCCGGCCCGCTTTTCATCCAGGGTGGTCTTGCCTACATACTGACCGGCAAAATAGACATTCAGGGGGCCGGCCAGTAGTTCCCCGTCTGATTCGGCATCAAGAACCAGAAAGGTCAATGGCTGCTGTCGGGGTACGCTGAAATGGGAAAAATGCCCGGTCAAGGTTTTCGTCCGCAGGGGAAGCACCGTTTCCTTGTCCTGGGACGCGATATCCAGGGGCTGGGGCAGGGCATAGGAAAAAGAGAGCACCTCGCGGCTGCCGTGGGCCTGGGCGAAGTCGGCCTCGACGGCATCTTCCGCTTCCGGCTCGGCCATGGCCATGGTTTCCGGCATCGAAGCCGATTTTTTAAGGCTGAACCCGTCCATGGCTCTGGCCGCGTTTCTTGCGATTCTCGGGATGTCCAGTACCCAACTGGACGGTTCCGGTAGCCGGGTCCCTTTCAGGGGGATGGCGCTGGAGACGGTGAGATCGATCGCTTTCCAGTCTTCGCCGGTTTTTTGCCGTATTTGTGAAAAGAGCGTCAGCTCCGCCGAAGCAAGGGACTCGGGCACAGATACCTTGTAGACCGGTTTCCAGAAGGCGTTTTTGGCCAGGTATTCGGCCTCAATGGCCAGGGTCTGGGCCTGATCCGCCCGGAACATGACTTCGATGGCCTGGCGGGTCTTCTTCCCGGGGCGGCTTAGGGCGGCCAGCTCCCTTCGGGTTGAATCGATGTTTCGATCTAGTTCCTCACGGGCTTTGTCAACCTCCTGTCGCTGGGCGTCAATGCCGGCATACCCGGTATCGAGAAAGGCCAGGGTACGGCTCAGATCCTCGGCGTTGGGCAGGCGGGTCTGGATCTCTTTGGGGACCTGAACCTTGGAAAAATCGATGAAGGCATCGAGAAACGTGTTTTGGCGGTCCAGGGCCGCCCGCCGGTCGGTGAGGTTTCGTTTGGACCGCTCCAGGGTGCGCAGTTTTTCCTCCAGGCCGGCGATTTTTTCCCTGGGGGAATCGGCTACCGGGATTTGTCGGTACTGAACGCTGAGAATCTCGCCTTGACCCGTAACCCGGGCCGTCACCGAATCCGGGTCCATGCGAAAAGGCGCGATCTCCACCGCAAGGGTTGTCACCCCTTTGTCGACCACTGCTGATGCCGTCCGCTGCACCAGGGCCTGGTCGGAAAAGAGGGTGACCCTGCCAATTTTTGACGGGACCATCTGGCCGGCCCCTGCCGGGGCCGTTGCCATCAATGCCGCAGCCAGTAAGCTAAAAAGAGTTCTTTTCATGATACCTCCATCTTTCGGGGTGTCGTTCCATCACCCCGAGAATGCGCCGGTTGGCCTTGGCTTTGGCGTGATGGAACGGAAGAATCGAAAAGAGCACGGTGGCCCTGCGCGCGGTAGCCCCGTAAATCGTCAAACCCGCGGCCATCGCCCTATCCCAATGCCGGTCCCAGCCATTTGAGCCATATTCTGGATCGGTTCACGGCAAGCAGTCGAAAGCGCTGGCCGGCCATGGTGAAACCGTTTTTGGCTGAGGTTATGTCGACGGCATAGGGGTAGACGTAAAAAGGATCGAGATCGGGAATGGTGACATCCATTAGAAGGTGGTGGGGCCTTTCGAGGTTGCGGAAAACGATCTGGATGGACCCGACCGCACCGGCCTGACCCGGTACCAGGGCAAAGGACACGTTGCTCTGGATGATTCGATCCATTGCATGGCCCGATCGTGCCGATCCCCCGGCTCCGGCATTGTGGGCCGGGTTGTTATAGACCACGACCACTGCCATGGTCCCGATGCCCAATGCGGTGGCGACGACAAACGCCTTGAAACTGTTTTTAAACGATGCCATTAAAATATTCCGATAAACACCCAACCAGGTGCTCGCCTCTATACCGACGGCCTATTCGATCCGGCTGTTCAGAAGACGGATTCAGGGTTTCAGTGGTGCAAGGGAAGTAACATAAAAAAGCAAAAAAGGCGTCAACGGAATTTTTTCCGTTGGCGCCTTTTGCTTTCGCAGAGAGTCGATCTATGCCACGGAGACATTGACCGCTGCGGGGCCTTTTTGGCCCTGTTCGATATCAAAGGTCACTCTGTCGCCTTCATTGAGCGTTCGGAAACCGGAAGAATTGATCCCGGTGTGATGGACGAACACATCGGGTCCATCTTCCTGCTCAATGAAACCAAAGCCTTTGCTGTCATTGAACCATTTGACGATACCACTGGGCATGGTAGCAGCCTCCTTTCCATTTAGTTCTCAAAGCTTCATGCTTCAGGTTGCCACCTTGCACGCTGGGTCTTCCCTTCAGAACGAAACCGGCCGGACACTTAGCGCGGGCCTAAATTGATTGAATAAAATAATAAACGATTTTTACTTTTTATCAAGCATTTTTATCTGGGCACTTGAAAAACTGAATTTCAGTTCGTATTCTTTTGAGAATTCAAGTGGTAATTGGTCGGGCCATGGCCGCCGGCAACATCGGTTAATGGCGGACTTGCTGTGCCGCAGGGGACGGTTACACTGGCCCCAATCTGACAATCTGTTTATTATTAACGGTACAACCGCTATCACCACAGAGGAGAAAAGCCATGAATATGGAAAAGCTGTTGGACACAGGGCTTGCAATGATCAGCGCATACGGACTGAAGGTTATCGCCGCATTGCTGATCTTCTTTATCGGGCGATGGGTGAGCCGGCGGATGACCCTGTTGATCGTTCGGTTGCTTCGAAAAAAAAAGGTGGACGAGACCCTGGTCGGATTTTTGGAGAATGTTTTTTACTATACGCTAGTTGTTCTGGTGATTATCGCGGCGGCTTCCCAACTGGGTATCAATACCGCCAGTCTGCTTACCGTGGTGGGTGCTGCCGGCCTGGCCGTCGGCCTGGCCCTGAAAGACTCGCTGTCCAATATTGCTTCGGGGGTGATGCTGGTCCTTTTCCGGCCCTTTCGGGTCGGTGATTTTGTGGAGGCCGGCGGTGTGGCGGGGAAAGTGGTTCAGGTTCAGATTTTCAACACGGTCTTAAATACCGCGGACAACCGGCGAGTCATCGTTCCCAACAGCAGTATCACCGGTGGCAACATCACCAATGTGACGGCCAACCCGACCCGACGGGTCGATCTGGTGATCGGAATTGGTTACGGTGACGATATTCCCCATGCCAAGGCCGTGGTTGCCGATGTACTGGCAGCCAGTGAGGGTGTGCTCAAAGACCCGGCGCCGGTGATCGCCGTCCATGAACTGGCCGATAGCAGCGTTAATCTGGTGGTCCGACCCTGGGTACGGGCTGAAGACTACTGGGGTGTCTATTGGGGGCTCACCGAAGGGATTAAGCTTGCCTTTGACCGGGAAGGGATTTCCATTCCCTATCCCCAGAACGATGTGCACATGATCCCCGTGCCGAGCGATGCGGTCTGACACTGAAAGTCCTGGTGGGGGCATTAAAAAAGGGGCGCTGCCGGAAAACCGGCGGCACCCCTGTTTGTAACCGATACGCGGACTGCTAGAGCAGGGTCACGTTTACGGCGGCGGGACCCTTGGGGCCCTGCTCGATATCAAACGACACACGGTCCCCTTCGTTGAGGGACTTAAAACCGGTGGCGTTGATGCCGGAGTGGTGAACGAAAACGTCTTGGCCTTCTTCACGCTCGATGAACCCGAAGCCCTTGCTGTCATTGAACCATTTCACGATACCTTTTTCCATGGTGGTCGACTCCTTTCTGTGGTAGTTCTCAAAATTTCATACTCCAAGTCGCCTCCATGGTGATGGATCTTACCTGCAGAACGAAACCGACCCGGCCCTCACTGAGGGGCGGGCCTCAATTGATTGCCACAAAAATAACCTATTTTCAGGGAAAAGCAAGGATTATTTTAAATATTTTAGAATTGATGCCGGAATGAGGAAACCCGCGCCAGTTAAAAACGGTACAACCATGTCTTCTACGGCCATGCGCTGCCAGTCCATAACAAGGCCCGGTCAAATATCGGCTTGCGAAATCCAGCCAATATTGTACACTCCCAAAACCGAAATGCATTTTGATCGTTTGAAATTGGTGTTGGCAATGGATGCCGGGAGGATTGCCGCAGGGCGGTCTGAGCCGGACCAGGCCTTGCGGACGGTGGCCGGGGGCACGACATTGTGTAGAAGAACGTATCAGTCAGTCAGAAGGGAGCAACATGATGGGGAATGGGTCCAAGGGAGCGGTGGTGGATCGGATGGTGTTGGTCGGGCTTGGCCTCGGTATTGTCTATTGGCTCATTGAATGTGTGCTGATCGTTTTCATCAAAGAACAGACCAGTTTTGTGGGCAACATGTTCGGTCCGGATCTGGGCGGACTCAGCACCCGCATCATCGCCTTATGCCTTTTTCTGATCTTCGGTTCCCACGTTCAGTACACGGTTGCTCAGAAAAAAGAGCTGGCGAGTGAACGCGATGAGCTCCTGGCAAAAAATGAATCTCTTAGCCGTGAATTGGCTGCCCTGAAGAAAGCGTGACGACAGAAAAGAGAGTGCCTGCTGAATCGCCCCCATGGGCCAAAGGGCTCTGACGGGCCTTCCCGGTTTACTTTCCGGGGTTCGGGGGTGAAGCGAGACGGATGAGGGGTGAACCCGACGGGGCTGCAAGGGATTGTGGTTTAAGGGCGCCACCTTTTCACCGAATGAACGGCTAAACGAAAAAAGAGCGCCGCCGGATCGGCTCCGACGGCGCTCTGGCTGTTTTATGGGGTATCAGATGGACGTAACGTTGACGGCCGAGGGACCCTTTTGGCCCTGCTCGATGTCAAAGGACACCCGTTCGCCCTCCTTGAGGGATTTGAACCCCGAGGCGTTGATGCCCGAATGATGGACGAACACGTCCGGCCCGTCTTCCTGTTCGATGAATCCGTACCCTTTCTTGTCATTGAACCACTTCACGATTCCTGTCGGCATGGCGGCGCACTCCTTCTCTAAAAAAAAATAATTATTCAACACCTCACCAGTCCAGGTCGCCATCTACGAACTCAAGCTTGCTCTGAGGGCACATGGGATCTTTATCGGATGGGCCTAGATTGAGTTGTAACATTTATAACCGGTTTTCAGGTAAAAAGAAAAGCACTTTTTACGTTTTTTAAAGAAATTTCCTGCAGAGAAAAGCGTTCTGGGGTAAACAGCCCTTGGTTGCTGATATTGGTGCAGGCCATGGCCCGGGTGAAAAAGGGTGAGCATATCACGACGAGAGGGCGTCTCGTTACAGCCATTTGGAAATGTTCAGACACTATTTAATGCCGATCCGCGAGTTGCATAATTCGTGGATCGGCGCCTATGGATGGAAACTGTTTGGCACGGTCTGTCGGAGCGATTATCCGTATACAGATTGCCACGGCCAGGGCGAAGATGACGTCGCAGGTCAGGTGGGTTGAGACGGTTTTGTCAAAGACAATCTTTGCTTCGGCTGGAAAGTCTCCGTCTTATTCCCATAAGAGCACCGTTGCCGGCATTCTCTCCGTAATGTCGAGTCTCTTCATGCCGCCAATATAAAAAAGCGATAAACGGCCTCTCCAACGCAGCCCCTCACCACACCAGCGACGGGCGCATGGCCTCCTCTATCTGCAACCGTTGAGCCTCGAAGGCTGCGGCATTCGGCGTTGGATCAACGGCGATCATCTCTCCGAACCGCAGTACCACGCGGGAAAACGGCTTGGGGACGAAGAACCGGTCCCAGCTCTTGAAATGCCAGGCATTTTTGGCCGTCACGGAAAAGGGGACGAGGGACGCATTCGTCGCCTGGGCCAGGCGGATGGTGCCGGCCTTGACCGTGCCCATGGGGCCTTGGGGGCCGTCGACAATGTGGGCGGCAAGCTTCATCTGTTGCAATTGTCCGATCACTTCGGTCAGCGCCGCTTTACCGCCTTTGGATGAAGAGCCTCTGACGGGGTGCCAACCGCATCGACGGGCCACGCCGGCGATGATGTCTCCGTCCCTGCTTTGGCTGATCATGATGCAGGGGTTGAAGGTGCGGTAGTTCCTGAAATGACGGATACCGGAAAAAAACTGCTGGTGCCAGGCGCACAGGACTACGGAGCCGCCGGCAGCCAGATGGTTCAGCCATGGATTTTCGTTTTCGACGGTCAGCCGAAATGTCCAGGAATAGACGCAAATGAACCGGTATAGAAACCATTGAAGCGGTTCCGATGCAAGGGCGCGGCGTGTATCGAGTTTCAGCTCTCACCTCTCCGAATGATCAACGGCTAATTTGTGGCCGTCGGTGAGCAAGGTGCCGCCGGGGCGTCGAACTCTGGCCGGTCGGCCGGTGTCGACGCCCCTATCGGCTACTTATGGTACCCGGTATTTGGAATCGGTCAAGTTTTTTTCAAAAGGGGGACTTCTGGAACGGCGAACCGGCGCGAATTTTCCCGGCCCCGACCGGAGCCCAGGAAATGGACGTTGGGCCGGCCCCGGCGGTTTGGTAAAGCGTCCTTTTTACCCGAAAGGGGTTTTGCCCCGGTTCACATATTTCTCTGCATTTCTTTCGGTCAATTGAAAATTTCGATGCAACGCGCTATAGGTCCTTGAACCTGCCGATCCTTTCCGGCTCGCCGGCAACCGCCGGCCAGCCGCAATGGAACAATGATACCCAACGGAAAAGGAGGTAAATATGGCCAATTTCTTGTTTGTTTTAAGCCAGGATGACAACGAAAAAGCGACCCGTTGTTTTCAGTTTGCCAAGATCGCCCATGGCAAGGGGCACACGGTGAATCTTTTTTTCATCGACGACGGCGTAACCTGGGCCGATGCGGGCAGGGATTTCAAAACGCCCACGGCTACCGAGGACTGCCCCGACGACTACCTGCCGTATCTGGTGGAACATGACGTGCCCATCGGGGTCTGAATCCCCTGTGCCAAGACTCGTCAGGTTGACGAGAAGAATTTTTTTGCCAACATGGTGCTCGACGGTGGACCCCATCTGATCGATCTGGCCGCCGAAGCCAAGGTTTTTAACTTTTAACACAGGATGGAAATCCTTGTCCTGCGGGCATGGTCAGCTTGAAGCTGGTTTACATCTCGAATATCCAATGACAGCCCTGATTTTAAGGGCAATCCGAGACCATGTCCCGCGCGCGGGGCTTTTTCACTCTGTCCATGGGCCAGGGGCTAACCCAGGGGAGGAAAAACATGAGCGAGAAAGTGATAATCTACGGAAAGGCCGGGTGACCGTACACTACCAGCGCCCGGGAGGCCTACAAAGACCATGACTATTTTGACGTGAAAGCCGACGGCCAGCACATGGCCGATATGCTCAAACGCTCCGGCGGCCAACGCAAGGTGCCGGTCATCGTGACCGGAGAAGAAGTGACCATCGGATACGGCGGCAGCTGAGGGGTATAGACAGCGCGGCCCGGCGGGCCGCATGACTCCGTCCCTGAGTCCCTGAGTTGAGCAATTGTCGAGGCTTGTCTGCCGTTGGCAGTATTGCCGCAGAACCAATGAAATTGTTTTTCCGCTTTAGCTCGTGCCCATCAACGAATTGCATGTTTCGTGGATGGGCACCTATCGATGTTATTGGCAATCAGGGGTTCCCATGGTTTTCCTTTCCTGATGGCCTTTGTATTTCGATACCGATACTTACCAATATTTACTGATACTTACCGCTTTAGGCGGCACCCCGTTAACGTTCGTCTCAGGCGAGTCCGAAAAGCCCTTGAATCACCCCGACCCACAAGAGAAAAATCCGTATTGACATTGGTGAGTTGGGCATAATATTGATGCACTCGCAAAAAGTCCCAAATCCCGTCATGCCTGCGAAGGCAGGCATCCAGAACTATATGAAATGACTGGATTCCCGCCTTCGCGGGAATGACGAAAAAGGACGGTTTTCGACTTTTTACGGGGCTGTCAATATTACGGCCCTTGCAATGCGAAATCCCAACATCATTTTGGGAAAAAACCCACATGTTAGAAATTATTTGCCTTCTTGCATACCCCAATTTGCATCAACAATGAATCAGGAAAGGGCTTTGAAATGGTGAAAAGGCGGTTGGTTGTTCATAACGCTCTGCTCCAGGCGATTGAGATGGGAACGGAGCACGAGGAGTTGATGAAAAAATTCGGGTTCAAGACTTCAAACCAACTCAAGGTTGCCTACACCAATGCCCTGATCGCCCTGGGAAAGATTCCGGCACCGAAAAAGGGGCGACCGAAAAAGCCGGTCAGCAAAACGGTGACGGTCAATGACCGAGGCAGTCTCGTCATACCCAAGAAGCTGGTTGAAGCGCTGGAATTGAACCCGGGAGATCTTTTTAAAGTTGAAAATGTCCAGACCGGACTTTTCCTTAGTCCCGTCGAAAAGCCGCCAAAGACGATCCTCAAGAAAAAGCGTTCGAACGCGCCAGAATAATCTTACGCCTGATTCGTCCCAACCATTTATGAGCAGCCAAAGGGAACCCTGCCACAGGACGACCCCCTTTAAGCGGCTGGAAACCGATTGCACGGGATGTGGGCTATCATGGGCCCCCGACACCGGGGGGCAGGCAACGTGGCGATGAAAAGAAGCGGCTGTGAATGGCGCTGATGGCTTTTTGCAGGTCTTTTCCCTTTGTCAGGAAATAGAGTGCGGCCCGTGACGGGCCAAAGGAAATCATCTCCACATTGACGTTGCAGGCGGCAACGGCTGCAAAACACTGCGCGGCAATGCCTGCTCTTTTCAGCAGACCATCACCGACTATGGCGATCAGCGCGACATCGTCGCGCACTTCGATGCGGCGATAGGGCCGGGGCGCCATGGCGACAAGTGCCGAACGACTGGCGGCCACGTCTTTTCGGGAGATCAGGAGGCTGATGCAGGTTTGGGAAGTGATCACCGAGCGTATGTTGACGCCGACGCCGGCCACGGCGGTTGCCACCTGTGCCAGGATTCCGGGGCGGGCGCCGACGCCGGACGCGTGGACTTTGACCACGGCGATGTCCGTGTCATGGGCAACACTTTTGACGGTTCTGGGGCTTTTCGGCGCGTTGGCGGAAATCAGGCTGCCGTCCGCTTCGGGATGAAGGGTGTTCTTGATGGCAATGGTCAACTTGCGGGTTCGCGCCGGCTCCACACAACGGGCGTGGAGAATTTTGGCGCCGAAATAGGCCAGTTCCGCGGCTTCTTCATAGGAGAGGGCGGAAATGAGTTCCGCTTCGGGTTCCAGCCGCGGATCCGCACTCATGAACCCGTCCACATCCTTCCAGATCTCGAGGCTTTCGGCCCCGGTGGTCGCTGCCACCACCGCAGCCGAATAGTCGCTGCCGCCGCGGCCGAAGGTTGTGATGTCGCCGCTTTCGCTGACGCCGAAAAAACCGGGAATAAATAACACGGTCTGGGCATCGAGCAGGGGGGGAATGTGCCGGGCAAGGTTTTTCTCGGTTCGGGGCAGGTTGGCGGTGGCATCGTTGAATTTGCCGTCGGTGACCATGCCCATGTGATGAGGCATGCGGCAGACGGCATTGACTTTCCGGCTGCGCAATACACGGGTGAGGAGCTGGGCGCACAGGCGTTCGCCGTAGCTGCTGATGACATCGGCCAGGCGGGGGGTGATTTCGCGGGTGAAATTCAACCCATAGAAGAGCCGCTCGAGTTTGAACATCGACTTGGACAGGTCTTTGTTGAAATCGTTCAACGCCTGGCGCGAGACAATCAGGTGGCGGGCCACGTTGGTGTGCTTGGCCTTGATGCGGCTCATGATGCCGGCAATGGCGGTTTCATCGGCAAGGGCCTGTTGCATGCCTTCGATCAGGGCGTCGGTGATACCGTTTAACGCCGACACCACAACGATATGGCCTTTTGCGCGCTGCTCGATCAGGTCGACAATGCGGGCAATCGTCTTTTGGCCGTTGAGGCATCCGCCCCCGATTTTGATCACTTTCATGAGGTTTTTCCCTTTTCCGCTGCTGTTTGCGTCCGGCATCATCCATTTGTTTCCCCAAGGGTTCCTTATTAGAGCAAAACAAGGCACCGGATCAAGGCTATGCCGGAAAATCAGCCCCAATACCCGAACTTTTCGGTTGACGGAGGGCGGAGAACAGATTATTGGGGATGATCGTTGGCGAAACTGGGGTGAGTGCTCAGTATAGTTAGTGTCCATACAGGAATTGCATATCTCTTGGATAGAAAATAGTCTTGGGGAAGCCAGTGGCCGGTAAAAAACTGGAGATCCTTCACGCCGCAACAATTCTGTTTGCCCAAAAGGGGTACAACGAGACCTCCATCGCCGAACTGGCACGGATCACCGGTGTCGCCGAAGGCACCATTTTTTATCATTTTAAAACCAAGATCGATCTATTGCTGGCCATTCTCGATGATGTCAAAGAACACGTCATCCGGGAGTTCGACCAGTACATGGGCAGCCAGAGCTTTCCCTCCGGCATGACCATGCTGGAAGAGGTCATCGCCTTTTTCCTCTACCTGGTCGGTCACAGCACCGAGCACTTCATGCTCATTCAGCGGCACTACCCCCACGAACTGGCGCGTCATAACAGCGAATGTCGCCGGCATCTCGAGGGCATTTACAACACCCTGGTCGATTTTTTCGAAGGAGCCATCCGCAAAGGACAAGACGACGGATCCATCCGGCCGGCCCCGACCCGCAAGACAGCCCTGATTATTTTTTCCATGGTCAACGGACTGGTGTGGCTTCGGTTCAACGATCTTTACGATACCGGCAGCCTGCACCAAGAGCTGATCACCGCATGCCGCCATATGATGTCACTGGCCCCCATCAACCCAATTCAGGAGTAAAGAATGGTCAAACGCATTTTCCCCTTTTTGGAGTGGTTCAGAGGATACACACTCGAGCATTTCAGAATCGATGCCATTGCCGGACTGACCGTTGCGCTGGTGCTGATCCCCCAATCCATGGCCTATGCCCAACTGGCCGGATTGCCGCCTTACTACGGCCTTTACGCGGCCTTTCTGCCGCCCATGGTGGCGGCCCTGTTCGGTTCCAGCCGGCAGTTGGCCACTGGCCCGGTGGCCGTGGTCTCACTGATGACGTCGGCGTCCCTGGAGCCGCTGGCAACAGCCGGGAGCGACGCCTTTATCGCTTATGCCGTGGTGCTGGCCCTCACGGTGGGGGTGTTCCAGCTGGCCCTGGGACTGCTGCGCCTGGGGCTGGTGGTGAACTTTTTGTCCCATCCTGTGGTGAACGGGTTTACCAATGCCGCGGCCATCATCATTGCCTCCTCCCAGTTGTCCAAACTTTTTGGTGTTTATGTGGACAAGGCGACCCATCATTATGAAACCATCCTGCGGGTGTGCCATGCAGCCTACCAGTATACCCACTGGCCCACCCTGTTGATGGGGGCGCTGGCCTTCGGCATCATGTATGGACTCCGCCGACTGAACCCGAAAATCCCCAATGTGCTGGTGGCCGTGGCGGTGACCACGGTGCTTTCATGGAGCATGGGGTTTCGCCACGATGCCAGTGTGGACATCTCCGCCATTGACGTGCCCCAGGCGGCCGAGCGCATCGAAAAGTTCAATGCCGCGGTGATGCAGATTCCGGCCCTTTCGGACCAGCGGACCACGATTGCCAAGGATCTTGAGCGAGCAAGACTGGACAAAGACGTCATCGGTATCATTGATGCCGAACACGATCTGGCCGTGATCAATGCCAACATCGACCGTGCCAAGCACGAGGCGCACATTTTCCGCACCCAGTTGCGCGGCATGTTTTTCAGTGGTAAAAAAGCCGGTGACGGCGCCATGCATTTTATGGCCAAGGAGACGGTTCCGGCGGACAGCGACGGGCGCCTGTGGCGGATCGCGGTCGGCAACAACCCCATTGATCCGGCCCGCGTTTCCATGACCGGCGGTGGCGCGGTGGTGGGTACCATCCCCAAGGGGCTGCCGTCATTTACCATACCGCCGTTGACGCTGAAAACGTTCATGCAACTGCTTCCTTATGCCATCATCATTTCGTTGCTGGGATTTATGGAGGCGATTTCCATCGCCAAGGCCATGGCCGCCAAAACCGGGCAGCGTCTCGATCCCAACCAGGAACTGGTGGGGCAGGGCCTGGCCAATATCCTGGGCTCGGTCGGCAAGAGTTATCCCGTTTCAGGGTCGTTTTCCCGCTCCGCCGTCAATCTCCAGGCCGGCGCGGTCACGGGACTGTCGTCGGTGTTTACCAGTGTGGCGGTCCTGATCGTGTTGCTGTTTTTCACCCCCCTGCTGTTCCATCTTCCCCAGGCCGTGCTGGCGGCGGTCATCATGATGGCCGTCATCGGACTCGTCAACGTGGCCGGTTTTGTTCATGCCTGGGAGGCGCAGTGGTATGACGGCGTGATTTCCGTTATCACCTTCCTGTGCACCCTGGCCTTTGCGCCCCACCTGGACAAGGGGATCATGGTGGGCGTGGCCCTGTCGCTGATGTTGTTTCTCTACAAGAGCATGCGCCCGACGGTGGCCTCCCTTTCCCGGACCGCCGACGACTCGTTCCGCTGCTCGATCACCCATGGCCTCGGAGAGTGCCGGCACGTGGATCTGGTGCGTTTTGACGGCCCCCTCTTTTTTGCCAATGCCAGTTACCTGGAAGACAAGATCAACGAGCGCCTGGTGGAGAAGAAAAGTCTGCGCCACATTATCATCGCGGCCAACGGCATCAGCGATATGGATGCTTCCGGGGAAGAAACCCTGTCGTTGCTCATTGACCGTGTTCGTAGCGCCGGAGTCGACGTTTCCTTCTCCGGTCTCAACGATGCCGTTATGGCGGTTCTCAAGCGCACCCATCTTCTGGAGAAGATTGGTGCGGACCATCTTTTCCCGACCATGGAGCGGGCTGTGTGCCTGGTGCACGAACATTCCCATCACGGCAGTGAAGAGAACGAATGTCCCCTCACCACGGTATGCCGGATTGCCACTGAAGACGCCAGTTAAGGAGATTGACGATGCCTGTACTCACCATTTTCAGCAGTACTTTTTGCAATAAAGAAGAGATTGTCGAGCAGTTGCTCAAAACCGTCGATTTCAACCGTGTCACCGATGGCGATGTCGTTCGTCGGGCCATTGCCCTTTCCGGTATGGATGAGAAGTCCCTGCGGGGGGCATTCAGTGCCAAGACGTCGGTTTTCAACAAGCTTACCCATGGAAAAGAACGTGCCATTGCCTGGTTGCGTCTGACCGTGGCGGAAATGCTCGCTGAAGGCAATCTCTTGCTCGACGGCTTCAGCAGCATGCTGATCCCGTCCACCATTACCCATGTCCTGAGGGCGTGTCTCATCGCCGACATGCCATCGCGGATCCAGATGGCTGGTGAGGCGTCCGGGTTGAGCGAAAAGGAGGCCATCGCCCAGATCCGCAAGGCCGATGAGGAACGGGCCGCGTGGGTCTATGAACTTTTCAAAATGCGGGACCCGTGGGCGCCGTCGCTCTATGATATCGTCATTCCGGTTGACAAACTCGATACCGATGCCGCTCTCAACGATATCGTGGAGAATCTGCGCAGCGAAGTCATTCAACCCACCGACGCCTCCCGGCGGGTGGCCGCCGATTTTGTCCTGGCCTCGCGGGTGGGCGTGGCACTGGCCAAGGAGGGCCACAATGTCGATGTCAGTGCCCGAGATGGTGCCGTGACCATCACCATTCAAAAGAATGTGCTCATGATCGGCCGCCTGGAGGCCGAACTCAAGGGGGTGGCGGAGACTGTTGACGGGGTGGTTTCCGTTGACACCCGCATCGGCAAGGGTTTCCATCGGGCGGACATCTATCGGAAATACGATTTCGAAGTCCCCAAGCTGCTGCTGGTGGATGACGAGCGCGAGTTCGTGCACACCCTGTCCGAACGGCTTCAGATGCGGGATATGGACTCGGCGGTGACCTATGATGGCGAATCGGCCCTAGACATGGTTGCCGATGACGAGCCGGAAGTCATGATTCTCGATCTTAAAATGCCCGGTATCGACGGCATCGAGGTCCTGCGCAAGGTCAAGCAGACACGGCCGGCGATCGAAGTCATCATCCTCACCGGGCATGGGTCTGAAACGGATCGGGAGACCTGTATGGCGCTGGGTGCGTTTGCCTATCTTCAGAAACCGGTGGATATCGACGTGCTTACGGAGACCCTCAAGAAGGCCAATGAAAAAATGAAGCACAACCGGGCGACCCGGTCCTGACCGAACGCTGGGAGACGGCGCCGAACGATCGGATGCGTCGCCGTCGCCCTCCGGCCCATTCCCACATGGGCGCTGCCGCACAAGGGGCCGGGGGAAACCGCCCGTTTTTTCAAAACCCTTCATCGTTTCAGGGAACCGTCATTTCGGGGGCCGAGATCTCATGTCGTTTTTCGATCATTTGAAACCGAAATTCTGGAATCATGTCGATATCGGCGTCAAGTCCGAACGGCGCCCCTACAATTTTAGAAAAATCTGGAAACTGACAGTCCTGATGACCCTCACAGTGGCGCTGATACCGCTGGTCGTCATATCGGCGACCGACTACCGGGTGACTCAGAAAGCGATCATATCGGAGATTTTGTTGCGAACGGCGCGGCTGGTTTCCAACACCCGCCGCAACGTGACCTATTTTCTTGCCGAGCGCAGTGCCGCCCTCGATTTTGTCAACCGAAGCATGCCGTTTGAGGACCTTGTCACACCGGGTTCGCTGGTCCAGGTGCTGGCGCGGCTCAAAGCGAGTTTCGGCGGATTCGTGGACATCGGCGTCATCAACGACGCCGGCAAACAGATGGCCTACGCCGGACCGTATGACCTGACCGGCAAGGATTACAGCGATGCCGTGTGGTTCAAGGACGCCACGGTCGGGGCGGTCTATGTCAGTGATGTGTTCCTGGGATTTCGAAACGTACCGCACATGGTTATCGCCGTGAAGCACGGGCTCCCCGAGGGGCGCAGTTATGTGCTACGGGCCACTCTGGACACCGCGCAGTTGAACGACCTGCTGTCGGGGTTGGAAGTGGGCGGGGAGGGCGATGCCTTCATGATCAACAACGCCGGCGTGCTGCAGACCCGTTCGCGCTCCCACGGCAATGTCATGGCCCCCATCATGCTCCCTGTGCCGGCCTTTTCGGACCGAACCCAGGTGATCGAGAGCGGGGTCCCCGGCAAGGGGATCCTGATCATCGGATACGCATACATACCCCAGACCCCTTTTATCCTGATGATTGTCAAGGATAAGGATCGTCTCATGATACCGTGGCGGCGCAGCCGCCTGCAGATCATCGCCTTTTTGTCCATTTCCGTGATCACCATCGTCGTGGTGATTCTGGGCGGCATTACGTTTCTGGTCAACCAGATCTACCTGGCCGATATGCGTCGGCTGACAGTGATCCACAAGGTGGAATATGCCAACAAGATGGCCAGTCTGGGACGACTTTCCGCGGGCGTTGCCCACGAGATCAACAACCCGCTGGCCATCATCAACGAAAAGGCGGGGTTGATCAAAGATCTCTTCCAGTTTAAACAAGAATACACGAAGAATCCGAAGCTCATGTCCTTGATCGATGCCATCATCGGTTCGGTGGATCGATGCGCGGGGATCACCCGCCGTTTGCTCAACTTTGCGCGGCATTCCGATACACAAACCAAGACCATCAACCTGGCCGACATCCTCCATGAGGTGCTCGGGTTCTTGGGAAAGGAAGCCCAATACCGGTCCATCGAGGTGAACGTTTCCGTCGATGACAATATCCCCCTTCTGGAAAGCGACCCGGGGCGGCTGCAGGAAATTTTTCTCAATTTGATCACCAATGCCTTTGCGGCCCTCAAGGACGGCGGGTTTCTCAATATCACCGCAACCATGGCCGATGACCACCATGCGCGCATTTCCTTCGCGGACAATGGCCATGGCATCCAGGCAAAGGATATCGACCGCGTTTTCGAGCCTTTTTTCTCAACAAAAATCGGTTCCGGCGGCACCGGGCTCGGGTTGTCCATTACCTACGGGCTGGTAAAGGAACTGGGCGGAAAGATCAGCGTGATAAGCGAGGTGGACAAGGGGACCACCTTTGTCATTGACTTGCCGCTGATTTTCCAGCCGAGAGCGCGCCCGACTTTAGGCGCATCACGCGAGATCACAGAGGAATTGTTATGAAGGTTCTCTTGGTCGACGATGAGATCGAATTTGTCAGTACTTTGGCCGAGCGGCTCTCTTTCCGAGGCATTGATGTCGATTGGATCAGTGAACCCGAAGAAGCGATCGCCAAAGCCAGGCAAGGATGTTACGACGTGGCCGTACTCGATGTGAAGATGCCGCGTATCGACGGCATTGCGTTGAAGCGGCAGCTTCAGCAAACCTGTCCGAAGATGAAGTTTATTTTTATTACCGGCCATGGTTCACGGGATGCCTACATGGCTGGTTCGGCGGAGGCGGGATCGGATTGCTATTTGCACAAGCCGCTGAGCCTGGCAGACCTGCTGGCCAAGATCAGTGTGATTGCGGCCGCAAGAGAGGAGTGACAATGACCGATGTGTTGACCGATACCGGATTGAAGTTTTTCGGGACCATGACCGCCTCCATTTCCCATGAGCTCAAGAATCGATTTGCCATCGTCAACGAACAGGCGGGGCTGTTGACCGATTTCGTTCGCATGGCCGAAAGAGGCCGGGAATTGGATCCCGAGCGCCTCATGCGGTTGGGCGAATCATTGAAAAAGCAGGTGTCGCTTGCCGACGATCTGTTGGGGCACATGAACCATTTTTCCCACAGCGTGGACCAGGCCGCCTGCGAGACGGACATCGCCGCGGTCGTTGCCTGTATCGCGGGCCTGGCCCGGCGCACGGCTGACAGACGCAATGCTCTCCTCGATCTCCGGCTGCCCGAGACCCCTCCCATGGCGCACACTTCTGGGTTTTTGCTGATGAATCTGATCTGGATCCTTCTTGACGGGGCCATGGGGCCGGGCACGGATTCGCGCAGTCTCACCCTCTCTTGTGAATCGTCGCCGGAAGGGACGGTCGTCCGCATGGATGGCGCCGCACCGGATCTTCTGCAGCAAGCCGTGGCCGCGGCAACGGATCTGTCCCATGAATTGGGGGCACAGGTGTCAATGGATCCGGATTGCCAATCGGTCAGCGTTTTGTTGCCGAGATAAGTCTGGCTGATGCTTGGAGCCGGTGCGTTGGATACCGAGGGTTGTTTTTGCAGGTGCAAATAAGGAGTTGTAAAGGATCCTGGCCCAGAGGACCAGGCGTTGGTTTGCTCCTGGAAGGTGCGGCGATACTTCGCTTCCAGTTCGAAATGCCTAAATTGCCTAAAATGCCTAAAATGAAGGAATTCTGTCATATCTTAGCTTAAAAAGCCGGAGCGAAGCGACTCCACAACTCTTGTCCGCCTTTCCTTTTGGCGGATTAGGCATTTCACACTTTAGTGCACTTTAGGCATTTTCCGGCCAATGGAACGGCATAACCAATTGACTCTGACCACGTCCTCCGGCCGTCGCTTCTTTACTCCTTGTCTTTCAAAGCCCCCATTGCCTTGGGTCAGTGGGTGAGCAGCGCATACTCCGGCAGGTGATACAGCTGCCGGATCAGGTGGCTCAGGGTGTCAGGCAGGTAGCGGCCCCAGATTTTGATGGGGATGTCGTCCAGGGTCACCGTGGGGCTGAGACCCACGGCCAGCATGAACTCCAGAATGTATTCGATGTTGACGGGGATATTTCCGTAAAAGGCATTCTGCTGGCGCTGGCGGAAGATTCTAATTTCGTGCATGGACCGGCCGATCTCGGATTCCACCAGTTCGTCGAAAGAGGTGAGGATCAGATCCACCTGCACCGAATCGACCCCCGTGCGGATAAAGGCATCAAAGTCGTTGTAGACGTCTTCGGTGGGCAGACCCCGACTGGCCAGGACCGATGGGTTGGCCCATTGTCTGAAAGCGGCGCTCAGGGCCTGGAAATCAACGGTGAGTTCGATGACGTAGTGGACGGCATTGTAATCGCCGGTGTGATGTTCCTTTTCCACGATGGTGGCCGATGCCATGCTGTCAATGGCGCTTTCGATGCCCTGCTCTCCGAACCCCGTATCGATGATTTTCATCCCCAGCACATCCTTCAGGGTCAACGCCTGAACCGGCAGATGGATGCCGTTTTCTTTGATTTCCCCCATGACCTTGATTTCGGCTTCGGTCAGGATATCCAGGGGGAGTTCCGCCGTGGCGGACGAACGGATTCCTCGCTGACGCAGCAATGCCAGCGCCTCTTTTTGAACGTTTTGAAAAATGTGGGCAGATACGTACCGGTTGGCTTTTTCCGCGATGCGGCGGACCCGTTTGAGTCGGCTGAAGCAGATGATGCGCCCGGCCTTGTCATGGAAGAGTTTGCCGGCGACGGGGGAGCCGGTAAAGTAGAACTCGGGCATGCTCCGGTAGGCGGTGCAGAGCGAGTGAATGCGGGATGACCCATCGTTGAGCCCGTTGCAGATCCAGTCCTTGAGATCTTTTTTCCGGTGAATGGTGCGCTCGCCGGAGGCCGGTTTACCGAGGTGGGTCAACAACGGGGGGATAAACCCCAACAGCGTTTCCCAGGCGGCAAAGCCGTCGTAGTTGATGATGCGCGTGATCTGGAGTGGGTCTTGCGGTTCCAGCCGGCTGGACAGCCAGCGGCCGGTGATCTCAAATAGCGCGTCTCGATGAAGGAATGCCGATATGTACATAATGCTTAATTTCCAAGAGCCGGACCCGGCCGGGCGCGCCGTGTCCCGGCGGACAGAAAAAAACGCTCCGTTTAGGTAAACCCTGGGGTGGAATATCCCGGATTGCCCCTTGGGTCAAGCTGCTTCCGGTTTTGCCGCCCAGACCCATCTTATCGGCATCATTGACCGACGGCATGAACGGGTCGGTTCTGGCTGTGCCGGTAGGGTCGGGCTGACCCGGGGGCGGGGTTGACCATATTATGAGAATATGCTTAAAACTATGCCAGCCGGAGCCGGTCTTTTGACTCAGGCCCGGCCCTAAGGCATGGGTCGGTTGTTGTCTATAATTTGCAGTGGCCAAGACAGGAGACGAGATGGTAGCGATTGGAAATGGCGCGGAGCTGGAAAACTTGTTGGCGAATTGGACGGATTCACCCCAGAAAATTAAGAAAGCCTTTATCCGGCTATTGGAACATCTACAACAAAAAGAAGGGATTGCCCTCAGCTTTGTTGCCCGGCCCGGGGTGACCTATTCGCTTCGTGCCAGGCATGCCGATCAGCGGAAACGGGAGCTGTACGCCATGGTGGACGTCATTGACGACGATCCTGCCGATCGGTGGCTGTCGGTATGTTTCTACGGCGATACCATCACCGATCCGGCTGAAAACGGTGACTTTGTTCCCGAAGGCCTGTTGGGGGAAGATGCCTGCTGTTTTGACATCGAGGAACTCAACGAACCGGTGATGGGGTATGTGGAAGAACGTCTGGATGAAGCCCATGAAAACGCGGGAAAAGAGGGCTGAGATATCGAGAATTTTGGTTCCTCGCTATTTCGTGTGGACACCCTGCTGGCCGGGGCGGGAACATTTTTACCCACATGAAGCAGCGAAGAGCCAGAATTTTTATCCCCACAAGAAATGGCGCTGATTGACGCCGATACTTGTCCGCCTCCGGCGGGTTGGGCAAAAAGGCGATTTGTGGACGGAAACTAACTCCATTTTTGCATTTGCATGTCCGGCCGCGGCAGCATCAGAACAAAGGGCGTTCCCAGGAGCCCGACCATGGCGCAGACAGCCAGCGCGGACTGCATGCCGATCTGATCCGACAGCCACCCCGCTAAGACCGTTACAAATGCCGTGATGATAAAACTGATGCCCATATATAGGCCATTGGCTGTTCCGCGCTGGTGGCCGCACTGGTCTTGCACGATGGCCAACTCAATGGGGGCGATGGAAAAAAGGGTGAACCCCAGCACCACCAGAAGAGGGATTGCCAGCCAGTCGGGCGCATACAAAAATGCCAGCATTAAAATGGCGGATAACGGGATGACCGCCGCCAACATCCTGCGGCGTCCCAGTCGATCGCTCAAGGTCCCCCCTGTTAAGGTGCCGATGGCACCGGCGCCTTCCAGTAAGGCCAGGGCGGCCCCCCCCTGCCACAGACCCTTACCGGACATCACCATGAAGGTCGGCAGAAAAGCCGCAAGTGGGGCGGTCATGAGAAGGACGGTAAACATGATGCCGGTGAGGGGAAACATGACCCGGCTCATGCTTTGGGCAGGTGTTGAAACAGGGGTTTTTGGTTTTGCCGCCATGTCAAAATGGAGACCTTTGAATTGCACACGGAGAAACAAAGACGCCAACAGTCCCAGAAACATCACGGGATAGCAGCCTTCAAACCCCCAGAACGAGATGGCCCAGACACCCAGAACAGGGCCGACAAAACGGGCCGTCTCTCCGCCGGTCATCCAGAAACTCATGCCCTGGCCAACCCGGGCGCCTGCGGCCCGTGCCACCATCACAGGGCTGACCACATGAAACATCGACGCACTGATCCCGGCCAGCAGCAACAGGATACAGACCATGGCATAGGAATGAGCGGCGCCGATCAGGCTCATGGCGGCGGCGGTAATGGCGGGTCCCCAGATTGCCGGATAATAAAAATGACTTCGATCAAAAATAAGACCCAGTAGCGGATTCAAAAGGCTGGGGCTCCGGAAGACCACTGTAAACATCCCGGCCAGGGCGATGCTCAGGGAAAATTTATCGATGAGAAGCGGAAGAAACACCGCCAGAAAACTGGAAAAAATGTCGTGGGAAAAATGCCCACCGGCAAGAACAAGAATTTTTCGCAGTTGAAACCCATCATCGCTCTGGTTCAAGATCGACTCCAGTCACCGCGCTTGAAGAATATACACCGGTCCGAATCGGAAAGGATCATCTCCGTTCCGCCCGCCCTTTGTAACACGGATCGGGGTTTTCCCGCCATGATTACCGCACCCGGTTTTTCTCCTCATGTCAATGGGTTGGTGTGGTCCGGTACCCAAAGCCGTCACGGCGATACCACCGCGGGGAAAATCCTGCCGTCCAATGGGTAGCGACCATAAAATCCAGTAACCAACTGTAATTACAACCTCTAAAAAATATGACGATCTGGGTTAACACTTCTTGACAGGGTGATGGATCGCCTGATAATGTTACCGGTAACATTCTATGAATACCCATCATTGATTGACCGAGAAAGACGACCATTGGAGACCATCCGATCCTGTGCATCGGATGGCTGCCCCAAAGTTTCGCAAAAAAGGGAGGCACGCCATACCCACTTGGGGAGCGGGATCGCCAATGGAAACTCCTTGATAACCCACTCGGAGCGTTTCCGGGTGCAACCAAAAACATTCAACCAACGGAGGGGATGGCAGCGCTTCGCGTCATGAGTCAGGAAGAAAAACAAACAAAGGACGGGGAAATTCACAACTCACATCAGAAATGGAGGGATACGTGAATATCATTGCGCAAAACGGGAAGAGACTGTCCGACTGGTCCGAAAAAAACATGCCGAACCCCTATCTGTTTGCGGTGATTCTGACATTCATCGCTTACATCATGGGATGGATGCTGACCAAGAATGGCCCCATGGACATGATTGTCCACTGGTACAGCGGTTTTTGGAAGTACCTCACCTTTGGCATGCAGATGGTGCTGATCCTGGTCACCGGTCACGCCCTGGCCATTGCTCCGGGCGTCCATCCCGCGTTGAAACGGCTTGCCAGAATACCCAAAACAAGCGGCCAGGCCGTCCTGCTGACGGCCTATGTTGCCACCATCATTACCTATTTCCACTGGGGACTGGGTCTGATCGTGGCGGCCATTTTCGCCCGGGAAGTGGCCAAGGAAGGGTATGCCAAAAAAATCAACATTCACTACCCGCTGATCGCCGCCACCGCCTATACGGGCCAGATGGTCTGGCATGTGGGACCCTCCACCTCGGCCGGTCTGCTCTCGGCCACCAAGGGACATGTGTTTGAAAAGATTTTCGGGGTCATTCCCATCACCGAGTCGGTGTTTACGCCCTACGCCATTTTGATGGCCATTATGCTCTGCCTGTTCGTTATTCCGATTACCATGTGGCTCATGACGCCCAAAGATCCCGATGAGTGCATGGGCATCGACGCCTGTATCGGCATCGACAAGTTTGCCGCCGAACTGGCGGAAGATAAAGACCTGGACAAGGACGAAAAGCCGTCTCCCCTTACCAAAAAAGGATTTGCGGATCTGCTTGAAAACAGCTCGATCATTTCCTATCTGGTCGGTCTGGCGGGTGTGGTATACATCGTCTACTATTTTGCCACCAAAGGGGTTAGCCTCAACCTGAATATCTTCAATTTTATCTTTTTGATCGCCGGTATCATTCTGCACCGGACGCCCATCCGTTACGTCCGCGCTATCTCAACGGCCACGCCCGGGGCCAGCGGCATCATCCTGCAGTTTCCGTTTTACGCGGGCATCATGGGGATGATCTCCTACTCTGGCCTTGCCGTGATCATCACCACCTGGTTTTTGGGCTTTGCCACGGCCGCCACCTTTCCCATCATCGCCTGGCTTACCGGCGGTATCGTCAATATCTTCATTCCGTCGGGCGGCGGCGAATGGGGGGTCATCGGGGGTATTGTCGGCCAGGTTTCAGTGAATCTCGGCGTTCCCGTGGGCAAAACCATCGTCGCTTTTGGCTGCGGCGACATGTGGACCAATATGTTCCAGCCCTTCTGGGCCATCGCCCTGCTGGGAATTACCGGACTGCGTGCTCGCGATATCATGGGCTACTGCATGATGCTGATGATCGTGGCGGCGCCGTTTATCGCTTTCGGGCTTTATTTCTTCCCCTATTAACGTAACCGTCCACACCCAACGGCGACACCCCGGCCGCCCCGGTAACGGGACGGTCGGGGTGAAGCCCGTTGACGGCAGTTCAATGCGAAGTAGGAATCCACGTCCTTTGGGCGTGGTCAGCGTCCATTGGCTATGCCGTTTCATTGAAGGCATTTCGAACTGGAAGCGCAGTATCGCAGCCCCTTCCAGGGGCAAACCAAAGCTTGGTCCTCTGGCCAGGATTCTTTACAACGGCTGTCGCTGAAACTGCCTGCAATAACCACCACTCCATACAAGGACACGCTCATACCATGGCCGAATACCTCAAGACAGCAATCGAGAAACCCGAAGAAGACATCAGCGAAGTGCGGGACACCGTTTCAAAGATTATCCAAGAGGTGAAAGCCAACGGAGAAGATGCCGTACGCCGCTACTCGGAAAAGTTTGACCACTGGTCTCCCAAATCGTTCCGCGTTTCTGAAGATGAAATTCAAAAGGCGAAAAGCAACCTGCCCCCAAACATGGTGGAAGATATTGATTTCTGTCAGGCGCAGATCCGGAATTTTGCCCTTGAGCAGATGGCCCGGCAGCAGGATTTTGAAGTGGAGACCCTTCCCGGTGTTCACCTGGGCCAGAAAATCATTCCGGTCGGCTCCAGCGGGTCATACATTCCCGGCGGCCGCTATCCCCTCCTGGCCTCGGCCCACATGACGGTTATCACGCCCAAAGTGGCCGGTGTGCCGCGGGTGGTGGCCTGCTCGCCGCCCATCAAGGCAGAAGGGCTCTACCCGGCGACCCTGTATTCCATGGTTGCCGGCGGTGCCGACGAGATCTATTGTATGGGCGGGGTGCAGTCCCTGGCCGCCTTTGCCTACGGCATGGCAGGTCTTGATCCGGTGGACATGATTGTCGGGGCCGGCAACAAATACGTGGCCGAGGCCAAACGTCAGCTTTTCGGTACGGTGGGCATCGATCTGCTGGCCGGGCCGACGGAAATCCTCATTATCGCCGACGATTCGGCCGATCCCTTTATTCTGGCCGCTGATTTGCTCGGCCAGGCCGAGCACGATCCCAACAGCCGGCAGGCCCTGGTCTCGCTTTCCAAAGCGATTGCCCAAGAGACGATCCGGGAAGTGGAACGCCAGCTTATCGATTTGCCGACCAAAGAGGTCGCCGCCCTGTCCTGGCGCGATTTCGGAGAAGTCGTGGTTGTCGACTCGCCGGAAGAAGCCGTGGCCCTGAGTGATCAATGGGCGCCCGAGCACCTGGAGGTACAGACGCAGGATTGGCGGTATTACCTGGAACACTGTCGAAATTACGGGTCCGTATTTCTGGGGGAAGAGACCACCGTTGCCTACGGCGACAAGACCATCGGCACCAACCACGTGCTGCCGACCATGAAAGCGGCCCGGTATACCGGCGGCCTGTTCGTTGGGAAATTCGTCAAGACCGTCACCTACCAGTATGCGACCCGAGAGGCCTCACAAAAGATCGCCGAGGTCTGCGAGAGGTCCTGCAACTATGAAAACATGCTGGCCCATGGTATTTCCTGCAAGGTAAGGAAGGAAAAATACGCCAAATGATGAATACGAATCTTTCCCTGAAGGGCAAAACCGTTCTGATTACAGGCGCTACCGGCGGTATCGGCGATGCGATCGTCGCCGTGACGGCGGCCGCCGGTGCATCGCTCTATCTCAACGGCACCAATGAAGAGAAACTCCAGCGCCTGTCCGCGCGCCTCGAGGAACAGGGGGTGGTGCATCAAACCCATGCCGCGAATCTGCTCGATAGCGGTGCTGCCGAAGCGTTGGTTGATGCCTGCGTTGAGGATATGGGGCAAATCGATGTTTTGATCAACTGTATCGGCATCAACCGGCCCCAGCCTGCCGAGGAGGTGACCGAAGAGAACTGGGATGCGGTCCTGGACATCAATCTCAAGGCCCTGTTTTTTGTCTGTCAGGCTGCCGGGCGTAAAATGATTCCCCGCCGCAGCGGCAAAATTATCAACATCTCCTCTCAAACCGGAACCGTGGCCATTCCGTTGCGGGCGGCCTACTGCGCCAGCAAGGCCGGCGTGGACCAGCTCACCCGGTTGTTGGCGCTGGAATGGGCCAAACACAACATTACGGTCAACGCCGTGGCCCCGACCTTCATCAAGACGGAAATGACCGAAAAGATGTTCCAGGACCCGGAATTTAAGAGCTACGTTCTGGACAGCATTCCGTTGGGGCGCATGGCCACCCCCGAAGAAATTGCCTATCCAGTGCTGTTTTTATCCACCGAATACGCCAATATGATTACCGGCCATGTGTTGCTGATCGACGGCGGCTGGACCATCCACTAGCCCAATGAAAAGAAAAGGACCGACCCTTCGCGATATCGCCCGCCTGGCCGGGGTTTCCCACACCACCGTTTCCCGCGTCCTCAACAAAGACCATCGCGTACGGTCGGAAACAGCGGAAAAAGTCCGGGCGGTGGTGGATGCGCATAAGTACCGCCTGGACCCGCTGGCCCGGCGATTTGCCCGGGGGCAGTCCAACCTGATCGGTCTGATGGTCTCCGATGTCAAAAACCCCTTCTACGCGGAAATGGCCCGAAGCATTGAGGACCAGGCGCGCAAAATGGGGTATCTGCTCACCATCTGCAGCACGGACGGAGAGGCCGAGGTCCTGGAATGGTACATCGATGCCGTGATCAACGCTGGCATTGATGGTTTGATCTTTGCCTCGGTCCACCTGGTCGAACCGGTGGTCGAGACCCTGATTCGCGACCGGTTTCCCCTGGTGATGATCAACCGCCGGCTCAAAGCCGATAGGGGGGACTCGGTGGTGCTGGACAATCGCAAAGGGGCGTACCTGCTCACCCGACACCTGATCGAGAACGGGTATCGAAAGATTGCACTGATCAACGGCCCGGCGGATGTGTCCACGGCTGTGGAGCGGCTGCAGGGCTACCGGCAGGCGTTGCGGGAAAGCGGGATTCGTGTAAAGCAGCGGTACGTCCGTCACGTGAATTTTTCCCGATGTGACGGTTTCGATACCGCCATGACGATGTTACAGGGAACGGATCGTCCGGACGCCATCTTCGGCGGAAACGATTACCTGGCCATGGGCATCATGGATGCGGCCGCCCAGTGGAACCTGAGCGTCCCCGAAGATCTTGCCGTGGTCGGCTTTGACAGCACGGAACTGGCCCAGTCCATGGAACTGACCACGGTCAGCCAGCATCTCCATCAAATGGGCTCTCTGGCCGTGCAGTCCCTGATTCAATCCATTGAACAGAAGCCGCGCCAGGAGCCCTTCCGGGTTGTACTGGAGCCGAAACTGGTCATTCGAAAGTCTTCCTGTTCTTGAAACGGCGGGGTATTATATCGGACATGCCCGTACCATTTAACAAGTGAAAAAACATACCTGCGAGGGACAATCCAATGGAACCATTTGCTCTGGAAGAGGCGACCATCGCCCAGGTGCACCAATGCATGAAAGACAAGACATTGACCTGTCGCCAGCTCGTCGAGGCATACCTGGCGCGCATTGAGGCCTATGATCAACAAGGGCCCACGCTGAACACCGTCGTGACCATCAATCCCAATGCCCTGGAAGAAGCCGACCGGTTGGATCGAAAATTTTCAACCGATGGCCTGTCAGGACCGCTGCATGGAATTCCGGTCATGCTCAAGGACAACTGCGATACCGCGGATATGCCGACAACGGGCGGATCGGCGAGCCTGAAAGGCTTCACGCCCGAAGACGATGCCTTTATCACCGGCCGGTTCAGAGCGTCCGGCGCGCTGATCCTGGCCAAAGTCAATCTCCATGAATTTGCCATCTGGGGCGAGACCATCAGTTCGATCCTGGGCCAGACCCTGAATCCCTACGACCTGACCCTTACCCCCGGCGGGTCCAGCGGCGGCACCGGAGCCTCCATCGCGGCCAATTTCGGGATGGTCGGCATCGGAACCGATACGATCAATTCCATCCGCTCGCCCGCATCGGCCAATAACCTCGTGGGAATCCGCCCCACCATCGGACTCGTCAGCCGCGACGGCATCATTCCGTATTCGTTCACCCAGGACACGGCCGGACCCATTTGTCGCACCGTGGCCGATGCGGTGCGGGTGCTGGAGGTGATTGCAGGCTATGACCGGGCCGATGATGAGACCGCGTGGTCGGTGGGCCGAATGCCCCCCTCCTACGCCGTGTTTTTAAAAGCCGATGGTGTGCGAGGAAAGCGCATCGGGGTGCTGGAGAGTTTTTTCGGCATCCAGGCGATCCACGCAGAGACCAGCGCGGTGGTGAAAGCCGCCGTGGCGGCCATGGGGAACCTCGGCGCCGAGATCGTCTCCCTGGACGAAGAGATCGATTCGGGCTATCTGGTGAGCCAGGTCAGTGTGCACCTGCACGATCTGAAGGATCATTTGAATATTTATTTGAAAGCGCTTCCGAAGTCTGCGCCGGTCCATTCCGTGGAAGAAGTGTTGGCCTCGGGAAAATACCATCCCGGCATCGAAGAGAATCTAAAGACGGCCATGGCCCTGAGCACCGGAACGCCGGAATACAACCAGCGGCTTGTGGAACGAAGCCGGCTGCAAACCCGCGTCATGAAACTGATGGCCGACCGGCGGCTGGATGCGGTGGTGTATCCCCACCAGCAGCAGTTGGTCTGTAAGGTCGGCGGAAGCCAGAACGAACGAAACGGGGTATTGGGTTCCGTGACGGGATTCCCCTCCATCTGTGTGCCGGCCGGTTTTTCCGCCCCTTCGAACACCGCCCCCATCGGGGTGCCCATCGGCATGGAAATTCTCGGCCGTCCGTTTGACGAGGCCACCCTGATCGAAATCGCCTATGGCTTCGAGCAGGCCACCGGTCACCGCCGGCCGCCCGTGGCGACCCCGCCCCTTTGACCGTCGTAACCGTTGCATCCAAAAAACGCAGGCCACCTGTAGGGGCCTGCGTTTTTTTTGACCTTGGACAATTCCGCCATGGCGGGGTAAGATCCGCCATGCGGACCTGACGGGCAAAGCGTTGTAACCGCTCGTGGGTTTTTATTTTCGAAACCCAATGATATAATTTTAATCCTTGTTATGGGATCGCTTGTTTGGCGAAAACAAATGAAACTCCTGGATATCTTAAAAGACATTGACCCGACCATGAGAATCCTTCTCATTATCGGATTGACGGTGGTCGCACATATCACGGTTAAAACCATCCGGCGGTTCAGCCAATACCTGCTGTTGATGAAAGTCGACAGCACGGCCACATCGGAAGCGAGCCTGACCCGGAAATACCCCAAGCTTGCCACCATTATTACCCTTTTGGTCAGCGCGGGGACCTTTACCATTTATTTTGTGGCGGTCGGCATGATCCTGCGCGAATTCAGAATTTCGCTGACGACCTATTTTGCCAGCGCAACGGTCATTGGCCTGGCTGTCGGTTTCGGCCTGCAAGGATTTGTCCAGGATCTGGTGATCGGGCTCACGCTGATTTTTACGGATGCCTTGAATATCGGGGAAACGGTTAAACTGGGCGATGAAATCGGCCGGGTCGATACCATCGGGCTCCGGTTCACTGAACTGAGAAACTTTCACGGCCAGCGGACGTTAATTCCCAATAGAAATATCGCTGTCATCAGCCAATTCCGTGGCGGCTGCATCCGTGCCTACGTCGATATCCAATTGCCCCAGGGGATCGATGACAAGGCGATCTCCCAGGAGATTCATTCAATTGCCAAGGGCATGTACCACCAGCACAGATCGATCATTCTGGCGACGCCGGAAATTTTCGGGATCAAGGATGTCAAGGAAGGCCAATGGCGCTATCTGCGTGTCAAGGTTAAGCTTTGGCCGGGACAGACGAAAATCATCGAAGAGACGTTCAAAGAAAGGGTGATCCAGCGGCTCAAAACAACCCATGAGGACTATATGCCCTGGATGATTACGGTGACTTACAAAGTTGAATGATTCACCAATCGAAACCCGAAACGCCGTGTGGAAAAACAGTCCATGAACCTGAGCGATGCCGACATCGATGAGATCGTGTTTCTCATGACCGCCCGGGAGAAAGTGATCTTTGCCAACATGGATGAGAAGGATCTGCCTTATGTCCAAGACGCCTTCGGCCACTGGCTCGAAGGGAAAGTCACGGACGACAAGGCCGCCTCCGATGCCATTTACAGAATCTGGAAAAAGCTGGGCTATACCCACCGGATCAGACGGGTCAAGTGACGGGGCCGGAAAGCACCCAGTGAAAAATCACTTGGACCTCCTCTGGCCGGAACGGTAGACTCTTGCCGGGTCCACCGGTAATGTCGTTGGATTCAGGAATGGATTCCACCTGAGGCCATCTGATTTCACAATTCCCAGGTTATTATAGGTTTAACCTACCATTTATCTATATTTCGGCTCTCATTGCATCTGCCTTCAGAATGTAAATATTACATCCGAAAACCAAAACCCCAAAACGACGAAATTACCATTGAATGCCATTCCGTTTCGTCTCTTGGAAGCGCCCGTTGAAATGAACAATGAACAGGAGGTGGATCATGATCGGAACCCTAATCACCATCGGCGTCGTTGGCTATTTCATCAATAGCTGCATCCACAACAAGCGCTTGTCATCCTGCAGGGCCTGAACCCGCTGCAGTTCTGACAATCACCCACCGCGTCAGGGAATCATAAGGCCGTTTAGAACAATCCCCTGCAAGCCGAGGGGTTTATCATAGAAGGGCAGGGCTATGTACAAAGCCCTGCCCTTTTTGGGTTCCGCTGCGCGGCCGAAGGCGCCGGTGACCGTTCGTGTGGCGGCCAACACGCCTGAGAACTCCGGATCCGGTCACAACGCGCTGCGGCGATTCCCACCAGCGTGCTCAGCGTGGCGCCCTGACCCCTTTCACACCGTTATAGGAAGGTGGCGAGCATGGAAAAACAACATAAATTTTCAATCTGGTACGTTTTTTTGGGTATCTGGATGGTGCTGATCCTGCACAACATGCTGGCATCCATGTTTACCGTCAGATCAATCCCCTACAGCGAGTTTCTGAAACTGGTCAGTGAACAGAAGGTTGCGGAAGTGGCGATTTCCGACAACATGATTCAGGGGAAACTCGTTCCGGACGAATCCGCCTCCGCCCGGTCTCCGATGTTCAGAACCGTGAGGGTCGATTCGGATATCTCTTCGCTGCTCAATAATTTGGTTCCTCGCTATTTCGTGTGGGAGGCCATTTTTGCTTTTGTGGTTCCAAACGAACGATCACGAACGCATCAATCTTGTCCGACGGGTCTCCCATTCGCTCCGTCGTTCTTTCCCCCGAAAGATCCCTTGGCCGCTGACAATTCGTCAACCCATGTCCGGTTGAACAATTCAATGCCGCGACGATAAGCCGCACGCCCGATCAGATGGGCGCCGACCGGGGCGGTCAACAGGAGAAAGACGATAACGGCAAAGGCCTTCAACGTCGTACTCAACTCGCCGACCAACACGGCCTCCGCCAACAGGATGCAGCCTGCGCCCAAGGTGCCGGCTTTGGTGGCCGCATGCAGACGGATAAGGGTATCTGGCAGGCGAAGCATGCCCACGGCTGCCACCAGGCAAAAAACGCTGCCCACCATCAATAGTACGGATGCGATGAGTTCACTCAACGTTTGCACACCTCGTTACGCTTTTTATCGGACCGGCCCGCGGATCGGTGAAGAAACCTGCACAGGGCGACGGTCCCCAGAAATGCAACCAGTGCGTAGGCGATGGCGACATCCAAAAAGGACGCCTCTCCGGCATGGATGGCATATGCTGCCAAAAAGGCGACGATCAATACCGAGAAAAGATCCAGTGCGGCCACACGGTCAGCCGCATGGGGCCCCAAAACCAGCCTGATGAAAGCAATCGTCGCGCTGATGATCAAGACCACAAGCGCCATCTGACTTGAAAGCTGAACCATGGCCTGGCCGTCCATATTCATCGCGTCACCTCCAACACCCGCCTTTCCAAACCCTCTTTGACGCTTTGTCGAAATCGGTCTGGATCGTCCAGAAACATCACATGAACGTATAGAATGCTTCGATCGTCGGATAGATCGAGACTGAGGGTGCCCGGCGTCAGGGAAAGCATGTTGGCAAACAAGAGAATCTCCATGTCTGTTTTCACATCCAATGGAACGGCGACGATTCCCGGCCGGCTGATATGTGCTGGCGTGATAACATCCCAGAAAACCTTAATATTGGACAGAACCAACTCCATGAGAAAATGGCAGATCAACCGTACGGTTTTCGGAGCGCGCTGAAAATAGCGGGACGCGCCGTATAACGGCTGAGTGATCCACAGCGCTATGTATCCGAGGATGAATCCCACCAGCAAACCGGACAGCGTGAAGTCGCCCTGAATGCCCATATACCCGAGTGCAATGAAGCTATTGAGGAAAAACAGATTCATTGAATTCTCCCCAGGACCGCATCGACGTAGGCTTTCGGATCGAGGAGTTCAACGGCAGCCTGCCGGGCCATCTGGTAAAAAAACTCCGGGAAAAGACCGACAAAGACAGTCAGGGCTGTCAGGGCCGCAACAGGCCCAAGCATCCAAAGCGAAAGGCCGCTGTCTGCAACATAGGGGTCATCTTCGATCTCCGGTGTTGGCTTCCAGAATGCCTGGTTCCAGATTTTGGTCATTGAATATATGGTCATCAGACCGACCGCTGCTGCGATGCCGGCCAAAAAGAATTGACCCGCGTCAATACTGGCCCGAATGAGAATCATTTTTGCCCAGAATCCTGACAACGGCGGGAATCCGGCCAGAGAAAAAGCGGGGATGAAAAACAGCAAGGCGACGGCGCCGTGCGACCGATACAATCCCCCCATTTTTGCGAGTTCCAATGAACCGTTCCAATGGCGGGCCAGACCGGTGATTAAGAACAGATTGGCTTTTACGATGATGTGGTGAAGCAGATAAAACACGGCTCCGGTCAGGGCCAGCGGGGTGAACAGCCCCAGACCGAGAACCATATACCCGACCTGACTGATAATATGAAAAGACAAGATACGCCGTACTTCGCTCTGGGCGGCGGCGCCGAGCACCCCCACAACCATTGTCAGTGCCGCGCATACCAGTACCACTTCCCGAAGACCGCTGTCCTCAAAGGGAAAGATAAGGGTGAAGGTCCGGATCAGTGCATAAACGCCCACTTTTGTCAGCAAGCCGGAAAAAATCGCTGAAGTGGCCACCGGAGGGGTATGGTAGGAAGCCGGCAACCAGAAAAACAGAGGAAAGAGCCCGGCCTTGATGCCAAAGGCGGTCAGGAACAAGGCCGCAACGGCAGCCGCATGACCCGGGTCGGCGATCGTTTTGAGTTTTACATGCAGATGGGCCATGTTCAGGGTGCCGGTCATGGCATAGATCAACCCCAAACCCGCCAAAAAGACCAGGGTCGAAAACAGGTTGATGACCACATAGTTGACGCCGCCGGCCAGTTGCGCGCGCGTTCTTCCGAGCACCAGCATGGCAAAAGACGCCATCAGCATGACCTCAAACCAGACATAAAGGTTGAACAGGTCACCGGTCAGAAAAGCGCCGCTGATGCCCCCCACAAGAACGTGAAGCAGTGGATAATAGCCTCGCCAAAGGCAATCGTCTGTGATCTCAGCACGGGAGTATGCGGCAACGGCGACATAAACGATGCCGGAGATCACCACCATCAACGCACTGAGATGATCCGCTGCCAGTGCGATGCCGAACGGTGCCGGCCAGCCTCCCACGTGCAGGACCGCAATACCGAATTGATGGACATGGCACAGCAGCCAGATGCCGGCGGCCAGATGCACGGCAGCTGTGGCCAGCGCCAATATGCTCTGAAAAATCGGCCGGCGCCGGCCCAGCAGCGAAATGGCGGCCGCGGCAAACGGCACGATAATGGGCGTTGCCAGCAATCCGTTCACGGTTTCGTCCTTTTAACGGCTGACGGACTGTCGGGCGCCGATTCGGCATCGCCCATCATCTCGGTGTCCACGGTACCCAGTTTCTCGTAGGTGCGATAAAAAAGTATAAAAACAAAAACCAGCAGGGCAAAACCGATCACGATGGCGGTCAGAATCAATGCCTGGGGCAGACTGTTGGCCATGGCGATGCTCGGAGTCGCTCCGCCTTGGGAAAGCAGCGGCGGGCGGGAGGTGCTCAGACGGCCGGCGGCAAAAATTAGCAGGTTGACGGCATTGCTGGCCAGAACGAGTCCGAAAATAAATCGAACCAGATGTCTGCCAAGCATCAGAAACACGCTGCCTGCCACCATCGTGCCGGTCAACAGCGCCAAAACGATCTCCATTTCAACCTTCCTCCAGGTGGAGCACAAGGGTCAACACGCTGCCCAGAACGACAAAAAATACACCGACATCGAAAATCAAAGGGGTTCCTATTACCGGAGTGCCTCCGGCCGATGATGCCGGCCACCACAGACCGGTCAGAAACGCTCGCCCGTCCACGACGGCCAGCAAGCCGGAAACGATGGCCAGCAGCAGCCCCAGGGCCACAAGATTGACCGGATCGATGCGGATCGCCTGCCGCACCGGTCCTGTTCCCTCGGTGATGGCAAACAGAGAAAAACCCGTTGCGGCGACCAGGGCGGCGGAAAAGCCGCCACCGGGGGCGTTATGACCGCGAAAAAGCAGATACGCGGAAAAAACGAGCATCAGCCCGACCAGCATTCGTGTGGCAATGCGAAGGATGAATGATACCATCATTGCGCCCGCGTCTTTCGTTTGGCAATCAGGGAGAAACCCGCCAGCCCGGCCGTGGCCACGACCACGATTTCCCCAAGGGTGTCCAGGCTGCGAAAATCCACCAGAATGACATTGACCACATTGCGCCCATGGGCGAGGACATAGCTGTTGCGTTCGAAAAAATCGGTCAGACTCCGATCAATGGGGCCGGTGGTCACCGCCATGGTCAGCCCGGCCATCAGGATTCCGGTGCTGACCGCCACAAGGAGGTCAAACCACCGCCCTCTCGGTGCCGCAACGGTTGGCAGGGGTTGGAATGCCGGCAGACGGAGCAGGATGATGGAAACGATGATCAGGGTCAGGGTTTCCACGAGCAGTTGGGTCAGGGCCAGGTCCGGTGCGCCGTAGACGAGAAAGATCAGCGCCGCCCCTGAGCCGACGACGCCCAAAGCGCAAACGGCCAGCACCCGGGAACGGGCGGTCACCACAACCCCAACGGCAGCGGCGATGAGGGCCACCAGCAGCCACTGGGACAGCGGCAGGGACCTCAGGGGCATGGGGATGGGAAAGCCGGTGGTGGCGTTCCACGCCCACAGGCCGGCAGATGTCAGCGTACATATGGAAATAATCGTCAGCAGGTACCGGTGCAACGAGCCGTTCTGGACGACCCGTGTCACCATCTCAGCGGTTTTCGCCGTGGCTGCCATCACCGAATCAAACACTTTTTGACCGCTGACGGGCATCTGTCTGCCGAGGGAGGCGATCCATTGCCGCAGCGGCCGCCGAACCAGATAGACGCCGGTGCCCAGTCCCAGGGTCACCATACTCAGGAGCAACGCTTCGTTAAATCCGTGGAAGAGGTTCAGCTGAACGCTTTCCATTGTCGGATGAAATGCGGAGACGGCCGGTTGTATCAAGTGACGTCCGACCCAATCGGGAATGATTCCAAAAACCAGGCACATCGATCCGATGACTGCCGGTCCCAGCCACATCCCGACAGGCGCCTCATGGGGTGGTTTCGGCGTCGATCGCGGTTGTCCCAAGAACGGTCGGATGGCAATGATGCCGGCAACGGCGGTCATCAGTGCATTGGACAGCAACGCAGCCGTGGTGGCAAAGGCCGGAAACATCTCCTCGGTCAATACGCCTTTGTACATGATCTCCTTGCCGATAAAGCCCAGAAACAAAGGAAAACCCGCCATGGACAGCGCCGCGGTGGCCACACCGAACGCCGTCGCGGGCATGGTCCGTATCAGCCCCCCGATCTGCGCCACATCCCGGGTTCCGGTTTCGTGGTCGATGATGCCAACGGCGAGAAACAAGGCCGATTTGTAGAGGGAATGAACCAGCACAAAGGTGGCCGCGGCCGTCAGCGTCGCTGATGTTTGCCCTCCCAGCAACATGGTGAGAATGCCCAGGGCCATGATGGTGGTGTAGGCCAGCATGCGCTTGAGATCTGACTGACCCACGGAGAGAAAGGCGCCCCAAAGCGCCGTTGTGCCACCGACCAATACGAGCGTTGCCATCCAGCCGGGTGTGCCCCCGAGAATCGGGTGGAAGCGGGCCAGCAGATAGATGCCCGCTTTGACCATGGTTGCCGAATGCAAAAACGCACTGACCGGTGTGGGGGCTGTCATGGCATTGGGCAGCCAGAAATGAAACGGAAACTGTGCGGACTTGGTGAAGGCCCCGATCAAAACGGTGACAAGAATGATCGGGTAAAGGGCGTGTCCCTGAATGGCCCCGGCAGCCTCGGAAAGGGCCGAGATGCGGTAGGTTCCCGTAACGCTGCCGAGCATCAAAAATCCGATCAGAAGCACCAACCCCCCGGCGCCTGTCACCAGCAGTGCCTGGCGGGCGTTGTTTCGAGCGGTTTTGTTTTCGTTTTCAAAACCGATGAGCAGATAGGAAAAAACGGTTGTCAGCTCCCAGAATACGAACAGAGTGATGAGATTGTCGCTGAACACCAGACCCAACATTGACAGCAGGAATAAATGAAGGAAGGTGAAGAAACGAAAATAATGCCGGTGGCCATGGAGATAGTCGGTGGCAAAGAGCACCACGAAGACACCAATGCCGCTGACGATCAGGCCGAAAAGAACGCTCAGTCCGTCGATGGCGAAATCGGCGTTAACGCCCATGGAAGGGACCCATGCCCACGACAGAGAGACGGCGTTTCCGGCGACCATGGCCGGTACCTGGGCGCACAAAGCGGCAAACAGGATCAGGGGCAGGAGCGCGGTAAGCCTGGCGCCAACGTTGGTGTTCAGTCGCTGCATATTACCCACACGATATCACTGGGATAGAAACAGGGGGCGGTCGGCATTTTCGATGGTGGTGAGCACGGTATCGCCCAAAAACTGGCGAAGCATCAGCTTTCGGCTGCCGTTGCCCATCACAATGATATCCGCCCCGGATGATTGCGCTTGTGCGAGCACGCCCGTTTTGGCATCTCCCTCAACCATTAGGGTATCGGTTTCATGCCCGTGGGCACGGCAGTATCGGGCCGCGTCCTGTAATAGAGCCTCTCCTTTGCCGATGTCCTTGGAAAAATGGGCCAACGTGATCCGTAGATCCGGCCACAACCGCATTTGAATGAAGCGCCGCATGGCCTTGGCCGACTCCATGGATCCGCTGTAGGCAATCAGCGCCTTGCGCACCTCACGATACTGGGGCGACACCGCCAGAATCGGCCGTACGCCTTGGGATACCAGTCGGACCAGGGCGTCCTTGGGCTCGAGTGTAATGCCGCAATCAAACAGGCTTTTTACGCCGAAGAGAGTCAGGTCATGGTATCGCACATGGGAAATCATTTGATCGAAAGGGTCACCGGTCTCTTGAATTGTCGAATAGGTCAAGCCTGCATCGGAGCAGGCTTTTTCAAAATAAGCGACGGATTCCGCCACACACCCCCGCGTCACGTCGATCCGATTTTGGACCAGTTTATTGGCATAGGCAGCGCCGCCAAGCGGCACGGGACCGACTTTTTGGAGTCGATTCATGTCGAGAATCGTCACGCCGGTCACGATCGCTTCATGTATTTGCGCCAGTTCAACGGCCCGTTTTACGGCCACCGCCGTATAGGGGGTGCCTCCGAGGCCGACAAGTATGCGTTTGATCATGGCTGGTCCTTCTTTCCCGGCCGGATCAGATCTCCTTTCTCCCTGAATTGTCCTGCCGGCGGTCTGGGTGTTTGGGCTCCTTGGATCCGCTCAAAACCAGGATCTTTGGCAAACATTCATCCAGCGAAAATCAGGCCGAAAGTCATGGGTGATGACGCGCCGCTATTTTTCGGCGTGGTTTTCTTCCGCCTGGGGACAGGCCTCTGCCAAGCTTACCCGAATTTTGCGCTTCAAAATAAAGTATGCGCCTGCGATTGCGATAATCAGGGCGGCAATGCCGATAATAACGACGCTGTCATAGGCCTTTAAGTCCAAAATGATCACTTTTCGTGCAATGGCAATGAGGGCGACCTCCAGGACAATTTCCGAATGTACGACCTTATCTTCTAAATAGGCCTTGATGGTCTCCAGCAGTTCAATGCCAATGAGAATCAGTAGAAAAAAACCGAAAATGTCCAACAGTTCTTCGATTTCCAGAAGGAACATCGGTGGGCTGATAATATCGACTAAAATCAGGTAACCCAGCTCGATGGTGGCAAGAAAGATTATCAGGGCCATCATGAAAATGAGCGACCGGACAACTGCTTGTTCAAAACCGCGCAGCCATTTTAACATCTTCGACCCCAAATTTATGGTGATATGGAATTGATTTTCCCGGCCGGCATGTCCCTTGCTGCCGGTATGTGCCTTTCCCGAACGCAATGCCCAAGATGCCGTGCCGATCATTAATAGCGTAAGAATAATCAAATGCTTATCGGTTCTATAGGGCCGGTGTCAAGCCAGAAAATCATGCAAAAACGAGCTTGATCGTTAAAGAAACATCCCGATAGGTTTACCCTATCATTAATCCCATGGTTTGCCGTTATTGCATTTGCCGCCAGCGTGCTGACATTAGAGCCTAACACGCTGCAAGGTCTGTGTGGCCGGAATCTTTAAATCATACATACAGGTGAAGACCATGGCCAATAATAAAAAAAATGACGTCTGGGTGCGGGTTCATGACAATGTCGGCAATGCCTTTATCTGTCCGATCGACGGGTTGAAAGACCCCGGGTTGGCGACGGAAGAGGAACTTGGAAATTGTGTGGACAATGGCGTAGCCGGTCGCTACGCCGGTAACATCAACATTTCCGAATCGTTCTAGATTTATGATTCGGGTTTAACGCTGTTTCCGGAGTGCCTCCCCGCGGGTTTTGCCTCGCGGGCGGTTTTGGCACTGGGTGACGCATACAGTTTCGGCGGTGGCAATGATACGTCTCGGGTTATGCTGCATATTCAACGAGGAGCCGATCCGGTTCCGGCGTACCACGGCTGCCTATTTGAAACGGCAAGCCCCGGCCGCCCGGCTGGACCGCCTGGCTGAGATCGCCGCCGCCAATGCCGCGGCCCTGAAGGCCTCGCTCGTCTATTGCCGGGACAACGGTATCGGCGCCTTTCGCATCAACAGCCAGATTCTTCCAGTGAAAACCCATCCTGAGGTCGGGTATTCGCTCTCCGACCTGCCCGGGAGCGCGCGGATCATCGACGCTTTTAAATCCTGCGGCCGCTTCGGCCGCAGGCATGATATCCGAACGAGCTTTCACCCGGACCAGTTTATTGTCCTCTCTTCTCCCCAAAAGGACCTGGTCGACCGCTCGACAGCGGATCTGGCCTACCAGGCCGAGGTGGCCGAGTGGGTCAATGCCGATGTGATTAACATTCATGCCGGCGGGGCCTACGGCGACAAAACAGGGGCGTTGATCCGGCTGGAGGCGGTGATCGAAACGCTGCCAGCGTCGATCCGAACCCGGCTGACCCTTGAAAACGATGACCGATCTTACACCCCGCGGGATCTGTTGCCCCTGTGCGAGCGCATGGGGATTCCGTTCGTATACGATGTGCACCATCACCGCTGCCTGCCGGACGGTTTGACTGAGTCGGCGGTGACCCGACGGGCCATGGGCACCTGGAACCGCGAGCCCCTGTTCCACCTGTCCAGCCCGGCCGAAGGATGGGCCGGGCCCAAACCGAACCGGCACCATGACTTTATCGATCCGGCCGACCTGCCGGCTGCCTGGCTGGACCTGGACCTGGACCTGACCGTCGACGTCGAAGCCAAGGCCAAAGAGACGGCGATCGCCCGGCTGCGGCAACACCTGCGCGCCCAAGGGTAAATGCCACGGGTCGTGAATCCCGAAATATTCAACGCTTGCCGTGTAAGGTTTTGTGGGGCTGCCCGACAGAGTAATCAAATAGCGCAGGTCATCACTGACCGAACGCGACACAACGAGAGAAAACATGAAATATAAATGGAGGATACCATGAAAAATACACTGAAGAAAGTTGCCTACGTCCTGTCCGTTGCCGCCCTGATCACCGTTGGAGCCGCCAATGTCTATGCCGGGGATTCCAGCAATATGAAGGGCAACACCGCTTACGACGCCTGGCAGGAGCTCAGTACCACCAATAGCAATCGCTAAAGGGAAGCCTTTTAGCTTAAATCAACAAGGGGGCCCGCTGAAAAGCGGGCCCTTTTTTTCTTTTCCCGATACCCCTTTCACTCTGGCATGAAGCCACCACTTCTAGGGGTGGACCCGGAAAGGTTCTACCGTTCCGGCGAGAAAAGTTTTACGTGAATTTCCAATTTCCAATATTCAATGTCCAACGCTCAAGTGCGGAATCGCTTCGCTCTGCCAATCTTAAAAGGCTAAGAAGGCAGAATACCTTCGAATGAGGAAAAAAAGCATCGCTCGGACCACGAATAGACAGGCCTCCAGAATCGTGATGCGGCCGAGCATGATGGCAACCACAAGTTTTTTTCCGGGTGATTCTTCGGGGCCGCTGTTTCCTGTTTCAGCAGCTGCCTCTGACTTAAAAAGACGGTTTATTGATTATACCAAACCCCTGTGAGCGCTTACGGTGGATTTGGGGGCCTGTTGCCGTCTTGACACACGGGCCGTTATCGGTCATATGAATTTTAGTCACCGGTTTATGCGGCAACTTCAAGGTAGCGAATCGGGTTTGTTTCATTTCCATAATCCCGCTCCCCAAAAGGGAACGCTTTTGACCTGTACACGTCCAAAGGGTAGGGATAAATCCCGTACACCGAGGGATGGGGCATGAGCGCATACCGGGGGCATATCGAGCGGGTTTTGGCGGGCAACAAGAATGCGTTTGCCGAAATCGTTGCCATGTTTACGGACATGGCCCTGTCCATGGCCGAAACTCGTCTGGGTAATTTCAACTTGGCCGAGGACGCTGTGCAGGAGGCCTTCCTGGCCGCGTTTACCGAACTACGCCAGCTTCGTGATCCCGACGCCTTTCCTGGCTGGTTCCGAACCATCCTCTCCAGGGTTTGCTCCCGCATCCTGCGCCAGAGGCGGGAGGAACCGCTCGATACAGCGTATCTGAACCTGCCGGCCGACGAGGGCGCAAATCCCTATCGCCTCTATACCCGTTACCTGGATCAGGCCATGATCCGACGTATCCTGGAACGCCTGCCTGGCGTGGCCCGCGAGGCCTGTATGCAGCGGTATGTCCTGGGCCGGTCCTACCGGGAAATCGCCAGCCTGCTCCAGGTGCCTGAGGGCACGATAAAGCGCCGCCTGCGCGACGCCCGGCGCCGGATCATCAAGGAGGTCCAAATCCAGCGGGGCCAGGCCATCCGGGTGGGCTACATGCCCATCTCCGACCACCTCTTGGCCATGGTTTCCCATGCCCGGCACGACCGCCCCGAACAGGGTATCGTGCTTATGCGCTATCTGTCATGGTCCGGCCTGGCACGGGACCTTTCGTCCGGATTTGTGGACGGGGCCTTTATCATGGCTCCCATGGCCATGTCCCTGTACAACACAGGCGTGCCCCTGATTTACATACTGGATGGCCACCACGATGGCAGTGCCATCACCGTTCACCGGGACATGACCGCCACGAAGCTGGCCGACCTGCGGATCGGCATTCCCCATGCCCTGTCCACACATAGTATGTACCTCAACGGTCTGGCGGGGCTCGGGAAATATCCGGACGTGGACCCGTCCCGGACCCGCTACATCAGCCCTCCCTACCTGAGCCGCTACTTCAATGGAAGGAAGATAGACGCCTTCTTTTGCGCCGAACCCTGGCACACCAAGTTCGAGGTCGAGGGGCAGGGTCGCGTCCTGGCCCGTTCCGGCGACTTTGCTCCGGGTCATGTCTGCTGCATATTGGTGGTGCGCGAGCCGTTTGCCGCTCACAGCGGTCAACTTCTCCGCGACTACGTGGCCGGACTGTTGGCTGCGGCCGAGTACGCCGCCAGTCATCCGGATGAGTGCGCCGCCATCCATGCACGCTACACAGGCGTGTCCAAGGACATCGCCCGGCATATTCTTCAGCGCGGTTATGTTACCTTCCACGATTTGTCTCCGAACAAGGGCCGGTTGAAGGAGGCCATGGACCTGGCTCTGGATTCCAACGTCCTTGCCAAACCCTGCCAACTCGACGGCTTCCTGCGCACCGAATTTGCCTGAGAAATTTTCTCTCCCCGGCACCGAACTTTTTTCTGAGTTCGGGACCCCTAATTAAAATGGCCGTCAGTGCCGCACCAATCTTCAGCCGAGAAAAAAAGGGATGGTCCAGATACGACTCATTCGTTTCCGACGTAGCGAGTTCCGTCGAGAGATCTACAGACCCGGTGTGATCTCCTTGTCCCGTATCGTCTGGGGTTCCGTGGGCGGGGGGCTGCTTTTGCTGCTCATCGGGATTTTTTCCATCCGATGCAGGGTAGGGGTGCTTTACCCTCCTTTGGCGGCCACGTGTTTCATCAGCACCTCCTGCGTCTATCTGCGGGTGGCCCGGGTCAAATCGGTTATCGTGGGGCATTTCATCGCTGCGGTGGGGGGGCTGCTGGGGGTTCATGCCGGTGAGTTCCTGGTCGGGGGCACACAATGGCTGCTGCCCGTCAAGCTGGGTCTGGCCGTGCTGCTGGCCTCGGTTTTCATGCAGATCCTGGACGCCGACCACCCGCCGGCCGCTGCCACGGCAGCCATTCCGGCGATTCTGCCGCTGCCTGTATCGGAACTGGTATTGCCCCTTCACATGGCCTGGGGCGGGATCATTGCCGTGGTTTTTGGGGTGATCTGGAACCGGGTCTGGTTCGAATATCCGGCCCCAGCCGAGGATGTTCCCCGGCTTGCTCTGGGGGTAAACATGTCCCGGCCGGACATGGCCGGGTGCGCCATCTGCCTGGCGGGCTTCGTATTGATGTGTCTCCGAGCCCTTTCCGAGGGTATTTACGTTGCGGGGCTATGGATCATGCTGGCCGGGGTTCTGGTGCTGTCCACACATCAATTTTTCGGGGCCGTTGTGGTTCGCGGCGGCCGCAACCACATGGGATAACGGATCATCAAACGCGCCGTAGGAATGAGCCTGGCGGGTGATAAAGACCAACTCTAACAAGGGAGGAGTCCGATGACCAAAGAAAACTGGATGCCCACCGTATGCTACCAGTGCAAGGCCGAATGTGCCATCCTTGCACGTTTGGAAGCGGGTCGCATCAAGGAAATCCGGGGCAACCCCAGAGGCCGGGGCAAGGTCTGCGTAAAAGGCGCTGCGGGCGTTTCCCTGCAATACAGCGGGGACCGTCTGACCACCCCGCTCAAGCGGGTGGGAAAGCGCGGCGAGGGCAAATTCGAGCCCATTTCCTGGGACGAGACCATGGACATCATGACGGCCAAACTCAGGGATCTCAAAGCCAGGGGAGAGGCCCATAAGCTGACGGCAAACTTTTTCCCCCATTCCATCACTGACCCCAAATGGCGCTTTTTGAACGCCTATGGCGGCTTTATCAACACGGCTCTGCCACACTGCGATTCGGCCAAGATCGTTGCCTGCATCATGACCATGGGCGGGGTGCCGAATCATCATATCCCGCCGGCATGGTTCACCGTACCCAAGGGCGGCATCATGATCATGGCCGGCCGCCACGCCTTCGGCTGCCTGGACGATGCATCCGCTCCCGGGGACATCCTGGACGCTCAGGCGCGAGGTGCCAAGCTCGTGGTTATCGATCCCATTTTCACCGCGGACGCTGCCAAGGCCGACTGGTGGATTCCTATCAGACCCTCGGGAGATACGGCGCTGTTTGTGGGCATGACCCAGCATATCATTGCCAAGGGGCTGCATGACAAGAATTTCGTGAACAACTGGGTGCGTGAGGGCGATTTTGAGCGTCTCAAAGCGTATCTGGCCGACAAGACGCCCGAGGCCATGAGCGCCATCTGCGATGTACCCGCGGCGGATATCCGGAAGCTGGCCGAGATGTGTGCCGGGGCACCGTCGGTGGGAGTGGACAGTTTCAAGGGCATCATGCTCGGACAGGCTCTGGACTTCGGTCACGCCTGGACCACCTTTTTGGCCGTGACCGGGAACATCGATAACCCCGGCGGCCAGCCCCTGCCGGATCTGACGCCCATGTCGCCGGTGGAGCCCGTTCCGGCCGGACCCGATCTGGGCACCCTGGGTTGGCATGTCACCGGACCGGACCGGGACAAGTTCGGCAAATATTCGTTTATTATGGAGCCCACCTGGTACGAGGCACAGGCCATAAAGAACGGGGATCTCAAGGTGCTCTTCACGGCCGAAAGCAATCCGGCGCTGACCGAGATGGGTCAGGAGGAATGGCGCAAGGCCGTTTGCATGCCCGGGGAAGACGGCGAGGAATATCGTCTGGAAATGCTCGTCTGCAGCGAGATCATGCATTCGGAAACCTCCTACTTCGCCGATCTGGTGTTGCCGGACAAGAGCTATTTCGAGCGATGGGAATTGCTGTACATGCCCTGGTGGTACAATTTCGGCCACGGGTTGGCCCTGCGCCAACCCCTGGTTGAGCCCCCCGGTGAATGCCGTCATTCAAACGAGGTTTTCATCGAACTGGGAAAACGTCTGGAACCGGAGTACTTCCAGTTCAAGGATGATGTGGAGTACTATGACATTCAGCTCAAAGGACTGGGCCTGTCCATTGCCAAGCTCCAGGAAATGGGCGGTCTCTGGTCGCCGGGCACCATGGGCTTTAACAAATACAAGGATGCGGGTGGATTCGGCACCCCGTCGAAAAAAATTCATCTTTACTGGGAGAATCTGGAGAGCGTCAACCAGGCAATGCCCCGCCCCGGACTGGCGGCGGAATACGAGGCCGACCCGGTTGATTATCCGTTCATCCTCATCTCCTACCGGACCATCTTTCACCAGGGAAGCGGCCAGTGGACGCACAACAACCCGCAACTGCGCGATCCGGTCAGCGGCCTTTACGAAAATCCGGTTCTTATCAACCCGGCCGCGGCAAAATCGCTGAACATCGAGGATGGCCAACTGGTCACCCTGGCTTCCCGCACCGGCGAGGTGCGCCTCCGGGCTATGCTCACCGAGCGCATTCGGCCCGACTGCATCGGCATGCACCACGGCTTCGGTTCCAGAGTGGGCCGTGTGGCCGCCACCGGCAAAGGGATCAGCGACAATCTGCTCATTCCGGATTCGGGGATGACACTGGACTGGCAGGACCTGGTAGGCGGCGAATCCCACGTCTCCACCCGTGTCCGGCTCAGCACCTAACGGAGGACCGCCATGAAACAACTCGGATTGATGATTGATATGAACCGTTGCACCGGTTGTAAGACCTGTGTGGTGGCGTGCCGCAACGCCAAGGAGTTGCTGGACCACGAACAGGCCATGCCCGGCGATATACCCTTTTATATCCGGGTGGAGTCCGTACTGGAAGGGACTTATCCCGTGCTCAGCGAGCGCTGCTGGGTGGTGCCCTGCCAGCACTGCAAAAACGCCCCGTGCATCGCGGCCTGTGATAACCAGGCCATTGGCAAGGACCCCCAGACCGGCATCGTGCGCATCGATCGGAACAAGTGCGCCGGCTCGGGCAAGTGCATCGAAGCCTGCCCATGGGATGTGATCCAATTCGACAAGGCGGGAAACTATGCCCACAAATGTGACCTCTGCTACGACCGGGTCGTTTTCGGAGGAACACCCGTGTGCGCAGAGGTCTGCATGACCGATGCCATCAGCTTCGGTGAACTGGGAGAGCTCAAGAACCGGGCCCGGGAGACCGGGCGCGAGATTGACAGAAAAATGAGCGCCATGAGCATCGTCTACCTCAAGCCCGCTCTAAAGAACACCCTTGCCACCGGCGGGTCCGCCGGAGCGCCAACCTGAACAATGGGGCCCGGGACATATCGTCCCGGGCCCTTTTGCCATATCAGAGTACCGGCTGTGAGCACTGGGTCTGATGGGGCTGGGTCGGGCCACGGGCCCCTGTTGTTAAATCTGCAAGAGAGACCTTTTCTCTTCCTGGGACCCTGAATCTCACCTGAATTGAGCGATTGTTGAGGCTTGCCCGCCTTTGGCGTGTTGCCGCAGAAACAAGGAAGATGTTTTTCCGCTATAGTCCTTTATGCGGGAAGGCATCTGACGCCGTAGCTGTGGTAAGATCGACAATCCCGACCTGTCGGGTCGACTTGTGGGGCATAGCTCGAAGAGCGACGCCCCAAGCTGAAAGCGAAGCCTGAAGGGTTTTTAATTTCGAAAGCTAAAATATGATATTTATATTTTATGTTAATTGGTTATACGCTATTTCGAAATTGGAAACGTTCAGTTTGGGTTTCAGTATACCCACAAAATTTTCACTCCGAACAGAAAGCACCGAAAATTTGATTGCACGGCCGTTTTCTGGTAGTGGTGGCTTCTGAGGCCTTTTTCTGCCGGCTCGTATCGGTTCCTCCTGAATCAATGGCCGCAATTTCTGTTTCAAACCGGAAAAGGGGGTGCATCCATGTGGATCGCTGTCAGTGTCCTGGCTGCCGCGGTGGTCGTCGCGGTGTTGTTGTTCAACAGCCTGATCGGCAAGAAGAACCAGGTGACCAATGTGTTTGCCAGTGTGGATGCCCTGCTGAAAAAGAGATACGATCTCGTGCCCAACCTGGTGTCGACGGTCAAGACCTACATGCAGCACGAGAAAACCCTGCTCACCGAGCTCACCGAGATACGATCCCGGGCTGTGTCCACCGGGGCTTCCGATGACGAGAAAATCGTCCTGGACAACCGGCTTTCAAAGGTCCTGGGCTCGGTGATGGTCGCTGTGGAAAATTACCCTGATCTGAAAGCCAGCAGCAACTTCCTTCAGTTGCAGGCCACCATGAATGAAATCGAAGAGCAGATCTCGGCGGCCCGGCGGGCATACAACGCCACGGTCACGGACTATAACAATGCCATCGAGATGTTTCCCACCAACTTCGTGGCCGCCATGATGAACCTGAAAAGGAAAGAGGTGTTTGTCATCACCCCTGAGGAACGACGGAATGTCGATGTCGGAAGCCTTTTCGGCCATTGACGCCCATCCCTGAGGGGCTCGTTCTGCCCACAGGAGACTTCCCATGAAAACCCGAGAAGAATTTCAGCGGTTTTATGCATCCACCCTGGTGGGCCTGCTGGCGCCCATGGAGGCTGTTCGAAAAAAGACCGTGGCCCGGCTGGCAGGGGTCATCCTTGTCCTGTCCGGTCTCCTGGTCGCCGTTTTTCTCCTTGCATCCCGGTTCGGATGGGGCGATGAGGAACTGATCGGTGCGGTGGTGGTCTTCGCCCTTCTCGTGGGGCTTTGCCTGTATTTTTTCCCAAAAGAATATGTTGAAAACTTCAAAACCATCGTGATTCCCCGCATCATCGGTTTTGTCCACGAGGGCCTGGCCTATCACCCGGACCGGTGCATTCCCCGCTCGTCATTCATGGCCAGCCGGATTTTTTTGAAAAATCCCGATGAATATACCGGCGATGATTTGGTATCCGGGAAAATCGGGGCGACCGCCATCCGGTTCTCCGAGATCGATGCTTCCTATGAAACCACCCAATCAGGGAAAGACAACAACACCACCCGGAAAGTCCAGATATTCAAGGGGCTGTTTATCGTCGCTGACTTCAACAAGAAATTTGCCGGCCAAACAGTGGTTCTGCCCGATGCCCTGCAACGGCTCTTCGGACGTTTGGGAAAGAAGATTCAGGGCCTGGACAATCGACGGGGGCGGCAGGTCAACCTGGAAGACCCTGAATTTGAAAAATATTTTGAAGTTTACGGAGATGACCAGATCACGGCCCGGTATATCCTGTCGACCAGCCTCATGGAACGGATCACCCGTTTCAGAAAAGAAACCAAAAAAGCCGTCGCCCTCTCCTTTGTGGACTCGCTGATGTATATTGCGGTTCCCTATCAGAGAAATCTTTTCGAACCCCGGCTGTTTCGATCCCTTCTCAATTTCAGGCCCATGTGCGAATACTTCGACGATTTCAACCTGGCCATTGGCGTGGTGGAAGAGATGAACCTGAACCGGCGCATCTGGGGCAAGGCGGGCGTTGCTGCCCCGGTCGCCGGTGCGCCGGAGGATGCGGGAAAGCTGGTTCAACGGGCCGCCCGGCTGTTCCGGGAGGGGCATTACCGGAAGGCCATCGCGGTCTACGCCGAGATCCTGGCCATGGACCCGGAGCACACCACCGCTCTTTTCAACCGCGGTGTGGTGAACAAGAAGATGGGAAATTTTCAGTCGGCCTATGGGGATTTTAAAAAAGCGGCGGGTCTGGGTCACGCAAAATCAGAAAAAATCATTGAAAGCGATGTTTTCAAGAAAGATAGCCTCGGGTGAGATCGAGGCTGACCTGCTCGAAGACTTTTGATGACCTGATTTTTTTCCGGAAAACAGTGCCCGAACGCCCGGGGTCGCAGCGGAAGGGCAGCGTTTCTGGGTCTGGGGCTGGCTGGTGTGCCTGGGTCTGGGGGTGACACGCCCTTTAATGGGCGACCCCAAGCCGCGCCAAGCCACTCGGGTTATCATGGCCCGAACCAAGGCCCCCGTGGCCAGGAAAGATTCCCATTTTGGGCTTGTATTCATAATTCAAGACGCGACCCCGCGTCTCCCGCTTTCGACTGCCTTTGCTTAAACCGGCCTTTTCGACCCTAAAAACATCACTTTAAGAGCAAAAAAGCCTCCTTTTTTCCGCCTAAAGCCTTGACAATTGGGCATCCAGCTTGGTCCGACCCCAATTTCAGAAAAGTCATCATCACCCGGCCCTGCGATACCGAACCGGACGAGTTTTCTTTTGGACTTGGCCCTCCTCCAATGCCCGTTTGAGCCAGTCATCCAACTGGGCTTTGCGAACATTCAGGTCATCGGAGAGGTCTTTGGGGCCTTTCCAGTCTTTCAAGGCATTGAGCAACACGGGCAGCACCGCCTTGAAAACCGTAAGGTCCCAATCCTTTTGGGACCCGGTGTTCGCTGTCGCATCGTCGATTTTTTCTACAGGGGTAGGATGGGGGTAGTTCTTCAACTCTTCCCCGATCCCAGTTGCTGCGGAGGGGGCTTTTGCCGGTTCACCAAAAAGGGTTCGCTGGGCGCCGAGAGACTGGCGTTTGGCTGCCGGTTTGCTGGTCAGCCTTTCGGCGAGATCTTTTCCCCACGGAGGGTCGGGGAAGGGCAGAGCCCCTAAGTCCATGAGCGCTCGGTTGCCTTCGGGCACATCAGGCCCTTGGCGCACGAACACCGGGCGGGGGGTATCCCGTTTGAGTTCCTCTGTGGCCCCGGCCCAGGTTCCGCCTTTTCCCTTTTCCGCACTGATGATCAGGCCAAAATCAGCCAAGGCATAGATATGCTTGTTGCGCCCCATGGCATTGCCCACGTTAAATCGTGCTTCAGGTGAAAAGGCGGACACAAGCACCAGGCGCTGTTCACGGATTCCGTCACGGTATTTTTTTGCAACCGCCGACTTTAAAAGGCTGTCGGCCAAAGCCCCAATTGCTGTTCCGCCGGCATGCAGGCCTTCCAGCATTGCCACCTGGTCCACCCCCCGTGCGCCGCCGGATACGATCGAAATGCCCTGCTTTGCGCATGCCGCCACAGCCAGACGAGTAAACGCTTCCCCCGATTGGTCAACGTTTCTTGACCCCACCACGGCAAGCCCGCCCAGTTGAAGCAAATCTGCACGCCCGACCCCATACAATATGGCAGGAGCCTGCTTTTTCAGGTGCCGTTTAAGCCGTACTGGATAATCCGCATCGCTACGGCAGATCACCCAGATGCCACTGCCCGTCCACTTGTCGATGGTCAGTGCCATTGCCGCTCCCCGTCCGAGCAGGCGTTTGACGCGCTCGCCGTCGATGTCCCGGGGCAACGTCTCCAAAAGCGTTGATGTTCCTGCAGTCATAAGATCTGCCGGCCTGATTTTTTTATCCAGCATCCAGTCGGTCAGCCGATTATACTCACCCAAGCTGAAAGGCCTGGGCATATCGTTTTTCCCGAACCGGCCGCATAGGAGCAAAATCGCTTTGGCATCATTTGTCAGGTTTTTTGCGTTCATATCCAAATCCATCAGGCCCCGGATGGCGAATTCATTGCCAGGGCCAGGGGAAGCACTGCCGGGCAGCCAGCCTGCCGCAACAACGCCGCAATTACGGTGAAGGTCCAGCGGGAATCCACCATATCGTCAACCAGAAAGGCCGGCCCCTCAGGGACCGTATCTTCGTCAACGGAAAAAACGCCATCCAGGTTACCGGCTTGCTGAAAACTATTGTTCATGGCTTTTTGCTGCTGGTTGTCCTGTGTTTTCTCTATTGCCGGAACAAAGGGTATCCCCAATTGCTCTGCCAAGCGCCGGGCAAAACGCGGTACAAGCTCAGGGTGGCGTAGCGACGGCACACAGGTCAGCCAGCGAGGTTGCGGGTCCGGTCGCCACGTTTCAATCATCTGCACACACCCTTGTATCAAATCGTCGCCAAAGCAGCCATCTTCATATTTTCCCTGGCGAACCATCTGTCCCCAGCCGGCATCCCCCCACAAGGACAAAGCCCGGCCTTCTCCGGCAACCAGATCCGCGCCGATATTGCCTCGAAATCCATATTGTCTGTGGGCACCGGTTTGCCATCGTTTTCTTGGAAAAATAGTCAGGTGGCTGCGCCGCAAAAACAAACCGGCAGCATTGGCCTGATCCGGTTGAACTGTTTCCGACAGGATCGGCCGGCCCAGACAGCCGGCGCATTTGCCGCAGGGGCCGGCATGGGGGTCGTCCAGGGCCCGGGCAAGGTACTGCATCAGGCACCCTTTTTCCTCCATGTAGTCGAGCATTTCCTGTTGCTCGCGTCTGCGCAAATTGCATAGCTGATCGATGGTTTCCTGATCCAGCCGATACGCTACGGGGGCGGCATACCATTTTGATCCGATCTTGGTCACCGGAGACGGGTTTTCTACAGAAAGAAATTTTAGGGTTTTGTTGATGGCCCCCTGGTTCAGATTCACCTCTTTTTGCATCATCGGCACTGAAAGTCCGTCATCGGACTGTTCCAGGGCCTCCAGAACAATGTCTATGTGGGCCTGGGGCGGAAATGCCGTGCGGATGAAATACTCCGTGATCTCCTGGTCTTCCTGCCCGCTCAACAAAATGCCGTAGGCTTCGTCCAGTGCGCGTCCGGCCCGCCCTACCTGCTGATAGTAGTGCACCACCGAGCCAGGCCGCTGAAAATGGATCACAAAGCCGAGATCCGGCTTGTCAAACCCCATGCCCAGCGCCACCGTTGCCACCAGGACCTTAATCCGGTTTTCCAACAGGCGCGATTCCAGTTCTTCACGCCCTTCCGCCTTGCCATAATAGGCTTCGGCGTCAATGCTATTGTGTCGCAGCCATTGGGCGACTCGTTCGGCATCCCTTACCGTAAGGGTGTATACGATGCCACTGCCGGGCATTTGGGGAATATTTTCAACCATCCAGGCCATGCGGGCGGCCGGGCTGGGCAGCCATATGTTCTGCAATCTCAGAGAGCTTCGAACCAACGGGCCGCGCTCCACCTGCAAATCGCCCAACTGAGCAGCCACGTCCGTCACCACCCGGTCGCTGGCCGTGGCCGTGGTGGCCAGCACCGGAATGTTCGGCGGAAGTGATTGGAGCACCCTTACGATCCGCCGGTAGTCGGGCCTAAAATCATGCCCCCAGTCCGAAATGCAATGGGCCTCGTCCACCACGAACAGCCCCACGCGCTCTGCCACCGGCACCAGCACCTCGTCCCTGAAACCGGTGTTGGCCAGCCGCTCGGGCGAAATCAGCAAAACGTCCACTTGGTCGTTGCGGAGCTTTTCTTTTACAGCCTCCCAGTCATCCGGATTGGTGAAGTTGATGGTCTCAGCCCGGATACCGATGCGTTCGGCGGCCTGGATCTGGTTGCGCATCAAAGACAGAAGCGGGGATATGAGCAGGGAGAACCCCTCGCCGGCATCGCGCAGCATACGGGTGGCCAGGAAATAGACCATGCTCTTGCCCCAGCCGGTCCGCTGCACCACCAGCAGGCGCTGTTTTCCCAGCAACGCCTCGATACATTCCCACTGACCGTCTCGGAACTCGGCCCGCGGATCGCCCAAGGCCTTTTGCAGCAGGTTTTCAGCTGTTTTTCTCATGGCGACATGATGCCTTTCGTATAGAAAAAAACAACGGGGTCAAAAAAAACAACGGAATCAAAGCTCCACATCCCACATTTAGCATGACTGGCGTGGCCCCAGCGGTACAATGTAAATTTCACTTTTTCTCTGCCAGGGTTTTACTGTTACCCGTCCTTGTATTTCCTGGCACTGCCTTTGACTGCTTCAGCCGGGTATTTTCGCTTCCTGCTACGACCCGACAGGGACGCCAAGACGCAACGTTTATCCACGAAGGTATTTGCACGGCCGATTGTCTGAATACTGCTTTTTCTTTTGCCCCTGCCGAAGCCCTTCTGCAGTTCCCTGGCCGTGAATCCGATCTTTTTTCGGTCGTCTTCAGGAGGTGCCGTCAGTCGTATTCCAGGCACAGGCGATGCCGTTCTGACATTTCAGGGACGTTTTCTACACCGGCAGTCCCTGGGCGTTGAGGTCGCGCCACAGGTTGCGTCGGCGGTTGTGTTTTGTTCGCCACCGTTGGATCAGGGCGTTGAATTGGTCCGGGTTCAGTTCCCACAAGGCGCCGGCCCAATTCGCGTGCCCGGAGTAGTTTGATTTGTGGACCGTTTGTGGATCCGGCATGATGCGATGCAGTTGCTTTTTCCATACCGTGAGTATGCCGGGGAGGCAGACTTCGGCGTTCATTTTCAACAGCGTTTGTCGACGGAAGACGGCCAACCGGCCGGTATGGTTGTCTGGGGGCAAGACGGCCTGGCAGAACAGCGGGTATTTTTGTTCCAGTTGTCGAGGCCCATCGAGGTCCTCCGTTAACAGAGCAAGCCACTGCCACTGCTTTTCAAAGGTTTTGCCATCGGTTGCCAACGCCGTCAGCCAGGTTTCGACATGGCTCCGGAAGGATTTCGCCCCAGGTTTGCCTTCAACCGCCGCATCGATGAGCCAGTGGACCCAGGTGTCGCTTTTCCCGGGTTCCATGTAATAGCGGCTGCCGCGGATGCTCCGGATGGCCATTTCAGATTTCCATTGTTTCCATAGGGGCTCGATGGCCGATTGGAACCGAGTTCCGGCCGTATCGCCATGGGCGGCCAAAACCGCATCCCCGTTGTCTTGAGCCTGAAAGACAATTGCCTGGAATTCGGCGGCCCTGGCGCGACCTTCACTGCCCAGCTCTCGTGCCGCTCGGGCCCATAGCTGCAACAGGGGCATGACCTGCTCGGATTGGATGTCGATGCGAGCCGCTGTTTTAGCAACGAGCAAATCGGTTTCCGGAAACCATTGTGTTTTCCGTCTCGGCCCCAGAAGACTGGCAAAAGTCTTTTCCAGCCAGGACTCGGCTGTGCGGGCATCGCCTTGTTCCAGGGCCGCATCGACCAGCGGGCGCCCGTATTGCCAATTTTCGGTCAGGTGGGCGGCGCAGGCTTCCATGTGCCGTCCCTTGTCGAACCGGGCCTGGTATTGATGGTTGATCCGGTGCCAGGGCGAATGCACCCTGTCCAGATCAAACCTTGTTTGATCCGATTGCAGGATGTTGTAGATTTCCAAACAGACATCGGCCGGAAGCTGGGCGAAAAAAGGGATCATGGCGCCATGGTCCAGACAGATCTGGTCGAGGTCGTCTTCGATGGCCAGGACCTTGGCGACGAAAGCGGCGCCGGGTTCGGCTGTTTTCCTGCAGGCCAGCCATGACCAATGCAGGATGCATTGGGTGGCATCACAGTTAAAACAGCAACCATCATCGTACTCGGCTCCCATCCATTCAGGGTAAGCCGCGATGCCGGCCTCTATATCTTCCAGTGCTTTTTGGAAAAGATCCGGATCCCCGATGGCCTCGAAAACCCGATCGATCAAGGGGAACATTTTCTCGGCAACGGTTTCCAGATCCGATGCCAAGGCATACCCGTCAAAAAAGGGCGGCTCCCAGTGATTGTCCTGGCAGGCGTATTTTCCCTCTTCATCGCCGAGTTCAATGACATGGGCATTCCAGGCCCGCCACAATGCCTGCCAGTGCTCCAGGTCACGCTGAAGGGAGGTGACCTGAAGCGGCGAGAAATGGGCTTCGTCCCTTTCACCACCGCCGGTCGTGATTGTCCGAAGCGTCGTGGCCAAGTCGGCATCAACTTTTTCCAGCATCGCCAGGTGCCGTTCCAGTTCATCGCCCGACGGAAAAATTTCGTCCAACAGTTCGGCGATCTGGTCTACGGTCAGGGACTCCAATAGAATCTGTCCGATTGTTTTCATAGGCAGGTCTTTTGTTTGCATGTCCGAATCCATCAGTTTTGGGGGTAGGTCTTCGTTTGACCTTGCTAAATTCCCCTATTTTTATCCTGACAGAGGATCAGGCCGATGGTGGGATTGTCGGTATCATGCCTCATCAGGTCGTTCACCACATTGCATTAAAACTGCTTCCACCGCGTATTTACGGCCGTTGATTTCTATCTTATCCCTGGCCGCCTATAGGGGGTCGATGTCGGCCCTTCGGACGAAAAACTTCTGTTTCACGCCACTCAGGCTTTGCTTCTATCTACAACCCGACAGGGACGCCAAGGCGCTACGGTTTTGGCACGGATGACGCGGATTTCACGGCAAGGGCGCCAAGGTTGCAACGCTTTTGACAGGATACCAGGATATCCATCATTTCACTTCAGCTGATCCCTACTTCCAGTGGATCACCGGCGTGTTCCGCTCCGGCAGCCGATAGTACTTAAACTTAGGATACCCGATCATCATCGGGTAAAACCAGGTGTGCCCCTCGGGCAGGCCCATGGATTCCACCAACTCGGGAGTGGCCAGCATGGCACCCCGGAGCAACCCGGCCCAGCAGGTACCCACGCCCAGGGGCAGGGCAGCCAACTCCAGATAAGCCAAGGCGATGCTCACGTCCACCAGGCCGTTGGCGTTTTCTCTGGGAGCGGAGGGAACAATAAGGGTCTGGGCGGTACGCAGGATGCCGTCGTTGCCGGTGGCCCAGCCATCCACCACTGGGCGGAAGTAACCGGCTGCCGGAGCGTCGGGGTGGGCTGCGATGACCCGTTCCATCCAGTGGATGGTCGCCCGGGACAATCGTTCCAACCGGTCTCGCCCTTGGATCACCGTCCATTGAAGGTTCTGGGCGTTGCTGGCCGTCGGGGCGTAGCGAGCGGTTTTGATCAACCGTTCCAGGGTATTGCGGTCCATGGCCTTGTCCTTGAACCACCGGATCGATCGCCGGGAGCGGAGGAATTGCTCGGCCTGATCCCAGGACAGCACCAAGTCTTTTTCTATCTCCGGGCAGTCTTCAATGTCTACCCCCTTCATACTCAAGGCACCGTGGGGGCAGACGGCCACGCAGTGTCCACAGGCCATGCACTTGGCCTCATCGGCCTCTGAAATTTCGGGGAAACTCTTGTCATCTTTTTGGGTGACAATCCGTCTGGGGCACTCGGCCGCACAGATTCCGTCCTGTTTGCACTTGGTTTCGTCGATTCTCAAAAAATCCATGCCTGCCTCGGTATGTAATGGGTGAATCCAACGTTGGGCTGTCATGCTCTAAAAACAGTATCTGTCGGGTCGATGTGTCACCTTCTATATGATTTTCATCAACCATAGCACAGCGTGTTTGTTGTTTACACCATTTTAACAGGCAACTAACTGAATATATTTGCTTATAAGTATTGGCTCATCCATGGAGACCGGCACGGCCGGTTTGAACGGATTGATGTGGAAAAGCCATCGGATTCTTTTGATAACGAAACCTTGAAAAGTTCGATATAGCGGCTCTATCGAGGATAGAATAATATAGAATGTTAAGGTAATTCGAGGAGTTGGCATGGCTCGACCCTGGCCTGGACCCTACCCTGGCCTGGCCGACCCTGGTTTGGCCGTATTACTGATTGCCAAAGTCACTGATTTGAAGTCACTGATTTGAAAATGAGCCGGCCGCAGCCGAAATAGACCCTTTCGATGCCGTTGCTTAAACCTCATTTTTTCACCCCAAAAACATCACTTTAAGAGTAAAAAAAGTCCCCTTTTTTCCACCTAAAGCCTTGATAATTGGGCATCCAGCTTGGTCTGACCCCAATTCCCCCCCCCATGCTTTTATGAGAAATTGGACCGGACGCGGGCAGTATTGATTCCAGCCGGGCACGACAAGATCATTTATTCGTCAAAATATAGCTTGTGCTTCGGCCGCCGCCGGGCGCTTTGACAAGAATGTCACGGGTCAGCAAATCGTTAATATCTCGTAAAGCGGTATCTTGGGAGCATTTTGAGAGTTTGGCCCATTTGGAGGTGGTGAGTTTGCCTTCAAATCCGTCCAACAGTCTGTTGATAATGCTTCGCTGACGGGCGTTGAGTTGTTCGCCCCCGTGGTTTTCCCAGAAGTTGGCTTTTTTAATGACCGCGGCAAGGATGTCGTCAGTGCTGGTGACGGCTTGGTCGAGGCAATCGAGAAACCAATCGATCCAGTTCGTTATGTCGAGATCGTGCTGCTGTGTTGTTTGAAGGATATCATAATAGGCATTTCGATCTTTCCGGATTTGCGCGGACATGCTGTAAAAGCGTTGGGGACTTCCCTCGGAGCGCGCCAGCATCAAATCGGTAAGGGCACGAGCGATACGGCCGTTGCCGTCGTCGAACGGATGAATGGTGACAAACCATAAATGGGCGATAGCCGCTTTTAGTACAGCGTCGCTGCCGTCGGCACTATTGAACCAGATTAGAAAGGTGCTCATCTCCTTTTCCAACTGTGGCGCGGCAGGGGCCTGGTAGTGAATACGCTCACGGCCAACGGGGCCGGAAACCACTTGCATGGGGCCGGATTGGTCTGCTCGCCAGGCGCCCACCGTGATTTTTGTCATGCCGCTTCGTCCGGTCGGGAAAAGAGCGGCATGCCATGCGTACAGCCGTTCATTCGTAACAGGTTCATCATATTTCCGGGTGGCGTCGAGCATCATTTCGACCACGCCTTCGACATCCCGGTCGGCGGGCGTGAGCGCACCGATATCCATACCCAGCCTGCGCGCAATTGACGAGCGGACCTGAGCCCTGTCGAGCACTTGCCCTTCGATTTCACTCGATTTCAAAACGTCTTCAGAAAGCGTGCGCAATATGGCTTCAGCACGCAACTCAAAACCGAGGGTCTCCATTCTGCCGATCAATCGACCCTGGCGATGCCTAACAGCCGAAAGTCGGCTGGTAAGACGCGATTGATTCCATCGGAAATTCGGCCAGTCATCTCGTTCGTGGATATACATTATATTCCCCGCACCATTTGCGGTGAATATATGTCCTATTCTCCGCAAAAATCAAGATGTTTCACCAGCCAACATGCCGGGAAACCTTTTTGCCCTCCCCCTGGAAACCATTGGCGGAGCCGGCGAGAAGTGTTTGACAGGCCACGGTGATCTCCTTGCCTTAAAAATCTAACCGTTTCTGTCTGTCAAAATCAAAGGCAATCTCAGCGTGTTTTTTATTCTCCGCAGTACATTCATTTCAGTATGATACCCTTCGCCCCTTTTGTGGTTTTATCGGATTTCGGTTCAGCCGATCCCTACTTATAGTGGATCACCGGCGTGTTCCGCTCCGGCAGCCGATAGTACTTAAACTTAGGATACCCGATCATCATCGGGTAAAACCAGGTGTGCCCCTCGGGCAGGCCCATGGATTCCACCAACTCGGGAGTGGCCAGCATGGCACCCCGGAGCAACCCGGCCCAGCAGGTACCCACGCCCAGGGGCAGGGCAGCCAACTCCAGATAAGCCAAGGCGATGCTCACGTCCACCAGGCCGTTGGCGTTTTCTCTGGGAGCGGAGGGAACAATAAGGGTCTGGGCGGTACGCAGGATGCCGTCGTTGCCGGTGGCCCAGCCATCCACCACTGGGCGGAAGTAACCGGCTGCCGGAGCGTCGGGGTGGGCTGCGATGACCCGTTCCATCCAGTGGATGGTCGCCCGGGACAATCGTTCCAACCGGTCTCGCCCTTGGATCACCGTCCATTGAAGGTTCTGGGCGTTGCTGGCCGTCGGGGCGTAGCAAGCGGTCTTGATCAACCGTTCCAGGGTTTTGCGGTCCATGGCCTTGTCCTTGAACCACCGGATCGATCGCCGGGAGCGGAGGAATTGCTCGGCCTGACCCCAGGACAGTACCAAGTCTTTTTCTATCTCCGGGCAGTCTTTAATGTCTAACCCCTTCATACTCAAGGCACCGTGGGGGCAGACGGCCACGCAGTGTCCACAGGCCATGCACTTGGCTTCATCGGCCTCTGAAATTTCGGGGAAACTCTTGTCATCTTTTTGGGTGATAATCCGTCTGGGGCACTCGGCCGCACAGATTCCGTCCTGTTTGCACTTGGTTTCGTCGATCCTCAAAAAATCCATGCCTGCCTCGGTATGTAATGGGTGAATCCAACGTTGGGCTGCAATTGTAACAATCTGACATTCCCAATAAAAAAGCAACCGGCATGAAAGCCCGGCAAAAAGTGGGGCCGGCCATGAAATGGTGGCGCAATGCTCGAATCGATTAAAAAAGCCGTTTTAAAGCTGTTGGGGGTAGGGGCGGGGGTCGAATGCGCCAGAGGCGCACAAGCCTCCTTCAGGGAGGGTTGCTTTACCCGCCTCTGGCGGGTTCCGACCTCTTGGACCCCACTCTAAAAATTTGGTGATGAAAATATTCTATAACCAATTAATATAACACCATATTTTCAAGGTCTCTAATTGAAATTTTGTCCTGTGCATGGCGTGCATGGTGTGCATGATTTCAATAGGTTACGCATACCATCGTCTGAGCAGGTTACAAATAGGTTACAAAATTTAACTTAAAAAGCGAAAAATATAATAATGTAAAATTATGCTCATATAATATATATAGTCAAAGAGTAGTAATAAACATATTGATTGTATAATTATATAAACAATCGGGGAGAACAAAAATTTGACATGGCAGTAAATGTCTGATAAATAAAATAAAAAATTTGGAAAAAAAACAAAAAACTGGAGCGGATTATGCTCGGTGACTAATTAGACCCCATCTTATTTCTAAGAAAGGGGTTTTTTATTTATTGGTAAAAGGACGCAAGAACCATGCAGACGATCTATTAACTGGGATGTGAATAGAAACCTATAGTTTGTGGAAGGCGACCAGAATACTAATACCTAAGAGAAATATTGTCCCATCAACCGGATTGCTATTGTTATGAAGGATTTAATCATAAAAGTTTGGCCTGAAATTCAAGGCTATCTCCCTGCAATTCTGCCATGGCAAAACATAAAAGAAAAAAAACAATCAATATTTATAGATTTTACAAATTGTGTTTCGGTGGATTCTTCGGGATTGGCACTATTACTAATCAGATGCATTAAATTAATAGAAAGTGATAAAAAAAAAAGAAAATGGAAATCGCACGATATTAATATGAACGATGCTTTTCGAAAAGTTATTGATCTAAATTTTTTTAATATACTTAATGAATATAACCCAAGCGAAATGCTTTTTGTGGATAAAGAATTTAAAAAATATCATAATAATGTCGTTGTGAGTGTTGATGAATTTGGTATTGAGACAATATCAATTCCAATACATTGTATCAATTTTAAAAAACATTTAAGGCGCAGAGATGGTCTTAAAGATTTTCGAGAATGGATTAGAGATAACCTTGATAGGTATGCCACAGATTATAATATTAACTTAAACCAAATCATGCTTATTCTAAATGAGATAGCAAAAAATACAGCAGACCATACACTTGGAGATGGATTCATAGGGCTGGATATAAAAACTGATAGATCCAAAGAGATTATAAAAATAGAATTCGCTATTGGTGATTTAGGGGTTGGTATTAATAACAATATTAAAGATACTTTGCCAGATAATATGATAAAAAGGTTCGCATTCTGGGACCTTACTCAAACATATTTATTTGCATTAAAAGAATATGCAACAACAAAAACTGATTCTAATTTTAATAAAGGCATCGGAATGAATATAATAACAAGTGGAGCAAAAAATGTCGGGTTGGAATTATCGGTATTTGATGCAAAAAGTAGAGGTCTATTAAATGAAATTAAGAAGTTAAGTCATAAAAATGTACGAGAAAACTTTTTCAATATTGGAAGACCTGTTGGGTTTTATTATTTCGGGAAAATTAAAGCAAATAAGGTTGGATAAAATGAGAGAAATATCGATAGTAAAAGATTATGACGTAAAAGATTTAGGAGATGATTATGAAGTTGATAGGATAATTGAAAAATTGGATATACAAAATGAGGAAACAATAGAGCTAAACTTGAGGCACTGTTTCATTGATTATCCGATGGCAAGCAAAATTGTTGATACAATATTAGCGCAAATGAAGAATGTCGAAGGAAAAAAAGAATTGATAATTAAACATGACTATTACTTGCCTGAGCCTATGCTACTTAATATGCTTCTTTTTGGAAGCCGATTTTTCAATGTAACATCTGAAACTAGTTTGTCTCTCAAGGAATTTAAATCATTGATTGTTGATAAGGTGTCGCAAATTGAAACAAAGTTGAAGATTGTCATTGTGGACAGAAAAGGGGAAATCATAGAAAGTTTTGAATATGGAAAACGATAAAGAAATCATGAGATTGTATTTATTTGAACTTTTAGAACGAATTGCACGATTTTCAATCCATTTGGATGAAATAAGGGACCAGTTTTTTCTAAAAGCAAAAACAAGAGTTGATGATAAGCTAATTTTTTTACAAAGCTATAAGGGCTGTCTGTTAAAGTGTATTGAAATTGCAAATTCAATCGATAAAAATATTGAAAGCAAAGATTATGGAATAACTTTAGATCAAATTAGAAAATTGGTTGTAAGTGTTAATCATCTCCATAAAAAATATTTGATGCATCTTCCACGACCATCTGAACCAATTGAACTGAAAAGATTTGCCAGAATTATTGACAAACATGTCTTAAACCTAAAAGAAGTAGTAGAAAATACGAATGAAGGAAGCCCCACTGATTCTGTTATATCGATATATTTAAGCGAGGAAGTTGGGGAATCCACTTTCATTGCAGACCCAGTGCATGAATTTAAACAGGAACAATTAAATCGAATCGTTTCTGATCACAATGGGAAATATGCTGGAGATATTCAAAAATTTCCTATTGCAGATACTAGTGGAATAAATTTCCATATTTCAATACCAAGAATTGATGCCAATAATCCATGTAGATGGCCTACTCTTATACATGAAGTAGCCCATAAAGTAATAAAAAACAATTATTTTGGTGGAAGATCAATCTACGATGATTTTATTGATTCATTAGATACAGTTCAAGAAAAGTTTGTTAGAGATATCTCAAAGCAAATTGATATGTTATCGTGGCTGACAGAGTGTTGGTGTGATTTGTTGGCATGTATTGTTACAGGACCAGTTTTCTGGTTTTCACAATATTCAGCATTCATATTCCAAGAAAAGGTAGACTCAAATAAAATAGATAGAAGATATCCTAAGGCTTTGTTTAGATTGAAGCTTATACAAAGAGTACTCCAACACAGGTTCACAAATATCATAACGAAAAAACTTCTTAGAACTTTAGAAGATGCTGAATCTGTTTTAAAAGCCTTCGATAAACTTGATGAAAAAGGATTTTTAAACAATGACGATATCCGACAGCTATTTATCTATTTTAGAGTCTATTTTGTCGCTAAGTTTTTAGGTAAAGATGGATACGAATTCGGAATTAATCTAAAAAGCTCGCCTTTGAACTTGAGGTCGCTAATTAAATATACAGAAGAAATTGAAGAAAAAACAATAGAATCACTCGTAGAGAATTTAAAAGATGGCTATCCTATACCTGGGAAAAGGATAAGCGAATCGACTCTGCAAGAAAAGCCAACTTTAGTACAGGAAATTTTGCTTGCAGCTTGGTTGTATAGGAATAATGAGTTGCGTTTTGAAATACTTGACAAATTAAAGAAATTAGAAGAGGGGCCAAAAAGTAAAGAATTAGAAGAATGCTTAGACTTAATAGTTGATACGTTCAAACGCTTTGATAAATCAATATTGCGGTCAATTCAAGTATCAGAATGGTTTGATATTTTAGAAGAGAAAAATGAAAAGCAGGAAGATCAAAATGAAAAGTCGAAAGTTGATGATGTTGAGGAAGCCCCAAAGACAATATTAAATGACAAACAGATTAAATATTTGCTTGGGAAGAATGAACTTAGAGTAATTCCTATAATTAGTCTTCGAAAGCAATTAGGATCTACGTCAATTGATATACGTTTGGGTACTTCTTTTCAAATATATCTTCTAACAAAATACGGCGAACATAACTTTACGGATAGTCTTTTTGAAAAAAAAATAGAAAACTCAAAGATGATTGACTTGGATTTCCTGGAATCAATTACAATATCGCCAGGACAATTTATACTGGGCCATTCTATGGAATACTTAAAACTACCTGCGAATTTAGCAGGGCAGGTTGAAGGCAGAAGCTCATTCGCAAGGCTTGGTCTTCAGGTACATATGACAGCCGGATTCATTGATCCTGGTTTTGAAGGTGTACTCACTTTTGAAATCGGCAACTCAGGACCAAATCCCATTACGCTATTTCCTGGACTACGCATTGCTCAGGTGCGGCTTTTTTCAGTAAATATTCCAGATAGACCCTATGATAGAAATATTGAAGCAAAGTATAAGGGGTTACTAACTCACCACGATAGTAAACGGTTTCAAGACTATGAAATGAAGCAAATACAGAAAGAAATTGGAAAGAGAAGATAAGTTGAGAGGCTAACTCATCATGATTTATTTTAAATATTTTATTGTATTTTTAATTGGATTTACTTTCGCTTTAGCAGAATTGCTAAGCCGGTATGATAGGCTTGGTCAAATATTTCATTACCTATCAAGTTGGATATATTTCTTAATTAATGGTTTCACTTCTGTTTTTGGTTACTGGCTTTTAACTGAATTTAAAATTGACTTAGGACCATTAACCGCAAATGATTCTGGGAGAATTTTGCTTGCAGGTGGCTCATCAATGATAATTTTGAGGTCATCATTCGCAAGTTTAAAAATAGGTGATAGTAACTTTGAGGCCGGATTCGCATCAATAACTAATATTTTTTTAAAAGCAGCAGATAGAACATTCGATCAAAAACGATCAATAAGTGATTATAATAAAATTAAAGAGATAATGAAAAATGTCGATTTTGAATTATTAAAAATTGATTTGCCTATAACATGTTTAAATGTTATGAAAAATGTACCATCGGACGAACAAAAACTTTTAGGCGATGAAGTTAATAGAATTTCTATAGACACCCAGAGCAACTTTACAAAATCTGTAAATTTAGGTATACTGGTAGCCAAAACAACAGGGATTGATTTGCTTAGGACAGTAGTTACTGCGTTAGTTCATGAAGGAAAAACACAACTCGAAGAGCGATATACTTTGCAATCAGATAGAGAAGAGAAAATTAAACAATTACTGGAAAGGCTAAAATAAATGAATATAGAAGTGAAAAAATCAAACTTTTCAGGCTTCATTGATGGTTATAAGGCTGGCAATCTTGCAACTTTTTCAGCTACCTTTCGAAGAAAAAAATCCGAAATGGATAAGTTTGTTGAAATGATAATCGAGAATGAGAAAGAAGCTGAAAAAGAAGTGACCGATCATTTAATGAGTTTGTCAAATTTATTAAAATCGATTGCGGAAGATTACGAAGGATTATATTTGATAGGTGATAAATTGCTATTTATTATAACATTTAAGGATTTTTCGGACAAACTAAAAGGAGAAAACATATTTCCGTTGTTTAAAAAAGTTGTTTATAATTTTGTAGAACTGGCTAAATGCAGTGAAGATCCTAAAGCAATGGATATTGCAATTAGTATTGGAAATATTATTTAAGGCACTTTAGTCGAATGGTTGAATGGTTGAAAGAGGAAACTCGAATTTGAAAAATTGCAATTCATGCTTTTTAATTGCATCTGATGCGCTAAAAGCATTAAGAAAACTTCCGGATAAGTATTTTTCTGCTGTGATTACTTCTCCGCCCTATTGGGGTATAAGGGATTATGGAGTTAAAGGGCAAATTGGGTTAGAGGACAACGTTCACCAATACGTTCTAAATTTGGCAAAAGTTTTCCGAGAGGTCAAGAGAGTACTTAAAGATAATGGTACTATATGGTTAAACATAGGAGACTCGTATGCAAGTGGAAATAGAAAGTACCGTGCAAATGATAAAAAATACGGTGCACGTTCGATGTCTATTAGACCCAAGAACCCAAAAGGAATAAAAAATAAAGACCTAATAGGTGTTCCTTGGCGCTTGGCTTTCAAATTGCAACAAGAAAGTTGGTACTTACGTAGTGATATTATATGGTATAAGCCTAATGCAATGCCAGAAAGCGTTAAGGATAGACCTCACAGAAATCATGAATATTTATTTTTATTCTCAAAAAAGGAATGTTATTATTTTAACAACGAAGGATTAAAAAATTGCGATGGAAGTAAAATGCGATCGGTATGGAAAATCGCAAGGAATAGCTATAATGGCAATCATTTTGCAACATTTCCAGAGTCTTTAGTCTTGCCATGTATAAAGAGCTCAACAAAAAAATATGACTATGTATTAGATCCTTTCTGTGGCGTTGGTACAGTTGGTAAAATATGTAACAAACTCAATAGGGGATTCGTCGGGATTGATTTGAATAAAGAGTACATTAATGAAGCCCAGAAAGTTATTGTTACATCAACTGAAATACTAATGAATGAGCTTAAAACATTTTTATCATAACATTCTTTATAAGGGCTGGGTCGGGCCACGTCAAGCAATCGGGGTCGCCCATTAAAGGGCGTGTCAACAGAAAAAACACCTCACCATTGGAATCGAAATTCCGTTTTCTGATGTAAACCAATCGTTACCGACTACCACGCACGCCTCTGTTTCTACCATGAACCGCGCCCGGGATTTCAAACGATGGATCGCGTGGTCTGTGACCCGCATCAGTCACCTGTTCGATCAACTCCCTCTCGCCAAGACCCGGTGTCTGTCAAGATAGTTGTCGCATTTACTTATGCCACATTGACTGATTTTTTTGTCACCTTCGCCTCTGCC
>JAEINQ010000085.1 GCA_016342285.1 Desulfobacterales bacterium
CTGTGATCTGTGATCTGTGATCTGTGATCTGTGATCTGTGATCTGTGATCTGTGATCTGTGATCTGTGATCTGTGATCTGTGATGGGGAATGTGTGGGGGTGGCCATTCACCGGCTACCTCATCTCTCAGATCCACCAGCCTATTGAGCGTAGCCCCCCCCTTGGACAGAGCCTGATTCGCCAATTCGCCAACCTGTCGGGCATCGCCTTTAGGCGACGCCTGGTCCGTCAACCTGTCCGGCGAAGCCAGTAGGGCGAAGACGGATCCGTCAATCCGTCAATCCGCCAATTCCCTCCCATCTCTATTTGAATCCTTTTCCCATAAATCGTAAAAAACAATTAAAATAGGTTGTTAATGTTAAAGTTGGAGGATTATGTTATTCTTGGTTTTACTTGACATGACCATAAATTACGAATAACAACTAAGAAGCAAATATTGCATGCAAGATCGACTATGAGCCCATTTCGGGGCGGACGTGAACCAGGGCAAGAAGCGAAGGAGGGGACATGGAAAAGATTCTGAGAATTGACATGGGGGCCGAGGGCGGTCCTGCGGCCAAGGTTGAACCGATGGGCGATTATGCCGGGTTGGGTGGACGGGCCATGACCTCGGCGGTCGTTGCCAAGGAGGTGCCACCGCTGTGTCACCCGCTCGGGGCAGAGAACAAGCTGATCATTTCTCCGGGGCTGCTGGCCGGTTCCGCGGCCGCCATTTCAGGTCGTATTTCCGTGGGGTGCAAAAGCCCGCTGACCGGCGGGATCAAGGAGGCCAACTCCGGTGGCCAGGGCGGTCAGGTCATGGCCCGGCTCGGATACGCGGCCATTATTCTGGAAGGCAAGCCTGCCGATGACACCCTTTATAAGGTTGTGATCAACAAGGACGGTGTTACGGTTTCCGCCGATAACAGTCTCAAAGGTCTGGGCAACTATGCTCTCATCGACAAGGTCAAGGGCGAATACGGAGAGAAGGTGGCCTGTGTCTCCATCGGCCCGGCCGGCGAGATGAAATTGTCCGCCGCGTCTGTCGCCTTTACCGATATGGAGCAGCGTCCCACCCGGCATGCCGGCCGCGGCGGCGTTGGTGCCGTGATGGGGTCCAAACAGGTCAAGCTCATCGTCCTGGACGATGACGGGATGGGCATGCGCAAACCGGCCGACCCGGAGGCATTCAAGGCGGCCAACAAAGCCTTTGCCGAAGGGCTTCGAAAGCATGCAGTGACTGGCACGGGGCTTCCGACATACGGGACCAACGTACTGACCAACGTGCTCAACGAAGCTGGCGCCTTGCCGACCCATAATTTTAAGACGGGCCGTTTTGACGGTGCCGAGAAGATCGGCGGCGAGGCCTTGGCCGAGTTGGAGAACAGCCGGGGCGGAGAAGGGAGTGCCACCCACGGCTGCCACCGGGGATGCGTGATCCGCTGCAGTGGCACCTATTATGACAAAGACGGTAATTTTGTGACCAAGCAGCCTGAATACGAGACCGTTTGGGCCCACGGCGGCAACTGCGGCATTGATGATCTCGACGTCATTGCCGCCCTGGACCGCATGGACGATGATTACGGCGTGGACACCATTGAGATGGGTGCCACCATCGGTGTGGCCATGGAAGCCGGTTTGGCCAAATTCGGCGACGCCGAGGCGGCCATCAGAATGGTCAAGGAAGTCGGCCAGGGAACGCCTCTGGGCCGTATTCTGGGCTGTGGTGCGGCGGTGACCGGCCAGGTCTTCGGGGTCGAACGGGTACCAGTGGTCAAGCGCCAGGCCATGCCGGCTTACGATCCCCGAGGCGTGCAGGGCGTGGCCGTGACCTACGCCACAACCCCCATGGGGGCCGACCATACCGCCGGATATGCGGTAACCGCCAATATCCTCGGTGTCGGCGGAAATGTCGATCCCTTAAAGCCCGAAGGGCAGGTGGAACTTTCCCGGAATTTGCAGATCGCCACGGCGGCCATCGATGCCACGGGATTTTGCCTGTTCATTGCCTTTGCCATCCTCGACCAGCCCGAGACCTTTCAGGCCATGCTGGATCTGATCGGTGCCTTTACCGGCAGCCCGCTGACCGGTGATGACGTGACGGCCCTGGGAAAATCGATTCTGGACAACGAGCGGGACTTCAACGCCCGGGCAGGCTTCACCGCCAAGGATGACCGTCTGCCCGAGTACTTTAAGACCGAAGCCCTGCCGCCCCACAACGTCACCTTTCAGGTCACCGACGAAGATCTGGACCAGGTCTTTAACTGGTGATAAATTTGTTGGGGCAAATTTATGTGGCGCGGTTTCGCCGCTTTTAAAAAAGAAGGGGACCTGGCGGTTCCCTTCTTTTTTTTCATGGGGATTTTTGTTTATGGATGCTTCATATGCCTCGCCATTGTTGAAAATCATGGCGGCCAGGGAAAAGAAACTGGCCGTTGATGCTTTGATGACGGCCGGTGGGCCGCTGCTCGGGCTGTTTACACTCTTTGGTCGGGGGGTGGCCCTGGACGTCTCAACAGGGTGTTCGATCCAGGATTTGGTATGTGAACAGATGGGCATCGCACCGGACTATCTGGCTACCGGCATACAGACAATTTTCCTCGATGGTTGGGCCGTGGACGGCATCGATACCGCCACCGTGGCTTCCGGGTCTGTGCTGGCGCTCTCCGCGGCCATGCCGGGCCTGGTGGGGGCCACCATGCGAAGGGGCGGGCACTATGCGAAACTGCGTGGCAACATTACCTACTCCGGGACTGCGGATGCCTGCACCGCTGGGGAGACCGGTACCGTTCTGGTCAAACTCTTCAATCAGGTGGCCAAAGATTTGGGGGGACTTTTCCTGGAGCGGGGTGTTTGGGTGGAAGGGGACCGGTTCGCCGATTTTATCGGAGCCCAGTCGCCGGGGGCCATTGCAACCCTTACCCTGGATGGATCGGCCGCTACGGCTGAGGAAATTCTTCGCACCGATTGGCATGACCGGGCGGTTTTCCTCTCCATGGGGAAATGAAAGCCCATCCGGCAAATTCATCGGCGGTTGCGGGTCTAAACCGACGCAGGCTTTTTCCCCCGGGCCATCCGCCATACGATGGTTCCGTTGTCGGCAATGTCTGACAGACCGGAGAAAAGGTGGATGATTTTTTTTCTCCGCGCTTGGTAGTCCATGCCCGGAAAAAGAGACGCGGACTGGGCGGGAATGGAGAAAAAATCCTGTAAGAATTCAATGTCCAGGGGCCGGACCCACCGGTGCTGGCTGACTTTTCCGCAATGCCGGGCCAGGGCCTGGCAGGCCTTGTCATAGTCGGTGATGACCCGGAACCGGGGCCGCGGTTCGCCGACGCGGTCAAAGGCCTCGATCAGCAGGTCCTCGTCGGTCGGCCCGGCGAGATGGGGATAGAAGGAAAAGGCGATTTCGCCTTCTGGTTTCAGGCAGGCGACGGCCTCTTGCAGCGCTCTGTTCACGTCGGGGAAGATGAAGATCGAGGCATTGTAAAGCACGTAGTCAAAGGTTTGGTTCCCGACGACTTCGGCCAACCGCTCGCCGTCACCGACGATCAGGCGGACGTTTTCTGACGTCAGTTCGCCCTGTCCGGCCGCCACCATTTTCGAGGAAAGATCCACCCCCAATACCCGGCAGCCGAACCGTTCATTCAGGGTTCGCGAAGAGATTCCGTTGCCGCAGCCCACATCCAGCACATGGGTGTTTGGCCGCAAACTGATTTTTTCGGCCAGTGTGGATGCCAGTGCCGCAAAGAAATGGTGCTTGGCTTCAAAGGCCTGGTAGAACGCCAGGCTTTGATCGAAATTGCCGGCGACGTTCCGTTTGACTTTTTCGTTAAAATCGTTCGAATTCATTGATAGGTCCTTTGTTTTCACCGTCGAGCATAGAAACAAATCATCGCAAAGGCATTTTCTTCACCGCAGACGCATGCGGACGGGCACAGACAGTTTTTACGGCCGTTCGACCTGAACGGCCATAAGGCGTCCTGTCTGCGCATGTCGGCGTCTGCCTGCGGTTAATTTTTCTTCTCCAGCCACAGGCCCTGGGCGCCGGGTCGGCGAAAGTCCACCAGCCCCTCTTCACAGATGCGGAAAAAAGGGATGGCCGCTCCGGTCAGGGTGATCAGGGACAAAAAGGGGTTGGGGAATTCGCAACCGAGGCCGGCTGCGGCCGCTGTCAGCTCTTTTGATTTTGCCGCCAATTCCGCCATGGGGGCCATGGATACGATGCCGAAGACGGGCAGGGGGATTTCCGCGATCACATGGCCGTCGGCGCAGACCACCATGCCGCCTTGAAGGGATCGGATTCGATTGACGCAGGCCGCCATATCCTTTTCATCTGCCCCGGCAACGATGATGTCGGACGTGTCCCAGGCACAGGATGCCGCCATGGCGCCGCGGCGCAGGCCGAAGCCGCGGAGCAGGCCGGTAAAGGTTTTACCCGGGGTGTGGGTTCGGTCGATGGCCGCTACCTTGATGATATCGGCGGCCGGATCGGTACGCACCCTGCCGTCGACTGCGGGCAGGGTCAGATGCACCTCCCGGGTCACCAGGTCGGTGACCATGTCGATGACCCGGACACCGATTTCAGGCCGGTCCGTTGCCGGTCGCAGGGCAAAGTCTTCGGGGAACAGGTCCCCTTTGAGCCGGATGGTGGCCCGGCTCTTATCCCTGAATTCGTGCGGCCGGGGCGAGATGCAAGCGGTTCCATTTTCCGCTACGATCCGGCCGTTGCTGATCACCATTTTCGGGGTGGCGGTTCGTTCGTCGGGCCAGATCAGCACGTCGGCAAATCGGCCCGGGGCGATGCCGCCCAGGACAGGGTCCAGGCCGAAGTGTTCGGCCACGTTCAAGGTGGCCATCTGAATGGCGGTGATGGGTTCAAATCCGTAATCCATGGCCTTTTGAAGGACATATTCCAGGTTTCCTTTTTCCATGAGATCCACCGGATCCACGCCATCGGTGGCGAGGATCAACCGCCGGCAATCGATGCCCCGATGGCGGATCCGTGCGATGGTTTCCAAATCGCGGCGAATGCTCCCTTCACGGACCATGACGTGGAGCCCGAGGCGAAGGCGGGTCAGCACCTCTTCGTCGGTGATGGGTTCGTGGCAGGAGGTAATGCCGGTACACAGATAGGCGTTTAGCTTCTTTTCACTGGCTCCGGCCGAATGCCCTTCGAGGCATTTTCCGGCGGAGAGCACGCGGTCCATGGCCGGCAGCATTTTTTCAGGTTGTTGAAGAACGCCCTGCCAATAGGATTCGCCCAGTCCGAGGATCTCTTCGCGGTCAAGCAGTGCGTTCAAATCGCCCGGGGGCATGCCCATGGTTTTGCTGCTGATGGAGACCATGGCCGGCGCGGTGGCAAAGATCTTGATGGGCTGGTCCTTGAGGGAATCGAGAAAATCGGCCACACCTTCCAGGCCGGCCACGGGATAAGCCTCCAGGGTTTCGGTGACCACGGTGGTGGTGCCGCCAGCCATGGCGAAGGGGAGAAACTCGGCAACGGAAAAAAGCCAGACCAGATGGGTATGTCCGTCGATGAGTCCGGGAACCACCGGTTTTCCGGCCGCGTCGATGACCCGCGTGTCCGCATCGATGCAATGGGTGGCATCGGCGCCCACATAGGCGATCCATTCGCCTTTGACGGCGATGGATAGGTTGTCGACCCATTCGCCGGTATAGACGTTGGCCAATCGGGCGTTGATTACGACCAGATCGGCCTTTTCCTCGCCCAGGGCCACCTTCATCAGGGTTCGGGAATCACGGGTGCGCGTCAGGTCGGGCCTCATGTGTACTCCTTTTGCTCCTAGCGGGAATCCAGTTGTTTCCTCTCGGTTCCTGATCGGTTCATGCGCCCCAGTTTGCCCGAGAATCGAAAAACTTGCAACCTCTGCCGACACCACACAGAGGATGGGCTGTTTGCAGTATACGCTGCTGGGCCGGGGTGGCAATCCGGTTCCGGCTCTGTCAAACTCACGAATAAGAGCCTGTAACCCAAAGCAGCGGCCAGGCATTGAAACGGCGTCGAAGATAGACTCTGTCATGCCCTGAAAGCAGAATCGAGGTCGAAAGGCTGCTTTGGGAAACACGCTCTAATCCGCTCAGACAGTGACATCGCCTCCACCGAATCACCACCCCGACCGAAATGCCGACGAAAGCAACAAGTGTTGTCCAGTGACCTTGTATCGACCCATAAAAAAAAGGCCACCCCGAAGGGAGGCCTTTTTTCGTTTTACATAAATTTTGGCCCGAAGGGGCAAAATTTATTCGCAGAGCTCGAACAATGCCGCGGCACCCATACCACCACCGATGCACATGGATTCGACGCCGTATTTCACGCCGCGTGCTTGCATGTTGGCCAGCAGGGTGGCACAGAGCTTGGCGCCGGTGCAGCCCAGGGGGTGACCCAGGGCAATGGCGCCACCGTGAATATTGATCTTGTCCATGCTGTCTTCCAGGCCCAGGGTGCGGATGCAGTACAGGGCCTGGGAAGCGAAGGCCTCATTGATTTCCCACAGGCCGATGTCTTTGACGCTCAACCCGGCCAGGCTCAGCAGTTTGGGAATGGCGTAGGCCGGTCCGACGCCCATCTCGTCGGGCTCACACCCGGCGGTGGTGTAGAACTTGAGCTTGGCAACGGGTTTGACGCCGAGTTTTTTGACCATGGCTTCGCTCATGATGACGCTGGCGGCAGCGCCGTCGGTGGTCTGGGAGGAATTGCCCGCGGTGACCGAGCCGTTGACGGCAAAGACCGCCCGCAGCTTGGCCAGGCCTTCCTTGGTGGTGGTGTCGCGAACGCCGTCGTCGAAATCCTGAAGATGGTCTTCGCGGGTGTAGGTGCCGTCGGCCTGAAGGGTGTACTTGGCAGCCGGGGTGGGCACGAGTTCCGTGTAAAGCCCTTCCTTCTGGGCCTTGACCGCTTTCATCTGGCTCTCATAGGCAAAAGCGTCCTGGTCTTCACGGGAAACGTTGTAGCGGTTGGCCACGTTTTCCGCGGTGATACCCATGGATGCATAGAGGTCGGCGTGTTGAATTGTATGCTCGGGATGGGGGCGGGGCAGGTTGCCGCCCATGGGCACGAAGGTCATGGACTCGACCCCGCCGCCGATGGTGACTTCGGACCAGCCGGCCATGACCCGCAAAGAGGCCAGGGAGATGGCTTCCAGCCCCGAGGAGCAGAAGCGGTTGACGGTGGCGCCGGAGACACTCACCGGAAAGCCGGCGATCTGGTTGGCGACCCGGCCGATGTTGAGTCCCTGTTCGGCTTCGGGAAAGGAGCAGCCGATCATGATGTCGTCCACGTCCTTTTTTTCCAGGTTGGCGGTTTTGTCCATGGCGGTGTTGAGAATGTGCACCAGCAAATCCTCCGGCCGCGTATCCTTGAACGCCCCCTTGCCTCTGCGGCAGCCCGGGGTCCTGACGGATGTAACGATATATGCGTCTCTCATGGTTCAATCCTCCTTAACGTGAGAATGGTCCGATCCTTTAGTTTCTCAGCGGCTTGCCGGTGGTCAGCATGTGCTCGATCCGGGCCACGGTCTTTTCCTGTTTCCAGAAGTCGATGAAAGCTTCCCTTTCCAGCTTGAGGATAACCTCTTCGTCGACCAAGCTGTTCGTTCGGACGTTGCCGCCGCTGATGACGTAGGCGATCCGTTTGGCCAAAAAGGCGTCGTATTCGCTTACATATCCGGCGGACTGCATGTTGAAGATCTCCGCGTTGATCATGCCCTGGGCCGCGGTGCCGAAGACCTTGATCTGGCGTTTGACCGGCGGGGCGTATCCTTCGTCCACCATCTTGAGCACTTCCTTTTTCGCTTCGCCGATGAGGTAGTCACGGTTGAAAATGATCCGGTCCTTGGGGCCGAGAAAACCGTTGCCACGGGCTTCGGCCGCTGACATGGAGACCTTGGCCATGGCAATGGCCATGAAGGTGGGGATGAAGTATTTGGCCAGGTCCACGTCGGTGACCGGTTCGGGAATATCGGCGGTCATTTTCCGCCACAGGTTCAGGCATCCGCCGCCGCCGGGCAGCAGGCCGACGCCGATCTCCACCAGTCCCATGTAGAGTTCACTGTGGGCCACGATTTTGTCGGCCGTACCGATGCAGACCTCGCAGCCCCCGCCCAGGGTCAGCCCATAGGGAGCCGCTACAACGGGAAAGCTGGCATAGCGGGTTTTCTGCATGCCTTCCTGGCCTTTTTTCAGGAAGGCGTCGATTTCGTCGTATTTGCCCGCCTTGGCAAGACCGGCCATGAAGGCCAGGTCCCCGCCGGCGGAAAACGCTCCGGGCATGCCACCGGCCTGGTTGCCGATGACGAGCCCCACGGCGTTTTCATCCACATAATCCATGCACTCGCCCATGAAGTTTACGATCTCGCCATTGAGGGCGTTCATCTTGGTGTGAAACTCCAGGCACATGACACCGTCTCCGATATCGACGAGAGAGGCGCTGGCACAGGTCTTGATGGTCTTACCGGCGGCCTTGCAGGCAGCCAGGGAGATGATGTTGGCGCTGATCTGTACCTCTTTGTAGGTTTCGTCGGCAAAGTCGTAGTAGGTGCGGATGCCGGCCTCTTCTTTGTAGAAGGTGGTGTTCCCGGCGGCCAGCATCTTTTTGACCTTTTCCGGAACGGTCATGCCGTCGGTTTCCATCTTCGCAACCGCCTCGGCCACGCCGATGGCGTCCCAGGTCTCGAAGGGGCCCATTTCAAAGTTGTAGCCCCACTTCATGGAGTTGTCGATTTCCACGATGGTGTCGGAGATTTCGGGAATGCGGTTGGCCGAGTAGATCAGGTTGCTTGACACGGCCTTCCATGCGTATTTTGCGCCCTTGTCGTCGCCGTAAAGGATCGCCTTCATTTTTTCCGGCAGACTCTTGGCGGCCTTGGCCGCGGCCAGGCAGGGAAGATCCGGCTTGGCGTATTCGGCGTATTCCAGGGTGGTCGGGTCGATGACCTTGCGGATGAGCTTCCATTCCGGGCTCATGTCGGTCTTGTAGAAGCCGGCCTTGGCTTTCTTTCCCAGGAGGCCTTTTTCGATCATGGCGCCGACGCATTCGGGCATGACAAAGTCGCCCCGGGCCTCGTCTTCGGTTACCAAATCGTAAGTGTTCTTGGCCACATGACCCATGGTGTCCAGGCCGACCAGGTCGGCGGTCTTGAACATGGCGGTCTTGGGTCGGCCCATGGCCGGTCCGAACAGGGCGTCGGCTTCGGGAATGGTCAATCCGTCCTCAAGCATGAGCTGCATGGCCTTGACCATGCCGTGGACGCCGATGCGGTTGCCCACGAAATTGGGGGTGTCCTTGGCCCAGACGATCCCCTTGCCCAGGACCCGCTCGCCGTAATCGGCCATGAAATCAAGCACTTCAGTCATGGTGTCTTTGCCGGGAATGATCTCCAGCAGCTTCATGTAACGGACCGGGTTGAAGAAATGGGTTCCCAGGAAGTGCTTGCGGAAATCGTCGCTCAGACCTTCGCTCATGGCCTTCAGGGGGATGCCCGAGGTGTTGGAGGAGATGACGCTGCCGGCCTTCCGAACGCCGTCAATGCGTTTGAACAGGGCTTGTTTGACCTTGAGGTTTTCCACCACCACTTCGACGATCCAGTCACACTGGGCGAGCTTGTCGAAATCGTCTTCCAGGTTGCCGAGGCTGATCAGGGCGGCATCCTTCTTGGCCATGATCAACGAGGGCTTGGACTTAAGGATTGTGTCCAGGCCAGCCTTGACGATTCGGTTTCGCGCCGCAGGGTTTTTCTTCTCTTCATCGGAGAGGTCAAAGGGGACGATGTCCATCAGAAATGTTTTTACACCGGCACTGGCCAGGAGTGCAGCGATTCCGCCGCCCATCACTCCGGAACCGATGACCGCGGCCGTTCTGATCTTTCTGCTCATGGTTTCCTCCTGAAGGTTGTTATGGTACAGGGATGAATGAACACTCATTCAATTATCAAGGTACGGCGCGGCTGTCAAGAAAAAAACCGAAACCGCCTCAAGGAATGGAACATAATAAAAATATCAAAATAAACAGATAGATAAATTAATATTTGTTTGGTGGATGACAAAAAGTTCAGCCGGTGGAGAGGAAACATAATCCGAAGCAAGGGGAATGAATTGTCATTCAGTATGTCGGGGTTAAGTGGCTAATCCCAAATAAATCATATGGTTATTGGTTGGCCGGTGAGGGTGTCACACGGGCTTGGGCCGTGGCACCGGCCGTAACCGTATCCATGGCGGCGAACATCGGTTCGTGCAGCGGAATGAGAATATCGGCCATGGCTTTGACGCGAACCATGATGTCGTAGGCCTGGAGGGGGTGGACCGGTGTGCCTGGTGGAATCACCTCAATTTCCATGGCCCGAACCTCTTTGGGCGGGAAGAAGTTTTCCCGTATCACGCAGAAACCGGTGATGGCGGCCAGCCCGCCGTCGGTGTCAACCAGGACGGTGAGCCCCCCTTCGGTGTGAACCGGGGTGTGTACGACCCGAATGCCGGGAACGATTTCCATGTCCTCGGTGACGGTCCGGATCTGGCCGTTCTCCTCCACGTCCTCAATATAGTCTTCAAGATATCTGAAGTCGAGGGGATGGGGGTTGTGAATATGCACCAGTTCCTTTTCATGGGCATAGATCACGGCCTTTTCACATTTATAGTCGTTCTCACAATGGTCGTTGTGCAGATGGGTGTGGATAACGATGTCGATGTCAGCCGGCGTGAGTCCCCATCGGTCGAGCCCTTCTTCAAAGGTGTAGATTTTTCCGCCGATGGCTTTTTCGCGGTCTTCGGACCGGATCGGGCTCATTTCACCGGTGTCCACGAGGATTTTTTGATCCCCCCCCTCCAGGTACCAGCAGTAGATGGGGATGGTGTACGGTTTTCCATAGTCGTGTTGGTAGGTCATCATGCCCTTGTCAAAGACCTTGGTTCCCATGACGATGGGATGAATTTTGTAGCGGGTCACGTGGATCTCCTTCGGGTGTCGGCAAGGCGCTCTGTTGTGTGTCATCTGGCGAGACCGGCGGGGATCGAGCCTGTCGCTCAGTGAGTCGGTGCCTGACTGGTATGTAACATGACCGGTTTGCCGGTTGTCAATGTTAAAGAGCGGGCTGTGGATTGGCGGATCAGGTATCCCGATCCAGCATCCAACATCCAGCATCCAGCATCCCGCATTCGGTATCCCGCATCCCGCATCCAACATCCAGCATCCAGTATCCAGCATCCAGCATCCAGCATCCAGTATCCAGCATCCAGCATCCAGCATCCAGTATCCAGTATCCAGCATCCAGTATCCAGTATCCAGCATCCAGCATCCAGTATCCAGTATCCAGTATCCAGTATCCAGTATCCAGTATCCAGTATCCAGCATCCAGTATCCAGCATCCAGTATCCAGCATCCAGTATCCAGCATCCAACATCCCGCATCCAGTATCCAGTATCCAGTATCCCCCATCCAGTATCCCCCATCCAGCATCCAGTATCCAGTATCCCCCATCCCAGATCCCAGATCTCGCACCACGCAATCTTTACAATGGCGGCATGCTGTGCCATAAGTCTTTGGCTGGCCGGGCCCTGCCGAATGCCTGAAGCACAACACAACCGGATATGCCAAATGCTCAACTCGGGGATGACGCTTCCATGACCACAGTCAACGACATCGTTCTGATCCATTTCGAAGGGGCGCCCATGTCCTTTGCCCGTGTTGAGGACATTTCGGCGGACATCAAGAGGGACTGGTACCATGTGCGGCTGCTCCTGCTCCAAGTGCCGCTTCAGACCGTCACCTGGATCCTCCGCGATGTTTACATCAACGGCGAGCCGTTCACCATGGACGGCAAGCAGATGCGGCTGGAAAGGATCGAAGCGCCGCCGGAACCGGTGGATGCCGGGGACTCAGCGCCCGAAGAGGCCCCCAAACCGTCCGCTCCGGGTGATGCCAAGGTCATCTCCTTTAGGGACCTGAAAAAAAAGTAAGCGTTCACAGGGCATCACGCCGAGGCGTGACTTTGTTCCCGGGCATTTGAAGTACGAAAAAGTACGTCTGCATGCCCGGTGCCTCGCATCTACGGCACCCTGTAAACGCTTACCGGTCGAGGGCTCGGAACGACGCGTTTGTTTCAGCCTCGTGAATAGGTAAAAAAAATAGACTCTTGATGCCCGATTCGTTCGGATTGGGGCCAACCATGAATCCCCAGGACCAGATCGTCATCTCCGCTTCCCGTCGGAGCGATATTCCGGCCTTTTACATGGACTGGTTCATGGCCGGCATCGACAGGGGGCACTTTGACGTGGTCAACCCTTACAACCGGCGTGTATCCCAGGTTCCTGCCCATGTGGACCGGGTCCACACCATCGTCTTTTGGTCCAAGAATTTCGGCCCTTTTCTGTCGGGGGGCTATGGCCAGATGCTGACGGGGGCCGGGTATCATCTTTTTTTCAATTTTACGGTCAATTCCCCATCCCCACTGCTGGAACCCAACCTGCCGTCCCTTCAAGACCGCCTTGGGCAAATGGCCGACCTCTGCCGGTGCTTTGGACACCAAAGCGTCACCTGGCGCTTTGATCCCATCTGTTTTTACCAGACTCAGGGGTCAGGCGTCGCCAATAACCTGACCGGTTTTATTGACATCGCCGAGGCCGTGGCAGCCTGTGGTGTGCATCGGTGCATCACCAGTTTTATGGATCACTACGCCAAGATCGCCCGCCGAACGGCCCAAATCCCGGGATTTCGTTTCCTGGACCCGCCGCTGACGGAAAAGGCCGACTTGCTGTTGAACATGGCGCAGACCTTGGCCCGGTATGGAATAGACCTCTTGACCTGCTGCGAAAAGACCGTCATGGAGACCCTTCCGGCACAGAGTCCCATCCGCCCCGGGGCCTGCATCGATAACCGGCTGTTGAAGGACCTGTTTGGTGGGCGTTTGAGTCTGCGCCGGGACAGCGGCCAGCGTGTGGCCCGGGGATGTGGCTGCCGGGTTTCCCGGGACATCGGCTCCTACGATGCCCACCCGTGCTATCACAACTGCCTGTTTTGCTATGCCAATCCCGTTCCGCCGTTTGAATAAAAAACCACGGATTTCAAGGGCGGACACGGATTTGGGGTTGACAACAAATTGTCAGTGGAAATCCGTGAAATCCGTGGTTCAATACAAAATGAAAATCGGAAACATTCAACTGGACAACAACACCGTCCTGGCGCCTCTGGCCGGCATCACCAACCTGCCCCTTCGGCTACTGGCAAAAGAGGCCGGATGCGGCCTGGTCTGTTCGGAGATGATCAGTGCCAACGGCCTGGTCTATGGTTCGGGCAAAACCCTTCAGATGCTTGCCAGCACGGCCGAGGAGAAGCCGCTTTCCGTCCAGATTTTCGGTTCCCGGCCGGACCTTATGGCTGAGGCCGCTGCCATGGTTGCCGATTCCGGTGCCGATATCCTTGATATTAATTTCGGCTGCAGCGTACGAAAGGTGCTCAAGACCGGGTCCGGATCGGCCCTGATGAAGGATGCTGCCGTGGCCCGGGATGTGATGGTGGCTGTTCGAAAAGCCGTCCGCATTCCCCTGACCATCAAGATCCGGTCCGGATGGACGCCGACGGGAGAGCAAGCCCTGGACATCGCCCGACTTGCCCAGGACTGCGGTGTGGATGCGGTGGCCATTCACCCCCGGACCGCCACCCAGGCGTTTCGGGGGTGTGCGGACTGGTCCCTCATTGCCCGGGTACGGGACCATGTGAATATTCCGGTGATCGGTAACGGGGATATCGAAACCCCGGCCGGTGCGCTGAAAATGATGGCCGAAACCGGCTGCGATGCCGTGATGGTGGGGCGGGCCGCCATGGCCAACCCATGGATTTTTTCCCAGATCGTCGCCCTTCAGCAGGGCCGGGAATTCCCATCGCCGACCCTTGAAAAACGATTTGCGATTATGCTACGGTACCTTCAGGCCTCGGTGCGCCACATCGGCGAAGCCCATGCCTGCCGAATGATGCGGAGCCGCCTCGGATGGTTCGTCAAGGGGCTTCCCCACAGCAGTCGTTTCAGAGAATCCATAAAACGCGTCGAAACCGAATCCGAAACCGCTGACCTGATCCGATCCTACCACAAGATCCTCAAAGCCGAGGTCGACCCATTGCCCTCGGTCCGCTGATTGACCCCTTGCGCACGCCGGCTTCTATCGTTTCTCCGATTGCATCATGATCCGCGGGTGGGCGGTCAGGCTGCAAAGAGGTTCAGGGTAAAAATTCGCTGGTTCCTCGCTATTTCGTGTGGGGGGTCAGGAGGGTGCCGGCTCGCGGCCCGAAAAACTCGTCGCCAAGCGCCCGTAACCCCGGACAGCGCCCTATTTCAGCAGAAAAGGCTGATATTTTGACTTGTTAAGAAGCATTTGCTGCCGGACGGGGTTCTGTCCGGGGTAACGGGCACTAAGCGTCTCAGACAGTTCCGAGCCGCGAGCCGGCACCCTCCTGACCCTGTCCGGAACAGTTGTCCCATATGAAACAGCGAAGAGCCAATTTGCTGACAACGGGTGTACGGAGGCCGTGATGAACACACTGCTTTTCATCGACGATGAGGAAGGGGTCCGCCGAAGCATGGCGAGAGCCCTCAAGCGAGAGCCCTACCGGACTTTGACGGCCGAAAACGGTGAGGCGGGCATTGCCTTGGTGAAAGAGAACCTGGCCCGGGTCGTCATCGTGGTGTCGGACTACAAGATGCCGGGGCTCGACGGCCTGGAAACCCTCATGGCCATCGGGGGAATGAATCCGGAGATTACCCGGATCATCCTGACCGGATATGCCACCATGGAAGCGGCCATCGCGGCCACCAACCAGGGGATCGACGGTTTTCTGACCAAACCGTTCGACAACCGCCAGCTTCGGGCCAATATTCGTGATATTACGGTCCGTAAGCGGTTACGGCAGTTCGTGGCCGAACAGGTATACCGGGAAATCGAGAGGGCACCGGGTGCCCTGAACCCGCGGTTTCATGACGTGACGGTTCTCTTTTCCGATATCCGCGGGTTTACCCGTATGGCCCAGGATGTGTCCCCGGAAGTGCTCGCCGATTATCTCAACAACCACTATTTCACCCCCATGGGCGAGATCGCTTACGCCCACGGCGGGATGGTGGACAAGCATATCGGTGACAGCATCATGGTGGTGTTCGGTGCCCCGTTGCCGCAACCGGACGATGCCCTTCGGGCGGTCCGGGCCGCACTGGCCATGCAGGAAAAGGCCAGGGAAATCGATGCCCGGCTCCAAACGAGCGGCGGGTTGCGGCTTCAGACCGGTATCGGTATTGCCACCGGTGGGGTCTTTTCAGGCATTTTGGGCTCTTTGCGGAAGAAGGAGTTCACCTCCATCGGCATGGCGGTCAACATCGCCGCCCGCCTTCAGCACCTGGCCGGGGGCGGGGAGATCATCGTGAGTGACTCCACCTGGGCGTGTGTCGAGAAGCTCGGCAAGGGCGATGGCATGCAGGCCAGGCAGCTTGCGCCAACAACGGTCAAGGGTGTCGATACGCCCCTGACCGTCTATCGGGTGACGCCGGATTGATACTGGATACTGGATGCTGGATGCTGGATACTGGATGCTGGATGAGGGCCTGTCCGGCGAAGCCAGCCAAGGTGAAGACGCCAGCCTGATCCGCCAACCTGTCCGGCGAAGCCCGGAGGGCGAAGACGGATCCGTCAATCCGCCAATCCCTCAATCCGCCAATCCCTCAATCCACCAGCCGGACCGCATCGCCGACGACCGGCGGCTCTCCTGAAATGCTCTCCGCTTCGGCCCGATCCGGGGACACGGTCGTGATGCGGATCTGGCCGGCCGCGAGGTCGGGAACAAAAAACGCCTGCCCGCTATTTCCGGTATAGACCTGCTGGGAATGGAAAACGTCAAAGATCTGGCCGCTCTCCAGGCCGGCATCGGCGCCTGCCGCCAGGGTGACATTCGATCCTTTGGCGGCTATCACGTAACCGACCCAGGGGATCTGGGACAGGCTTTCACAGATCTGTTCGGCGGAGCGTTCCGCCAGTTCCATCATGGCCGTTTCCACGGCGGGTTCGTTGTTAACCTTGCCCGCCTTGATGGCCTCGTACTGGTCTTCGTCGATCTCAATCTCCGTAGATATGCTTTCATAAAGGAGTTTGGCACCGGTCAGGGTATCGTAAACGTCCGTGGCCACCCGAACCTGAGCATAGGCTTGGGGGCCCTTGAACCAGAACCACCCCTCGGAGCGCTCAAGGGCACCGACGCTGATAACGGCACCGGTCACGACCGCATTGAGCCCCAGGAGCCGGCCTTCCGCGGCCAGGGCCAGGTTGTCCGCCAGGCCGTTTTCCAGCATCGGCAAGGTGGCCAGGGTGCCGGATTCTCCGGCTTGTCGCTGGTTGGAGCAGATCTCGGCGAACTGTTCAGACAGACGTTGCTGAAAGGTTTTGGCCAGCAGCGGATCTGAAAAGGCCGACTGATTGAGGAAGGGGACAAAGCCAACCCGTTTATGCAGGTCGTCCCCGGAAAACGATATTTGACTGATTTTTCGCCCGGTGCTTTTTACCATGTTCAACGGCGAACAGCTTGTCGCAAGGGTCGTCACACAAACCCATAGCAGAAACAGTCTGACGGGCTGCGCCTTGCACCTCTGTCCTAATGATCCCATACGTATCCTCCATATTGTTTCGGTGCAACTGTTCACGGGGCTGAAACGCTCAAGAAGTTCCAACCCCCCGCACGATAAGCGTTTACAGGGTGCCGTAGATGCGAGGCGCCGGGCATGCAGGCGTACTAAATCGTACTTCAAATGCCCGGGAACAAAGTCACGCCTCGGCGTGATGCCCTGTGAACGCTTACGTTTCGGTCACACCGGTCTCCGACACATGCCGACGTTCAGTGCGCCCCTGTTAATAGAGAAAACCGCCGGGGCTGTCAAACCTTCTGTTTTTGCATGACCGGGGGAAGCAATGCTTGACACTGCTCTAAATAACTGGTAACGAATCAATATTATTGAAAATATCCAGGGGGAAGCACATGGCGTCAATGGACGAACAGGTTCTTCGCGCGACGAAGGAAATCGTTGTCAAGTTCATCGAGACCGGCCGGGTATCACCCAACGGTTTTCACGATTTTTTCCGATCCGTTTATGCCACCGTGGATGCCGCGGCAAAGGGGTTGCCGCCGGTTTCAGGACCGGGAAATGAAGAAGGCGAATAAGGTCGTACCTGTCCACGAACCGGTTTTTATGTGGATGGGCACCCGTGGACGTTTCCAATCCAGTGCCGGGATGCCCACGGGAATGCGGGCCAGCCCGCTTTGCGTCTTGACACTCTTTTTGGGCATTTCTATTATAAACGACGTGTTGTTTCGGCCCGTCAACCTCTGACTGTTCCCATTTTTTTGAAAACCGTTTGGCATGAGGTGCGCCATGAATGCGAAGATCCTGTTGACTCTGTTTCTCTGTCTCCTGATGCCCTGCAGCGCCGGGGCCGGTGAGGTGGTCACGGCCAAGGGGATGAGTTTTTTCGAACCTGGCAGAGAGCTTATTGCCAGGGATAAAGCCCTGGATGCGGCCAAGCGGGAAGCTGTTGAAATGGCGGTGGGCGTCTCGGTGGAGTCGCGCACCGTGGTGGAAAACTTCCAGGTCAACCGCGATCAGGTGTTGAGCCATGCCTCGGGGTATCTGAAGAACGTCAAGATTCTCGATGAGAAGAAGTCGGATTTGGGCACCTATACGGTCACCATTGAGGCCGAGGTGGAGATACCGGCCCTGGTGGGTGATCTGGACCGGTTCAAAAAGATTCTGGGATGGCAGAAGAATCCCAAAATCCGGCTCGTGATCGAACCGGGTGTGGCGGCCGAGCACTTGTCAGCCGCCCGAAAGAGTCTCGACCGACTGGCCGGTAAGCTCCGCACAGACGGCTTCCGGGTATTCAAGGACACGGCCGCGGATTCGGCCATGATGGGGCTCCAGGTCGGTCTCGGCCTGGAGATGGCTTCCAGCGAGTCCGACTATCAGGGGGTTCGGATCAAGCTCAACGAGGTGAGCTTGTCCGCCAATATCTATCGGCCGTCGGACGGGGAGGTCCTGGCGACGGCGGGTGCGGTGAAAAGCCTTCCCGGAGCCAACCGGCTTGCAGCCCTGGACAAGGGGGCCGGGCAGTGCCTGGATGAGATGTGGAGGGATCTGCGCCGGCAGTTGACGCGCACCTGGGAAAAGGAGTTCTACAGCCAGCGGACCATTGACCTGGTGATCACCAATGTGCCTTCCCAGGCCAGGGCACTGGAGATCGCCAGTATTCTCAAATCCGATGTCAGCTCCATGGCCGATGCCTCGGTGGTCCGGTTTGACAAGACAAGGGCGGAATACAGCCTCCAATACAAGGGCTGGACTGAGCAGTTAATCACCGAGCTTCAGATGAGCTATTTTTCCGAACGCTATTTTGTGTCGGAACTGGAAAAGATTTCCGGGAATCAATTGGTTATATCCATTCGACAATAAAATCGCTGTCGCGATTTTATGAGCGTTTCGCGAAACAAGACAAACGAGATAGATCCCGGACAATTCCGGGTTTCGCCGGGGAGACACTAAAGATTCAATGTGTTTTGGGAATCCATGCACTCAGGGCATGGTCAGAGTCAATGGGTTATGCCGAGACAGCTTTGTTGACGTGACTAAAGTGAACTAATCCGCCAGAGGCGGACAAGAGGTTTGGAGTGAGTCCACACTTATCTGGGGCCAGTATCCCAGCCCCTTATAGGGCAACCCAAGGCCATGTCCTCTGGGCGTGAATTGTTTACTATTTCGGGGAGAAAACCAATGCCTTCGGTATCGCCGGAGGTTATGACTTTCTTAGACGATTTTGGGAGGACGTTATGACAAGCAGGTCTGTAAGTCTCAGAGTGATCGCGGTTGTGGCGGCGGTGTTGATCTTTGCCTGCACGCCCGGGCAAAAGCAATTCGATGTGGGCCTGCAGCTCAGCCAGGCCGGGAAATACAAGGAGGCCATCGCCTATCTCAAGGAGGCCATTGCCAAAGAGCCGGCAAACGAAAAGTTCAAACAGGCGTTGTCCGACATTCAGGAAAAACTCGTCACCCAGTATCTGGGAGAAGCCGAGCAGGCCCTGGGGCCTCAAGATGCCATCACCAATACGGCCATCAGTCGCGCCCGGGCAAAGTTGACCATGGCCCAGGAGGTCGATGCGGGCAGCCCGGCTGTGCAGGCGTTTGCCGGAAAACTGGAGAAGATTGAGTCGATTCTGGTGGCCGGCGTACGGGGATTGTATGATCAGGCCAAGTCGGCCATGGCTGCCGGAGACTGGCTCAAGGCGTATTTCAATCTGCAGCAGATCCAGAGCCGTTTCCCCAACTACGAAGATTCCTTTCAGCTCATGTCCCAGACGGCTGAAAACGGTTCCCAGTCTTTTTTTGATCAAGGCAAGACCCTGTTCGAGCAGGATGATTTCAAGGGGGCTTCGGGGCTGTTTCAGAAGGCGCTCAGCCTCAAATCCGACCACCAGGGGGCCCGGGATCTGCTGGCCCTGTCCACGGAACGCGACAACAAGGGGTATTTTGTCAAGAAGGCCGGAAATGCGGTGATGCAGCAGAAGTGGGACGAAGCCGTCGGCGCCTATGAGCGGGCCCTGACCTATGATGCCAACGACCAGGACCTTCAGACCCTGATCACCCAGGTCCATGCCAAGGCCGGAGACTACTACATCCGTATGGCCAGACGACGGATGAACGAAGGATGGCTCTTTAAGGCCTTCGGCCATTACGATCTGGCGGCCAAATATGCCGCGAGCCCCGATAACTACGAGCTGAGCGGTCTGCGCCAGGACCTGTCTTCCAGGGCTGTCGTCCTGGCCGGCCGGTTCCGTGACGCCGAGCAATACGGCTCCGCCTGGTTCTGGTACCATAAAATCCAGAAGATCAACGAGTCCTATCCGGACATCTTCTACCTGACCCAGGAGATGGAAGACAAGGTCCGCAACCGGGTGAAGAAGTCCATCGCCGTTTTCGATTTCAACAGCCCGTCGGATCACGTCGACGCCGGCATCATCGTGGCCAACAACCTGATCACCTATCTGTTTAAAAACGCCAGCGGCGACATCAAGATCCTCGAACGCGAGAACCTAAAGTCCATTCTTGAGGAGATGAAGCTGGGCCAGATCGGGGTGGTGTCGTCATCTTCGGCCAAGGAGATGGGGCGGGTCTACGGCATCGACGTGGCCATCATGGGGAGCGTTTTGCTGTTCAAGGTGGATTCTTCCTCCTCAGAAGGCACCAAGACCGTTCGTTACCAGATCGGCGAGAAGATTGACGACAACATTGATTACCTCAACTGGGTGGCCAAGAACCCCAGTCCGTCGGCAGCCCAACTGGCCGCCGCGCCTCCGGCCAAGGTCAAGGTTCCCGAGTTTACAGGGAAGGACTACACGGTGAGCCAGCACAAAAAGATCGGGTTCGTTCAGCTTTCCTTCCGCATCGTCGATGTGGCCACCGGAGAGAACATTCAGGTCAAGACCATTGAACGCAAGGAAGTGGCCGAAGATGAAGCCAGCGCCGGCCTGCCGGAGGCCAAGGTCAAGTTCGACCCCCTGGAAATTCCCACCGATACCGAGCTGCTTCAGCGGATGACCGACGAAGTGGTGGCTGAACTGGGACGGGAGGCATTAAAACCGCTGCAAAACCTGGAACAGACCTACTTTAAGGCCGGGGAGAATTTCTTGCGGCGGCGAAATGTGATCTTGGCCGCCGAAAGCTTCGTGGACGCCATGTTCGACGAAAAGCTCAAGCGTATTGAGAATTCACTGTTGAGCCAGAGCGTCGACCAACATCTGAACAAGATCTTTTCAGATTATGCCGTGAGCTTAGGGGAATAGTTCATGCCGAGAGCCAATCCTTTCACCGTGCCGGCCGCGGTCCTGGTTTGCCTGGTCGTTTTTGCCGGGACATCCTGGGCCGCCGCCGGGAAGAATACCCTGGCCCTGTTTAACCTCCGGCCCACCAACATGGAGGCCATGGGGCAAAGCGGCGAAATACTCTTTACCCTGGTTTCGGCCCTGGAGCAGGAAAAAACCGTCGATGTCATGCCTCGTCGGGAAATGGAAGAGATGCTCTACCAGAAGGGGCTTGTCCAGGGGGACAACGCGGCTGCCGCGGCCCAGGCCGGCAAGGTGCTGGGGGTGGAGTTCGTCCTTTTCGGGCAGGTGACGGAAGCCGGCGGCCGGATCAGCAGCCGGCTTCAGCTCATGGATGTCAAAACGGGCCGGGTCAGGCGGGCATGGACGCCGAGCTTTGCCGACCGTGACGCCATCCTGGCCCAGGCCCCGGCTTTTGCAAGGGAACTGGCCGATGCCATGGCCTCCGGGGCTGGCGGGGAGAGTCCCGGAACTTTGACAGCAGCCGGTTCTGGAGGGCCGTCCCTGGCCATCCAGGCCTTGCGTGGGGTCAGCCGGGGCGACCGGATTTTCCTGACCTGGAAATTCGATTCGGCCATGCCTGTCAGCGGCTTTCATGTTTACCGGTCGGAAGGCGTCGAAGGCCCTTACCAGTTCATGGGCGGAACCCGTGAAGGCCGATACGAAGATCCCGTCGTGAAAAAGGGGACCACCTATTACTACCGCGTCGGTATCCTTTCCGTTCAGGGCCAGGAGGTCAAACACCATCAGACCGTTATGGTCAAGCATTCCGGGGAAAAGACGCCCCATTCGCCCCTGCTCATGGACGGCACCGGGCATGTGCGCCGCGTGGTGTTCAAGTTCGTCCCGTCGCTTCAGAACCAGCAGGAAAATTTTACCATCACCACCTACCCCATATATCGGCGCGGCGGCCAGGACGGGCAGTGGCGAAAAATTCAGTCCCTGGATGCCGGCAAGAAATCCCAGTACGAGCTGGCCTATTCCGTTGAAGACCACGACGGTCTTGATGATGGTCTGGCCTACGAATACAGCGTGGCCAGCGAGGATCGGGAAATGGGCGAAAGCCCCCTGGCCGAGGCCATCACCCTGACCACCGTCGGCCGACCGGTCTTGAAGGTTCGTCAGGACGAGCTGCTGCGAAAGGTTCTTTTTCAGTGGGTGCCGCTTGATGGCGTGGACGGCTACCGGCTCTACCGAAAGGATGGCGGTGAGTCGTGGCAGAAGGTCGGTGAGCGACGCAGTTCCCAGTCGTCCGAACTCACCGATGACCGGGGACTTGCCGACGGCATTCAATACGCTTACTACCTGACCGCCTATGACAAATCCGGAGAGACAGGACCATCGGAGACCGTCCATGCCCGTACCAAGGACCTGCCGTCGGCGCCGGCCGGCGTTAAAGCCGAGGGAGGACGGGTCAAATCGGTTCGATTGACCTGGACCGCTTTGCCCGACCCGGACGTGGGCGGGTACGCCATCTACCGTGGAACCGAGGCGAAACAGTTAGAACAGATCGACAAGGTCCGGGGTCATGACCGGGAGTCCTACACGGACAAGGGAAGCGGGTTTTCTTACCTGGAAGACGGGACGCCGTATTTCTACGCCGTGGAGAGTTACAACCTTTTTGGCGCTGACGGAGAATTGTCGCCGGTGGTGTCTGCCACGACCAAGCCTCGTCCCCAAGCGGTTCAGGAACTCGTGGCGGTCGCTGCCGGGGATGCCATCGTGGTGACCTGGCGGCCGAATCCGGAATCCGATATTCGAGGCAACAGCCTCTACCGCAGCCAGGACCAGGGATCCTGGTCAAAGCTCGATGTACTGCCACCGGATCAAACCCGGTTTTCGGACAAAGACCTCAAGCCCGGCGTTTCCTACCGCTATCAACTGATCGCAGAAGATCCCCCTGTGTCAGGATAGTTGTCGTATGATCTAAAACCCTCTATAATAGAATCTTCCGGGGGCAAAGGAGGAGCG
>JAEINQ010000008.1 GCA_016342285.1 Desulfobacterales bacterium
GCAGAAAGCCATTGCTGACTTCCTCCCGACAGGGACTTTCACCCTGCAAGATACACCGAGCTTTCCTCGGCGCGATAGCGTCAGGTCCAGCCGCGGTTCATCCCCACGTTCGTGGGGAACTCTCCTTGGTGTCCTTCTCCCGCCGGTCGGGCAGCGGTTCATCCCCACGTTCGTGGGGAACTCGACTCTGCTGGCCGATTGGGCTGACGATTTTTCGGTTCATCCCCACGTTCGTGGGGAACTCTCTCCATCGGCAGTGGCGCTATCCGTTCCGTGCGGTTCATCCCCACGTTCGTGGGGAACTCATTGAGATCGAATGCACCAAGCGGTCCGGGTGCGGTTCATCCCCACGTTCGTGGGGAACTCTTCGGCATATTCGCGCTCGGCCTCATAAAGGGCGGTTCATCCCCACGTTCGTGGGGAACTCTTGGCACCGTTGTGGGTGCTGATGATCCGGATCGGTTCATCCCCACGTTCGTGGGGAACTCGGGGTGGGGCGTTTGATGCCTGGGACCATGGTCGGTTCATCCCCACGTTCGTGGGGAACTCGTGATACTGACCCGCGGCGGCAGCCGGGTACGCGGTTCATCCCCACGTTCGTGGGGAACTCGCTGCGGGCGTCCTAGCGGTCGGCCAGGTACATCGGTTCATCCCCACGTTCGTGGGGAACTCTAAAAGTCTGGAATGAAACCTCACAAGGGAACCGGTTCATCCCCACGTTCGTGGGGAACTCGCAAGGCGCTGCTCCGGGATCGTGCATTTCGGCGGTTCATCCCCACGTTCGTGGGGAACTCTTCAACCCCTTCAACTGATCGGAAAATTCGGCCGGTTCATCCCCACGTTCGTGGGGAACTCGGCATGGGACATTTTCACCAGTATCTCCGGATCGGTTCATCCCCACGTTCGTGGGGAACTCTCAAAGAATGTCAGACAACCATGTTTGATATGCGGTTCATCCCCACGTTCGTGGGGAACTCCCGTGGCCACGCAGAACGCGCAAACCCTGCCGCGGTTCATCCCCACGTTCGTGGGGAACTCTGACTAAAGGCAAAATCTAAAGCGTAATACGCCGGTTCATCCCCACGTTCGTGGGGAACTCGCGCGATTGGCACCGCTGCCGGGGTCAATTCCCGGTTCATCCCCACGTTCGTGGGGAACTCGCGCCCAGGTATTGCCCCCCTATGGTCTTGGCCGGTTCATCCCCACGTTCGTGGGGAACTCGACCGGAAATTTCCCGGCAGCGGCGAGGGAAACGGTTCATCCCCACGTTCGTGGGGAACTCGGAGGGCCGGCGGATCGTGGAGCGCACCACGGCGGTTCATCCCCACGTTCGTGGGGAACTCGTTCTCCACGTGCCACTTGTCAGCCGTGGTGGTCGGTTCATCCCCACGTTCGTGGGGAACTCGCGATGATGGCCCGGCGAAGGGCAGCGGCAATGCGGTTCATCCCCACGTTCGTGGGGAACTCGTCTGGTTCATATCGTCCTCGGTGGAATCAATCCGGTTCATCCCCACGTTCGTGGGGAACTCGATGGGTTTTTTGCTCGGATTTAGCATGTACGCGGTTCATCCCCACGTTCGTGGGGAACTCTACGCACAGGCCCTGGCCCAGAACATCGAGGCCGGTTCATCCCCACGTTCGTGGGGAACTCGGATTGACCACCGTTGCCGGGATCATGGGTCGCGGTTCATCCCCACGTTCGTGGGGAACTCATGACAGGGTGACGGTCCCGGCCTCCGCACGGCGGTTCATCCCCACGTTCGTGGGGAACTCTCACCCATCCAGCCATAAAAACCCCGAAAGTGCGGTTCATCCCCACGTTCGTGGGGAACTCAAACCGCTCTTGTCGCAACCCTGGGCATGGTCCGGTTCATCCCCACGTTCGTGGGGAACTCTAATACGGGGAAGACCTCCGAGGGTTAAAATCTGGTTCATCCCCACGTTCGTGGGGAACTCATCAGGTGCGACAGGGCGTCTGTTTGGTTTTTCGGTTCATCCCCACGTTCGTGGGGAACTCGAGAAGGCCCCTGAAAATTGGGTTGATGCCTGCGGTTCATCCCCACGTTCGTGGGGAACTCGGCTTACCATGAGCACCGGCTCGTTTTCGTGTCCGGTTCATCCCCACGTTCGTGGGGAACTCAGCCCAGAGGCAGAAACCCACTCGTTGACGAGCGGTTCATCCCCACGTTCGTGGGGAACTCTTGTCAAACCATGTCTCATGGGGTTTGAGACACGGTTCATCCCCACGTTCGTGGGGAACTCTTTGCGCCAATTTGTCAACCCTTGGCATGACTCGGTTCATCCCCACGTTCGTGGGGAACTCGCCGGGGGCGGTTCCGACTGTGTTGCTTCTACCCGGTTCATCCCCACGTTCGTGGGGAACTCATGACAGGGTGACGGTCCCGGCCTCCGCACGGCGGTTCATCCCCACGTTCGTGGGGAACTCATAGACGGACGCTCATGAGCCTACATATCCACCGGTTCATCCCCACGTTCGTGGGGAACTCTCGGAGTCAGTAAACAAGCGGTCCACCAAGCACGGTTCATCCCCACGTTCGTGGGGAACTCAAGAGACGAACACCGGCTGCTCATCCATGAAGCGGTTCATCCCCACGTTCGTGGGGAACTCCGACTCGATTTCTTCTTTGTTGGCCTGGTCCGCGGTTCATCCCCACGTTCGTGGGGAACTCGCCCCAGGCGTTTTTAAAACCTTGACATCCCCCGGTTCATCCCCACGTTCGTGGGGAACTCAGATTCGTTTTAATTGAGCCATAACCACCATCCGGTTCATCCCCACGTTCGTGGGGAACTCCCAAAACGAACGAACTGGATACCAACTGACGACGGTTCATCCCCACGTTCGTGGGGAACTCTCGTCAACGCCACAAGGTCAACCGTCAATGTGCGGTTCATCCCCACGTTCGTGGGGAACTCAGTCCCGACAATATCCGAAGGGGTTCAAATTGCGGTTCATCCCCACGTTCGTGGGGAACTCGTGTCAGCCGACCATGTTTCAAATGCTCTAGGCGGTTCATCCCCACGTTCGTGGGGAACTCATCACAGCCGACGCCGCGCAGTTGGTGATCGACGGTTCATCCCCACGTTCGTGGGGAACTCTCGTATCCGGGGGGCATCCGGCCGCGCAACCGCGGTTCATCCCCACGTTCGTGGGGAACTCCGGGAATGATGGAATTGACGCAGTTCAGGAGGCGGTTCATCCCCACGTTCGTGGGGAACTCTTTTTAGACAATGGGCAATGCGCGGCATAGTCCGGTTCATCCCCACGTTCGTGGGGAACTCCTGTTTACCTGGGCCGCTGTATGGCATTACGTCGGTTCATCCCCACGTTCGTGGGGAACTCTACACAGCCGGGACCATTGCCGCCGCAATGGACCGGTTCATCCCCACGTTCGTGGGGAACTCGAACCAGGGAACGGCAAAGCATGGAAACAACACGGTTCATCCCCACGTTCGTGGGGAACTCGTATTTTGAATATCTGGTTCAACCGGCCCGAACGGTTCATCCCCACGTTCGTGGGGAACTCGCGGTTGTCATTTCCCAGGGGCCGCCCGTTCAGCGGTTCATCCCCACGTTCGTGGGGAACTCACGGACGGCCGGCACGACGGGCACACGTTTTTCGGTTCATCCCCACGTTCGTGGGGAACTCTTGAGTTTGACGGCAATCCTGGTGATCAGGGCCGGTTCATCCCCACGTTCGTGGGGAACTCTCCGCCTATGCCGTGAAATCGGCCCCGCAACCCGGTTCATCCCCACGTTCGTGGGGAACTCTTCCCAAATTTACCCTAACCCCTAAGTTATTCGCGGTTCATCCCCACGTTCGTGGGGAACTCCTGGTTGACAATGTATAGGACAGTTTCCCGGCCGGTTCATCCCCACGTTCGTGGGGAACTCATGTAGGCCACGGCGACCACGGCCAAAACTCCCGGTTCATCCCCACGTTCGTGGGGAACTCTCTTTTGGCGGCTGGACGTACCCGATGCCGTGCGGTTCATCCCCACGTTCGTGGGGAACTCTGCCTCATCGGCCATAGCGGCCAGCCTTGAGGCGGTTCATCCCCACGTTCGTGGGGAACTCGGGCGGCGGATCATCTAAATCAAGCTCGACGTCGGTTCATCCCCACGTTCGTGGGGAACTCGTGAGGCCACCCGCTCTGCGGGTGGAGACTCACGGTTCATCCCCACGTTCGTGGGGAACTCCTCCAAAATATAACATCGATGACGCGGCCTAACGGTTCATCCCCACGTTCGTGGGGAACTCGCTTTCAGGTGCCGCTGGAGCCTGCCTGCAATCGGTTCATCCCCACGTTCGTGGGGAACTCACTGCCCAACGGGTTGCGGCGATTCCGGACGGCGGTTCATCCCCACGTTCGTGGGGAACTCGGATTCACAGCCTGTACGGCTTTGTCAACGGCCGGTTCATCCCCACGTTCGTGGGGAACTCCACGCCCTGGCCGTTTCCTGGCCGAAAATCGTCGGTTCATCCCCACGTTCGTGGGGAACTCTGGTCAACGCCACAAGGTCAACCGTCAACGTGCGGTTCATCCCCACGTTCGTGGGGAACTCTTCAAAGTCAAACCCAACGCAATCATAAAGACCGGTTCATCCCCACGTTCGTGGGGAACTCCCCCACTGTCCATCCTGGCGTTGACGTTCCACCGGTTCATCCCCACGTTCGTGGGGAACTCTCGCGCCCTCAATTCGGTGTTGATCTGCTGTTCGGTTCATCCCCACGTTCGTGGGGAACTCATTCCCGGTGCCTCTGAACTCAACTGTTACGGCGGTTCATCCCCACGTTCGTGGGGAACTCGTAGAGGAAAAGGCCGAAGGGGTAAAAACAGGCGGTTCATCCCCACGTTCGTGGGGAACTCAGCGAAACGACAAAAGGCCGATCCTTTCCGACCGGTTCATCCCCACGTTCGTGGGGAACTCTGACTCTTTGTTATCATGGCACCCGGTCGGGCCGGTTCATCCCCACGTTCGTGGGGAACTCAAGGCCCTGCGAAGATAAATGGCGCAGTTTAGCGGTTCATCCCCACGTTCGTGGGGAACTCTGGTTCTGACTCCTCAACTGACAGCAATACGTCGGTTCATCCCCACGTTCGTGGGGAACTCCTGACCAAGATGAACCTGAGCGTCGACGTGGTCGGTTCATCCCCACGTTCGTGGGGAACTCGTATACGGGACCGGCAGCTCCACATTCCAATACGGTTCATCCCCACGTTCGTGGGGAACTCGGGGATCGGAGCCAGACGTTTGCCACCTCCGACGGTTCATCCCCACGTTCGTGGGGAACTCCCAGGTCTCTATCTGGCTGACCTCGGTCGTGGCGGTTCATCCCCACGTTCGTGGGGAACTCCTCTAACAACATCTTCCCATGTATGCTCGGAGCGGTTCATCCCCACGTTCGTGGGGAACTCGTTTGTCAGGCGGTTTAGATCGTGGGATATGGCGGTTCATCCCCACGTTCGTGGGGAACTCTGGTCCGCGTGGTCGGTGATCGTGCCGCCGGACGGTTCATCCCCACGTTCGTGGGGAACTCTCTTCCTGGAAGTTGCCGAATTCAGGAAGATTTTTTAATGTTAAGATTTCTACCACGTTTTTTCGTGTCCCCACGGACACAAAAATAGTTATCAAAGAACGATGCCACCATCAATTTGCCTCCGTTTTCGGCGGAAGAAAAGAAACCAGCCGGAGTCCATCGTAATCGATGGGGATTCGACGGTTTTCGCCGAAAGTCTGAAAATCAAACCCGGATTCGGTGTTAGTGGCCCATGCCATAGCGACATTGCCTGTTTCTGCCAGGGCTGCGACCTGTTCCCATATCATTTCCCTGATCCGTTTGGAGACATCACCCACGTAAACGCCCGCCCTTATTTCCAGCAACCAGATGGCCAGCCGCCCCCTGAGTCTCGGAGGTACGTTTTCGGTTACCACGACAAGCATGCTCATCCTATTTGCTCCTATGCCCCTGGTCCCCGATACTTTCTGGCTCAGGAATGGCAGGTGGCTGGGAATCGGGCGGCGGGGCCGGGGGATTGATTTCTCCGGCCGACAGAATTTCTTCAATGGACGGAATTATTTTCTTCAGCAAACGGGTCTGGCGAAAGGCGTCCCGGCAGGCAATCCGCACCTGGCGGTCAGGCTGGAACGGATTTTTTGCAGCCACCTGGAAAGCCACCGGTACGACGGTGTCGAATTTAAAAATATCGGCGATGTCATAGACAAAAGACAAGGGCTTTCCGGTATGAAGAAAACCAACCGCCGGGGCATATCCGGAGGCAAGGATGGCAGCCTCGGTCACCCCATAGAGGCAGGAAGTTGCCGCACTCAGACATTTGTTGGCCACATCCCCGGAATCCCAGTTCTTTGGATCATACTTTCTGCCTTTCCATTTGACGTGATACTGCCGGGCCAGCATTTCATAAATCTTACGGACCCTGACCCCTTCAATTCCCCGCAATTGGTCCACACTTCGGCGTTCAGGCGGTTTTTCGCCGAAGCGCATTTCAAACATTTTCCGAACCACTTTCAGACGCAACCCTTCGTCCAGGGCAAGTTTGGCCTGGTATAAAAGCTTATCGGACCGGGCACCGCCCGGCTGGCCCGCAGAGTAAAGCCGGACCCCGGCCTCACCCACCCAGATCAGCAGCGTGCCGGTGACTGCCGCCAATTTCACAGCCGCATGACTGATGCGCGTGCCCGGCTCCAGCATGATGCAGGCCACCGACCCCACCGGAATGTGCTTTCTTTCCCGATCTTCCCCTTCAACCTCGTTGATCACCACAAAAGCGCCGTCACGCACGTCAATCCGGCCATAATAGACGAATATCATGGACACCCGGTCCTTTATGGGGATGGGTTTGAGAGGAATGAAGTTGTCATGGGTCATGGGTAGAACCTTTTCCGGATAGTGTTATCGGTCTAAGGTTTCTTTCTTCTCGCCTGCGAACGAGTGCGATACAACCGCTCTGTAAAACCGCCTTCCTCCACGAATGCCTTTTTCAAAGACGCGGAGCTGCCGGTCAAGAAGGTAATTGGTCTGGTGGATCAAGCAGACCAGGGTGTTGGCGGCAACTTCAGGTGGGGCCTTTTCAATATAGGACTTGTAGACGATTTCCGCCATTTGGAAAGATTGGCGGTCCTGATAGCCTCCGTGGGCTGGAATAAGCCTGGGAGGCGCTTTATCATTAGTCTTGCCAACGTCCTCCTTTCGCTTTCAGTTGCACATGGCGATTATGGCCAAAACGCCATCTTGACGACCAGCGGATGAATATATATAATTTAATCTCAAATTATATATATCAGGAGCCCCCCATGAAAACCCTCTTGGATATCGATGACGAGTTGATGGCACAATTGCTCCAGGCGGCCGGCACCACGGTCAAGAAAAAAGCGGTGGTCACAGCCATTGAATCTTTTCTGGAAATGAAAAAGCACGAAAAACTGGCCGATCTGATCGGAGCCTACGAATTCGCCTATACGCAAAAAGAATTGGAGCAGATGCGGGCAGATGGACAAGGTCATCATTGACACCTCGATCTGGATCGAAGCCTTCCGGCCCCAAGGCGAAAAGGCCACGGCCGACAGGGTCAAAGGCCTCGTACTCGACAACCGGGTGTTGCTGCCTGGGCTCATCAAGGCCGAACTGCTCCGCAGCGCAAAATCCCAAGCCGAATTCAATCAACTAAAAGACCTGCTCAGCGGCCTGAACTACCTGCCGACTCCGGAACCCTTTTGGGACGACCTATCCTCATTTTCCTTCAGCCTGTTTCGAAAAGGCCTGGCCATCCCCCTGGTCGATACCGCCATCGCCCTTCTCTGCCTAGAAAACAACGCGCCCCTATTTCACCGGGACCATCACTTTGACCTGATCACAAAAGTAACCGACCTGCAAACCATCGACCTCACCCGCTAAACCCGTCGAACCAGCATCAGTCCGCAGCCGAAGGCCTTGGAGCGCCCCAACCCGTTGAGAAGGGGGTTCATGAATGCCTCCGGTTCAGAAACCAAAAGTCGCCCCGAGAAATCCAAGCTCCCAAAATGAATGGGTGCTTGATTGCTACCCCTCCGAAGGGTCAAAAGCCTATGGTTTTCAACGTTTAGGGAATCAACGCAGAAACCATTGTCTTCCCCTTGCCGGCGAATCCAGTTACCTCCGGCCTCATCGATTAACTGCGCCTTTCCGGGGAGTTGGATGTCTTCTTTTTTTTTATTGTCGACGAGGGCTTCGACAATATCCCGTCGCCGTCTCTTATTGCTGTGGTCATCGGTTTTTGTTGTAATGACTGCATTGGCTCTCAGTTTGAAAAAAAAACGATCACCCGGTCTAATTTCCGGGCGGTATGTTTTTGTGGAAATTCGGATTCCTTCCAAAGTGTTTTCCGGCTTGCGTGCTGAAAGCAGATAATAAAAAGGCCAGTCGTTTCCATCCTCTTTTCGATAGAGAAAGTCACGGGAATGCCCGTCATCTTTCGGGAATATCTTCCACATCCACTGGTGTTCCGTGTAAAGCCCACCCTTAATCAGCCGCAGCACATTTTCGGGTTGATCTGGCAACAGATCAATTTTGCTGAAAAACATTAGTTCGGCTCCTCTTGACCAAGATGGGTATATTCAATACGGCTGGCAAATTGCCAGCGGTTACGGCTAATGGGCTGGTCATAACGGGGAACATGAAAATGCGCATTCATGCCAATATTTTCAGCCTCTTCCCAAAAATAACGGATCGGCCCAGTTGCCAACCCCATGGCTTCTGTTGCCACCGGGAAACTGTCCAGAGCGGCCTTAAGGGTATCCGATGGAATGATCACTGGATTCAGCATCATTGCCAGCGGACAGGATTTGCGCCCCAAATAGAGATGGTATGCGGGTTGCCGCAAAGCGTCCCTTAGCTGTTCCATACCAAACGGGGTTTGCCCTTCCGACAGCCAGAGGGCGATAACAGAAAATGAATCCTGCCGGTACTCACGAGAGGAAAGGATGGTGCCAAGCTTGGTTTCAGACAACTCATCCCGGCGCGTGTGTAGATGACAAGAATTTTTACTTTCCGGCGGGACCTGGGTCGTATGGTAATCACGAAGGATCAGGCCGCCGGAAAACAGTTTGATGCCGAAATGGCAGGCATCGCTCAAACGGCAATGCTGATCTTCATCTTCCCTCGAAATTCCGATTGAGGCGGCCACCAGGCCCAACAAAGCGGAACGGCTGGGGTGGTCGCTACTTGGCCGCTCCTGGCCCACGGCCTGGTCCCCCCAGGCAGCCATTGGCGCATATAACTGAAAAACAAGGTAGTCTATCATGGCTACTCCGTTACGAACCGGATGATTTCCTCCAGTTTCCCCTCGCCGGTCAGGGCATTGAATTTCACGGAAGCATCAGCGCATTGCCCGTACACCCGGTCAAAATTTTCTTGCTGGGTTTCCAATGCCCGGATCGCCAGGGCGAGATGGTCCTCGCCTCTAACGGGTTTGAGAAAAGCTGCGGACAAGGTGCGGGGTTGTTGCGCACCCTTTTCAGCCAGCAGGTATGAGGTGTAGGCCCTTGAAGCAAAACTGTTTTGTTTTCCGGTGGGTGCGACTTTGGTAGCGCATTCCACAAGAGCGGCAAGGGTTTTGTTGGTCAGTTCCAGATCTTTACTCCGATCTTCATTCAGGTTTTTTATCAACAGACTTTTATTGATACACAGGTAGATATAGAAAACACCAGAGCCAAAACCCAGCTCTCCCATATGCGCAGAACCTGAATCTTCAACATGCTTGTTAAGGTCATCCACCGCAGTAAAGAAATCGTCGTCTATTTTAACCTGATTGACCGTAATCGCATGGGCCACCTGAACAGCGGCCTCCACATTATAATTAGGGCTGGAGGCCAGCATCCTTCCGAACAATGCAATGTCAACGGATTTCGGACGTTGGCATAAAAACAACAGTTCATCTTCTTCAGGCCCCCGATTTTCAGATACCAGCGTATCCACCAGGGCCATGACCTTTTGTTTTTCTTCCGGTGCTATATGGGCCAACTGCTCAATTTCAAGTGCGTTCTTTCCCTTGAGTTTTCCGAAATGCGCGGCGATTTTGGACGCCCATTCTGCCGCTGATTTCTCGTTCACCCCATTTTCAGTCAATTGTTTGAAAACATCAGTACCCAACAGCTTTGTTCGCTCCCCCTTCCATTCATCCAGGGCATCCTTGAACAGTTCCGAAGTCCGCCAGGCGCGTTTTAAACTCTGGGAAGAGATCCTTAAGCGTTCAACCCCGCCCATGATAGCGGTTTTCGGGCGCCCGAGATCGTCCCGATTAAGGTTCGACGGGGGATAAACGGTGAGCAGATGTAATTGAATAAAATGGCTCATGATTTTGACTCCTTTTGGTATTTAAAAACTTCCTCGTAGTACGCCCGAGCCCAACGAAATTTCCAAGAGCGGTTGGCTGCATACCGTTCCGGCGTTTTGCGTTCAAGATGCCAGTGCAGGATCCCGTCCGCCAGCAAAATTGGATCGGTTCCGCCGTTTAAAAAGGTTAAAGCCCTGCGAAGATTTCGATAAAGATCGTCTGCAGTTTCACTCGATAACAATTGTTGGAACCGAAGTTCGCTATAAATGGGACTCTTCCCGCCCTCTTTGGCAGATCCCAACTGGGTAGGTAAATGACTGTTCGTCTTTTGTTCAAGATGGGAAAGTAGTCCTGCAACCGTCGCCAGTCCCATCAGATGCTGGTTTGTCCAGTAGGGCAAGGATTTGCTCAACCGATGGAATCCCGGTTGTGTGATCACCTCCAAGGGACTGTTGCAACGCCTCAGATGCGCCCGATCCCCTCTATTGTCTTTAAGCGCTTCCCACCAATTCAATATCGATTTTCGGTCGTCTTTTTTATCCTTGTGAAACGCGTAATAATAAGGTTGCCGGCTTCCCTTTTCTGGCTGTTCCATGACATTTTCCTATGCCGCCTTAAGCGCCTTTATGGAGTTTCTGTTGGTAAGCCCATTGTTAAGTTCGGATCTGGCCTTGACCAGTCGCTTCATCCCACCGCCTCGTTTTTCACCGCTCAAAGCAAATTTATCGAAGGTCTCCAAGGCAGTGGCCATGATGGTTGATCGCCATTTGTCCAAAACGGTTTTTTCCGAATCCGCATGTAAAGTTATCGTTTTTAATGCATTGTAAAATTGCATTTCAGTTCCCTGCCAAAAATTGGCATCAACAAATGAAAGGTCTCCTTTTGCATCCTTCGGCCTGCTAAACCAAGCTTGCTTTATAGAGTATCGAAGCGAAGAAACGGCATCGCTGGCCGCGCCGATCATCTGATTTACCAAGTGGCTGATGTCATCGATTCTGTCGACGGGCAGGTGAAATACCGGCATGGTCGATTCGTACCAGCAACGGGCCTTCATGTTGTCCATGTCGTAGCCGAACACCCACAACCGCGCATCCTGATCGCCATCAATCAGGTCCTGGCGGCTGTCCAGGTAGATTTGCACAATCAATGCAGGGGACCGATGCCTTTTCCCATCATTGGCCACCAGGCCGAGCCAGTGGCGATAGCCGAGTCCGCCGGGTTGGGCCTTGATGGATATCGGTTCTTTTTCGGGATCGATCACATAGGGGGTCAGGGGATGAATCCATGCCCCTGCGTAGTTTGTTCCGTGCTTTTTGGTATGAAAGGTTCGTACCTGGGTGTCCGCAATTTCTCCTGACAGGCCACAGACAGTTTGAAGGCCACGTTCCCAATGCAGCCGTATCCGGCGGGGCATGGACCAATACATCTGAAGCGGGTGCCCGTGCTGCGGGTAGGTTTCCATCCCCTTTTTTCCGCTGGTGCGGGTGTTTCCCATCCAAGGGAATATGTCCGACTCCTCGCTCAATTCCATATTGCCGGTCAGGTCCTCCAACTCTTCCTGGGTGAGCACATTGAGCCAGAGCTGGTGCCATAGTGTATGGTGTTTTGAATCATCCGGGGGCAACACCATGGTGGTGAGGGGCCCGCCGCCGCGCAGGCTGACCCGTATGCCGGCCCCTCCGGCAGGCGAATTAATCTGCAAGGCAAACAATGCCATTGCAGCCCAATAGGCTGAAATCCTTTCGATTTGTCCCCGTTTGACAAAATGATCCGTGTTGTGGCTTTCAGCATTCGCACCCGGCGTTTCGATTAACAATACGGAAATAGATTTTTCAATACCTTCGGGTAGATCAAAATCCTGCATGAATGCCGGGCCATTTTCGGCGTCAATTTCAAAGGCATGGCCCACCGAATGAAATGCTTCGCGAAGTGAATCGGGTGTTGGCGGGGTTCTCCAGTATTTGAGCCATTCATCTTCATCTTCAGGCAAAAATGCTGTTTGCAGCACACCGACAAGGAATTGATAGATGGCCCCCTTGAGATCTGCCCTGGGCACCTTGACACCAACGATTGGATTTGGGGTTAAGTTTTCTGTAATATTGGCGGGGGAACTCTTTACAACCGTACCGTCTTGTCGGATTACAGGCATCCAGGAATCAGACAGCAGATTCATTTTATCCTCTCTTAGGGGGCAGAATAATAATAAGAGAAAAACGATTACACAGTTTCTCCCAATAATTTTAGTTTATCCACAAAATAACTGGCACTGGGGCAGTTTTCATGAGTTGCGGCCTCTTGCACCTCAAAACCACACCGGTGAATGAATTTTCTCGCAAAAGGTACTTTTCTACCGGGTCCACGTTGGCTGGATGAACTTTTTCCCAGCATCCGCAACCGTTCCCATGGCATTCCGTCGGTTTCTTCAGGTAGTTCTTCAAAATAGGAGCCGTCCCTTAACCATTTGCGCATGGCTTTTGTATCAGCCAAAAACCAGGATTCAAGGGCTTTGCGGGCGATGACGACCAGATCGATATTTTCGGTCCCGATAATTTCCTTTCGCACTGATATGCAGGGCGCACACACTTCCGGGTCAAGATCTGCAAGCACAACCAGTTTTTCCGGTTGGGCCTGAATCCTCAATTTATTAACGTAACTCGTAATTTTTGTGCTGCACATTTCACCTTTTCCGCCCGTATCGACGACCGGTTCCAATAACTCTAAACGACACGCTTTCTCCAGCCATGTTCTAAACGACGGGCTCTTGATCAATATGGCTTCCGATGCCCCCTCCACGACGAACCCGACTGTTACCACGGCAATCCTCCCCCGAGTAAATTGGATAACCACGCCTCATCCATACCCAATGGGTGCAAATCGTCTTGTTTTAAATTGCCATCGGAGCCCAGCTTCATCTGGGTTCGGCCATTCAATTTATCAACCAGCCAAAACTCATCCAAATTTAACTGCCGCACGACAGGCTCACTGTGACTCGTCAGCCATACCATGTTCCGGGTCGATGATTTTTCACGAATCATGTTGATCAGTTCGCTGATGGCTTTAGGATGGAGCCCCCTTTCAGGCTCCTCAATCATTGCCAGTCCATATTGGCTTGGCGTATCCAACACTGCCACGAGCAGGCATAGTACAAAAATTGTCCCATCAGAAACCATCCGCGCGGGAAAAGGATCGCCCGTGCCCGTTTCCTTAAACAGGGCTTCGGTATTCCCCGTCAAAGCTTGTTGTTTTGTGCTAATCTTTTCAAGTCCAGGAACAACGGCCTCCATCCACTCCGAAATCTCCTCGCGAAGTTGTTTATCTTTTTCCAATCGTTTCAGAACACTCGGAAGGTTTCGGCCGTTGTTTTGTAGTACATAAGAGCTTTGATCGGACCGGTCTTCACTGGAAGCGGTTTTTGGTTCAATCCGGTAGAGTCGAATATTTCTCAGAAATTCTACAACGGGGATATTTGAAAAATTTAAGAGGCCGGAATTGTCCGGAGAAAAACTGTCTACTGCTTTTTCTTCATTATCGATAAAAAATGGTCCGTGCCACCGTCGATCCAATCGGCACTGTCCGTCAACAATTAGTTTTTCCTCTATCGCTGCTTTTTTATTTAGGTCGTGAAGCTTTAATCGGTAGTTATATCGTTTTGTTAAAGCATCCTTTTTTTCCATTAAAGGAAGCGTGCAGTTGATTTCAAACTCAAATCTTTCTGAATAGCCGGTATATCGTTTCACACAGCGAATCGTTTCATATCCGCCATGGGCGGCCAGTGCATCTTGGACACCTCTACGGATGAACCGGTTGACAAAATCCAGTGCATCAAAAAAATTGCTTTTTCCGCAACCGTTGGCGCCGACAAAAGCCGAAAAGCAGCCAACTTTATTTAGTTTCAGGGTGTCGATGCTTTTAAAGTTTGCGATTTTTATATGATGAACAACGGGATCGCCCATGATGCCACCTGAAATTGTTTGATTAGAGCCACACCTGAAAAAGATAAAAAACCTTGATATTCAACTAATTAAACCTTTTTTGCCGCAATATGCAACTTTTATTTCTTTGCTATTTATGTCTTCAACGGTTGCCTGCCACTGCCCGTCTGCGCTTAGGCTCAACGGCAGAATAAAACTGAATTCATTGAATCGCTCCGTTTGTTCGAGAAGACGCACCAAGGCCTCTGATAAGCCCGGGGCCTTATCGGATGAAAGGCGATTCATTTTTTCTTTGGAAACATTCAGGCTGCTTAAATCCCAGGGGTAATCACCGTGCGCCACCCAAGGAAGCAGCCTGTTGCTTTCCCATCGTGCCAGGTAGGCGGTGTGGGTCTCCTCACCCGTCCGGGTGGGAAAGACGGCATCGTCATGCCATTTTTCGCCCTGAGCATACCCTTTCTTCCATTTCAAAGCATTGAATCTTGCCATATCCGATTTTCCTATTTCCTCGCCTTCGGCTTCACCGCTCAATGCCTGAAGGGCAACGGGGATCTCCTCCTCACCCCCGTACACATACTCAATCAGCTCACGGGCGTCATCCGGCATTTTCCAGCCCTGGTTACGATTTAGAATCTGGCTCGTGAGCCATAGAATGCCTGTATGCGGATATACATAACATGCCTTGGGGAATATCGATTTATACCAGTCATCTGCGGGTTCATCCGTGATTTGCGGAGACAGGACGTATAGGATAGGCGCGCTCCGCTGGTCAGCGGAATCAAAGGGCAACGGATCGCCTTGTGCATTGCGTAGATGCCGTTTAAGCCTGCCGGCACGTTGAATGAGCAAATCGATGGGGGCCAGGTCGGAAACCAATACATCAAAATCCAGATCCAGGGATTGTTCCACCACCTGGGTCGCCACCAGAACCCGACTCTGACGAATCGGATGCGTGGATCCGCTGCCAAAAAGACGCATTACTTCTTTTTCGATGGAAAGCCGGTCATGTAAAGCATATCGGCTATGAAACAGATGCAGGCGATCATCGGCCATCCACTTGCAATCCGAGATCAATTGCCAGGCGTCCCGGGCATCCGTCACAGTATTGCGGATCCAGCAGACGCATTGGCCTTTCTCCACAGCCTCACGGATTTTCTCGACAACCTGGTCCTCGCTGTGGAGGAACCGAGCATGTACCCTGCGTTCGACAGCTGGACGGGTCTGTATCGGCATTTCTGATAGATGCCCTGCCATCGTGTGTGTCAGTAAAGGGTAGGCTTCCTTCTCAATAACTTGGGGAGCGCCCGTTAACGGCTGCAAAAACGCATCAATCAGTTTCTGCCGTTGGGCTTTTGCAAGGGTGGCTGATAACAGAATAACGCTTCCACCCAACCCAGCCTGGAATTCGATAAGCCGGTTCAGCAACTCTCCGGTGTATGCGTCGTAGGCATGCACCTCATCCAGGATTAAAACCTTATTTGCCAACCCGAATAAGCGCAAAGATTGGTGACGGGCGGGAAGAACACCCAGTAGCGCCTGATCAATCGTTCCAACCCCCAAATCCGCAAGAAGCGCTTTTTTACGATGGTCGGCCAGCCAACGGTTACACTCGGCTGAGGTGGTTTCATCCTTCTTTTCATTGTCGGCTTTGTCTGACGGCTGTGCCATCAAAAAAGACTTTTGGAAGATTTCCGATAAATGCCGGGCCCCATGGCTGAGCACCATGCTAGGGCGGCTGCCTTCTCGGTATAAACAACGGTACGACTCGACCATCCGCTCATACATGGCGTTGGCGGTTGCCATTGTCGGCAGCCCGAGATAGATTCCCTGGCCCTGCCCGCCGGCCAGCAGGCGATGAGCCAGCATGATGGCGGCCTCTGTTTTACCGGCGCCGGTAACGTCTTCCAAAATCAAAAGCTGCGGCGTGCCGGCCATTGGCAGTTCACAGCATTTCATTTGCAGAGGGGTCCGGTGTTTGATTTTTGGGAAAAGGCCGTCAAACTTTTTTTCAGGTGCTGTTTCGGCAGGTAAAATGCCGGATTGAAAAACCGCTTGCCTGGCCCCGGGAATTGCATGGTCTGTCCAATACTGATCAAGCGGCATTCTTTGGGAACAAGGATGGAAAATCTCTCTGTCTGACCCCAGCCAGTCGCAAAGCACTGAAAACCCGGCCATTAACCAGCTGGCGTGCTTGTAGTTTTTCCGTGGACATTCGCTCTGGCACTCTCTGAGCATCGAGTCAAAGTCCGGGTTGAAGAAAATAAAACATTCCGTAACAAAAGAAATGGCACTTTCAACATCATGCGCTCTGAAATGATCTTTAATCCGGATTTTGCTCGTGCCCACACGCGATTTAGGCGGCTGCCCATGATGACCGGTGACCGTTTGAACCCACGGCTTCAGCACATTACGGAAAACGCTTTTTCCTGCTGGTTTATAGCCGGAGGCCAACCCGAATCCTTTGGTTTGGAAATGCTGCTCCAACCCGCCTTTGTTATTCCATAGGACATACCCGAGGTTATCATGGCGGACGCTATAGTTGGTTTTTAGAATCTTGTCGCCAGGCCATAGCCGGTTTCTCAGAATTGGAACCAATTGTTGAAAGCTTTCGGCAAATTTGCCTAAATCATGCAAGGCAAGGAAAAAAATCACAATATTTTTTAATTCCTTTTTTTCGATACCGCTGATATTTTTAAAGCTTTCCACAAGGAAAGGATTGTTGTCCAACTGAATTTTCCCCACCGCAGCCACATCCAGGCAATGGTAAGGGAGCAGGTGAAAACTGCCTTCCTTGGAGGTTTTTCCCCAGTATTTGAAATACGAAGGAACGTTGTCTTCATTCATAAACGACCGCTCATCAGTTTCCTCCGAAAAAGATCCGGCAATTGGTGAATTCGAAAATATCCAATACCAAGTTTTCCATAACACGCGGCTTTGTCAGATCAGGACAATTCATTAAATTTTTCTTTAAAATTTTATATGGGCTTGCAATCGGTTAATGTGTACAATATGGTTGTACAAAAACATTGAGCAGGAGAAGGCCATGGAATCAGTCGGTGTCAGTCAGTTTCGGGAGAAGCTTCCTTTTTTTATCGAAAAGGTCAAAAAGGGGGCCACCATTACCATCACTTCCCGGGGCAGAGAGGTCGCACGGCTTGTGCCGGCTGAAGATGAGCGCGCTGCCGCACGCCAGGCCCTGGCGCGTCTGGCGCAGACCGCCGAGGTGGGCGATGTGCTGGCGCCCATCAGCGCCGACTGGGACGCCTTGGCATGATTGTGGTAGACACTCACATTGTCGTCTGGGACGCCTTGCTGCCCGATCGACTTTCGCCCAAGGCCAAAAACGCCCTGGCCCGGGCCAATGAGGGCGAAGGGATCATCCTTTGCGACATAACCCTGTGGGAAATCGCCATGCTCATGGCGGCCAGACGCCTGAAAGTCGAATCCCCCTATTCGGAATTCATCGCCCATCTGCTCAAGAGCAACACGTACCACCTCCATTCCATCACGCCGGCCGTTGCTGAATTGTCGGCCCACCTGTTCGGCGATGCCCATAAGGATCCGGCCGACCGCATCATCGCCGCAACCGCCATTATTGCCCGGTGCCCCCTCGTGACCGCCGATGCCTTCCTGCGTCGGTCCGACCAGATGCAAACCATTTGGTAGCCGCCGTCTGGTGACAGATTCCGCATTGCCGCCCCGGCTTCCGGCCGGTCCCGCCATGGCGGGATCTACGTCAAACTTCGACAAAAAAATCCTGGGCATCCTTTAAATCCTGTCTAAAACCGCTTTTTTCTTTTTTGCATGTCGCTGATTAACAGCATTCCGGGGCCGGTGATGATGCGATAGGTTATCCAATTCCTCAATTCGTCAATCCGTAATTCGTAATCGATCACTCGCAATTCGGCAATTCCCTGTCGTACATTTCCTTCATCTTTCGAATCTCATCGGGAATCTCTATTTTCAGGGCCTCGGGTGAAACAACCGTAACGTCGGCGCCAATGGAAAGGATTTTCATTTTGATCTCGCATGAAATCGATGGCCCGTTGCGATGTCTTGGGCGACACCTCAAAATGACGGGCCAGGTCGGCAGCGCTGGGGAATCGGCGCCGGCGAACCTGATCGTCGAACCAGGCAAAACGCTCGATCTTTAAATAGGCGCTCATAACAGAAAGCAAATCATGGCTAAATCACTTATCCGCGGGACCGCAGCGGAAATTGGGGAGTCCCCATTACGAGGAGAACGTCAAAATGTAGGGGCAAGATGAGGAGTAAAAGGGAAATCCCTTAGTTGCTTTGGCAGATACTCAATGAATTGTCAATATTTTTATCTTTTTCACGCATGCGGCGAGAAAGATGATGGTCAAGATTTATCCAGCCATGTTCTGTATGCGATCGCCTTATCTCTGCATGTCAATCCTTCACATACCGAAAACAGACCATATCAACCAAACCTCGAATCGGTCAGTTCCTTCAAAAACCCGTCACCGTTCATGATTTGGTTATCAAAATCCGAGAAGCCATGGCCGATGATTAACCTTTCCTCAACCATATAAAGCAAGTTTTCCGTTGACAGGGGATGCCATCCTATCATAAATGAACCAATATACTTTCTGTTTATTTATACAGTGCTCCCGCAGAAAACAGCAGGATGTATGAATTGACGGATTGGCGAATTGGCGGATTGGTGGATTGACGAATTGACGGATTGGTGGATGTGGGATTTGGCATGAGCACGCCACTTTGAATTTGGAACCTTGAACCCGCCAGTGGCGGACAAGCTTTGAACCTGGAACCTTGAACATGGAGCATCCATGAAACCCAAAGAATCCATCGATACCATCCATCTGGCGGCCCTGAGGGTCTTTTCCCAGTATGGATTTAAGAAGACCACCCTGGACGACATTGCCGCGGAGTTGGGCATGACCAAGGGCAACCTTTACCTGTACTCAAAAAACAAGCGGGACCTTTACGAAAACACCGTTCGGTCTGCCATGCTCCGCTGGCAGACACGGGTGGGCGAAGCCATTGCCGCCGAAACCGATGCCCGGTCCCGATTTTCCGTCATGTGCCGCAAGGCCGTAGACTATCTGTCCGAGGACGACGACTTGCGACGGTTGCTGATCCGCGATCCGGACATTTTTCCCATGTTTCCCGAAAACGATCCCTACGCCGATATCAACGGCGCCTCGGTAGGGATGATCCGGCAGATCCTTGAGCAGGGGATGGCGGAGAAAACCTTTCGGGAAATAGACATGGAGACGGTGCCGGAAATCATATTTTCGGTCTACAAGATGATCATCATCCGAATGTACATTCTAACCGGCGACCCGTCCCTGCAGAAACGTTTTGATCAGACCATCGAGCTGATTACCCAGGGACTCTTCGTCCAGAGCGCTTAACTTATTTCAGATTGTCAGAAATACGATGATGTCAGTTAGCTGAGGTCAGAACATAACCCGGTTTATTATGAACCGCAGACGCTCGCAGAACGTCGCAGACCCGGCTTCGCCTGAAGGCATACGTCTTCGCCTACAGGCTTCGCCGCACAAGACGCCGGGCAGGCTGGAAAAGCTTGTTGGCGATCGACCTGATCGCCAACAAATTCGCATCGCTTCGCGAAGGGTACGACAGATCCTAAGCAAGAAGGCGTCTCTTTGTACAACGTGCGCCCCGCAGGGCAACCTCTTTGGGCCGGCCAGGTCGGCCGGTTTAAAAAAAAGTCTGCGGGTGTCGGCGAGTGTCTGCGGTTAATACTAATGTCGCAGTAATTGTGCTTTCGAGCACTTGGGTTCGTCCAACGGCGATGGACAGAATGGATCGCCATAAATAACAAAAGGAGGAAGTCATGACCGAACAGATCCAGTACCTGACCCAGCAATGGCGAGATGAAGCGGAACGGCGACTCAAAAGCGAACTCAGCCCGGAGCGGATGAATCACATCACCTCGTCCATGAGTAACATCTACCTCGACTGTCCCAACGGAAAGGACAAGTTTCTCTTTTTCCGTTTCGAAAACGGCGAATTCGCCGAATTGCTCCTGGGCGAAGACGAACCGCCCAAGGCCGAGTTTCGCATTACCGGCAAATACGAGGTCTTCGCCAAGATCTCCAGGGCCGAACTCGGCTCCCAGCGGGCGCTGATGACCGGCAAGCTCAAGCTCAAGGGGAACATGGTCAAGGCCCTGAAACTGGCCGCCATCGCCGACCGGCTCAACAAGGTGCTCTCCACCATACCGGCGAACTACTGAATGGATTTTCTTGCCGCCGAGGCGGCATGAATATTCATTCGGAGTCATGGAGTATTGGAGTGATGGATATGATATCTTACCGGCACCAAATGAAGTCATCACCCCTGGCTGCAAATCCTGTGACACGGGGAACCAAAGGAAAGACCATTTAAAGAATAACGGCAAAGCCGTTCAACAGGTAAAATTGCCCAGCAATTTTACCTTAAGGAGCGATAATCATGACACATCACAATGAAGATCCGTATTTCATCGATTTCCCCAAACGAATAAAAGACATCCAGGCCCGGATGGCCAAAGAGAACATCGACGTCTACCTCGGCTCGCGCCTGCGGACCCTCTCCTGGACCCTGGACGCCTTCTGCCCCTGGCGAAGCTTCGTGGTAATTCCGGCAGACGGACTGCCCATGGCATTTACCTTTGTTATCGACGCGGCACGCATTGCCGACGATTCCTGGCTGGATGAGGATCGGGTTATGGGGTTCGTTCCCATGGGTGGCCAGGACCAGATCGAACTGATCTCGGATTTCATCGAAGAATCGCTGCCCAACGGCCGGGGCCGGGTGGGGATTGAAAGCGGCATGAGCAATTATCTGCCCGAGGGGAACCTCACCCTGTATGAATACCAGCGATTTACCGAGGCCCTGCCCGGCTGTGAACTGGTCAATGCCCACGACATCGTTGACAAACTCTCCCTGATCAAGGACGCCGGCACCATCAACCGGTTCCAGGAGGCGTCTCGCATTGTGGACATCGGCCATCAGGCAGTCTTTGAGGCCATCGGAAACGGCGGCTGGAAAGGCATGACCGAGACCGAAATCGCCGGACTGGCAGCCTACGCCATGCGAAAGGCCGGCAGCGAATGGGAGTGGTCTTTTACCGGCGGAAACGAAATCGCCAGCGGATACCGTACCGGGCTGGCCGGTGGGGCCTGCACCCCGGCGTCCCGAAGAGCGCTGCAGGCCGGAGAGCCGCTCATGGTGGACATTCACGCCATGTTCAAGCTGGGCCTGGGTGACCACGCCCACAACTACCTCATCGGCCCGGTCACCGACCGCCAGCGCTGGCACGCTAAAAACTTCACCGACATCGTGGATCTTACCCTAAAAACCTACCGGGCCGGCATCACGCCGGCGGATCTTGCCGAACAGATGATCGGCTTTGCCGACGAGCGCGGCTTTGCCGACTACATGGTCCCGGGGTTCGAGCACGGCATCGGGCTCATGGGCGATGAGTGGCGGATCGGGCTCAATGACGGACCGTTCCCCTACTGGACCAACCCGGACCACGTCTACCAGGAGGGCGAGCTTCTCATCTGTGCGATGCAGTATGCCTGCCCCGAGGAGGATATCGGGTTCAGGTACGAAAACCCCATTGTCATTGCCTCCGACGGTTGCGATTACATGAGCCTATTCCCCCTGGCCGTGGACGAGATCGAGTAAGCTCCGACGGGTTGCCCATGGCGGATGGTAACTGTTCACGGGGTTGGAACGATACAGCGTTCTGAGCCTTCGCAAGGTAAACGTTTACAGGGTGCCGTAGATGCGAGGCGCCGGGCATGCAGACGTACTCGTTCGTACTTCAATTGCCCGGGAACAAAGTCACGCCTCGGCGTGATGCCCTGTGAACGCTTACGGCTGATGGGTAATGAAAGCCCATCCAACGGACCTATAACGACTCCCCGGCAGGTACGCCTGCCGGGGAGAACACGCCTTAATTCCGGATATATTCCCCTTCCGGACAATCTTCTGATATTATATTTTGTTCATGGCAATCCCGCCAGATGGAAACGCTGAACAATTCTTTCTGGGACTCAGACTTTGCTGCGGGGATTCTTCACGTAGCCGGTCAACCTCTACTGAATTGCGTTCGGGCAGGATTGACAGGACTGGCAGGATTATGCCATTTGACCCTGCCGAACATCGGACTGCATGGTGCAGCCTTGAATTCGACAATCCCGAAGGGTTTTAAATTTCGAAAGACAAAATAGGGTGTTTACATTAATATAACAAATACTTAGGCTTTATTTCGAAATTTAAAGCGCTCAGTTTGGGTTCCATATATGTCACAACTCAGCATCAGAAACGTTTCCATGGGCTTTGGCGGCGCCGATCTTCTCGACGGCGTCGACCTGGAAATCCATGCCGGTGACCGGATCTGCCTGCTGGGCCGAAACGGCACGGGCAAAACCACGCTGTTGAAGCTGATCAGTGGGGACATCAAGCCCGACAGCGGGGAAATCTTCGCCCACAGCGGGGTCCGTACGGCCCGTCTGCCCCAGAATGTACCACCGGGCCTGTCCGGCACGGTCTATGATGTGGTGGCTGCCGGCCTCGGGGAAACCGGCCATCTGCTGGCCGAACTCCGCATCCTGTCAGAATGTCCGGACGATGCATCGATGCGCAAACGAGCCAAAACCGAATCCCGGCTCGCCGAACTGGAAGGCTGGGGTGCGGCCCAACGCATGGACCGGGTCATCACCCGACTCGAGCTCGACGCCGATGCCCCTTTTGCCGATCTGTCCGCCGGGGTCAAACGACGCACCCTGTTGGCCCGGGCCCTGGTCGCCGAACCGGATTTGCTGTTGCTGGACGAACCGACCAACCACCTGGATATCGCGGCCATCGACCGGCTGGAGGCTGAACTGGAAAAATTCTCCGGCACCCTGGTGTTCATCACCCACGACCGCGCCTTCCTGCGCCGGTTCGCCCGCCGAATCGTTTCCATCGGCCGCGGCCGCCTGACCGCCTGGGACTGCGATTACGACACTTTTTTAATGCGCCAAGCCGACCGGAACGAGGCTGAAAACACTCAAAACGCGGTATTCGACAAAAAACTGGCTGCTGAAGAAACCTGGATCCGATCCGGCATCAAGGCACGCCGCACCCGCAACATGGGCCGGGTGCGTGCCTTGGAACAGCTGCGGGAACAGCGCCGTGCCCGCCGGGAGAGGATCGGGTCCGTACGGATGCAGATCCAGGAAGCCCAGCGCACCGGTAAACTGGTCATATCCGCTGAAGATGTCGACTATGCATGGGACACCCGCCCCGTGATTCGAGAATTCAGCGCCACCGTCATGCGCGGCGACAAGGTGGGCATCATCGGCCCCAACGGTGCCGGCAAAACCACCCTGCTTCAACTCCTCTTGGGCGACCTGCCCCCGGACCGCGGCCACCTGCGCCACGGCACCCGTCTCCAAGTCGCCTATTTCGATCAGCTCCGTGCCCAGCTCGATCCGGACAAAAGCGTGGCCGACAACCTCGCCGACGGCAAGGACCGGATTGCCGTGGGCGATCAAACCCGCCACGTCATTGGATATCTTCAGGATTTCCTCTTCACGCCGGAGCGTTCCCGCAGTCCGGTGCGCATCCTCTCCGGCGGCGAGCGAAACCGGTTGTTACTGGCCCGTCTTTTCGCCCGCCCGTCCAATGTTCTGGTCTTGGACGAACCGACCAATGACCTGGACATGGAAACCGTCGAGCTGCTGGAAGAGCGCCTCATGGACTACCCCGGCACCCTGCTTCTGGTCAGCCACGACCGGGCTTTTTTAAACAACATGGTCACCTCCACCCTGGTGCTGGACGGCAGCGGCACGGTCACCGAATTCATCGGAGGCTACGACGACTGGATCCGCCAGCGTGATACGGTTGGGGACAAGAAATCGCACCCGGAAAAAGAAACCTCAAAGGAAAAGCCCCGTGCCCCGTCCAACCGGCAGATAAAACTTGGGTTTAACGAAAAGCGCGAACTCGAAGTGCTTCCCGGGCGAATCGAAGCCCTGGAGGCCGAACAGAAGCGCCTTTACGAGACCATGACCGATCCGGCTTTTTACCAGCAGGACGGTGGTTCAGTCGCCGCGGCCAGCGACCGTCTGAAGACCATTGAAAAAGAGCTGGCCGAAGCCTATGAAAGATGGGAGTATCTTGAATCGGTGAAATAAGCTTTTTATTTTCCCGCCTGTGGGATATAGGCCTCCCCGCCTGCTAAAAACCCGGGCCAGCAAAACAAGGCCTTAAAATCCGAATGTGATGACCATGCTGCTCTACCAGGAAAACCAGCGTTATTTCGCCCAGTTCCCCAAGGGCTTCGATGCCATGGCGGTCCAGGAACTGACCCAACTCGGTGCCACGGCGATTGAAATCGCCGGCCTCGGCGCCTATTTCACCGCCGACGCCAAAACACTGTACCGAATCAACTATGCATCCCGGCTACTGATCCGTGTCCTGGCCCCGTTGTTCTCCTTTCCCTGCAAGACCACGGACCAACTCCATGCCCAGGCCAAAGCCAAGGATTGGGCCGCTGTCATGGATCCCAGCCGGACCTTTGCCATTTTCGCCAATGTCCAACACAGCGCCATCACCCACAGCCAGTTTGCCACCCTGCGGCTCAAAGACGCCATCGTGGACCGGTTCCGTGAAACCGGCCGAAAGCGGCCCCAGGTCGAACGCCAGACACCCGATTACCGCTTCAGCCTCTACATACACCGGGACCAGGCCGTAGTCAGTCTCGACACCTCCGGCGGCTCTCTGCACCGACGGGGATACCGCCAGACCACCGTGCCGGCGCCCTTGCAGGAAACACTGGCCGCGGCCATCCTCGAAACAGCCGGCTGGGACGGTACCTGTCCGGTCTACGACCCCATGTGCGGCTCGGGCACCCTGCTTTCCGAGGCCCTCATGCGCCACTGCCGGATTCCCGCAGGCTATCTGCGCCAGCGATTCGGGTTTCAACTCCTGCCCGATTTCAACCCCATCGCCTGGCGCGGCTTGAAAAATGAAATGGACCGGCAAATCCGTCCCCTGCTGCCGGGACTGGTCGCGGGAAGCGACCTTTCGCCCCAGGCAGTCCAGGCCGCCCGCACCAACATCACCACCCTGCCCTACGGCCGACGGGTTCTCATCGAAACGTCCGATTTCCGCCAGATCACAAAATTGAACCGAAAACTGATCGTCGTCAATCCGCCTTACGGCATTCGACTGGAAAAGGATCGGGACCTGAGCGAGTTTTACAAAACCCTGGGCGATTTTCTCAAGCAGCGCTGCCAGGCGAGCACGGCCTTCGTCTATTTCGGTGAACGGGAGTACATCAAACACCTGGGGCTCAAAGCAAGCCTCAAACTGCCCCTTGCCAACGCCGATCTGGACGGACGTCTGGTCAAGTACGAACTTTACTGACCCACAGGTGCCGGAAACGGCCATGGGTGCCCATCGCCCCCTTTACTTTCCGACCCGCCTTTTTTATACTCGCCCCTCAATCGGCCAAGCATTCCCGGCTGCCTCTAACTGGCGCCCGGCCACGAAATGCTTCTTTCTTGAATGGACGCTTATGGATGTTTCCACATGAAAACCCTGAAACGGGGCGATCGCCTCACCATCGGCATCATCTCCGACACCCACGGCACCCTTCCCGAAAAGGCCATTGAGGCCCTGGCCGGGGTCCAGGTGATCCTTCATGCCGGTGACATCGGCTCCGAAGAGGTCATCGGGCAATTGGAACGTATCGCGCCGGTCATTGCCGTCCGCGGCAACATGGACGGTGGCCCCTGGTGCCAGGATCGCGCCATCACCGAAGCGGTCGAACTCGGTGGCATCGGCGTCTACCTGCTTCACGATATTCATCATCTGGACTTGGACCCCGCGGCCGGCGGATTTAGTCTGGTGGTCAGCGGGCACACCCACCGGGCCGTTGCCATTGAACAAAACGGCGTGCTTTTTCTCAATCCGGGCAGTGCCGCTTATCCGCGACATGGGAGCCCCCCCGGCATCGCCCGGGTAACCATTGAAAACGGCAAGCTGACCCACCGACTGGTTTCCCTTGAATAGGTGAAAAAACGTTGTATGACTGGAAATAAGTAACCGTATTTGTGAACTGAAGCACTTGGGAATACATGTGAAGCGACCAAAGGAGGGGAAATAATGGGCGGACTGTTCGGCACGGTATCCACCAGCGACTGCGTCAACGATCTTTTTTACGGCACCGATTACCACTCGCACCTAGGCACCAAGCGCGGCGGTATGGCCGTGGGCAACGCCTCGGAATTTACCCGCTCCATCCACAGCATCGAAAACAACTACTTCCGGTCCAAATTCGAACCGGACCTGAACAAATTTCACGGTAACCGGGGTATCGGGGTCATCAGCGACAGCGACAGCCAACCTCTGATCATCGGCAGCCACCTGGGTACCTTTGCCATCGTCACCGTGGCCAAAATCAACAACATCGAGGAATTGGCCCAAAAGGCTTTTTCAAAACGGCATCATTTCTCGGAGACCACCGGCGGTGTTATCAACCCCACCGAACTCATGGCCATGCTGATCTGTGAAAAAGGGTCCTTTGAGGAAGGGATCGCCCACGCCCAGAGCGTCATTAAAGGATCCTGCTCCATGCTGCTGATGACCGACAACGGGCTATGGGCCGCCCGGGACAAACTGGGGCGCACCCCCGTCATTCTCGGTAAAAAAGAGGGCGCCCTTGCCGCCGGTTCCGAGACGGCCGCCTTTGCCAATCTCGGGTTTGACGTGGAACGGGATCTGGGACCGGGAGAAATCGTCTTTATCACACCCGACGGTTACGAACAGCGCCGCCCACCGGAAGACCGCATGCAGATCTGCTCATTTCTCTGGGTCTACTACGGCTACCCGGCCTCGGGTTACGAGGGGATCAACGTGGAATCGGTCCGCTACCGTTGCGGGGGGTTTCTGGCCGAAAACGACGACGTGGCCCCCGACTACGTGTCCGGAATTCCCGACTCGGGCATCGGCCATGCCCTGGGATATGCCAACGCCAAAGGGATCGCCTACAAACGCCCCTATGTCAAATACACCCCCACCTGGCCCCGCAGCTTCATGCCCCAAAACCAGAACCTGCGCGACCTGGTGGCCCGCATGAAACTGATTCCGGTCAAAAGCCTGATCCAGGGCCAAAGCGTTCTATTCTGCGACGACTCGATCGTCCGGGGCACCCAACTCCAGGACAACATTCAGGCCCTGTTCGATGCCGGCGCCCGGGAAGTGCATATGCGCATCGCCTGCCCCACCCTGATTCATGCCTGCGACTTTCTCAATTTTTCCACGTCCCGGTCCACCCTTGATCTGGCCGGACGAAAAGCCATCAGTGAACTGGAAGGCGATAAGGCCGAAGATCTGAAAGCCTACGCCGCGGCCGGATCGGAGAAAAATCGCGCCATGGTGGAGCGTATCCGCACCCGGCTGCGCCTGACCACCTTAAAATACCAGACCATGGACAACCTGGTGGCGGCCATCGGCATGCCCAAGGAAAAACTCTGCACCCACTGCTGGGACGGGTCCAGTTACAATCCCTGAGGCCGACCGCCGACCGCAGACCGCAGACGGCAGACGGCAGACGGCGGTCATCCGTCAGTGGTCGACGGTCATCCGTCGTGAGTATTGAAGATTGGGAATTCGTAATTACCATCTGTTTTTTCCGCCAAAACCCATGAACCTTTTCCGGTCCACCATTGGGCACGTTGGCTTAACTTTAAGTGTTTGGTGAATTGTCATTGTCACGGATAACGAGGCGCCATGGTCCATGGGAAAAAAAAGATTCGGCTCGGCCTGATTCTCGGCATGGTTCTCGGCATCCTTTTCGCCTCCCTGATGGCCGTTCGTCTGGGCCTTTTTCACCGGGTGTCAAGGCTCGACCCAGCCGACACCGCCGCCGTGGCCCAACGCGAAACCTGGATGGCCATTGACCAAAAGGACCGGCGCATCGGGTACGCCCACCGACGATTGGATCCGACCCAAAACGGATTTACCCTCACCGACACCACCACCATGCGCATCAACACCATGGGCATGGTTCAGGACCTGTCCATTGAAACCCGCGCGACCCTCAACAGCGATCTGAGCCTGAAGGGGTTTGACTTTTCACTGACATCAAGCCTGTTCTCCTTTCAGGCCAGCGGCCAGGTTGAGGGCGACGCCCTCGTGGTGACCATGGACGGCAAGCAGGTCCCCATTGCCTTAGAAAGTCCGATCTTTCTCAGCGCCGGTATTCTCGACGCTGCCGCCGGTTCGAAAATGACGCCCGGCGACACCCGTACCTTTTCCGTCTTCGACCCGGCAACCCTGGGCCGCCGGCCGGTCCGAATCACCTTGAGGGGACCGGAAACACTTCAAATCGATGGGAAACACCTCGAAACACGCCGGTTCGATGTCGATTTCATGGGCAGCGCCCAGAGCGCCTGGGTGGATGGGCAAGGAAACGTGATCCGGGAAAAAGGGTTCATGGACATTACCCTGACCCGGGTGACCAGGGCCCAGGCATTAGACGGTGCGCCCCTTTCCGCCAGTCAGGACCTGACCCGCCTGGTGGCCGTGGCCGCCGACCGGCACATTGCCGAACCCCAGCGCCTGACCGTCCTGCGGCTGAAGGTCGACGGCATAACCAATCCGCTATCCCTGGATGGAGACCGGCAGCGCTATCGGGGCGGCGAACTCACCGTTCGCCGGGAACCGGTCCCTGACCCGGATCAGGTGCCATCGGTCGTGGCCGCGGAATTTCTGATGCCGGCCCCGTTTATCGAATCGGATCATCCCCGGATTCTTGAGACCGTGGGGAAAATCGTGTCCCCGGACGACCGGCCCCTGGCCCGGGTAGAAAAAATCATGCGCTGGATTCACGACAACATCCAAAGGCGTCCGGTCCTTTCGGTTCCAGACGCCGTACAAACCCTGATCCATGGCATGGGAGACTGCAACGAGCACGCCGTGCTCTTTGCCGCCATGGCCCGGGCTGCCGGCATTCCGGCCCGAATCGAGGCCGGTCTGGTTTACCTGAGGGGAAATTTCTACTACCATGCCTGGAACAGTCTTTATCTGGGGCAATGGGTGACGGCCGACGCCCTCATGACCCAACTGCCGGCCGATGTCACCCACATCCGATTCGTTCACGGGGCCGCGGACCGCCAGATCGACCTGATGCAGGTCATCGGCAAGGTCCGCTTTTCCATTCTGGAGCTGTCTGATGATTGAGTTGCGAGATCTATCCAAAACCTATGGCACCACCCGGGCCGTGGACCGCATCAGCCTGAAAGTACCAAAAGGTGAACTCTTCGGGTTCATCGGGCCCAACGGCGCCGGAAAAACCACCACCATCCGGATGATCGGCGGCCTGCTGGCCCCCAGCCACGGAACGGTGGTCATCGACGGCATCGACATGGCCGCAAACCCCGTGGAAGCCAAACGCCGTATCGGGCTGATCCCTGACCGTCCCTTTCTCTATGAAAAACTCACCGGCATGGAGTTCATGCGCTTCACCGCCGACCTCTACGACGTCGCCGAGGAGCGGTTCCACACCCGGACCGAAGAACTCCTGACCCTGTTCGGGCTGCTGGGCCGGGCCCATGAACTGATCGAAAGCTATTCCCACGGCATGAAGCAACGGCTCATCATGGCCGCCTCCCTGCTCCACGAGCCGCCCATTCTCATTGTGGACGAGCCCATGGTGGGCCTGGATCCGAGGGGAATCCGGATGGTCCGCGAACTCTTTGGCGATCTGGCCGCAAACGGGACCACCATCTTCATGTCCACCCACACCCTGAAACTGGCCGAAGACGTCTGCCACCAAATCGGCATCATCAACCATGGCACCCTGGTTGCCACCGGCACCATCGACGATCTCAAGCTGGCCTCCGGCGTGGCCGAAGCGGACCTGGAAGGGGCATTTTTGCAGCTCACCAGGGAAGGGACCGACCCATGAGACAGGTCATCACCCTGATCAAGCCGCGTTGGTGGACCTTTCGAAAGAACAGCGGGGGGAAGGGCTCGGGCATGCGCCTGGCCCTGTTCGGCGTTCTGGGCGGGGCCTTCTGGGCCGGCATATTCGCCGTCACCTACCGGGTACTGGTCTATTTTCAAGGCGTGGAGGGGTTCGGCGACGTCCTGGCCCAAAAACTGCTCTCCATGACGATCCTGACCTTCTTTTCCCTGCTGGTCTTCAGTTCCATCCTCACGGCCCTTTCAAAACTCTACCTGAGCCGGGATCTGAACCTGGTGCACTCCCTGCCGGTGGCCAGTGAAAAAATCTTTCTGGCCCGCTGGATCGAAAGCACCGTGGACAGTTCCTGGATGGTGGTGGTCTACACCATTCCCATCTTTCTCTCCTACGCCCTGGTCTACCGCACGGGCCCATTGTTCTATCTCGACATCATCCTGGTGCTGCTCCCCCTATGCGTGGCCGCTTCGGCCGTCAGCGCCCTGGCCGTTATGCTGGCCGTCATCATTTTACCGGCCTCGCGGGTGCGCAGCATATTCGTATTTCTCGGCCTGTCCGTGCTCATCGGACTCTACGTCACCTTTCGCATGCTGCGGCCCGAACGCCTGGTGAACCCCGAGTCCTTTTCCACGGTGCTGGCCTACCTTCAAACCCTGAGCACCCCATCACCGCCGTGGCTGCCCAGCACCTGGGCCTACGACAGCCTTCTGGCCGCCCTGGACGGACGTACCGGCGACGCCCTGTTTCACGCAGCCCTGGCCTGGAGCTTTGCCGGCTTTGCGGCCGTGGTCAATTTCCAACTGGCCCGGCTGATTTATTTCAAGGGATTTTCCAAAACCCAGGCAGCCCTGATCCGGTTGTTCCAATCTCCCAAAAGCCGCCTCTACCAGATGCTCAAGCCCCTTTCCGGGCCTGCCCGCGCCTTTGTCTACAAAGAAATCCGATCCTTCTGGCGGGACCAGGCCCAGTGGTCCCAGATTTTTCTGGTGGCGGCACTGGTGGCCATTTACCTGTACAACTTTTCGGTGCTCCCCCTGGACAAGTCGCCCATCCGCACCGTCTATCTCCAAAATCTTTTCAGCTTTCTCAACATGGCCCTGGCCGCCTTCGTGCTCACCGCGATCACCGCCCGATTCGCCTTTCCATCGGTGAGTATCGAGGGGCACAGCTTCTGGATCGTTCGATCCGGTCCCATTTCCATCCGGACCTTTCTGTGGATCAAGTTCTTCATCTACCTCTTCCCGTTGCTGGTACTGAGTCAGATCCTCATCGTGGCCACCAACCTGCTGTTAAACGTCACCCCTTTCATGATGGTCCTGTCCGTGATCACCATGTTCTTCCTCACCCCGGGGGTCATCGCCATGGGAGTCGGCCTGGGGGCCGCCTACCCGGACTTCGGTTCAGAAAACCCGGCCCAGACGGTCACCAGTTTCGGTGGGCTCGTCTTCATGATCATGTCGGCGACCTTCATCGCCGTGGTGACCATTCTTCAGGCCGGCCCGGTCTACACCCTCTTCATGTCAGGCATTCATGGCCGGGCCGTATCCGCGCTCCAGTGGACCTGGATCATCGGCTCTTTTGCCGTTGCCCTCCTCCTGAGCGTCCTCGCCCTGATCCTTCCCATGCGTTTCGGTATCCGTCGGCTCTCGCTTCACGCCGTCGGTGTCAATCCGGTCCATTCCAAGTCGCATCGCCACAAGGCGGCGGTCGAACCGGGGTTGATCATATAAGGCCGTTGTCCCGCCCATATCTTGGCTGAAAAGAGCTGGCGCGAAGCAACGCCTCAAAACTTTGATACATTTCAAACTTTAGCCGGTTAAAGCAGGGTATACCCCTTTTCCTTCATGGCTGCGATAACGTCAGCAACATGTTCAGGGCCTCGGGTTTCCAGTTCCAGCTCCACCCGGGTCATGTAGATGGGCAGGTTTCCCGCGCCGCGGTCGTGGTGGATGTGCAGGACGTTGGCCTTGAGGGCAGCCACTGCTGCAAGGAGCCGGGACAGGGAACCGGGAACATCCTCCAACTGAACCCCTATGCGCATGACGCGCCCCTTTTTGATCAACCCCTGACGGATCACCCTACCGAGCAGGGGGCTGTCCACGTTGCCGCCGCTGATCACCAGCACCACCCGGGCGTCGTTGGGCGGGACAACAAGGCCACTGATCAATGCCGCCAAGGGTGCCGCGCCGGCCCCTTCGGCCAGAATCTTCTTTCGTTCCAGGAGCAGTAAAATGGCCGCGGCAATCTGTTCTTCTTCCACGGCAACCATGTTTTCAACGGTCCGGGAGATGATATCGAAGCATTGCTGTCCGGGCTTTTTCACGGTAATGCCGTCGGCAATGGAAGTGGCGGACGACGCTTCCACCATATGCCCGGCGGCAAGGGAAAAACAGACAGCTGCGCAGACGGCAGCCTGGACCCCGATGATACGCAAATCCGGCCGTTTGGCCTTAACGGCAGAGGCAATGCCGGAAATCAATCCGCCACCGCCCACAGGGCAAAGGATCATATCGGCGTCGGGCAGGTCCTGGAGGATTTCCAACCCCACGGTTCCCTGACCGGCCATGATGTCAACGTCATCAAAGGGGTGAATGAAGGTCATTCCCGTTCGGCTCAATTCTTCGGCTCGTGCCAGGCACTCGCCGATACTCTGTCCATGGATCACCACATGGCCACCGTAAGCCCGGGTGGCCTCCTGCTTGGTAATGGAAACCCATTCGGGCATGACAATGGTCGCCCTGACCCCGGCCCGGCGGGCAGCCAGGGCCACCCCCTGAGCATGGTTTCCAGCAGAGGCCGCAACCACCCCTTGGGGGCCGATTGTCCCGCCACCGGAAAGCAGGCGGTAGCTGGCCCCTCGAATTTTAAAGGAGCCGGTCTTCTGAAGATTTTCCAGCTTCAGATAGACCTGGGCCCCGAACATACGACTGAAGGCGGGCGAATGGACCAGCGGTGTTTTGATGATGTGTGGGGCCAGGGTCTTTGCGGCTTTTTCGATTTCTTGAAGGGGAATCATGGCTCGACCTCGGCTGTTGGGGGTTCGATGCATCTTGGAAATCCATGTCCTCAGGGCATGGTCAGTGTCAATTGGCGATGCCGTTTTCATTCGTCGGCCAATGCCTTAGGAGGGCTTAATATCCAATTTTCAATTCTCAATGTTCAAGAAAGGCAATCTGCCATTATGGCCTTTTAAAAAACTGGCAGAGCGCAGCGATTCCACACTTGAGCATTGGAAATTGAGTATTGGACATTGGAAATTCACGATAGTCGTTCTCGCCGGAACGGTAGAACCTCTTCCGGTCCACCACTTGAAGTGGTGGTTTAATGCCAGAGTGACTATAGTGTCTCTATTTCGAAGACTTTTCAACTGCAAAACATGTCGTTGTAGAAAGGGTTGTACCGCTTATGAATGGAAACGAAACCTGTTAGCGGTTGACGGCGCATTGACAGGTATGCTTTTCTATATGGGTCGGATCGGCGGCATCACCACATGAGCTTTTCACAAGACGGCCGAAATTTATCCGATTCACGACCAAGGAGTGCCCGTCCACGAATCGGTTTTTGAGTGGATGGGCACCGATGAACGTTTCCAATTCATAAATGTGAATTTTTGTCCAAGGTCAAGGCAATCAAGCCATTGCGCGGAGGCGTAGCGTGCTACGCCGCACAAGCGATGGCGCCGATTGACGCCGAGACTTGTCCGCCTCTGGCGGGTTGGGCAAAAAGGCCATTTATGGATGGAAAATAAGGGGTTCCTAGCTATTTCGTGTGGGAGGCCAGGAGGGTGCTTTCTCGCGGCCCGAAAAACTCGTCGCCAAGCGCCCGTAACCCCGGACAGCGCCTTCTTTCAACAGAAAAGATTGATATTCTGGTTTGTTAAGAAGCATTTGCGGCCGGGCTGGGTTCTGTCCGGGGCAACGGGCCCTAAGCGGCTCAGACAGTTCCGAGCCGCGATAAAGCACCCTCCTGGCCCTGACCTGCACCGTTTTACCCATATGAAACAGCGAAGAGCCAAATAAGGAGAGATCCCAATGACAGACGAAACGGCAGTGGCTTACGGATGGCATGCCGGTATGCCCACGACCCTCATGGAAAAGCTCAAGATCGACCTGCGCTCGGCAATGATGTCAAAAGACGCGGTGGGCCGGGACGCCGTCAGGCAGGTGATGTCGGAATTCCCCGGGCTCACGGTTCCCATCACATTGGAGAGCGGCAAGAACACCACGCGGCACAAGAAGCCGGAAGAAATCACGGACGACGACATTCTCAATATCATCCGAAAGCTGGTCAAGTCGGAAAAGACCGTTCTGGAAATCAATAAAGAGGCTGGTTCTCCCTACCTGATGATCCTCGAGATGTACCTTCCCAAAATGGCCGACAGGGAAGAAATCGCTCAGTGGATTGAGGCCAACGTCGATTTTTCATCCCTGAAGAGCCCCATGCAGGCCATGGGCCAGGTCATGAAGCATTTCGGCAAACTGGCCGACGGCAATCAGGTCAAATCCATTTTACAGGAAAAGGACCGTGCCTGATCAATTCCCATCCAGTAAAGAATCTGGCATAGAGGACCAGGCTTTGGTTTGCCCCTTGAAGGGCCTGTCCTGTATGCTTGAAGTTCGAAGTGCCTAAAATGCCTAAAGGACGTGGATTCCGACTTCAAATTGAAGGGCAATATCCGTTTGACTGAATTCCGGTTATTCTATATGTTGTCATAAATTCTTTGAACATTCCGTTGCCAAACAGCACCGCCATGTCCATAGAGGATGCACCTGCTACGCGGAGGCCCGCCATGACAGGGATCCGGCCGGCTTATCTGAACGCACTGGAAGCCGGCACGTTACGTAAAAGAACGGCCGAGGCAGTCGAAGCCCTGAGCGACTGTCGGCTCTGTCCCCGTCAGTGCGGGGTTGATCGGCTCGGCGATGAAAAAGGATTCTGCCAGACCGGTCGATCCGCCATGGTTTCCAGCTTCAACGCGCACTTCGGCGAAGAGTCCCCGCTGGTCGGAACCGGCGGATCCGGAACCATTTTCTTTACCCATTGCAACCTGCTGTGCAATTTTTGCCAGAACGACGACATCAGCCATGGGGGAGATGGTGAAGCGGTAACCGCCCGGCACCTGGCGGCCATGATGCTGACCCTGCAAAAAAGAGGCTGCCATAACATCAATTTCGTCACCCCGTCCCATGTGGTACCTCAGATCCTCGAAGCCATTGAGGTTGCGTCTGAAAATGGATTGTGCGTGCCCCTGGTCTTCAACACCAGCGCCTACGACCGGGTATCGACCCTGAAATATCTGGAAGGGATTGTCGACATCTATATGCCCGACTTCAAGTTCTGGAGCGCCGAGGTGGCCGAAACAACCTGCGGGGCGCGTGACTATCCGGAAACAGCCCGCGGGGCGATTGGAGAGATGCATCGACAGGTCGGCGACCTGACCGTGGACCCGGCCGGCATCGCCGTGCGGGGCTTGCTGGTGCGTCATCTGGTCATGCCCCACGGCTGGGCCGGAACCGGCGATGTCATGACCCACGTTGCCGAGCGGATTTCCAAAGAGACCTATGTCAACATCATGCCACAATACCGACCCTGTGGCAGGGCGGCTGAGGTCGAACAACTCCGGCGCCCCATTACCACCGAGGAGTTCAAAACAGCCATCGAAGTGGCCCTGAAAGCAGGGATCACACGCCTGGACAGCCGGTCAAGGCGGTTTGGATCGGGGTAAAAAATCCAGGTCCAAAGCACCAGACTTTGATTTGCCCCTGGAAGGGGCTGGGTTGTCGCCATCATTGTGGATTCGTACTTCGAATTGAACAGGGACGCCAATCGCAAGAGAGAAAACCCATGACCGCCTCCAGACAACACTCGAAAAACAAGGTCAACGCCACCGCCGTCATCGACACCCGATCGGCCTTGCTCTCTGACCTCGTCCGCATGAATGATCCCGATGCCGTGCTGGCGGAGGTGCGCTGTATTCTGTCGGTGATCGATGATCGTTTTGACGACGACCTGGTGGATCGAGCCTTTGAACTGACGATCAATCTGTTCCGGGGGCACTATCCCGGATACCGTGAATGCAACACCGAATACCACAATCTGCGCCACACCACGGACACTTTTCTGACCACGGCCCGCCTGGCCCACGGTGCCATCATCGACGGCGAGCGATTCACGAACCGCCGGGTCTCGTTGGCGCTTACCGCGGCCCTGCTCCACGACGCCGGTTATATTCAGGAAATCGACGACATCGAGGGTACCGGCGCCAAGCACACCCTGGACCATGTTCAGCGCAGCATGCAGTTCATGGAAAAGGCGGCCGGAGACCTCGGCCTGTCCGAGGATGAGGTCTCCGACGGTGCCGCCATGATCTTCTGCACGGAAATCGCCGAGGAACTGACGGATTTCGATTCGGAAGATCCCCAGATTCTCCTGTTGGGCAAAATTCTCGGGGCCGCCGACCTGCTGGCCCAGTTGGCCGACCGCACCTACCTGGAAAAACTGCTGTTTCTTTACCGGGAATTCAAGGAGGCCAATGTAGGCGGTTACGAAAACGAACGCGATCTGCTGCGGCGCACCGTCGGGTTCTACGACGCCATCGTCATTCGCCTGGACAAAACCCTGAGTGGTGCCGACCGATTCGTCAATTCCCATTTTTCCCAGCGATGGGGAATTGACCGCAATCTATACAAAGAGGCCATTGAGAACCAAAAGTTGTACCTGAAAAAAATCCTGGCGATCCCCGATACCGATCATCGGGATTTCCTGAAACGAAACGGCATTGTGGAAAAGGTCCGCAAAAAGTACAGGACCCCCCACTGACACCGCCGGAAACAGACCGGACCCTGCCCGCCGCCCTCTGGAACCCAAGGCCGAGCCGCCCCCCCATGGACAGGACCGGCAAAGCCGGATCGCAGAGAGTAAAGCCACCCCACTGGAGAATGTCGATGATTGATCTTTCCAAGATAGACCATTCGAGTCTGGACCGCCCCGAAGTCCTCATGTTCCTCTTCCATCCCCGCCCTGAATGGGGTAGCCCCGATTCCGACACCACCAACCTGATGATCCCCGTTGAAGACGGTGTCTCCCTGGGCGCCCGGTTTCACATGGCCGATCAGAGCAGCACCAATCTGCTTTTCTTTCACGGAAATGGTGAAATCGTGGCAGACTACGACGACTTGGCCCCCTACTTCAACCGTCTGGGCATCAACTTTCTACCGGTGGATTACCGCGGCTACGGCCGGTCGGGGGGCACCCCCACCATTACAGCCATGATGCGCGATTGCCACAAGGTCTTCAACTTCACACGCAAATGGTTCAAGGAGAATGGGTTCTGGGGTCCGGTGGTGGTCATGGGCAGATCCCTGGGAAGCGCTCCAGCCCTTGAAATCGCCGCCAATTATGGTGATCAGATCCGCGGCCTCATAATCGAAAGCGGCTTTGCCCGGACCGAGCCCCTGCTCCGCCTGTTGGGTATCGACACCGTCGCCCTCGGCATTAAAGAGGGCAAAACATTTCAAAATATCGACAAGATTCGTCACTTCTCCACCGGACCGACACTGGTCATCCATGGGGAAAAAGACCACATCATCCCCTTTGCCGATGGTCAGGCCCTTTACGACGCCTGCGGCTCGCCGGACAAGACCCTGCTGAGAATCGATGGCGCCAATCACAACAATCTCTTTGAATTGGGCCTCGATTCTTACCTGAAGGCCATGGGGAACCTCAACGACAAAATCGGCCTGCCTGACTGATGCGGTAACCCATCGCCGCCCTTCTGTTGATGGAAACGACCTTTTGCCAAACGCACGGTGTTGCCATGCGCCACGCCGAACCGCACGTCCCGTCGCATGTCGACCTCAATGCACCGCGGTCGAACCATGGTTGACACGGACCCTTCTTTGGTATAATCGCCGATCCCCAAACGCCTTTAACAACAGACACAATCATTTTTTCCAGCCAACGGGGCCGGATATGTGTACAATACCGAAACGTTTGTTGCACCATCGAAACCCACAACCCATATTCAACGGCACGCATCCATCAACCCCGAATCAGTGTTAGTAAACGATAAAGGCACCAATGAAGCGCCATTTTGAAAAAGAGGTCAATCGACGCCGAACCTTCGGTATCATCAGCCACCCGGACGCCGGCAAGACCACCCTGACGGAAAAACTCCTGCTCTTCGGTGGTGCCATCAACATGGCCGGCGCGGTCAAGGCCCGAAAGGCCGCCCGACACGCCACCAGCGACTGGATGCGCGTCGAGCAGGAGCGCGGCATCTCGGTCACCACATCGGTGATGAAGTTCAACTACCGCGACTTTGAGATCAATCTGCTGGACACCCCCGGTCACGAGGACTTTTCCGAGGACACCTACCGGGTACTGACCGCCGTAGACAGCGCCCTGATGGTTATCGACAGCGCCAAAGGGGTCGAACCTCAGACCGAAAAGCTCATGACGGTCTGCCGCATGCGAAACACCCCCATCATGACCTTCATCAACAAACTTGACCGAGAGGGGATGGCCCCCCTGGACCTGCTGGCTGAAATCGAAGACCGGCTTCAAATCGAATGCGCCCCTCTCTCCTGGCCCATCGGGTCCGGCAAACGTTTCAAAGGGGTCTATAATCTCTACCGCGGGCAGCTCCACCTCTTCACGCCGGGAAGTGACACCCGGGACGAATCGGGCATGGTCATCAAAGACCTCGCCGATGCCCGGCTAAAAGACCTGCTCGGCCCCCAGGTCGACGAACTTCGCGAAGAAATCGCCCTGATTGAAGGCGCGGCCCCGGTCTTTTCCATGGAAGACTATCTCAAGGCCAGTCAGACGCCGGTATTTTTCGGCAGTGCCATCAACAATTTCGGCGTCCGGGAACTCCTTGACGCCTTTGTGGAAATGGCGCCGCCACCCAAACCCCGAAACGCTTTATCCCGCACGGTATCCCCCTATGAAGAGGCCTTTTCCGGCTTTGTTTTCAAGATCCAGGCCAATATGGACCCGGCCCACCGGGACCGCATCGCCTTTCTGCGGATCTGCTCGGGTCGCTTTGCAAAGGGCATGAAAGCCGTTCACCAACGCATCGGTAAAACCGTGACCATGGCCAATGCCACCATCTTCATGGCCCAGGACCGCGCCAATGTGGAAGAGGCTTATCCGGGGGATATCATTGGTCTTCACAACCACGGCACCATTCAGATCGGCGACACCTTCACCGAAAAAGAGGATCTCAAATTCACCGGCGTTCCCAACTTCGCCCCGGAGCATTTCCGCCGGGTGAGGCTGAGAAACCCTTTAAAGAGCAAGCAGCTGCATAAGGGGTTGACCCAGTTGGCCGAAGAGGGCGCGGTGCAGGTGTTCCGGCCCAGGCTGGACAACAGTTATGTGCTTGGCGCCGTGGGCGTGCTCCAGTTCGAGGTGACCATGGCCCGGCTTGAAGCCGAGTACAGTGTGGACGCCGTCTATGAGTCAGCCAATTATGCCGCCAGCCGATGGATCGATGCCGACGATCCCAAGCTTCTGGAACAATTCGAAAAGGAAAAATCCGCCAACATGGCCACGGATGCCGCCGGCCGGCTGGCTTACCTGGCCCGCAGTGAATGGCTCATGGACTACGATATCAAGGAATGGCCCGGAATTCGGTTTCTCAAAACCCTTGAGCACGCCTAATGGAAGTAGAGTTTTCATGCCGGCAACCCGCATACGCTCACAGAAATTCATCGCCGACGACGGCACTCCGATCTTCTACCAACGGCGCCTGCCCTTGAGTTCGCCGCCCAGGGCGATCATTCTCCTGGTACACGGTCTGGGAGAGCACAGCAACCGCTACACCTACCTCTTCCAGCGGCTCGTTGCCGAAGGATATGCCTTCTATGCGCCGGATCATCGCGGTTTTGGCCGCTCCGGCGGCCCACGCGGCCATGTTCGACGATTCGACCGGTACGTCCGTGACCTCAAACAGCTCAAAGGCGTCATCGATGAGGATTTTCCCGCCACCCCCAAGGTGATCTACGGACACTCCATGGGCGGCCTCATCACCTTGTCATATGCCATGGCCCACCCAGCGGATTTCGCCACCCTCGTTGCCGCCTCCCCGGGCCTGGCCAATCCACCCCGGGCAGGCCGCTTACTGCTGGCCGCACTCCGCGTGATTTCGCTGATTCACCCCACCTATTCCCTGGACGGCCGGGGCGATCATGCCGGGCTCTCCCGGGATCCGGCCGAGGTCCAGCGTGCCATGGACGATGCCCTGTGTCACGGCCGTATCACGGCTCGCTGGGTCACGGAATTTTTAAAGGCCCAGCGCCGGGCCAGGCGAAGGCCCGAACGACTCACCACGCCATCGGTGCTGATAATCCAGGGAACCGGCGACACCAAGGTCATTCCCAGAGTCTCCCGCGACTTTTTCAAGCGTCTTGAAATCGAAGATAAGACCTATCGTTCTTACCCGGGCTTTTATCACGAATTGCACAATGACCTGTACCGCGAGCAGGTCCTGGACGACATCGCTGCCTGGCTAAACCATCGGCACCCCGTAGTAGGTTGACGCCTTCGGCCCCTTGGGGTATCAGCAGTCATTGGCACGTAAAGAATCGTGGCCCAGAGGACCATGTTTTGATTTGCCTTTGAAAGGGAATGCAATACTTCGCGTCCGGTTCGAAATGCGTTAAGTAAGCCGCCACCCACAGAACGGGTGGCCTCAGGAGGCCCTCCTTAGGAGGGTTTAATGTCCAATATCCAATTTCCAATGACCAATTTCCAAGTAAGGTACTCTGCCATTTTAGCCTTTTAAAAAATTGGCAGAGCTTAGCAATTCCACACTTGAGCATTGCATGTTGAGTATTGGATATTGAAAATTCGCGGTAGTCGTTCCCGCCGGGACGGTAAAACCGCTTCCGGTCCACCACTTGAAGTGGTGGTTTAATACCAGAATTAAGGAATCTCTTCCCATGAAAGAAGTTCATACCCACACCTTTGTCGATACCTACGACGGTCTGGTCGGGTTCGGCGCCGACCGCCCCACAGACGAGGCCACCGTCCAGGTCTATCTTCAGAAATTTTCCGACGACGCCTTCATGAAGGCCCTTCTTCCCCGACTCGAGGATGGCGAACTGGAAGAGGTTTTTGACCTGATCAACCGGCTGCTCGTGCGTCATCTCAAGGAAAGCGAGTATCACCGGATCTTTCTCAAAGACGGGACGCACTAGGGGATTGCGAATTGAGGGATTGATGGATTAGTGAATTTGCGAAGGATAAGATTCATTCTCACCTTTGTGCCCTCTGTGTCTTTGTGGTTTAAAAAGCTTCAAACAAAAAAAGTGAGGGGGAAAAAATGTTTACCGCCAAACAGATTGATCGCTACGCCGACATCCTTATCTGGGGGCTGACCACAGCCCGGAAGAAAAAGTTCAAGAAGAACGACCTGGTCCTGATCCGGTTCCACCATCCGGCCCTGCTTCTGGCCGAAGTGCTCTATGACAAGCTCCTGCGCATGGGACTGACCCCGGTCCATCGCATGGAGACAACCCCGGCCATGGAGCACAGCTACTACCAGAACGCCACGCCGGCCCAGCTCACCGTCCGGTTTCCCGGTGACAAGGAACTCTTTGAAAACCTCAACGGCTATATCTTCCTTCACGCCCCCGAATCCATCACCCACCTTCGCGACATCGATCCGGCCCGCATCGGCAAGGTGGCGGTGGCAAGAAAATACCTTCGCGACATTCTTGATGCCCGGGAGGAAAAAGGGCTTTTCGGCTGGACCCTGTGCAGCCTTCCCACCGAAGAACAGGCCCGTCACGCCCGCCTTCCGCTAAAAGACTACACCCGGCAGATCGTCTCAGCCTGCTTTCTCAACAAAAAATCTCCGGTTGCACAGTGGCAGCAGATATACCGAGATGCCATCGCCATCAAAAAATGGCTCAAAAGTCTTCGCATTCAATCCCTTCGTGTCGAGTCGGCCAGCATGGACCTGGAAGTCAGCCTGGGCGAGAAACGAAAATGGGTCGGCCTCTCCGGCCACAACCTGCCAAGTTTTGAACTGTTCACCTCCCCGGACTGGCGCGGCACCCAAGGTGTCTACTTTGCCGACCAGCCGTCCTTTCGCAGCGGCAATTACGTGGAAGGGGTGCGCCTGGAATTCAAAAACGGCTCGGTGGTAAAAGCGACAGCCCAAACGGGCGAAGCATTCGTCAAAAAGCAGCTCGCCATGGACCCCGGCGCCCGGCGCCTGGGCGAGTTCTCTCTTACCGACAAGCGTTTTTCCAAGATCAACGCCTTCATGGCCAACACCCTCTACGACGAAAACTACGGCGGCAGATTCGGCAACTGCCACGTGGCCGTGGGATCCTCCTATTCGGACGCCTTTGACGGCGACCCGGCCAAACTAACCCCGGAGATCAAGAAATCCCTGGGCTTTAACAGCTCGGCCCTTCACTGGGACTTGGTCAACACCGAAAAAAAACGTGTCACAGCCACTGCAACCGGCGGCAAACCGGTGGTAATCTACGAAAACGGGAAGTTTTTATACTAATTCCAATTTACGGCCAGTACATCTCCAAAAGACTGCCCAAGCTGAAAAAGACCATGCAAAATTGGAATTATCGTGGTCGCCTTGTTCAGCCCCCATTCAAAGGCCCGGATGCCGGACGTCTATCCAGGTAATCCGTCACAGCCTCATAGGCCATGGCGAATTCAAGCACGTTTCGGTCGTGTCCCATGGGGCCCATGAACTGAATGCCCATGGGCCGGCCCTGGTGGTCGAATCCCGCGGGCAGGTTGACAATGGGCAATCCGGCCAGCGTACCGCCCACAACAACCTCCATCCATCGATGGTAGGTGTCCATGGCCCTGCCGTTGACAGAGGCCGGCCAGTGGATATCGGCCGGGAACGGAAAGACCTGTGCGGTGGGCAGGGCCAGCAGGTCGTAGCGCTCAAACAGCGCGTGAAGCGCCCGGTACCAGTCGGTCCTGGCAATGGCCGCCTCCGAGACCCGAGATGCCGGCATGCCAAAGCTCCCCTCAATCTCCCAAACCAGTTCCGGCTTTAACAGCTTTTTCTTCTCCGGATCATCGTAAAGCGATTTCTGGTTGCCGACAATCCAGTGGCGAAGGGTCAGCCAGGTTTGCCAAAGCCGGGCCATGTCATAGGCGGGTTGGCAGCGTTCGACAACCACGCCGTGCTGCGAAATCCCGTCGAGGCTTTGTTCGCAAAGGTCGAGCAGTCCCTCCTCCGTTGCCAGATACCCCTCAAAGTCGCCCATCCACCCGATGCGAAAACCCTTTAAATCGGCTTTTCGGAACATGTCATGGGCCGGGAGGTTATCTCTCAGGCTCAGGGGCGCACGGGCGTCATAGCCGGCCATGGTGACAAGAAGGCGGATGGTGTCTTCCACATTCCTCCCCATGGGACCGTCGGTTAACAATTGCTGGTAGTAAATATCAAGGCCCGGCACGCCGGGAACGCCCGGAACCCTCCCCTGGCTTGGCCGAAAGCCGATAATATTGTTATAGCCTGCGGGGTTTCGCAGCGAGCCCATCATATCGCTGCCGTCGGCAACAGGCAGCATCTGCAGGGCCAGGCCGACGGCCGCCCCCCCGCTGCTCCCCCCGGCAGTCAAATTCGGATCGTAGGCGTTTCGGGTCGTACCGTGCACATTGTTGTAACTCTGGGAGCCCAGCCCGAATTCCGGAATATTGGTTTTGCCGATAAAGATGGCGCCCTAGGATCGGATTCGGGCAATGTGAAGATCGTCCGCACCGGCGATGGTGCCGGCAAAGACCCTCGACCCGAAGCTCGTTTCCAGACCCTTGGCGCTGGCCAGGTCCTTGACCGCATGGGGCATGCCGTGCATCCACCCCCAGTATTCGTCCTTGTCCAGGGCCCGGTCGGCGCTTTTGGCCAACCCAATGAGTTCATCGTCTTCGGCCATGCTGACAATGGCATTGTAGACCGGGTTGTAACGATGGATCCTTTCCAGGTAGGCCTGCATCACCTCAACGCAACTGACCCGCCGTTCACGAATCGCCGCGGACAACTGCGATGCGCTCATCCCGGTGATGCCGCCATAGGGGATTTCTAAATCCGATCCTTTGTTCAGTTTGGGTTCAAAAACGCTCATTTGCCCTCCTCTTTTTCAGTGTCATTTCGATCATCATCTACTATCACGGTTATCTGGAAAGCCCAAGTTTTTGGATACAGGGTGCGGAGGATTATGCGACCACCATGGCTCATCTGTCCGAATCTATGTAATCTGCGAATTATGCGAAATCTGCGGATTCAATTTCGCCGTGGCCGGAAGGCTCCGGCAGCATCGACTTCCAGATGCCCGGTCTTGACCAGCAGCAGGGTGCCGTAGAGGTTTCGAAGGGAAAAGGGACTTTCTCCCCATTTACCGGCAAAGGACGTCTCGGTCATGCGCAGGGAATCGCCAATCACCGCATCCGGGCCGCCGGCGCTGGCCATCCGGCCCCAAAACGCCATCTCTCGGCGATGGCTGTCCCTGGCCAGGGCAAGGATCCACTCCGGCAGGGTTTCGGGCAGGGCGCTCTGTCGCAGCAGTTTTTCAAAGAGGTAGACCCGCCGCATGTCACAAGCATCGCTTTGGGCCATGCCCCTGAAAAACGTTCGAGTTTCACCGAGGCGCGTTGCCCGATCGGCAGACAGGGGGCGCGCGGAGAGTGCCCGCAGCAGGTCCTGTTCCTTGCCAAAGGCGGCAGCCACCTGCTCCGGGGGATTGTCCGGGTCGAGCAGGCTGGTGAAATAGGCCCCGGCGGGAGTAAACGCGATGTTTTCCGGCGTGCTGCGGCTGTTGATGGCCCGGTGGCTCGGTCCGCAATCGGCCTGGTAGTCGCCCACCAGTTGAATGAACGGGGCGTGGTTGAGATCGAAACCACCGGGTTTTTTAAGCGCTGTAGAGAAAAATCCGGCCATTTCCACGGCCCGCTGGATCGCCTCGTGGTTTAAGACCCGGTTTCGTTCCAGGGCCGGGGCGGCCCCGTAGCGCGTTTCAAATCCCTTGTCGAACTCGTCCAGGGAAAAGAGCCGCTCAAGAAGGGCGCGCTGGTGCCGGTAGGCTTCGTTTCTGAGACCGTCCTGAAAAGCAAGGGTCGAAAGAAATGTGATCCGGGCGGCACTGTCGCGGATACCGACCAGGGCCGCGGCATAGGACGTCCACCCGCCACCGGACCGAAGCGCATCGGGATCATCGCGCAGTCGCACAAGATCTTTTATCCCGGCGGCAAGCCTTGCCTTTTCCTGGGCCAGGCCCGCGGCCACGGCTTGGCGAAAGCGCTCCGGGCCGATCCATCGGCCCACCGGTTCACCCATGAAAAGCGCCTCGGGGGATTGGGCGCCGAAGGCGACGAATCGTGCAAAGACCCCCGGGGCTGCGCCGCTCCGGTCTCCGGCCAGATAGGAGAGGGAATTGAGGACCCCGCTGGTCTTTCCATCGCCTGGATTGACCGAACGGATCGCCGAATCGAAAAACGTCAGCACAAAGGCCTCGTGTTTGGCGGCGATCTGCCCCGGGACTGCCGGGTCGCCCATCACCCGGGCAATGCGTCCCAGGGCGTCCAGCCGCTCATGGGCACCGTTGGCGGAAAGGTCCAGCCCCTCAATTTGCGATGCGAAATGGGCAGCGGCCCGGGACCGGTCGAGCCCGGTGGCAAGCAGGGAGGCGACAGTGGCCGCATCGGCCGGAACGGTTTCAAGGTATGGGAGAAAGGCCGCATTGGCCTGTTCGGCGGATATGGCACCGGCCTTTACAAGATACTGGGCCGCGGCGGCCTTCATGGCCGGATCGCCCGACCGGGAGATCCGATCCAGGGCGATCGTCGCCAGTCGCTTTCGGCTCTTATCCAGCAGCAAATACCGGTCCAGGTAGGCGAACATCTCCAGCCCGGCGGCCCTGTCCACACGGAGTCCGGGCCATGCCAGATAACGATCAAAGGCAGCCAGGGCCTCCCCTTCGCCCATCAGTTCGACCATGTCCTTGACAAAGCCCGGCGACAACCCGGTTCTCCCCTGTTGCCGGATCGTTTCCCCATAAGAGATTGCCCCGGGGATCTCATGGGCTTCGCGTACCCGGACATTTTCGACATGCATCTCGCCATGATTCAAAACGGCCCGCAGTTGCCTCACACGCGTTTCCAGCGCAGACCGGACCATGCGGTCGTCTCCGGCCAGCCCGGCTTTTAAAATGGCAATCCGGCGCGAAGAGGTGTTGTTGTTCCGTCTCGCCGTTTCGTTTGCCATAAACGGCGACAGGTCATAGCGGTCGTTGACGAGATCGCCCACCAGCGGCCCGGGATCAAATGCCGGCGGCCGGATCAGGGTCGTTCCCCGGCCATGGGAGAAGAGAAGAAACCGGGCGATCTCTGCGGGCAGGGGCTCTTTTTCGGGCAGGGTCCGCTTTTCCCCGGTCAAGGCTTCAATGGCTCGGTTGTGGGCCTCGATATAGGCCTTGTGGAGAAGATAGGATTCGGTGGCGACCACGGTACCTGGCAGGATTTCGATCTGCGGATCCCTTGATTCGGAAAACAGGGTACGCACCAGATCCTGATACCCGGGCAGGGCGGCGGGGATACGCAAGGGCCGCTTGGCATCTGCCGGGGCGCTGTCCACACGGTTTTTCAGGTAGAGATGGACCAGGTCCCTGCGGTCGGCCGGCAATGCCGCCTGCAGGTGGAAGAGAAAATCGAGATAGGGGGCGTCCGCGTGAAGCAGGTTTTTTCCGCCGGTAAAACCACGATACCGGCCGGCCATCTCGGCAAAGAGGCGCTCCTCCCGGCTGATCATGGGAAAGGTCTCCGGCTGGGGGACGGATTCCCGAAGCAGGACAATCCGGGAGTCGTCATGGGTGACGATGAGAGGATGGAGATTGTCGCCGGGGGTATTCAAGCGGTCGTCGAGTTCTTCACCGTTACGGGCCAGGGGGCGGTTGAGGCGACAGGCAGGGGCGTCCCAACCCGGCAGGTAATCGAGAACGAGTTTTTCGATGGGAAAGAGTTCGCCGATCTCGTAAGGCGCCACCGCTTCGGTATCCCGGGATACGGTCTTAAAAACCGTCCAGCGTCCGCCGATGCGCACCGCCGGATCCACATGCCCGATCAGGGTGCCGTCGAATTTGACGATGCTTCCCCGGTTGAACCCCAGGGGAAGATCCGGGTGGAAAAGGCTGAAATACATGGCCAGTTCCTCGGTTCCGGTCCGGCAGTTGTAAATGTCGTAGAAAATGGCGTTGAGCAGGGAGTGGCCGCGTTTTTCCTCGTAGATCTTGCCTTTGCGGTAGTGGAACAACAGCCGGTCAAAGTACTCTGCGGCCGGCACGCCGGCAAGGGACCGACGGATCCGGTCAAGCTTTTCCATGAAACGCTCGCGCAGGTCGTTGTAGGAAAAATCCGGCTCCAGCCCTTTTTCGAATAAAAGCATCTGAAGCCTTAGATATCGAGACCGGAGAATGACCTCGTCAAGGGGGATCTCATCGAGCCGGCAGTCTCTCAGGTCGGCCTCGATGGCCTGTTTCAGTTCCGACGCCGCCCGTTCCAGATAGGCCCGGGTGTAGGTCACCGGCCGGGTACGGGTTAAAACGTCCTGGCCGGGGTCCGGCAGGGGCTCTTGAATCGTCGGCGGGGTATAGGGCCGCAGCAGCGGCTTTTTCAGGACCGGGGCCTGGTCCGGGTCGATCGTCAAGATCCGCCCGGCCCGGACATCGATTCTCGGGCCGAAGTCATTGGCGGCAAAGGCGGGGCGAAGCCATTGAAGGGGGCCTTCATAAAGGCGGGCAATGGAGGGGCGCGGGTCGGGGGCCGGATCGGCTGGGCCCGTCGCATCCATTCTCGCCGATGTTGCCGGGTTTTTTTCGGAAACGGCCCCAGGGGCGTCCGGGCGCTTTCCTCCCCTGCCCGGCCCCGGGGCATCCAGGGTCTGCCACAGCCCCAGCATGACGGCCAGGTGAAGAGCGATGCTCAAGGCCAGCCCCAGGACGAGTTCCGATGGTTTCATGTGATGGGTCCGGTTATCGAAGGTGGCTTCCCCTGTCAGATTTGTGAAACCTGAAAATATCATTTGATATTGTACAGTTATGGCTAACCACAGAGACACTGAGCGCACAGAGGGTTTCTAATTTTTCAAAGATCGGGAGACGACGATCTGTGAAAAGCAAACTCTGTCAGGGCATTCTCATTCACGGCCGCCGTCTCCCGGCCGGGAATGAACCGAAAAAGTTCCGTGCCCTCTGTGGCTGTGGTGAAATAATTGTTTGGTTGCGGCTATGCCGCGCTAAGTCCTTCGTGGTGAAAAACCGACTTCTTACGGGGCCACCAACGTTGTGCCCTTGGTGCCTTCGCGGTAAATTTGCATTCTTTGCGCTTTCATTGGCCAAACCTAGGCACCGCGGCAGGCTTGGTCAAGCGACGGCAGGGATCGAAAACCCAAACTAGCTTCCATCCACAAGTGGCATGTAAAGAATCCTGGCCCAGAGGACCAGGCTTTGGTTTGCCCCCAGATCAGTTTGGAGTGCCTAAAGTGAGTCCCGCCAAGGCGGGACTCACTCCAAACTTTAGTTCACTTTAGGCACTGGCAACATCGGTGTCTCGGCATAGCCAATTGACTCTGACCACGCCCACAGGACGTGGATTCCAAATTCGAATTGAAAGTAGCATCGCCATTTTTTTCTGACAGAATCGACAAGATGGTCAGTTTTTTTTGCCTGCCGGTCTGAAGCCGGACAGTCAATATGCCATCGCCTTCGGCGAGGAGGGCAAAGCGAGAAAAACAAAAAAGGGCCGTCGCCCGATGGCAACGGCCCTTTGACTGCCTGGGGCAAAAGAGGATGGGATCAGACCTTGCCGAAATCGTCCGGGTCGAGGTTTTCCAGATATTCGGCCCACTTTTTCCCTTCTTCGCTCTGGTCAGCCGCCTCGGCCGGCACTCCCTGTCCGGATTTGGATTTGTCCAAAACGAGCTGGTTGACGAAAATAGGGGCGCCAAACCGAAGGGCCATGGCAATGGCGTCGCTGGGCCGTGCGTCCATGGTGAAGGACTCACTGCCGGAGGAAAACGTAATCAGGGCGTAGTAGGTGTTTTCCCGAATGTCGCAGACTTCGACCTTGACAATGGCCATCTTCATTTGAACGGCAAAATTTTTAAACAGGTCGTGGGTCATGGGTCGGTCAAAGTTAACGTTGCGCAGGACCGAAGCGATGGCGGTCGCCTCCATCAGTCCGATCCAGATGGGGATTACCTGCTCGCCCAAGTCGGTCTTGAGCAGCACGATGGGGGTATTGGAAGCCGGATCCATGGCCATCCCTGCAATGCTCACCTTATGTTCCATTGTCCTGCCTCCTGTCAGCGGTCCGCAATCAGACCCATATATAAAATCCTGGCCCAGAGGACCAGGCTTTAGTTCACTTTAGTCACGTTAGCATAGGTGTCTCGGCATCGCCAATGGACTCTGACAATGCCATGAGGGCATGGATTCACATTTAGCAGCGCTTCGAATTCGATGCGGTAAAATACGCACGAGCCTCTATCCGGCCATCTTCTGCGCAAAAGATCCGCAGGCCGCATCGACTTCGCCCGGCGCTGTCGATTCCGTCCCGGTCACGGGCATTCCCCAGAGGCTGTGGGCCAACGCCCGCTGGATGGTCACATCCACCAGCCGACCGGGGGCCGGTTCGGTTCCCGCCCCCCCGCGGACATCCCAGATGAAATTGACGACCTTGTTGCCCGAGGTGCGTCCGGTCCAGGGGTCGCCTTCGCCTTCTAGGGCCGGCAACCTTCTGCCCCGCCTCTCAACGAGAACGGTCTGGACCGTGCCGACCAGATCGCCGTTGCGGCGGAAGGTGTTCTTTTCCTGAAGCGCCAGCAATTGGCCCAGGCGGTCCTTTTTCACCGCTTCGGAAACTTTCTCCGGAAACTTGGCGGCCGGCGCAAGGGGTCGGTCCGAATACTTAAAAGCAAAGAGCCCGTCATAGCCCACCGTACGGATCAGGTCCAGGGTCTGCTGGAAATCGTCGTCGGTTTCCCCCGGAAAACCGACGATGAAATCCGAGGTGACGGCAATGCCCGGGCAGGCCGCGCGTATCCGTCGGATGCGCTCCAGGTAAGCATCCCGGGTATATTTGCGGTTCATGCGCCGGAGTACCGTGTCCGAGCCTGCCTGAACCGGCAGGTGAATGTGATGGCAAAGCTTTTCCAGATCGGCAAAGGTGGTGATGAGGCGGTCGGAAAGGTCCTTGGGGTGTGAGGTGGTGAACCGGATGCGGCATATCCCGTCGATATGGGATACGCGCTCCAAAAGTTCGGCAAAGTCGCAAAACCCTTCCTTTTTGCCGTAACTGTTGACGTTCTGACCCAGCAGGGTCACTTCGCGAACGCCGGCGTTGGCCAACCCCTGGATCTCGTCGATGATCGTCTGGGGTGCCCGGCTGGTTTCCGCCCCTCTTACATAAGGGACCACACAATAGTTGCAGTAGTTGTCGCAGCCTCGCATCACGGTCACGAACCGGCAGATACCGGCCTGGGCGGATTCCGGAATGGCCGCTGCAAGCCCGCCCAGGGTATCGGTCATGTCCACGTCCACCACAGGCCCTTTGCCGGCCTGGACCGTATGGATGAGGGCCGGCAACCGGTCCAGGGAGCGCGTGCCGAAAACCAGGTCCACAAAGGGAACCCGGGACAGGATCTTTCGTCCCTCCTGCTGGGCCACGCACCCGCCCACGCCGATGATCAGCGACGGTTTCTGGGCCTTGAGTTCGGCCAGCCGCCCGAGATAGCTGAAGACCTTCTGCTCAGCCTTGTCCCGAATGGCACAGGTGTTTAACAGAATCAGGTCGGCATTGCCCTGGCGATCGGTCTGTTGATACCCCATGGCCTGTAGGCGCAGGGCGATCTGCTCAGAGTCGTAGACATTCATCTGGCAGCCGATAGTATGTATATATAGATTCATGGGTATCTTCCGCGGCTTCGGGGCCGTTCTGTTTTTGAAAGTTTCATACGTCTTGATAATCCATGCCCCAGGGCATGGTCATTGTCAATTGGCTATGCCGAGCCACCTGTGTTTCAAGTGACTAAAGTGAACTAAAGTTTGGAGTGAGTCCCGCCATGGCGGGATTAAGGACTTCTGTCCATTATAAAAAACCGTTGGAGCAAAGCGACTCCTCAATCCCGCCTTGGCGGGACTCACTTTAGGCACTCCACACTGATATGGGGGCCGGCATCCAAGCGCACTTCAGGGGCCTTCTCTAGTCCGGCCCTCATCGGGTCCAATGGCATCCACCGACTCAATGAGAATATCCCGAGCCAGGTCGGCCAGCACAGCGTCGACTTCGGCTTCGCATCCCGGCGCAACGTGCAGAGAGATCCTCCCGGCCAGGGGGTCTTCCGTTGTTACCACGGCGATGCCGTCGTAAGCCTCGAAAATAAATCGCAGAAAACCGATTTCCCGCCGGTCGACGCGATACTGTCTCGAAATGGTCCTCACAACCCTCCACCGGTGCTCTTTTTTGGTAAGCGTTCACAGGGCATCACGCCGAGGCGTGACTTTGTTCCCGGGCATTTGAAGTACGCTAAAGTACGTCTGCATGACCGGCGCCTCGCATCTACGGCACCCTGTAAACGCTTACCGTGCGATGGTTTGGCATTCCTTGTGCGTTTTAACCCCGTGAACAGGTATCTTTTTGGGGCCGTCATTTCATGCGTTGATGCATCTGGCACTTGGCTGATATCATAACACCGCCCCCCGTATTGTACAAGGTTCAGGGGGCGGTTCAAGGGGCGGCCGCGGCAGCCGCCTGAGCGTGAAACATCATCAAACCGGTTGAGCTTGTCAGCGGTTTGCGTTATAGCCGGCAGCCATGAAACCCCTCCTGCAAATGCGCCACCCCGAACCGGCCGTGGTAGAAGACCTGGCAAAACACCTCGATTGTCAGCCGGTCATCGCTACCGTTCTGGCCAATCGGGGAATCCGCACCCATGACGAGGCCCAGCGCTTTTTATTCCCGAAACTCGGCGACCTGCGCCCCCCCTTTGCCATGGCTGGCATGACGCCGGCCGTGAAACGGATCGTCTCGGCCATCACCAACAAGGAAAAAATCCTTATTTTCGGCGATTATGATGCCGATGGCGTTACCGCCGCCCTTTTGCTGCAATCGTTTCTCCGCGATGCCGGCAACCCGGCCGAGGTATACCTCCCCCACCGCATCAAAGAAGGCTATGGTCTGAAATCTGACCAGGTCCTCAAAGTGGCTGTCCCGGCCGGCATCGGGCTCATTGTCACTGTGGACTGCGGCGCCTCCAACCATGAGGCTGTGGATGCTGCCTCCGATCACGGCATTGATGTGGTGGTCACCGATCACCATCGGCAACCCATGCCCCTGCCCCGGTCCCTGGCCCTGATCAATCCCCAGCGCTCGGACTGTGACACCGGATTCGAATCCCTGGCCGGCGTGGGTGTCGCCTTTCAACTGGCCGTCTGCCTCCGCAGCCACCTGCGCAACATCGGTTTCTGGCGTTCCAGACCCGAGCCCGACCTCAGGCGCCTGTGCGATCTGGTGGCCCTGGGGACCGTGGCCGACATCTGCCCCATGACCGGCGACAACCGAATTCTGACCCGCGCCGGCCTTACGGTCTTAAACCAGGGGATACGCCCGGGCCTTGCGGCACTGACCGCAGCCAGCGGGCTGCGCCTGGGCCAGGTGACGGCCACGGACATCGCCTTTCGCCTGGCGCCGCGAATCAACGCCGCCGGCCGCATCGGACATGCCGGGCTGGCCTTTGAACTGCTTTCCGAAACCGATCCCGTCAAGGCCGACACGATCTGCCGGCGGCTCAATCAGATGAACAGCCAACGCCAGGATCTGGAAACCGAGATTTTAGAACAGATTCAGCGTCAAATCGAACAGCGCCCGGAACTGCTCTCCGCCCCTGCCCTGGTCCTGGCCCAAGACGACTGGCATCCGGGCGTACTGGGTATTGTAGCGGCCCGCCTGGCACGTGCCCACAGCCGACCGGCGGTGCTGATGACCACGGCCGACGGAATGGCAAAGGGATCGGCTCGCAGCATTCCCGGGGTCAACCTTCACGCCTGCCTTCAGGCATGTGAATCGCTCCTGGAAGGTTTTGGCGGCCATGCCCAGGCAGCCGGCCTCAGTCTTTGCACCGATCGTCTGGATGACTTCTCCCGGCGGTTCATGGAGACGGTGGTCGAACACAGCCACCCGGAGGATTTTATCTCCCGCCTCCAGGTGGATTGCCAGCTCGACCTGGCCCTTGTCACCGCTGACCTCATCGAGGCCATCGAAGGGCTCGGCCCTTTCGGCACGGACAACCCGGAACCGGTCTTTCTGGCCACGGACCTGACTGTGGTCACCTCAAAAATCGTTGGCAGCCGGCATCTGAAAATGACCCTTCGTCAGAAGGATCAGCCCGCCGGCCGCCCCGTCGAATCGATTCAGTTCAACGCCGATTCGACAGACACCCCGATACCGCGGTTTTTCAAGCAGGTCGCCTTTCGACTCGGTTTGAACCGCTGGAACGGCAACCGGACCCCCCAGATGATCGTTGAAGCGGTCTGGACGTCGTAACGAAACGGAATTATAGAGAAGATGAACGGGGAAATTTCCGATTAATGGATAAATCTTTTCAGTAGAATATCTTCAACATTTTGCCGAGAATCGAATAATGACAAGACGTATATTTCCTTTTCCGCGATCCTGTAAATCAATCGCCATGGGGAAATTATCAGCTCTCTATATTGCGATATTCCCTGTTCCTGAAGCTCTGGTACAACACGGCCTTTTTCGGGAAGGGTGTATAGACTGGAGGCTTTTGACTTGATTTTTTGAAGTATCTTTTTTGCATTGGATGGGTTCCGAATCGAAATATATTCAATGATTTCTTTTAGATCGTTTTCAGCAACATCCGTCCAAAGAACTTGACGTGTTGAATTCATCACAAATTATCTTTCAATGAATTCTCAAGGTTTGTAAAAACGTCTTCCTGTGATCTGACCTTTCCATCTCGAACGTCATTTTCACCCTGAGATATCAGCTTTAACAGACCAATTGCATTCCGCATATTTTCATAACTTTCAGGGTCTTGCAGAACGGCTCGGGGTTCACCATTTTGGGTAATAATTACAGGTCGGTGAGTTTCGTTGATCTGATTTAGTAAGAGGGCCGCTTTTGATTTGAGATAAGTCACAGGTTTTATATCATTCGTTATATTCATTGTAATAACCTCCGGTCTGTATATAGTACCAAATTAAGTCCGGATGTCAAGGCATCTTTTTGGCGGTGACTTGGGGTCGGTCCGACGAAATAACCCGATGAATTCTAATGAATAATGTCCTCCAAGACCAGTTTGGTTTTCGCCGGTCACTTTCGCACGGTTCGTCGAAACGGCCGCCAGCGACGAAAAAGGGCATTCCCCTCTTTCGGCAGTTTCCAGGTCCGACCGGCTGACGTGACATTTTTTCCTCAACAGGTCTATTTGATTGTTTTTTGCTTGAATTCCACCAAAGGCCTGGTGTATGGCTCAATGAATCGGTTCCATTGTCCTCACCGGCGCCCTTTCTCCCCTTCACCAAAGCCCTTCTCCGGTTTCCAGCGCCTCTTCTTCTCTTTCTCCTGGCATTGACGGGCGTCTCACCCCCATCTTGATCCATGCGGAGGAGATCATGGCTTCTGCCGCCGAAAATTCGAATGCCCGGGAAGATTCGCCGACCCCGGCCCCGGCCGGTTGCGCCGATACGGCCGAGTCCGCCGAAACCTCTCGTAAATTCAAAGCCCTGACGCGCACCCACTGGACGGCCGGGTTCAGTTGCGCCATCCTGGTGCTGCTCGGCATGACCATGCTCTCCTGAAGTGGCGACAAACTGGGCGAGTGGTCTATGGCCTTTCGCTTCCCCTTTTTTTTCTACGTCGGCGGCCTGCTGTTGATACCGGCCGTTTACGGCATGTTCTGGCTGATATACAACTTCAACAATGATATGGATACGTTGGAAGGGATCGATGATATCGAACAGCGCAATTCGATCTTTTACGGCCGATTCATCTCCATGCTCGGCGCCGGCATCATCTTCCTCAGCCTGACCAACGCCGTCATCCTGGGAGGCTTCATCTACAACGACGTTTTGAGCATACCATTTTCCGGTATCACCGATAAAATAGATAAAAACGCTGGAAAAGAGGGGGCAAAACCGACGGACGAGTCTTCCCCGGCCACAACCACCGATAAAGAATCCACGAACAGCGGAACGAAAACAAATGGGGCACTGTCCGATCCCCAAACGACGCAGCCGGAAAGGCTCGACGCCGGGGGTCACCTTCTCCTGGTTTCCATGCTCATGGCGATTCTGGGCTCGCTCTTTTTCACAGCCAACACCCTCATCGCGGCGCGAAACGAGGGAAAGTCCGACTTCAGCCGGGCAAAGTTCTGGAGCGGCCTCTGGTTCCGCATGGGCGAAAGCGTTCTTTTCGTCCTGGTCTTCTTCCTTCTGGGCTGTTCCAGCAAAAGCAACTACAACGCCTTTATCAACTGGTTTCCGGCCCTGTCCCTTTTTCTCGGCATGTTTGTCAAAAGCGGCGAACGCGTGGTCTTTGGCCTTGCCGAAAGACTCTTTGAAATGACCCGGGGCCTGCTGCCTGCCACGGCCCCGTCGGCCCAGGCCCTTGCGCCGGGGCCACCGCGCAACCTCACCCTGGCCAAAACAGGCAACCAGACCGTGGCTCTGGCTTGGGACGAACCGGTCCTTGGCGGCCCGGTGACCTCCTACCGGATCTACCGCGCCGAACCGGCGGGAAAGACGCCCAAACTCGTCGGCGAAACGCCGCCGGGTAGCCGCACGGCCTCCCAGCCTTTCAGCCTGAACGAAACGGCTTGTTTTCACATCACCGCCTTGAACAACGAGGCCGAAAGCAAGCCAAGCAACACGGTCGAGCCCTAACAGGGTGTTGAAAATGAATAACCTTCCCCGCGTTCTTTGCGTCTGAGTGAGGAAAGCGAACAGGTGATGAAGGATTGATTGCAGCCACGGTAATACGTTTCAGTATTTGTGAATCGAATCACTCAGGTGGCCCTTTGTGCGGCCGCATGTTCAGATAGTTTCCATCCACTCAAAAACCGATTCGTGAACGGGCACTATATAGGTTTCTTCAATTGGTCGGAAACCGATTGATTCAGTGTTTTCTGGGCTTCAATGAGCATTTTATATTTCGTTTTATTACTCGTGGTATAAGCATAGGTGTTTCCAGTTTATATTTCTCGTAATCTTGCCCATATGTCTCGAGAAGCAATTTTTCTTCATGCTTGCATAGGCAAAAGTAAAATATTATAACAGCTGCCCAGACTATTGTGGCGGATAGCGAAAATGAGAGAATAAGTAGAGAGGGGTAAAACAGAATAGCGCCAAGATAGATTGGATGCCGCACAATACTAAAGACACTTTTTTGAATAACTATTGGTTTTTCTCTTACTTCAGCGAAGACGATTGTTAATCCTTGTTTAGCTAAATATATGGCGATAATTAAGACAATCATCGCTAAAGAAATTCTGATGTAAATTGAAAAATAGTCGGAAGTCAAAATTGAGAACTTAATAAAAAAGGAATCTGTTATCCATACTGTCAGAAATATCGCTAATAAGATAATCTGACCAATATCACCAAAAGCATGTTCCCCCGCAAGATCCTTTCTGCCTTCGTGTTTTTTAAATATTTTCTCTTTTTCCATTTGATTCCATGTATTTGTGTTGTCTAACGAACAAGAGTTTTTGCGGCGCGAAGCCGATGCCAATACTCTTGTTGGACTGAACCGCACGCACAGCGTTTGTTTGGAATTATTAAGGCATAATGCCGTATTTATAGGATTTTGTACAACGAGCAGGTCTTTTGATCAAGGCAAAAATATGGCCGCATGGCTTTGCTGCCCTTTCAATTTCATTCGGATTTAGGGCTGCTTGGGGCATTAAGGGGCAGTTCGGGCGCACCGATCCTTTTCGGCATGGCCGGTAAGGATACTGGTGTGGGTTCATACTTCCTCCCTTGGCGGTGAACGGTTTTTGGTGTCCGGCTCTGGGGCAAACACCCTGTTCATGCCCCCCTTGTCGCAGTTTGGGCGCAGCCAAATTGGTTTGTCTGCGATTTTTCCGGCCGTCTCGGCAACTGCCAGTAAAAAATCCAGTTTCTCTTTCTCCGTTAACAGCAACTGACGTCTGAGTTCCTGCAAAAACCGCCGGTTTGATGAGGCAAAACGCCCGTAGCGGCGGAAATGCATACAAGACTTGTCTTTCCGGCTTCCTGTCGGTAGAAAGAAATCCTGACCATCCTGTTGACCATGGCTGAACAAAAAACATCTCAACTTCGAAAGTCTCTGTTCGGGTGCATATGACGACCTACCTGATATTCGGCATCACCTATGCCTTTGCCGCCGCCGCACAACCCGGCCCTTTTCAGACCTACATCATCTCTCAGACCTTGAGCCGGGGGTGGAAACACACGCTGCCGGCGGCCTTTGCGCCCTTGTTGAGCGATGTTCCGATCATTGCCCTGACGTTGATTGTATTGAGCCAGGTGCGGGTCGAATTCTTCCGCTTCCTCCACTGTGGCGGGGGTATTTTCCTGTTGTATCTGGCAATCCGTTCATTTGCTGCATGGCGGCATTTTGATGCTGAAACGGAAATGGATGTCCAGTCCGGCCATCAGACGTTGTTCAATGCTGCCATTGTCAATCTGTTGAATCCAAATCCGTACGTGGGCTGGAGCCTGATCATGGGGCCGATGTTTTTGAGGGGTTGGAGGGAGGCGCCCGTCAACGGCCTTTCACTGCTCGTTTCTTTTTACGCCACAATGATCATCTGCACGGTCGGCATCATCATGTTGTTTGCCTTTGCAAGGAAGCTCGGTCCCCGAGTGAATCGGTTTTCATTGGGCCTTTCAACCGCTGGGCTGGCCGGTTTTGGAATCTACCAATTGTGGTTGGGAATCACTTTGTTTTTGGCAGGATAAACCGGGCGGGCGGATTTTTTTCTGCCCTCCGGTCAAAAAACATCGCCCGTGTCTTGAAGTGCGGAGATAACGTATAATGTTTTCATGATATCTTTATTCGGTAAGGTAAAAACCATAAAACGTTTTTCGGAAAGCGCATGGTTATGAATATGGGAAAAATACCGAAGGGTTTTATCCTGATTTTATTGATACTGGCGGGGTGTTCTTCGGGCAAAGACTGGCGCACGGCCAGTCGCGAATCGGCGGGAATCGCACCCGATCCCGCCGTCACCCATGAGGCGGTTCTGCAGGTCTACGCCGCCAAAGCCTGGAACTGGCGCGGGTGGTTTGCCGTTCACACCTGGATCGCGGCCAAACGAACCGGCGAAACCTTTTACACAGTCTACGACGTGGTCGGCTGGCGTGGATATCGCGGCCAGCCGGTCCTGAAGATTGCCCGGGATCTGCCCGACCGTCACTGGTTTGGTGCAAAGCCTGAAATCCTCAAAACCCACAGGGGCGCGGGCGTCGACGCCCTGATTGATGCCGTGGACGAGGCGGCCCGGGCCTACCCCTGGAAAACGACCTACAAGGCGTTGCCCGGCCCCAACAGCAACACCTTCACCGCCTGGATCGCCAAACAGGTGCCCCGATTGGAACTGGATCTCCCGTGGTCTGCCATCGGCAGCGGTTATGCCTGCACAAACGTATCAGGAGCGTCTTAGAAGGCGGGAGACATAGACGAGATCCACCCGGCCAGCCACCTGTTTCAGCCACAGGGATATGGCGGCGGCGGTCTCGGGAAAGGGGTGGCCGATGGCAACGGCGCTACCGAAAGCCAGTGCCCGGCGCTCCAGCCGTCGAAGCTGCGTGGTGACCGCCCGTACCTGCCTGACGTTGTCCAGAAACACATGGCGCCGGGCCGACGGCATTTGAAGGCTCCGGGCGGTCTCAAAGGCGATGGATTGGCCCGAGGTCCGGCTGTCGACGAAAAATAGCCCGTTGTCCTGAACCACCCCCAGGGCCTGGGTAATTTTGTCACAACAGGCGGTAAACCGGGACCCCATGTGGTTGTTGACCCCCACGGCATGGGGGATGCTGTCGATATTGTCCTGAAGGATGCGGTGGATCTGGAACGGATCGCTATGGACCCACAAAGCACCGGGACCGGGATCGAACTGGTCGCTGACAGGCTCCATGGGTTGGTGCAACATGATCTCGTGACCCGCTCCGTGTATCTGATGGGCCAGCACCTCGGAAAGGGGGCGGTGGGGCAGGATGGAGAAGGTAACGGGCGCTCCAAGGGCCAGGAACAGTTCGGTCCGCTGTTGGCTGAAACCGATGTCGTCCACGATCAGGGCAATTTTCGGCCGGGGCGCTGCCATGGTCATGGCGGCCGCCCGGCGCGACAGACCCATGACCCCGACCAAACCAGTGATCCAGACCGCGCTCTTGAGAAACCGCCTTCGGTTCATTGTCACATCGCCTTCGTTCTGAAACACCGGTTTACCGCTTTTAAACAATTTTGATACTACATACAATCTGTAGTGGGTCGCCGTCAAGAACAATACTACATAAAGGGATTTTTTCCTCACCGAAATGGAACATTTTGCTTGCATTTCAGACGGTCTGCCATTATGATGCCCAACAAAAAAACATAGAGATGACGCTGCCTTTGTCAGCTGTCATCCAAGACCGCCCATCCTTTACCGGCGTCCTGATGGCGGCACTCATTTATAATAGATCCGGTATTGAAAAAGGTGAAAAGGCATGGCCAAGGTATTCAGACCCAGCACCAGAGAAGCAAGCATCCTGTCCAAGATTGAATCGTCCAAGGAACATGCCCGGCGCCGTGCCCTTTCCGGCATCCGGGACAGCGTCGATCTGTTGTCCAACGGCATCGCCATGAAACTGGTGGAAAATGAACTGGTCGAGACCACCAGCAAGAATATCCTGGAAGAGCAGATCAAGACTTGCCTGGAGACCCTGAGTCACGCTGAGGACTTTGATGTCGATTATCAGGTCGCCCCGTTTCGCCAGTTGGTTCCCAACCCCCATGTAGTCAGCCTCTACGTCACTGCCTTTGTCCTCGAAAAGCTCATCAATCACAAGGTGGTGGTGGATATCTACGGCAGCGACGAAGATATCTACCAGTGCATCAACAAGCAAGTCGCCAAGTACCTGCCCTCCTGACCCATGCGCCCCTCTTTTCATCCCCGGTTGGTCAACAGCCCCCTGGACGACCCGGGTCTTGTGGTTGGCTTTTCCTTTGAAAACCGCTCCCTGATGTTCGATGCCGGTGATACCGCCCCCCTTTCCTCGCGGGAACTGCTCAAGGTCAGTCACCTCTTTATCAGCCACACCCACATGGACCATTTCATCGGATTCGACCGGATTTTGAGACTTTTCCTCGGCCGGCCGGCCAAACTCCACGTCTTCGGTCCGGCGGGATTCCTGGCCAACCTGGAAGGAAAACTCGCCGCCTACACCTGGAACCTGGTTTCCACCTACACGGGCAAACTCACCCTCGGCGCCACCGAAGTGCGGGCGGACCGGACCCTGACCCGTCATTATGACTGCCGGTCCCGATTCAGGCCGGACCATGCGCCCAAGGAGGCCCCCTTTACCGGCGTATTACTGGAAGAACCGGGCCTCACGGTCACTGCGGCAATCCTGGACCACGGGGACATCCCCTGCCTCGCCTTTTGCCTGACCGAACGGTTTCACGTGAACATTCGAAAAACAGCCCTGGAATCCATGGGGCTTTCCGTGGGCCCCTGGCTGGCTGACTTCAAACAGGCCCTCTTTGAAGGGCGCCCGCCGGATACACCCATAGAGGTTCCCATGGCCGACGACCGGCCTCCCGACCGTTACCTGCTGGGCGAATTGTCCGACCGGATCGCACACACCTCGCCGGGTCAGAAGATTGCCTACGTGGTGGACGCGGATTACACCCCGGCCAATGAGGCAGCCATCGTTGCCATGGCCCAAACCTGCGACCACCTGTTCATTGAAGCGGCTTTTCTCGATCGGGATGCGGATCAGGCCGCGGCCAAGCACCACCTGACAGCGCACCAGGCCGGCACCATTGCCCGAAAGGCTCGGGCCGGCGGGCTCACCGTCTGCCATTTTTCTCCACGCTATGCCGATCAGCCTCATCTTCTCACCGAAGAGGCCCTGGTCGCGTTCAGGGGCGACTCCCCGCTTTGATTTTCCTATACCGGTCCAGAGAGCCCTTTTTTTCTTTGTATGCATCAGAGTTATTGTCTGTGATTTTATCGAAACCATCAATTGACCATGCCGTTTCCGAAACGCAAAACCAGAGGAAATCATGAACAACGCCCACATTACCAGAATCACAAGCGAAACCGGCTACCACGCCGCCCAGGTGACGGCGGTGGCCGCCCTGCTTCTTGAAGGCGCCACCATTCCCTTTATCTCCCGATACCGGAAAGAGGTCACCGGAAGCCTGGACGAAGTTGCCGTGACCACGATCCGTGACCGGCTCAGTCAGATGGCCGAATTGGATTCGCGTCGGGAAGCCGTTTTAAAATCCCTGGATCAGCACGGCCACCTCAACGATGAGCTGCGCGACCGGGTTCAGGCTGCCGAGACCCTGTCCGAACTGGAAGACATCTACCTGCCATACCGACCCAAGCGTCGCACCAAAGCCACCATGGCCCGGGAAAAAGGGCTCGAACCATTGGCGGAAGCGCTCTTTTCACAATCGGGCGCAGACCCGGAGAAGATCGCTGCCAGCTTTGTCGATCCCGAAAAAGGGGTCGATTCCGTTGACGACGCCCTTGCCGGCGCGCGGGACATCATGGCCGAGTGGGTCAGCGAAAACGCCCAAGCCCGCGCCGCCCTGCGCCGTCTTTTTGAAAATCGAGGGGTATTTCGCTGCACCGTGGCAACGGGAAAGGAGGCCGAGGCAGCCAAATACAAGGATTACTTTGACTGGCAGGAACCCGTGGCCACGGCACCATCCCACCGAATTCTGGCCATGCGCCGGGGGGAAAAAGAGGATCTGCTCAACCTGACCATCGCCCCGGCCGAAGAAGAGGCCGTGACCCTGTTGCAGGAAATGTTTTTGACCGGCGATGGCCCCGACACCGATCAGGTCCGCCTGGCCGTCACCGACAGCTACAAACGCCTGCTCTCGCGGTCCATGGAGACCGAAATCCGTCTGACCACCAAGGAGCGGGCCGATACCGAAGCCATTCGTGTTTTTGCCGACAACTTAAGACAACTCCTCCTGGCGCCGCCCCTGGGTGCCAAGCGGATCATGGCCATCGACCCCGGGTTTCGCACGGGATGCAAACTGGTCTGTCTGGACCGTCAGGGAAAGCTGCTGCACAACGGCACCATCTACCCCCATACATCGTCGGGCAGCGATAACCGTGCCGCGGAAACGGTCCGCGATCTGGCCGATCGATACGACATCGAAGCCGTTGCCGTTGGAAACGGTACCGCCGGCAGGGAAACCGAAACCTTCCTTCGCGCAATCGACTTTTCCCGGCCGATTCCCATCGTCATGGTCAACGAAAGTGGTGCATCCATCTACTCGGCATCGGAGGCGGCCCGCAAAGAATTCCCCGACCACGATCTCACGGTACGCGGCTCAATCTCCATCGGACGTCGGCTCATGGACCCCCTGTCCGAACTGGTGAAAATCGATCCCAAATCCATCGGTGTGGGCCAGTACCAGCACGACGTGGACCCCATCGCCCTGAAGCAGTCGTTAGACGATGTGGTGGCAAGTTGCGTCAACGGCGTAGGGGTCGACGTCAACCGGGCCAGCGTTCAACTGCTCACCTATGTGTCGGGCCTCGGTCCCCGTCTGGCCGCCAATATCGTGGCCTTTCGAGACGAAAACGGACCCTTTGAAAGCCGCCTGGCCCTGAAGCAGGTCCCCCGCCTCGGCCCCAAGGCCTTTGAGCAGGCAGCCGGTTTTCTTCGTATTCACAACGGCCCCCACCCCCTGGATGCCAGCGCCGTGCATCCGGAAAGCTACCACATCGTGGACGCCATGGCTGCCGACCTGTCCTGCACCGTTGGGGAACTGATGACATCGGCCGAGCAGAGGAAAAAAATCGAACCGAACCGATACGTCACCGACACCGTGGGCCTTCCGACCCTGCGCGATATTCTGGCGGAACTGGCCAAACCGGGACGAGACCCCAGAAAAGAATTCGAGGCCTTTTCCTTTGCCAGCGGCATCGAAAAACCGGCCGATCTGAGAGAGGGAATGCGACTGCCGGGCATTGTCACCAACATCACCGCTTTTGGCGCCTTTGTTGACATCGGGGTTCATCAGGACGGCCTGGTTCACGTCAGCCAGATGGCCGACCGGTTTGTCCGCAACCCCTCAGACGTGGTAAAGGTGGCACAGAAAGTCGACGTGACGGTTTTGGAGGTGGATCTGGAGCGAAAACGCATTTCCCTTTCCATGAAATCGGCGCCGGAAACCGGCGGCCGCGGTGCCCCTGCCGCCGCTAAAAAGAACAGTGGGAAAAAGAAACAACAGGCGCCGGCAGCATCCAAGCCGACCCCGTTCAACAACCCCTTTGCCGATGCTTTCGGTAAAAAACATTAAAAGGAGGGGACATGCGCGCCGTGATCCAGCGCGTCAGCCGGGGAGAGGTTAGCGTGGAAGGCGAAACCGTCGGCCGCATCGATGCCGGTCTGGTGGTGCTTCTCGGCGTGGCCGACGGCGACACCCCTGCCGACGCTGACTATCTGGCCGACAAGACCGTTCACCTGCGAATCTTCGAAGACGACAACGGCAAGATGAACCGATCCCTGCTGGAGACCGAAGGGCAAATCCTGGTGGTATCCCAGTTCACCCTGCTGGGTGATTGCAAAAAGGGACGCCGGCCTTCATTTGTCGGCGCGGCCCGGCCGGACCTGGCCCGGGCCCTTTACCGGCACTTTGTCGACCGGGTGGCTGCCGCCGGTATTGTTACGGCCACGGGGAGGTTCCAGGCGACCATGACCGTCTCGCTGGTCAACGATGGGCCGGTGACCCTGATCCTGGAGAGCCCGGGGTCGGGTTCGTAAAGCGCCCTGCCCCCGAGGGAGATGCTTTGGCTTGTCGCTGAAAGGGGATGGGTTAACGGCCCCAGATAAGTGTGGACTCACTCCAAACTTTAGTTCACTTTAGTCACTTGCAACTAAGCTGTCTCGGCAGTGCCAACCGACGCTGACCATGCCCGCCGGACCTGGCGTCCTACAGCCAAAAGGGCAAATCGAGGTGGCATTGAGAAAGCGACAACACCCCATGATATTGCGATGCCTCGCGGTGCTGACAGTCGCGGCCCTGCTGCTGCCCGTTACGGCCGGAGCCAAACCGGTAGAGGATCGTTTCACTCGCCTCAGCCGCCATTTAGGCCCCGGCGACGCCTTGTTGATCACCGGGGCCAACGGCCGGGCGCTGGTCTCGGTCAATGCCGACCGGGCCATTGTGCCCGCCTCTACCTTGAAGATTCTCACCGCCCTGGTAGCCATCGAGGTCCTGGGTCCATCCTACCGGTTTCCCACGGAACTGTTTGTTGACAGCCTGGGAAATTTATTCCTCAAGGGCTACGGGGACCCGCTACTGATCTCGGAAACCATCGCGGAAATGGCTGTCGACGCAGCCGCACGCCTGGCACCGACAAACACCGTGATTGCCGATCTGGTGGTGGACGATACTTTTTTCAATCGCCCGACCATCCCCGGGGTAATCGGCTCTCTTGAGCCCTACGATGCACCCAACGGTGCCGTCTGTGCAAATTTCAACACCGTACACTACGCCACAGTAAACGGCCGCCAGGTCAGCGCCGAGCCCCAGACACCGCTGGTCGACTTTGCCCGGCGGCTCATTATATCCCACGCCCCGCCCCAGGGTCGAATCACGCTGAGCCATGACGCCGATGCCATCGCCCTGTACGCCGGTCACCTGCTGGCCCATTTTCTCGCCCGTGAAGGCATCCCCGTTCAGGGAACCATCCGCCGCGGCACTGTTACGACTGGCGAAGCCCAACTTCTGACCACCTATTTATCCCCTTTTCCCCTCACCCGGGTGGTGGCAAAAATGCTGGCGTTTTCCAACAATTTCATGGCCAACCAGCTCCTGATCGCCAGCGGTGCCAACCGCTTCGGCTCGCCGGGAACCTTGGCCAAAGGGGTGGCCGCAGCCGTGGAAATCGCCCAAAGCCGCTTTGGCATCAAGGATCTGAACCTTGTGGAAGGATCCGGCATTTCCAGACAAAACCGGATTCGCGCCAGGGATCTGGACCGCATCCTCACCGCCTTTGCCCCCTATCGGAATCTGCTGCGCAGCAATGGACCGGAGCGTTACAAGACCGGCACCCTCGACGGTATCCGCACCCGTACCGGTTATTTCGACACGTCGTCTGGAGAGACACTGCAATATGTGGTGTTCATCACCGGCCGGGGACGCACCCTCAATCCGGTCATGGTCGAACTCAGGGATCTGATCGGGGGAGAATAGGTGGGATTGGGGATCAGGCCATAACCGGAACCTTACCGCTGGTGATATGGGCGTAGGCGCTGTGGTTGTGAATGGACTCGAAGTTTTCGGCACTCACGGAGAACCATGTGATGTTGTCGTCGCGGTTGAGAGCCTCGGCGATATCCCGGACAATGTCTTCGACGAATTTCGGATTGGTGAAGCCGCGCTCGGTCACACACTTCTCATCGATCCGCTTCAGGACAGAGTATACTTCACAGGATGCCGAAGACTCCACCAGTTCGATCATGTCCTCCATCCAGATGAATTTCTTGAACCGGACAGCCAGGCTGACCTGACCGCGCTGGTTGTGGGCGCCCTCATCGCTGATCTCCTTGGAACAAGGACAGACCGAGGAGATCGGCACAATTACTTCGGAAACCAGATCGACCTCTCCCGCGGGCGAACTGGACCCGATGATCTTGCAGGTATAGTCCATCAACCCCGGGCTGTTGCTCATGGGCGCTTTCTTCTCGATAAAATAAGGAAACGTCATCTCGATGTGCGCCGAGGCGGCGTTGAGGTGCTCCTTCATCTCCTCCAGGACATTGGCAAACTTTTTCAGCGAGACTTCCGGGCGCATCATGTGCAGCAGTTCCACGAACCGACTCATATGGGTGCCCTTGTATCTGTCGGGCAGGTCCACGTACATGTTGATATTGGCCACGGTGTGCTGAATGGCGTTGGCCCGGTCGAGCACGGTGATGGGATATCGAAGGTTCTTTATCCCCACCTTGTCGATGGGAATATTTCGGTAATCGCGCTGGCTCTGAATGTCTTTCATTTCTGAAGCGCCGCTCCTGGGAATTGACCGCAATGCTTACTTCAACAAGTAGTCTTGGTTGACGTTATGCATGGCACGAAAGAGATTACCCTTGATCTTCTTGTTGCTTCGATAAAACCCGTGAAGCATCTCTTTAACCGCCCTGCGCCTGGACGTGCTTGCCGACGGACACGGATTGACAAACGACGGAAACGCCTGTTGCCGGGCAAAGCGTCGAATATCGTCCTCTTCGGTATAGGCCAGGGGACGGATCACGGTGAAATGCCCCTGGAAAAACGGCTGGCATGGCTGCATGGTACTGATCTCGCCGGCATAGAACATATTCATGAACAGGGTTTCAATGATATCGTCCTTGTGATGTCCCAGAGCAATCTTTTTGAAACCGAGTTCATCGGCCACTTCGAACAGGCGCTGTCGTCTGAGCCTGGAACAAAGGAAACATGGGTTTTCGCGATTTTCCGGTCCATGGGCCTGAACGCCAAAATCGGTGGCCTCCACCCGGACCTCAATGCCATGGTCCCGCCAAAACCTTCGAAGATCGTCGCTGAATCCATCTTCAAAACCCGGGTCCACATAGACGGCGACCAGCCGGTAGTCCACCGGAATACGTGAAAGCCGCTCCTTGAGCATCCACAAGAGGGTAAAACTATCCTTGCCACCAGAAAGGCCCACCACGATCCCATCGCCATCGGCAATCATCTCGTAGCGGTGCAGCGCTTTTCCCATGGCATGGTTGACCACCTTGAATATGGCACTGTGCTTGGGCAAGGCGTCTTCCACCGTTGCGCCGGACTACTCGGCCGTCTCTTCGTTCGATTCGGTTCCGTCCCCTTCGGAATCTTCCTCAGTCTCAACCTTGATCTCGGCCTTGGCTTTCGCTTTGGCCTTGGTCTTGACTTTGGTCCCGGTTTCAGCCTCGACGTCGGCTTCGACTTCGGCTTCGACGTCGGCTTCGGCTTCGACTTCGACGTCGGCTTCGGCTTCGACTTCGGCTTCGGCTTCGACTTCGACTTCGACTTCGACTTCGGCTTCGGCTTCAGCTTCAGCCTCGACTTCGACGTCGGCTTCGGTCACGGCCTTGGCTTTGATCTCCGGAGCCGCTGCGACCGCCGGAGCTGCCGACGCCTTTTCAACCTTCGGAACCGGAAACTCGCCCGTTCCTGACGCCTGTTTGACCTTGCCGGCAGCGATTTCGCGCAACGCCACGACAATATCCTCGTTTTTGGGTGAACTGACCAGGTACTCGGAGCCTTCACGAATCTGACGGACCCGCTTGGCCACCATGTTGACCAGCAAAAAGCGGTTCGGTGCCCGTTTCAGGCAGTCCTCTACAGTGATTCTAGCCACGACATGTCCTCCACTTCGATTATTTCAGATGAGCCAATCAGAGAATTTCCACCAATTCATAGCAACGTTTGCCGCCGGGCGCCTGGAGGACGACTTCGTCTCCGGGCCGTTTTCCCATGATGGCCTTGCCCAAGGGAGAAGAGATGGAAATGCGTCCCTTGTCGATGTCCGATTCGTCCGGCCCCACCAACTGGTATTCGACCGTTTCGGCGGTTTCGACATTTTCCAGCAATACCGTCGCGGCAAAAACCACCCGGTCCTTGGGCAGGCCAGCCGGATCGATGATGTCAGCATTGGCCAGTTTGTATGACAGTTCTCCGATCCGCCCCTCGATAAACCCCTGACGATCCTTGGCCGCGTCAAACTCGGCGTTTTCGGAAAGATCGCCGTGGGCCCGTGCCTCTTCTATGGCAATGATGTTCCGCGGTCGTTCAACGGTTTTCAGTTGTTCCAGTTCAGCCTTCAGGACAGCGTAGCCCTGAGGGGTAATCGGTGTTCTCGGTTCCAACTTGACTCCTTTTTACCGAGCGGATGTCCGTCTCGGGTTCGGCGGCATAAGCCCCTCGTAAACCGTTTTTCGTCAAAAACAAACACCCTCACGGGCCGATCGACTTGGAGTGACCGTCCCGGGGGGTGAAGTCGATGTCTGTTTGTCTGCCCGGCCCCTTGGCGAAACCGATTGCATCAGACCGGGCGAAGCCGGTGCTATTCGACCTCCGTGGAAACGTCCTCCAGTTCCAGATCCACCTCTTCCGTTTCGTGTCGATGGCGCAGGGCCAGCAGGGGGCCAGATGCAACATAGGCCAACCCCAGCACGAACATGGCAATGGAGGGCTGGGCAGCAATGAAGATCAGAATCAGGATTGCCCCGACCAGCACGTTGAAGTTCATCTTCCTGAACAGCTCCGGTTTCTTGAAACTGTTGTACCGGACGGTGCTGACCATGAGAAAGGAGAGTGCGTAAAGCATCAATAGGATGACCACCGGTGACACGGTTTTGGCAATGCCGAGCTTGTAACAGATCAGCACGGTGACGGCGTTCATCCCAGCCCCTGCAGGGATGGGTAACCCTACGAAATGGTCGCCGCTGATGGTCCCGGACTGGGTGTTGAACCGTGCCAACCGAAGAGCGCCGCAGGCCAGGAAAAGGAAAGCCGCCAGCCAGCCCATCCGGCCCATGGGTTTGAGGGCCCAGAGGTACATCATCAGGCCCGGTGCGAGCCCGAAGGAAATCAGATCCGCCAGGCTGTCGTATTCCACGCCAAAACGGCTGGTGGTATTGGTGGCACGCGCAATCTTACCGTCCAGGGCATCAAAAACCACAGCCAGGATGATGGAAACCGAAGCTGCCACATACCTTCCGCCCACCGCCGACACGACGGCGTAGAATCCACAAAACAGATTCATGGTGGTAAACAGGTTCGGCAAAATGTAAATGCCTCGCCGCATCTTTTCTTTCTGAAAACGCTTTTTGCGTTTCATGGCAAAACCCCCAGCACGCTGTGGCCCGATTGGACCTTATCGCCGATGTTTACCACCAATTCGGTTTCCAATGGCAGGTAAACATCCAGACGAGAACCGAAACAAATCATACCGAACCGCTGTCCGCGCTCCATTCGATCTCCGGCCTGGACGTCGCAAAGAATTCGCCTTGCCACCAGGCCGGCAATCTGTACGAAACAGATCCGATCCCCCCGATCCGTCTGGAGAAACACGGCGTTGTGTTCGTTTTCGGCCGATGCCTTGTCCAGATTGGCCGAAACAAATTTTCCCGGATGGTAGCTGATCTTCTCAATGCGCCCCTCATGGGGAACGCGATTGACATGAACGTTGAGGACCGACATGAAAACACTGATCTTACGGCATCTTCCATCAAAATAAGGCGTATTGTCAACCGTTTCGGCTTTGATGACCCGGCCGTCCGCCGGCGACACCACCACCCCGGGTCCGTTGGGAACGACCCGGTCCGGATCCCTGAAAAACATACAGATGCAACCCGTCGCCACCAGGCCGATCAGCGCCGCAGCCGTCAGGCCCAGCAAGGCAAACACCGCGGTGGTAAATCCGGCCGCCCCGATAAAGGGATAACCAGCCGCCGCGATGGGAAAAGCGGTCTGGCGCTGCGGGTCACTCCGTCCGTACTGGACCATCATCGCTCCTTCCGACACTGAGCGTTTTTAATTTTGAAATGGCATACCATCAACAAATATTTGGCCCTTGTCCGTCGTGGGTCAGGTGCCGCCAAAAGACGGCTATACCATAAGGCATTGCCTATACCCCAAGGTCGCCGGCCGTGTCAATCAGAACCCGGCTGCAGACGCCGGTTTCGCTCAGCGTCGGAGGGTCTCAGATAAACCGGGGCCATGGGCACAACATTGTTGCCGGCAGCCAGGCGTTGAAGCCCGCATCGGGCCGCGGCCGCGGCCCGTATGGCATGTTGTTCAGCCGGGGCAAAAATCGCCATACTCCCCAGATGTGACATGATCAGATCCCGATAAGCCAAGGCCCCGGACCCCACAAACAGACAGGGCCGGTCCACCAGCGCCAGTGCGGCGGCCGGTGCATCAGCGTGCTGTTCTTCCAGGGGCACCAGCCCATCTCCGACGTACAGCGTCCAGTACACCTCGGATCGTCGCGCATCCATCATGGGGCAGATTAAAAACCCGGGAACGGCACACTGACGTGCCAGGATTTCAAGGCTGGAAACGCCCACAGCCGGTTTTCCCGTGGCCTCGGCCATCCCCTTGACACAGCTCATGCCGATGCGAACGCCGGTGAAAGAACCCGGGCCGCAAGTGACGGCAAACCCGTCCAGGTCGGAAACGACCAGCTCTGCCATGTCTAAAACGGTACGGACCATGGGCATGAGGTGCCGTGCGTGGGATCCACTGGTCAAACCGGCACAAAGCTCCACCAGCACGTGGTCCGAATCAACCACAGCCACCGAACAGGTCCGTTCGGAAGTATCCACGGCGAGCATTCTCATTTTTTGGCGACCTTGCTTTTTGGCGTTGCCCGCCGCGCTTTTGGTTTTTCCGGTTTTTCCAGGGCAATCTCCAGCACTTGCTCCATGTTTCGCACCGGCACGAACCGGAGTTTTCGTCGCAGATTGGCCGGCAGTTCCTCCAGGTCGCGGCGGTTCTTCTCCGGAATGATCACCGTCCGCACACCGGCCCGAAGCGCGCCAAGGGCTTTTTCCTTTAGCCCGCCGATGGGGAGCACCCGGCCCCGCAGGCTGATCTCTCCGGTCATGGCCACATCTTTGTTTACGGGACGCTCGGACATGACGGAGATCAGGGCTGAGGCCATGGCGATACCGGCCGAAGGCCCGTCCTTGGGAATGGCGCCGGCCGGCACGTGAATGTGGACATCCTTGTTGTCGAAGAAATCCTTTCGCACGCCAAAGGTCTTCATGTTGGCCCGGGCGTAACTCATGGCCGCCCTTGCCGATTCCTGCATGACTTCACCCAACTGGCCGGTAACGATCATATCGCCTTTACCACTGATCAGGCTCACCTCCACGTAAAGAACTTCGCCACCGACCTGGGTCCATGCCAGGCCGGTGGACAGCCCTACCTGACTCTCCTCCTGGTCCATTTCCGGGTAGTACTTGGGAATACCCAGAAATTTAGACAGATTGTTTCGTGTGATCTTGAGACGCCCTTTTTGACCTTCGGCGATTTTCCGGGCAACCTTTCGGCAAATGGTCCCCAACTCCCGCTCAAGGTTTCGAAGCCCGGCCTCGGAGGTGTACTCACTGATGATCTGGTTCAGGGCACCTTCGCTGATTTCGAGCAAACGGGGCTTGAGGCCGTTTTCCTTGTACTGGCGAGGCAGCAAATGGCCTCTGGCGATGGCCGCTTTTTCCTCCTCGGTGTAGCCCGACAGGTGGATCACCTCCATCCGGTCAAAAAGGGCCGGCGGAATGGTGTCGGTCAGGTTGGCCGTGAGAATGAACATGACCTTGGACAAATCAAAGGGCAGATTCAGGTAGTGGTCGCTAAACTCATTGTTCTGCTCCGGATCCAGGGCTTCGAGCAGGGCTGACGAAGGATCGCCTCGGAAATCCGAACCGAGTTTGTCGATTTCGTCCATCATGAAAACAGGATTGTTGGATCCGGCCTGCTTGAGCCCCTGAATGATCCGGCCGGGCAGCGCGCCGATATACGTCCGGCGATGGCCACGAATTTCAGCCTCGTCACGGATGCCGCCCAGAGAAATCCGTATAAATTTGCGCTTCATGGCCCTGGCGATGGCGCGGCCCAGCGATGTCTTGCCCACACCGGGCGGGCCGACGAAACAAAGGATCGGGCCTTTCATGGCGGGGTTGAGTTTGCGAACGCTCAGATACTCCAGAATCCGGTCCTTGATCTTCTCCAGCCCCAGGTGCTCGCTGTCGAGGACCTTCTGGGATCGTTTGACGTCGAGATCATCCTGGGTGGCCTTGCTCCACGGCAGCTCCACCAACCAGTCCAGGTAGGTCCGAACCACCGAGGACTCGGCCGAGTCCGGATGCATCTGCTCCAGTCGCCGAAGCTGCTTTTTCGCCTCGTCAGCTCCGGGCTTAGGCATCCGGGCCCGTTTGATCTTCTTTTTGAATTCTTCGATTTCCTGGGCTTTTTCGTCGCTCTCGCCCAACTCCCGATGAATGGCCCGAACCTGTTCACGAAGAAAATAATCCCGCTGACTCTTGGAAATTTCGTCGCGGACATCCGACTGGATCTTGGCCTGCATACTGGAAAGTTCCACCTCCCGAAAGAGCAGGTCATTGACCTTCCTCAGTCGATCCACCGGATCGATAATCTCTAAAACCTTCTGGCTTTCTTCGAGTTTGAGCTTGAGATTGGATGCCACCAGGTCGGCAAGTTTACCCGGCTCTTCGATATTTTCGAGAATCCCCCCCACATCCCCGGTCCATTCGCCTCGCAGGGTCAGGATTTTTTCCGAATTTTCCCGGATGTTGCGCATCAGGGCTTCGATCTCAACGTTGATCTCGATTTCCGGACTCTCGTCAATAATCTCGACCTTGACTTGGTAATAAGATCGGCTACGGACGTATTTGACAATTTTTGCCTTGGCAATGCCTTGCACCAGCGCCTTGACCCGTCCGTCAGGGAGTTTGAGCATCCGCAGAATCCGTCCCACCGTCCCGATCCGGAAAATCTGGTCGGCTTTGGGGTTCTCAATGCCCGGATCGAACTGGGTGGCCAGCATCAGGTAACTGTCCGACGACACCGAGGCCTCCACGGCACGCACCGATTTTTCCCGTCCGATAAAAAGGGGGAGCAGCATATCGGTGAAAATCACCACGTCCCGAACCGGCATCAGGGGCAATACGGTGGGTATTTCTTCCAGAGCACCATCTTCTTCAATGATGCTGATCAAATCATCCTTGTCGGTTTCAGCCATGGTGGTTTACCAATCTCCTTTGTCCGTGCAGTCATGGGGCAGAGTCAAAAGGCCCCTGCCGGCTCAAAAGCTGATCCGGGGGGCCCGATACAGGTGCTTTAATTATAAGACCTGATAACCATTTGACAATATGCAAACTTGATTTTTTGGATCACTCGACATAGGGTGCGCCTGAAAATAGCGCCCCCGGCTTCTTTGACCGGGAAGGACGTCGGCTTGCAGGCCCAGCCGCCTTGGTGCGTCGCGTGGGTGAAAAAATCCACCCTCCGCGCCTGGAACGCTGCCCGGCCATGGTCACAACACTGGAACGGAAAATTCCATGACGCCCGAAACACTATTCAATATCGCCGCTTTTGCCTACGGCTTGTGCATCGGCAGTTTTCTCAATGTCTGCATTCACCGGCTGCCGGCCGCAATGTCCATCGTCCGGCCACGCTCCAGGTGCCCGGTCTGCGGACAAAGCATCCGGTGGTACGACAACATTCCGGTCCTGAGCTGGCTGTGGCTGAGACGAAAATGCCGCGACTGCGCTACCCCCATCCCCTGGCGTTATCCGCTGGTCGAATTGCTCAGCGGGGTGTTTGCCGTGATCACCATTGCCCGATTCGGTCCGGGGCCGGCATCCCTGGTCTATTTCTGTTTTATCGCCGCCCTGCTGGTGATCACCTTCATCGACCTGGATCATCAGATCATCCCCAACGCCATCACATTGCCTGGCATTCCCCTTTGTTTTCTAGGCGCCCTGGTCGTGCCGGCAATGACCTGGCAAGACGCCCTCATGGGACTGGCGGTCGGCGGCGGTGGCCTCTACCTGGTGGGCTGGGCCTACTATCTGTTAAAAGGCAAGGAAGGGATGGGGGGCGGCGACATCAAACTCCTGGCCATGATCGGCGCTCTGACCGGCCTTCGCGGGGTGGTATTTACCCTTTTTGTGGCATCGGCCACCGGCACCGTCGCCGGCCTCGTTCAGATGGCGGCCGCCCGACTGGTGGACATGGAGCGCCGAATCCCCTTCGGCCCTTTTTTGGCATTCGGAGCCGTGATCTACCTTTTCTACGGCCGTGAACTGATACTTTGGTACCTTCGCCTGCTGAGCTAGTTTCCATCCATGGATGCCCATCCACTCAAAAACCGATTCGTGGATGGGCACGAACCAACCGCTTGGAGTGAGCCAAAGTGAGGTGTCACCCGCAGAGCGGATGGCCTCAGGTAGCCCCCAAAAGGGGGGCTCAATGTCCAATATCCAATTTTCAATTCTCAATGTTCAAGTAAGGCATTCTGCCTTCTTAGCCTTTTAAAATTGGCAGAGCGAAGCGATTCCGCACTTGAGCATTGGACATTGGTCATTGAATATTCGATATTGGCCTTGTAAGAGATATTCTTTCTATCCCCGCCAAAACGCCGTCCCCTCCGGTTTTCTGCAACGCCTGGTTTTTTCCGTGCATTTTCGATTCAAGTTTTTGATCAAACAGCCGAAATACCGGTAAAGCGCCTTGACCCCACTTGCGGTTGCGTCGTCATCGGAGACAAGGGGCCGGACCACCAAAAGAGCAAGTGGCCGTCAAAGACGGACGGGGGCATTGCCGGCTTTCGTTTCAAGACAAAGGGTATCCCTGAGCCCGACCTTGGCCTGAATGGGATGACCACAGCAGAAATCCGAGTAGGCATGCCCAACTGCGAATCGATATTTGAAGGGATGGGCACCAAGTAGGTGTCTCCAACGTTATGAACATTCTCATTGTTGAAGACGATTTAATGACCCTAAGGCTTCTTGAAGCCCATTTGAAGTCCTGGGGCCATACCGTCCACACGGCCGTTGACGGGGCCGCCGCCTGGGAGGCCCTCCATTCTGCCCCCGTGGACATGGTGGTCACGGACTGGATGCTGCCAAAAATGAACGGTCTGGAGTTGTGCCGCAAGATCCGCACCGAGTTTACCGATGGCTATGTGTACCTGATCATTGCCAGCAGCCTCGACTCCCGTCAGGATATGATTCACGGCCTGGAAAGCGGTGTGGACGATTATGTGACCAAGCCCTTCGATTTTGACGAACTTCGCGCCAGGATCGCCAACGGCGGCCGAATCGTCCTATTGGAGCAGGCCTTAAACCGCCGGTATAAACAGAGTCAGACAACCTATTTTCAAACCCTGCACATGTTCGCCAGCCTCATGGAGGTTTTCAATGAGGGCCTCGGTGGACATTGCCGCCGGGTTTCCCGTCTGGCCATGTCCCTTGCCCGGCGACACGGCAGGATACCTGTCGATCAGATGCATACCGTCGAAGCCGCCGGCCTTCTCCATGATGTCGGCATGGTGGGAATGCCCGCAGCGGTGCTGTTTAAAAAGAAGGTGGAAATGACCGGTGACGAGCGCAGCGACTACCAGGCACACCCCATTCATGGAGAGATGATTCTAAGTGAAGTCGAATACTTACGACCCATTGCCCAAATCGTCCGAGCTCACCACGAGCAATTCAACGGCCGGGGCTTTCCCGACGGCCTGGCAGGGATGTTCATTCCGCTCATCTCGCGGATCATCGCGGCGGCCGACGCCTACGACCACATGGTCCACCAGGGGGGGCAGTCCCTGGAGCAAATTCCGGAGTTGCTGCAGACCCAGCGAGGCTATCAGCTCGACCCCGAGTTGGTCGATCTGCTCATCGACATCAATGCGCTGCATATTCAAGAAGAGGCTGACAGAGATTTCGTGGAAGTGGCCATGGAAGACCTTACAGAGGGAATGGTACTGGCACAAAACATTCGGCGAAAAAATAGCGCCCTGCTCATGCCGGCACTGACTGAACTGACGGCCTACGGAATTGAAAAGCTTAAAACCTACCGGAAACTGGCCAATATTTCGCCCCATATTTCCATCTACAAGCATTCGGTAAGGAGATAGCATGGACATCGCAACGATTATCGGCCTGATCAGTGGCTCGATTCTGATTCTGTCCGCTATTTTTCTTGGCGGCAACGCCTCTATCTTTGTCAATGCACCGGGAATCCTGATTGTTGTCGGCGGAACCGTCGCCGCCAACTTCATCAAATTTTCCATGGCCGATGTCATCAATACCATGAAGGTGGCTCTCAAGGCGTTTACCGTCAAGTTGGAGCCTGCAGAAAAGATCATTGTGGATATGGTCTCATATACGCGCATCGCCAAGAAGGAAGGGCTCATCGCCCTGGAAAAGGAGTCCCCGTCGGACGAGTTTTCCGCAAAGGCCCTTTCCTACCTTTCCGACGGCTATGACGAAGGGCTGATCGAAGAGATGCTCATCAAGGACATTCAACTGACCGAACAGCGGCACACCATCGGACAAAAGATGTTCAAAGGCATGGGAGGATCGGCTCCGGCATTCGGAATGATCGGCACGCTCATCGGCCTGGTCCAGATGCTCGCCAACATGAACGATCCGGCAAGCATCGGACCATCCATGGCCGTGGCGCTGTTGACCACCCTCTACGGCGCGCTGATCGCCAATTTTATCTGCATGCCCCTGGCCGACAAGCTCGCTTTTCGCAGCGAAGAGGAACAAAACAACAAGAAAATCATTATGGAAGCGGCCATCGGCATTAGTCGAGGCCTTTCTCCGCTGGTTCTGGAAGAATCCCTTAAAATCTACCTGTCACCAAAGAACAGGGCCAAAATGAGCAAAGACGACACGGAAGGCGGCAACTGATGGCCAAACAGGCAATGGAGATCAAACAAGTCATAGAAGAAGGGGCGCCTGAATGGGTGGTCACCTTCGGCGACTTGATGAGCCTTCTGCTGTGTTTCTTCGTGCTTCTGCTCTCCTTTTCGGAAATGGACCGGGCAAAATACAAAGAGGTGGCCGGCTCGCTTTCCAAGGCCTTTGGCGTACAACGCAAAACCAAGGCGTTCGACCCCCCGAAAGGGATCACCATGATCGCAAAGGATTTCGATCAGGAGTTGGTCCCGACCAAGGAAAGAGAGGAATTCCTCATCACGCAAGAACGCGAAGAAATCGGTAAAGAACTTCGCAAGGAGGTTGAAGCACGATCTGCCGGCCTCAAGGATCTGGTCCAGGTGGAGGTCAAAGATGGCAAGATCATCATTCGGCTTATGGGAGAAAGCACATTTGATTCCGGCAAGGCCGAAATTCGAAACGAGATGGCCCCGCTGCTGGACAAGATCGCCACCATCCTCTTGAATACGCCCGGCGAAATCGTCGTGGCCGGACACACGGATAATCTCCCGCTCCATGGCGGCCCTTTCAAAAACAACCTGGGCCTGTCCATTGCCCGGGCCTTTTCCGTTGCCGATCATCTGTTGCATCGCCAAGGGGTGGACCCCAGCCGCATCGCCACCATGGGGTTCGGTGAATTTCGCCCACTGGAATCCAATGAAACGCCAGATGGCCGCAAAAAAAACCGGCGGGTTGAAATCATTCTCGGTGCGCCCCCAGGCCCGGAATGACTTTTCCCCCTTAATGTTGACAGACCCGTAAAAAGTCATTTGAAACCACAAAGATCACAAAGAAAAAAAATAAGTTAATTTAGTGTGTTAACTTTGTGTCCGTTGTAATCTTTGTGGTAAATTCGGAAATTTTACGAGACCATTAATGTTCACCGCCTTCAATTCGAAATAGCAATCCGCGTCCTCAAGGCATGCATCCTTGACCCCAATGCCATCATCGGAACACCGGTTGCCCCTCCCCCATGCCTATAAAGCCCATGGCCGCGCCCACCTTTTTCGAATCAAACAAGACCGTCCCCGCAACACATGCCCCGAAGGTGTTTTCGCTTTTGGGGTGAAATTCACGGTTTGTCACCGACACCCAAACCCGTTGTAAAATAAAGGGTCAAAAACCGGCAGTCGTTTTGATCCAGAGTTTTGGCTATTGAATCGAAATATCGATTATGATATGAAACTTACGGGTGTTTTGCGCATCGGATCGTAACCGAAATGAACGAGAGGTGAACATCTTTGGACTATACTATTGAACTCAACAAGGAACAATTCGACCTGATCGAAAAAGTTCTGGAAGAGGAACTGATTGAACTGGGGGTCCAAAGTATCCTGCTTATCGATCTGGCCGGCAACATCATCGTCAGTCTCGACGACGGCAAGATAGAACACGACATTTATTCTCTGGCAGCTTTGGCAGCGGGCAATTTCGGTGCCGTCAGTGCCATGGCCAAAATCGTCGGCGAGGAAGACTTCTCTCTCTTATTTCATAAAGGAGAGAAGGAAAATATCCACTTTAGCAAAGTTATCGACGAACTGCTCCTGGTCACCGTTTTCGGAAAGGACGTCTCTCTTGGTTTTCTGCGCCTGAAGGTTGCCGAGGCAATCAACAGAATCAGGGAACTGGTATGATTTCAGGCAATTAAATTGAACAGCCATTTCATTTTATGAGGTATGCGGCTTGGCACTGATCAATCCAAAAAAGAAAGAGGTCCAGGTAAAGCTCGTCTACTACGGACCCGGACGGGGTGGAAAAACCACCAACCTCGAATATATTTATGCGAAATTTAAAAATCGGATCAAGGGAAACCTGACCACCATAAAGACCTACGGAGACCGGACGCTGTTCTTTGATTTCATGCCCCTCGATATTGGAATCATTCGCGGTTACAATATCAAGATGCAGTTCTATACCGTTCCGGGGCAGGTCAAATACAACGCAACCCGCCGCCTTGTTCTCAGGGGGGTGGACGGCATCGTCTTTGTGGCCGATTCCATGGCCCTCAGAAGAAAGATGAACATCGTCTCCCTGAAAGACCTTCAGGACAATCTGACCACCTTCGACAAGAGTATTTTCAAAATTCCGCTGGTCCTTCAATACAACAAGCGGGATCTGGCCGACCAGGGCATTCCACTACTTACCCGGGAAACCCTGGACAACGACCTCAACCGCCAGTTGAAAGTACCATCTTTTGAGGCCAGCGCCATAACAGGGGATAATGTGGTCGAAACCATGAAGAAGGCAATTTCGCTGACCGTCGCCTCTTTGGAAAAAAAACTGGAATTGAAGGGGTAGCCTAGTGACTCAGAATGGTGACAAAAACATCTCCAGTGAGTTGAGCAACCGTCTGGACTCCCTCTTCTCGGACTCGGCAGAAAGGGCCACCGATGGCAGCCATTTGAAACCAAGCACTGCCGAACCCGAGCGAACGGATCAATCGGATGATTCTTCAAGGGCGGATGTCAACGCATTGCCCGGCAGGGTGGCTGATAATGCCGCCGTATCGGACAAATCGCCGCTCTTGGACCTGCAAGCCATCATTCTTTCCCTCGACTGGGAAATCACCGATGATACCATGAACCGCCTTCTTGATGAGATCGAGCGACTCAAAGGGGTTTACCGCAAAGAAAGATTGCCCCTGATGTTTTTACAGCTCCACGCCTCGGTGGGCAAATATATCAGCACCCGCAAGGCCAGTGCCCATCCGGATTCCATCAAACTGCTTCACTCCATTTATGGCGGACTGCATCAGTTGTTGACTTCAGTGGGGATGAACGAAGCGCAAAAGAAAAAAATTCTTTCCACTGAAGTCGACAAATTCAAAAAGCTCAAAGAACAGATTCTCATCGCAAAGTCGGATACCGCTTCGGCTCGCAGAAAACCGTCATCCCGACCTCTTGAAACAGCGCTGGTCCCATCCGATAATGTAGGGGATGGCTTAGCAGAAAAAATTCAACAGAAAGCACTGTCGGCCGGAGATGATGCCCCACCCATCGATGGTGACAGATTGCAGACGGCCGTAGAGGAATTAAAGCAGGTGATCCGGGATGAAATCGCCTCACTGAGAAAAGAAATCATATCGATGATCAAGGGGTAGGGAAACTCAAACCGGACGCCGGCAAATCACATTCTATTTCAAGTTAAATGCGAGCAAAAAAGTCCCGATAAAAACCAGTACTTTCAGGAGGCATGTGAATGAGCGACTTTCCCGGCGATATTTCCGCGTTGGTCTTCAGGGGCTCAGTCAAGGGAAATATCGGTGAATTTTCCCTGGACAGCCAGATGCTGAAGGTGCTGATGCAACTCGACGGCAAAAAAAACATTGCCACCGTAACCAAAGCCTGCGGCTTGAGCCTGGTAGAAGTCAAGGCGGTCCTGACCCGACTGAAAATGCTCGATTTGATTGAGCAAATAGAAAATGCGATACCGACCCTCAGTGACGATTTCTTCGACTACCTCAGCAGCCAGTATTCCATTGCCTTGGGCCCTATTGCCGAGGTCCTGATCGATGATGAAATTCAGGAACTCGGCGGAAAACAGAATCGGATCCCCAAGCACCGTGCCGCTGAACTGGTCAACAACTTGGCCAGACAAATCCCCCGAAACGAAAAACGCGTCGCCTTTCAACAAGCCATGGTCCAGCGAATCCGCGAGGGATAAACACCCGCGGCCGCCCACCCCAGGAGGAAACAGTTCCGCCCATCGTTCGGTTGGCCGTCGGGTCCTTTTGATCCCCCTGAAGACGGTAGTAAAAAGAAGCAAGGCAACAAAATCAAGGAGAGCCCAAAATGACTGTCACAGTAATCTGCGAAGAATGCGGAAAAACCTACCATATTCCGGCATCGAAGCTTGAAAAAATGCAGGGCTCCGCCATCCAGACGCCGTGCAAACAGTGCGGCCACATTCTGACCATTGAAAAACCCGCGGCAGTGGAGACAAGCGTTGATTCCATTCTCTCCGTGGCAAAACCGGTTTCGGATGCGGTCGGATACCAGGCGACCCAGGAGATCGACCCACCGTCACTGGATCAATTTGAAGATTTCGAACCGGCCGTAACGGAACCGACAAAAAGTGCCGCCACGCCGGCAAAGACCAAAAAAATCGCAGCACCGAACGTCAAGACCAAGGGGCTTGGTCTGAGAAGCAAAATGATTCTCCTGTTTCTCGTGGTTCCCCTGATTCTCATGGCCATTTCCGGTTTCATATCCCTGCGACAGATGAATATCCTTTCGACCAGCATCGCCGAAGATAGCTCAGACATCGTCATCCAACTCGGCGAGGAAAGCGTCACAAACACGGCGCACGCTGTAGCCAGGGAGTGCCAGCTATACCTGGCCAACCAGCCAAATCTGAACGCGGAAAACTTTGCCACCGATTCGATGTTCAACAAAATCGCCACCCAAAAAGTCGGGAAAACCGGCTACACTGTCCTTTACTCGGGAAGCCCTTTCACCCTGTGGACCCATCCCAATGCAAAGTTAATTGGGGCCGACGTCGTTGCAGGGATGAAACAGGCTTTAGGCACTGATTTCAGCCAATGGTACAACATCGTTGGGGATGCCGACAAGGGGAAGAACGTCCAGCGTCAAGGCTACTACCTGTGGAAGGACGCCGATGGCATTAAAAGGGAGAAATTCATGGTGATCTCGCCCATTCGCGGGACACGGTACGGCATTGCCGCCACCACCTACATTCACGAATTTACCCAGCCCCTGAAAAAACTGGAAAGCCGGACCAATCAGGCGGCCAGTGAGGCCCGAAACATCAATTTCGCCATCATGATCGTCACCTTGATCGTGGTGGGACTGATCGTCTCCCTTTACGGCCACCGACTGACCAACAACATCAAACACCTAACCGATGTCGCAGACCGCATCAGCGTCGGTGAACTCGATGCCGAGATCCAGATCCGGTCCACCGATGAAATTGGCAGCCTGGCCGATGCCATATCCCGCATGCAGGACAGTCTCCGGTTGTCCATCATGCGGTTGAGGCGCAAGCGGTAAATCGATTCAAACTGGACGTTGCCGACCTAACCCGGACCCTGCATCCACGGGGTCCAGCAAATCCAATCGTTTGTTGCAGGAGTTCCAATGATCATCGTTCCCAAAACCGACCCGATTATCAAGAATCTGAACAGTTATTATCTCAACATCGAAAGGCTGATCGAACACTATCGCGGCGAACTGGCCTCCGGGGGCATCCACTTTGTGTCCAACACCGCTGAAGGCATTCTGTTTTTCGATGACATCGCCCTTCTGGGCGGTGTCATGGAGGACAAAACCGGACGAATAAGCGGCACTGGGGCCATCGCTTCCATCATCGCCACCCTTCAGAACAACAATTTTACGGTAGCAATCTATGGTATCGATCCGGACATCATCCATTTCTGGGCCCGTCTGCCCGAAGCCATCCCGTTGCACAGCGACCTGAGCGCCGAATTCACGGACATTGAGCGCCTGATTGCCAAAATGAGCTCGGAAAAACTCACCGGGTTCATCGACGTCTCTTTTGCCAAAGGCGGAAAAAACGGCATCCTCTTTTTCAATGATGGCAACATCGTCAATTGCACGTGTTCGTGGAAAGCAGACGGGGTCGACAATCTTTCCGGGGCAACGCAGCAGCTTCTGGTGCAAGCGGTCAGAAAAGCGCCTGACGGGGTGTTCAATGTCAGCCGGATCCCGCTTGAAAAGGCAACCCAGGGGGTTCCGGAAATTGTACCCGACATTGATGCCACGGAAGAAAGCGCATCAAAAGCAGCCGAACCGACCCTGGCCATGGCTCAGGACCTGTTGTTGATATTGGAAAAAACCGTTAAAACCCACAAAAAGAAACAGGCAACCGATTTCGGAAAACTGCTCCGCAAGAAATTCATTAAAAAAGCGGAACGTTATGATTTTCTGGACCCATTCAGCGGCGAGTTCGAATATGCTGACGGGACCATCCGGTACAAAGGATCGGCGGAAATAGCACAAGTGCTTCAAGGCGTTATTGAAAGCGCCAAGGAACTGGCCGATGAGCTCGGCCTGCTCTACGAATTCGTCAATAATACGGCGCCATGGAAGGAAAAATACGCTTCAGAAACATCCGGGGCTGATATCGACATCTAATTTATGAAGCTGAAATCATTATATATTGTTATATGCCTTCGATCTCTTCGTGTCCTTCGTGGTAAAATATAGAGTTTTTATGGACACCGCGAATCGAAACCAAAACGCCGTCTACCATCCACCGGAGGGGTAATGATCCGCAAAGTGCTGATTGTCGATGACGATCAAATCTGGCTTCGTCTCATTAAAAAAAAGTTTGAGAACTTTTCAGAGTCTTTTGAGACTGTTACCGCCATTGACGGCATGGAGGCCGTGCAGAAACTCAAGGAACGCGCCATCTCTCTGGTGGTGACCGATCTGCAGATGCCCCATATGGACGGATTGACCCTGCTGGCCCACCTGTCGGAGCAATACCCGGATATCCCCGTGATCATCATGACCGCCTACAGTTCCCCCAATTCCAAAAAAAGCGTCCTCGACGGTGGGGCCGCGGGCTATATCGAAAAGCCTTTTGTGGTGGAAGATCTGGCGGAAAAAATCAAGGCCACCCTGGAAAAGGAGTCCGAAGGCGGCACCCTTCAGACAGTGCCGCTGGACATGTTCATTCAACTCATCGAGATGGAGCAAAAGACCTGCACCATCCGAATACGAAACAAAGCCACGGGCAAACAGGGTGTGCTCTTTTTCAACAACGGCAACTTCATGGAAGCCCGCTACCACGATCTTCAGGGAACAGAGGCAGCATACAAAATTTTTGCATGGGACAAGGTCACCCTTTCCATTCAAGATGACTGCACCATCAAGGAAAAACGCATTGAAGGCGATCTTCAGGCCATTCTTTTTGATGCCATTCGCATGAAGGACGAGGCCACAGGGGATAGCACGGTCGACGAGGCCCCACCCCAAACGCTTATGGGGTCAATTGACCTCTCCCCGGAGGAGGTTTTGGACACCGCGCCCAATGAGGCCCTGCCCCAAGCGCTTATGGAATCGGACGATCTTCCCATGGAAGCGGACATGGACACGGCGCCGCCTCCACCCGAGCCCTTTAGGGCTCCAGCCGATCAAATTCGTGACCGGATCGCCAGCCACATGGGTCAGGTCAAAGGAATCAACGACATCTATCGGGATTCATCCTGGGACAATCTTCTGGCCCACACCGCTTCCCTGGGCCAGTTTTTCGACGCCGGCAGTTTGAAAAGCGCATTTATCGCCAAGGGAGATACCAATGACTATATTATCTTGCCAGGCAAACCGACAACGGTGGTCGCCGTCGGCACCGACTGCCCGCGGGACCGTTTATTGAATCTGCTGAACGAATGAACACTACGGGATATTTCAACGGAAATCTATTCCCATGGGCGTTTGATTCACGAGGACAGACGGAATGAAAGAATGCTTTCACGATCTTCTTCAACTCGACGATGTTCATGGCATCATGTTCTTTCAACATGACGGCGCCATGGTGTATTCCGAATTCCGAAAGAAACCGCCGAGAGACGTCAGCGAACTGGACTGGCCAAGCCTGCTGTCGTTTTTTACCAACGTTCAAGAGGCGGAGCTGGTTTTCGAGAAGGCACGTTTTTGTATCCGACAAACCGAATCCGGCTTTCTGGTCATCGTGACGGGGCCGTTTGCCCTGATCTCCATGGTCCGACTCAACTGCGCCATCATTTTACCGACCCTGGAAAAGTCAAGCCAAAAGTCAAAGGGGTTCAAACGCTTTTTCACCCGCAAGTAGGAAATCTTGGACGTGGAATTAGATCGATGCGCATTGCGGTAATTTCGGATATACACGGCAACCTTGATGCATTCAAATGCGTCCTGGCCGACATGACCCCTGCCACCGTCGATACGGTCTACAGCCTGGGAGACAATGTCGGTTATGGCCCCCAACCGGAAGAGGTACTCGCCCTGATCCGCCACCACGGCATCCCTTCAGTGATGGGCAATCACGAGTTGGCCCTTTCCGATCCGGTTATCCTTCGATGGTTCAACCCCACCGCCAGAACCTCGCTTGAGCGAACCCGAGACATGCTCTCCGAGGTGTCCCTGGCCACCATCTTCGACCTGCCGACTGCCCTGACAGCGCAACAGTGCCGCTTCGTCCATGGGTTTCCGCCGGATTCGCCGACCACCTATCTCTTTCAGGTGGGCGACAGCGCTCTCGAACAAGCCTTTTCCAACATAACCGAGCGCCTGTGCTTTGTTGGGCACACCCACGAACTGCTCATGATTTCCTTCGACGGCAAGCATCTGCGGCGCCATGATCTTGCCCAGGGGGTAATCACCTTGGACCCCGCCTGCCGCTACCTCATCAATATCGGCAGCGTCGGTCAACCCAGAGATGGAAACAACAATGCCAAATACGTCATCTGGGATACAATTACCGACTGCCTCGACATACGTTTTGTCCCCTACGACATTGCTTCGGTGGTCAAAAAAATCGAAGTCGCCGGCCTTCCCGAAGCGCATGCCAAACGCCTGTGGTAGCATCGCGTGATAGGAATCTTTCTTGACATTATGGTCGAAGGCCTCAATAATACAACGAATTAACCATATGAAACAGTTTTGTCGGATTTGGCGACCTGATTGCCATCCGCGGAGATATCGAGAAGATGAAAAAGAAAATCCTTTTCGTGGATGATGACCGGATTCTGAGACGACTCGTTCAGAAGAAACTGGAGGCATACTCCGACGACTTTGCCACCGAGTTGGCCACGGACGGCATGGATGCAGTGGAAAAACTCAAAATAGAAGCCATCAGTGTCGTTGTCACCGACTTGCATATGCCACGCATGGATGGATTTTCCCTATTGGCTCACCTGTCCGAACATTACCCGGACATTCCGGTGATCATTCTGACGGCATTCGGTACGCCCGATTCCAGGCGCGCCGTGTTGGAAAGCGGCGCAGCCGGCTTTATGGAAAAACCCTTCGGTGTCGAGGAACTGGCCCGAAAAATAAAAACGTCCCTGAAACGACAGGTCGATGGTGGTATCCTGCAATCCGTACCGCTCAACACCTTCATTCAGCTCATTGAGATGGAGCAAAAGACATGCACCATCCGGGTCATCAGCCGGGAAACGGAAAAGACCGGCGTTCTCTTTATTAAAGAGGGCCAGCTCTTCGATGCACGAATTCGGGAATTACATGGCAAGGAGGCGGCATTTGAGATTCTATCGTGGGAAAAGGTGACCCTTTCCATTCAAGATACGTGCGTTTTGAAGGAAAACCGAATCAATGAAGATCTTCAGGCCATTCTCTTCGATGCCATGCGCATCAAGGATGAAACTCTGGCCGGAGATATCCCGCAGGAATCCGACGCCGAAGCCGACGGTTCCTTCTCTGACCCGTCGCCGGAACCCATCTCCCCTCTGGAGCGTATCAAAAACCGTCTATCAGGCCTTCTCAGGGGGCGTCCGGGTCTCGAATCCGTCGAAATCTCCGACGAATGGGATGCCGTGGTTTCCAAAGCGTCGGAACTTGGTCAAAGCCTTCTGGTCGGAGATCTCAAGTCATGCTTTATCGATTCCGGAAGCCAGGATCAGACAATCCTTCTGACAGGCGACCTTACCGTAAAGGTGACGCTGAACAAACATTTTCCCAGAGAGATCATTCGAAGCGTGCTTTACGAATAAAGGATATCGAATGAAAGCCCTTTTCCAGGAAATCATGGACATCGAAGATGTTCACGGAATTCTTTTTGTCTCCCTTAGAGGCAATCTGGTTTATGAAGAATTTGAAAAAAAATCCAGAGCAAAGCCAAGCGGAATCGACTGGTCCTCCTTAATCAAAACCTTTGCCGGCATTCGGGAAGCTGAGCTGGTTTTCAATAATCATCGGATCTTTTTTCGCACCACCGAATTGGGATATGTCTTCGTCGTCATGGGGTGGCACGCCCATATCGCTCTGGTTCGGCTCAATTGCACCCAGGCGTTGCCTTCTTACCCGTTTGTCCCGACCTGATACCCCCCGGCATTTTCTCTGCGCCGGCCACCGTCTTAACCGATTCGTCACACTGTCCTGCTTGCAGGGGTGAATCGTAAAAAATTCCGGCCCCGAGGACGCATTGAAAAAACACGCACCCGTGAAAACCGGCCCCAAGTTCAAACCCGTGTGGGGAAAACGGTTCACGGCTTTATCGGATTGGACCAGATGAATATTGAGGCAAAACTCATAGAAGCCCGGGCCTATGAGAGTCAGGGCCTTTTTGCAGAGGCGCTGACCTTGTTTGAGGGACTGTTGACCGATGCACCAGAGATGTCTGCTGAGAATCGGACAACGATCAATAGCCACATAACGCTGTTGCGCGATAAAATTGCCGAGGTGGACCAGGAGGACCCGTCGCTGAACGAAGAGCACGTCTCCATGCTTCGCGATACCTGGCTGGACGAGACGGAAAGCGCCAGCGAGATTCTAAGCAGTGCCGGGGCCTTTAAGGAGTTAGGCCTCTTCCGGGAGGCAACAACGGAGTATGTTAAACTGATCAATGCGGACCCCCTGCCTGAATCTTTGGTGCCGGCCCTGGCAGAGTGTTTTTTCCAGATCCATTCACCGTCCCGGGTCATCGACCAGCTCGAAGCGCTCATCGGACAGCTTCAGCTCGAGCCGGGCCGGGTCGCGGAGATCAAATTCGGGTTCGGCATTGAGATGACCGAACGAGGCCATGAGGATCTGGCGGTGGAATTTTTCGACTCGGTGCGCGAACTGGTGCCCGATTTCCCCGGGTTGCGCCAGCGGCTCAAGGTCATCAGCGAATCGGACGCTTACAACAGTCGCTACGATTATCTGCTTCAAAACGAGATGGTCACCACAAGCCAGCTGCAAAGTGCCTTGACCATGGCCAAAAAGAGCGGCAAGAGCGTCGAGTTCATTCTCATGGAGCAAATGCGGGTCGATCGCGATGCGATCGGCAAATCGTTGTCTTTATTCTTCGGCGTCCCATTCAAGACGGTGGACCCGGACCTGTCCGCCCCCTATGAACTGATCCGGAAACTAAAGAAATCCTTTTTGCTTAAAAACGCCTGGGTGCCGCTGGCATGGGAACTGAGCGGGGTGGATGTCCTCATCGACGATCCCAGCGATCTGCTCAAAACCGACGCCATACCAGGGCTGATCGGTTCGCGAAAAATTCAATATTTCGTGGGCATTCGCGAGGACATCGAATCGATGATCAAGATGTTCTTTGAGGAAAAAGCGGCTGTGGCGGACGGGACGTCGGAGATAGACGAAGACGGAGAGACCGATTTTGAACTCATGCCCGAGATCGACTTCGAGGAAGAGGCCGATGACGACGACCAAGGCTACGAGGATGTCAACGAGGCCTCGGGACAAATCGTTCGCCTGGTAGACCAGATTCTGATTTCCGCTTATCGAAAGGACTCCAGCGATATTCACATCGAACCGTCGCCGTTGACCAAAAAGACCATGATCCGGTTTCGCATCGACGGCGTCTGTCAGGAAATGCTTCAGCTTCCCAACACCAATGCCCGGGCCCTTTTGAGCCGACTCAAGATCATGAGCGGCCTGGACATTGCCGAGCGGCGTCTTCCCCAGGACGGCAAGATCAAATTCAAGCGAAAAGGGATCAAGCCTTTTGAACTTCGCCTGGCCACCCTTCCCACGGCCGGTGGGTTCGAAGATGCGGTGCTGCGGATCCTGGCCGAGTCCGGGGTCATGAGCGTCGACAACATGGGGTTGAACGATCGCAATCTGACCATCATCAAGAAGATCGCCAATCAGCCCTACGGCCTGATTCTGGTGGTCGGTCCCACCGGTTCCGGCAAGACCACCACCCTGCACGCGGTGCTGGGCCATATCAACAAACCGGGGATTAAAATCTGGACAGCCGAGGACCCGGTGGAAATCACCCAGCAGGGGCTGCGGCAGGTCGAATGCAAACCCAAAATCGGGCTCGATTTTGCGCGGGTCATGCGGGCCTTCCTGCGGGCCGACCCGGATGTGATCATGATCGGCGAGATGCGCGACCACGAGACCGCCGCCATCGGGGTGGAGGCCTCGTTGACCGGCCATCTGGTCCTGTCCACCCTGCACACCAACAGTGCGCCAGAGACGGTCACACGGCTTCTGGACATGGGGCTCAACCCGCTCAACTTTTCCGACGCCTTTCTCGGCGTACTGGCCCAGCGTCTGATCCGCAGGCTATGCAAAACGTGCACGGAGAACTACCACCCGGAGCGCGAAGAGTTTGACGATCTGGTCAAGGATTACGGCGCCGAACAATTTTCCGTCCTGGGGATCGAATACGGCCCGGACCTGATGCTCAAACGCGGCAAGGGGTGCGATATCTGCGACCACTCCGGCTACAAGGGGCGCGCCGGCATCCACGAACTGATGGAGGGGACCAAAACCATCAAGCGCCTGATCAAAAACGAGGCCTCCACCGAGGAGCTTTTTGCCACAAGCGCTTCCGAAGGCATGGCCACCATCAAGCAGCACGGCATCTCCAATGTTTTTGCCGGCATCACGGATATCAGTGAAATCCGGCGGGTCTGTGTAAGCTGATTGCCGAATTGACGGATTGGCGAATTGGCGAATTGGCGAATTAGCGGGTTGGCGAATTAGCGGGTTGGCGGATTGAAATGATTCGGGAGGGGTTCTCATGACACACAAAATTCTCGTGGTCGATGACCAGGAGGCCATTCGAGACCTGCTCAAAGAGGCCTTTGCCCGTGGACCCTACAAAATCCAAATCGCTGCCTCCGCCGAAGAGGCCCTTAGCCTTCTGGCCATGGACCCGGTAGACGTGGTCATTTCCGATGAAAAGATGCCGGGCATGAGCGGAACCCAATTCCTTGCCGTGGTCCGCAAGAAATACCCGGATACCATCCGCATCATCCTCACCGGACATGCCAGCCTGGACACGGCCATCCGCGCCATCAACATGGGGGAGATCTACCGCTTTTTCACCAAGCCCTGCAACATCGTGGACCTGCGGGTTACCGTCCAACATGCCCTGGAGCAGAAATCGCTGCGGGAAGAAAATCTTCGGCTGCAGGCGATGGTGGCCACGCAGGCAATGAGCATACGGTCTCTGGAACAGCAGTGCCCGGGTATCACCGAGATTAAACGGGATGCGTCGGGGGCTATTATTATCGACGAGTGATGCAAAATTCAAAAGGGCGCTGAATTTTGCATGGGTTCGCTTCGCGAACGAAAGGATTTACCCAACTACCGGAACAAACGGTTTTTTTGCAGCCAGGGCACCCACGAGGGGCGCCCCTACGACAGGGGCATTCGGCAACCACGATATTGTTTCAATTGCCCGGCGCGTGCGGCCCGTAAGGGCAATCCCTTGTGGTTGCCCTGGCATCGGTTTGCCACGGTGGTTCCGGTGGCCGGTTGCCCCGGTACCGGGCGGCCCGGTGGTTCCGATCAACCGAATGTTAAAAAAATCGGGTATTGCCGTTTAATGCTGAATAGCGGGCAGAATGCCGCCGTAGGGGAGCATATCGGACTGGACGCCAAAATCGTCAAAATAGACATTCAGCGCCCCTTTGCCAAAGGTATGAAGCCCGAGTTCAGCCTTCCCGTAAACGCCGGAAGTCGGAGACAAAAGCACGCTTTCATTGCTGCGGATGATGGCATTGGGCTCATCCCGGGAGTCGACCATCCCGGCGCTTGTCACGGCGGAGTTGACCTGATCCCACTGGATCAGGGTAAAATGGTCCTGGGCCGCATCCCATTGGGCCACCGTGTCCGGGGGCCAGTGAATATCCCCGCTCCGGGCATTGCCGGACCGGTATTCGTCCAGCAGGTCCCCATCCGGGCTTCCACAGCCGTCCGGATCGCCATGATAGACCCGAATGAAGTTGGACCGCTCGTCATAGGCCGAGACAGTGGCCGCGATCGTTCCGGAAACGGCGATGGTTTCCGGCGTGGTATCGTCGAAGTCGCCGCTGACGTTTCTTAAGAGCAGGGTCCCCCGCGCACCTGCCCCTGAACCCCAAGTTCCAGCCCTGACGATGGGGGGAGCGGCCACTATGGCAATGGCGTGACTGATCGAGCCGGTAATAATATCACCGGCAGAGATCTCCACGGCCCCACTGACAAAATTAATGGACGCCGCTTCCTTGATCCTGACCATGAGGGTCGAATCGACCTTGGGAAAGTCCGGTTCGCCTTGGATTCGGATGTCATCCACATACCAGCCCTCATAGTTGTTTAAAATGGCGTCTATGGTATCGAACTGAAAGCGGATTTGAATCGTCTCCCCGAGATAGGCGTCGAGAGAAATGGTAATGGGGACCCAGCCGATCGAGTTACCGATGAGCTGGGTCAGTTGGATCCAAGAATTCCCTCCATCCGTGGAAATATGAACATATTTCCGATCGTAATAAGTGCTGGCCTCGGTTCTGTGCCAGGTGTAAAAACGCAAAGTGGCATTTCGCACGTGGCACAGGTCGATGGCGGGGGTAATCAGATTTCCGCTGTTTCTTCGCCCCGTATCATAGTCGTTGCTCGCTTCCCGTCCGTAGTAGAATCCATGCGAACTGCTGTTGGAGCGGATACTCGTTTCATGCCACAAACCGCTGGTAGACCATCCTGTGGACCCGCTCTCCACATCATCGTCAATAAACACCTTGGGGGATACGGACATGTCCTTGGCGGCGATCCATCTGGGGGTGGTGCCGCCGCCGGTCTGCTGCCACAACACGATCATCGCTTTCTGGTCGGCGGGGACCAGGTTGTCGTCCATATTATCCGGCAGCGGGGTCGTGCTGCTGCTGCCCCTCAAATAGGAAACGCCATAGCTGTTGAGGTTTTCATCCAGCCGGAAATTGATCCCTGCGGCAAAATACCTCGGGATCGGTTCGGCCGGATCATAGCCGTGATCCGGATCCGGGTCCGTGTCGGTAAAACCGATTTTAACCTGGGCGTCGTAACTGAGAAAGTACCGGTCGCCGTAACGGTAGGCCGCATCCAGGTCGATGGTTGCCGCCGACGGCTTGAAGGCGATGAGGCTGGCCTTCGGAGATGTACCGAGGGTTCCCGTCCCGATGACCCGAAGGGCTTTGTCTCCTCCGATGTCCTGGACTTCGTGGCTCCCTTTCCCGGATTCAGTCCAGTTGTCTTTATTCTCAAAGTTGTCGGTAAATATAATTTTTTCCTCGATATCGGAAGCCCGAGGCATATGGTAGGTCAGGGTCCGAACGGCATTGCGATAGGCCCCCACCGACTTAATGCGCAAAAATTTTCCCAGCACGATATCGGCATCGGCCGGCACGACAAAAGGGGTAAACGTCGATGCCATGGCAGCTTTAATGCCATTGAGGGTATGGAAGGCGTCGTCTTTTTCCTCGTATGAATAAATGATCCCCTCGCCGTTGACGCGAAAGGTGCCGTTGTATTTTGGGAAGGCGTCGGCGCTGCCGGCCGTAAACACCAGCCCGACGGTACCACCGGATCCGTCATCACCGCCCACATTGCTCTGGTCACTGCCGTTGCCTTCGGTGGCCACCGGCAGAACAACGGTGCCGCTGGGCAGCCCCGGCAGGGAAGAGAGACCGGCAAACCGAACGGTCGCAGCGTATTTGCCCGATGCAATATCCGGCAAAGCCGTTACAGTGGCCGTGGTGTAAGGATAGATGTCATCCGAAGTGCCGTCGGGGGCAACGATTCGGATCCTTCCGCCCCCAGGGAAATTCAGGGCTTCGGTGGATCCGTTATCGTATCCGCCCGGCGTTTCAGCATCCAGGGTGGCACTGCCGGCCGATGTCGCAGCGGTGGTCACAAGATAATGGGGAAAAATCGACAGGTCAAAGCTGCCGGCGCTCTTGGCCAGGGAAAAGGATGGGGTGTGCAGGTGCAGATCGGTCTTGACATCCGCTCCGGCATTGATGCGGGCCACGGCGTAGCGAAACCCCGATTCGGCCAGATAATAGGCCCGGTTGGCGCTGTTTTCAAAGGCCAGGGAAAAGGCCGTGGAGGTGGACTGGCTCATCATGGCCACCACCAGGGAACTGATGAGAAACAGCACCACGATCATGCCGATCAGGATCATCCCCCGCTCTCCCCTGACCTTTGAAAGCAAATGGCAGCGGGGACCGGGGCACCGGGCGATGCCGGTTATTTTTTTAAATGGGGTCAGTGGCCTGTTGTCCTTTGTTTTTTTCCGGTCCGCGGTCCTCGGTCATCCGTCGGCGGTCTTCCGTCATCCGTCGGCGGTCTTCCGTCATCCGTCGTCCATCGGCGGTCATCCGTCGTCCGTCGTCCGTTATCCGTCAGCGGTCTTCCGGTCCCTTCACGGCGAAATCCCCACCCCTTTCATCACTCCGGTGTTCCGAGGGTTGATGGCCAATGAAAAATCATTGGCCGCAAGGGCGTCTTTTCGTTCCAGGTGAAAGGCCAGGTGAATCGCCAGCAGGTCCCGAAAGGCGGTCGGTGGACTGCTGGCTGTCCCGGTGCCGCTTTCGTAACCCAGGGAAAAACTTCCCGCCTCCACCCGATCGGTCAGGGTCTTTCCGTCCTCGGTGCCGTCACAGTTGACCGTGGATGTCAGGTCGAGCTGGATCTGGTTGTCGTAATACTGAATCCGCCGGAAATTATCCGATTCGGTGCCGATGCGGTAACGGATGCAGGTGGCGTCGGAGGTGACATCGATCTCGGTCAGCGCTTCGAGTTCCCGGGTGATCCGTTCCATGGCCAGGGCGGCCTTCTGGGCGATGTCCACGTTTTCCCGGGTCGTGACGTACCCCTGCATGAAGATCGCGATCCCCATACCGGTTAACGCGGCCATAACCCCCACCAGCAGCATGGTGACGATGACCTCGACCAGGGTGAATCCGGAGTCGGTGTTTTTCCTGAAATCATTATTTTTGAACCATTTGTAAAATATCGTTTTAAACCACAAATTTTGTGGTAATTTTAAATTTTTTGCGGGGCCATCTTTTCTATCCATGATCGACAAAGTCCGTCATTTGGCAAACAGGGCAACGATGCTCTGGGTGCCGTCGGTAAGGGTCAGGTGAAGCAGGTCAATGGCCGTATCCCCGGTGGCATCCACGAAATAGGAGCTGTCGGTTCCGGTCGCGGCATCTTTGATATGGGCACTGTAGTCAGCCTGTATCTGCGTCTCGAATGCCGAAATGGGCTCGTTCGGATTCGCCTCCAGCCAGAGGCCATAGTCGCGGGTTATTTTTTCCATCACCTCGTTGAGGGTGTAGCTGTTTTTGATGCGCGCCACCGTTCGGGCACTCATGCTCAGCGACGTTCCGGAAAATTGAATGGCGATGGTGCCTAAAATGGCGGCGATGACAATGGTGACAATAATCTCAATCATGGTGAATCCGCGATTATCCTGAATCCGCAAACGGCCGTTACCTGTTTTTTTCATGGTGTCTGTACCTATGGATCCGCATTCCGGGTGGTTGCATCCAGGGCGCCCACAAGGGGTGCCCCTGCGGCGGGAAACTTCGGCAACCGGGATACGGTTCGATCCGCCCGGCGGATTCAGCCCTTAGGGGCAACCCGCAGGATTGCCCACGTTGTCATTTTAACATACCGGCTTGACAATACACGAATGCAGTGTACACTATTCAAGTGAAACGGCAAAGTAAGGAGGCCACATGCAAAAAAACATCACCCTCAGCGCCGATCCCGACCTGATTCATGCAGCCCGTGAGAAGGCCCACCGCGAACGTACCACCTTGAATGCTCAGTTTCGCCTTTGGCTCAATCGCTACGTTACAACGGATGCCAAAGTCGCCGCTTACGAGGACTTAATGGACACCCTGGCCTATGCCCAACCCGGCAGGAATTTTTCTAGAGACGAAATGAATGAACGATAAATACTTCTTGGACACAAACATCATTGTCTATTCCTTCGACAAAACCGCTCACAGAAAACAAGGCATCGCCAGGGAGCTGATTCGAACAGCCCTGATGCTGCATCAGGGTTGTATCAGTTACCAGGTGATTCAGGAGTTTTTCAACGTGGCGACCCGTAAATTTGTTTCGCCCCTGTCCACCCGCGATTGCCAAGTATACCTACACGATATCTTGGCGCCTCTATGTGAGGTCTTTCCAAGTTTCGAGTTCTATTCCCAGGCTCTTCAGGTCGCCGCTCGCTGGAAATATGCTTTCTATGATTCGCTTATTATCGCAGCGGCATTGGAGGCAGGCTGCAAGACCCTGTATAGCGAAGACCTGCAAGACCGACAAGAGATTAACGGTCTGGTCATCGCCAATCCCTTCCGCACCCAATCCTGATCATCCACAATCCGTCAATCCGTCAATCCGCCAATTCACTCAATAAACCCCGTATACGCCGTCACCGTAAAAAGCGCGGTTCCAGCGGCATCTTTCACGGAGATATCGGCGGTCAACCCGGTTGTGCCGTCGTCTAAGACAGGGCTTCCCATCTTGTCGAAATTGATCCGGTCGGATAGCCCCCCCTCCAGGGATGTTCCCAGGGAAAGCCCCACCAGGTTGACGGTCAGCGGGTCATTGTCCGGATTGAGCTTGGCATCGGTGATATCGGCACCCGGCGGAACGAGATTACTGTCGGCACCGTTTTTCTGGAACCGGTAGGTCGCAGCGTCGATGAATCGAACACTCCACGGAACTTCCGATCCCATGGCCCGGTTCTGAACATAACGAAGGTGGGTTTTCAAGGTGTTGATTTCCATCTCCCTGGTGTGCTCGGTCAAAGACGGAAGCCGCACCAAAGCCACCACTGCGACGATGCTCAAAATCACCAGCACGCAAATGGTTTCCACAAGGGAGAAGCCGTCCTGGCTTTCGGACAGGGGTTCTCTTTCTTTTCCGGGTGTAAGGGACATGCCGTTATGGTATCAGTCTTAGGGGCGGGGTTCCCGCCCGTGAGGTTCATCCCCGCCTGCAGGACCGGCCGAATCCGCCCCATTGTTTCCGAGTTGATTCGCCGAGGGCAAGGTGTTATGTTTGTCTTTGCCATTTTAATCGATATTTCAGACAATTGCAAACAATCAACGGACCTCCAGCGGCACACCCATGGCTTTCTCATCCACAAACGGCTTTCGGATCGATTTCTCCATAAATTTCCTGGAGCGAGTGGTCAAGCCGGCCGTGGGGCTTTTCCTGCTGACCGCTCTGTTGCTGGTCATCTACTGGCCGGGATTTCAGGGGAAATGGTTTCTGGACGATTTCGACAACATTCACAAGAACCCAAACATCCATGCCGAGGCCCTGACCCTGGATTCCCTGGCCCCTGCCATTTACGGCAGGGACCCGGGGCAGAAAAAAATCGATCGCCCGGTGGCCTATCTGACCCTGGCGGCCAACTGGGCACTGGGTCGTACCGATCCGTTGGGATATCACATTGTCAATTTTCTCATCCACGTCCTGACCGCCATCACCCTCTACGGGCTGGCGCGCATCACCTTAAACCTGCCGGCCATGACCGGCCGCTACGGGGCCAATGCCCACGCCATTGCGCTGCTGTGCACCCTCTTGTGGGCGGTTCACCCCATCCAGGTCACCGCCGTCACCTATATTGTCCAGCGCATGGCCGCCCTGGCCACCCTCTTCACCCTGCTGGCCATGATCGGCTATGTGAAATGGCAGACCGGAAAGAATCGGTCCGCAACCCTGCCCTGGTTGGCCCTGTGCGGGTGTTGCGCTTTGATGGCCATCGGTAGCAAGGAAAACGCGGCCATGCTTCCGGTTTCGCTCTACCTTTACAGCCGCTTTTTTCTGCCGGATCCGGGAAAACAAAACCGGCATCGCCACCTGGTGCTGGTGGGGCTTGCCGTCGGGGTCATCGCCGGTATCGCGGCCTACGAAAACGTGTTCAATGTTCTCACCAGCGGCTATGCCTTCCGGCCGTTCACCCTGATAGAGCGCCTGTGGACCCAGCCGAGAGCCATTTTTTTCTACCTCTGGCTCATTGTCTATCCGGTCAGTTCCCAGTTCACCCTGCTCCACGACATCACCCTCTCAACCGGCCCGTTGGCCCCCTGGTCGACCCTGCCGTCGATACTGGCGCTGGGGTTGCTCACCGGCCTTGCCGTGGTATATCGACGCAAGGCGCCGCTGCTGGGCTTTGCCTGGCTTTTTTTTCTGGCCAATCACCTGGTTGAGGGCTCCGTATTGCCCCTGGAGCTGGTATTCGAGCATCGCAATTACCTCCCCTCGGCTTTTCTTTTCCTGGCCTCAGGGGCCGGCTTTCTAAAGGCTGTCGGTCGTTTTTCCCAAAGCCGCGTGGTACAGCCCCTTGCCATTGTCTGCGGAATCATCATCCTGGCTGCCGCCGGTCATACGACCCATATGCGTAACGCTCTTTTTGCCGATGAAATCACCTTCTGGCAAGACAACGTGATCAAGGCCCCGGCCCTGCACCGGCCCCTTCATAACCTTGGCTCAGCCTATTTTTCCGCCAACCAATGGGAACGGGGGATTGCCGTAACAGAGCTGGCCCTGGAGGGAAAGGTCCTGGCCCGGACCAACCAAAAGCAGGTTTCGCACTTCAACCTGGCCAAATTCTACCTTTATGCCGGAATGGAAGACGCGGCCCGTTCACATTATGAAAAGGTGCTCGAACTGGTTCCGAACCACCCGCAGTCCCTCAACGGGTTGGCCCGGATCATGCTCAATCAAGGGGATATTCAATCGGCGTTGCGGTATAATGGCCGGGCGCTGGGAATCACCCGGAGAAATTCGGATTTTCTGGCAACCCGCGGCCTGATCCTGCTGCGCCAGGACCAGCCAAAAGCCGCCTTTCAGGCTGGGCTTTGGGCCTGGCGGGCAAACCACGACAACCCCCTGGCCCTGTTTTTGCTCGGCGAGGCCTGCCGGGTCCGGGGAAAACTTCAGAAGGCCGCCTATTTTTTCAATCAGGCCCTGGATGCAAGCCCAAGCACCCATGCGCCGGTCTTGGCCCTGATCGAGATCGCCGACCTTCAGCACAACCCGGCCCGGGTCCGGGAACTCGTCGCCCGTCTGATCCAACAGGCGCCAAAAAAACCGATAGGCCGCCTGTTGGCGGCCTATCAGCGTCAGTACAATTTTATGCACATCGGGAGAACCGAAAGAATCGCCCGAGCCATAAGAAATACTTGCACCCGTCTGTCAGAAATCGACTAACCACCCAGCTTGGGTAGCGAGATCGAATAATTGCCGGTGGCAGGGAAGGTTTCTTCGTCATTCTCGCCCGGGTTATAAACGGCTTTGAAAGTAATGTTGGTCGTTCCGGGCGTCCAATCGTCAATCCGAAAATCAGTGCCAAGATCAAGACCGACCTGAGTGCTTAAATAGCTCGGCGACGGCTTACCAAGGAGAAGCTCACTGGCAAACCGCTGGTTGACACGAACCTTGAGTTCCGCGACGGCGGTGTCGACGGCTTTTTGTTTGGCCTTGGTCTGAAGATCGAAAAATTTCGGGACAGCCACGGCGGCCAGAATCCCCATGATCACCAGAACGGCGATGATCTCGATCAGGGTAAAACCCGATTCGTCCTTGATCCGATTCTTGTGTTTCATACTTAACCCCTTTGTTTTAAATTTCAATATAAGTGATCTCTCGCCATTGAGAGGTCTTGCCAAACTCTAATTTGTTCAGAATCAGCCCGCATGCGTTGTCTCCGCACATGGGCACTATCAAGCCTGGAAAACTTATTTGCATTATTTATGCCAGACAATTGGCATTCTTGAATTTTGAAAGAGAAGCCAGGACAAAGACCTTATTTTCCTTGCTCTTAAGTAAAAAACCGAACAAAACCAAGTCAATCCAAAATCTGCTACAATTTCTGATTGTCACCATTTCTTGAAGATTCATCATCATCATGTGTCGTTTTTTATGCTGGAGACATCGATGGAATACTTCTTGATCCGGTGCCAAAGGCTTCGCTGGTTGATGCCCAGGCTTTCGGCGGCTTTCACCTGGACGCCGCCGCAATTTTTTAACGCCTCGATGATCATCCCCTTTTCGATTTCGTGCAACTGCTCGTCGATGGATCCGGTTTGATCCCGGTTCGTGGCATTGAGCATATGGCTGGTCAACCCCCGGGTGATAACGTCGGGCAGGTGTTCCGGCTCGATGTCCCGCTCTCCGCTCATCACGGCAGCCCGCTCCACAACGTTCTGCAGTTCCCGCACATTGCCCGGCCAGGCGTACCCCATGAGCAGTTGAAGGGCCGTGGCCCCAATGACAGCGGGTTTCGGCGCTTTTAGAAGCATTTTTTCCACCAGCAGCGGAATGTCCTCCTTATGGTCCTTGAGCGGCGGCATGTAGACGGAAAAGACGTTGAGCCTGAAATACAGGTCCTCCCTGAACCTCCCCTTGGCCACCATTTGCTCCAGGTTCTGGTTGGTGGCGGCAATGAACCGGACATCCACATGAATCGGTCTCGTCCCGCCGACCCGATCGAATTCCCGCTCCTGAATCACACGCAGAATCTTGGCCTGAAGGATCAGGGGCATGTCCCCGATCTCGTCGAGAAAAATGGTGCCGCCATGGGCGACTTCAAATTTTCCGGCCTTTCGGGTCACCGCACCGGTAAAGGCGCCTTTTTCGTGTCCGAAGAGTTCACTTTCCAGAAGTTCGGCCGGCATGGCGGCGCAGTTGATCTTAATAAACGGATTGTCCGACCGTTCGCTGTGCTCAAAGATGCTCGTGGCTGCCAATTCCTTGCCCGTACCGCTGTCCCCCGTGATCAGGACAGTGGCATCGGTCGGTGCCACCTTGATGATCTGGCTCAGCACCCCGCGGATGGCCCGACTCTCCCCGATAATTTCCGGAAAGAGTTGCCTTGCATCCATCTTGGTCAACACATCGGTGACCTGTTTAAAGACGTGGGTAAACTGTTGGAGTTCATCACCGCCCGTTTGCGACCCTTTCCCAGATCCCCGGCCGGACAATGCCGGCAATTGGGTGGCCCGCTGAACGAATAGCGTTGAAGGACGAAGAAGCAGCCAGACCAGTATCAGGCCGCAAACAAACGCCACGATCCCGATCCCAAGAATCCAGAAGACGGCATTCCAGGTCAGAGTCACCAGGGCACGGTTAATCTGGTAACCCGCCATCTGGTATGCCAGGATTGAGGAGAGAACGGAAAAACCGGAAAAGATCGCCGGAATAATAATGTAGAGGCTGATAAAGTAGCGGGATTTTTTCATTTTACTTAATCACTCCAATCATGTCCCACATGGGCAAAAAGATAGCCAAAGCAAAAAACCCGACCACAGCGGCGAGCCCCACCGTCAGCATGGGCCCAATGCCATCGGACAGCTTTTTCATGGCATATTCCAATTCCACGTCATAATGACCCGAGATCTCCGCCAACATCGTCTGTAGTTCCCCGGATTCTTCACCAATGGCCACCATATTGGTCACCATGGGGGTAAAGTATTTGGCGCTGTGAAGCGGTTGGGCGATCCCCCTCCCCTCTTCGAGCATTTCGTTGATCCGTTCGAATTCCTTTGCGATGGCAAGATTTCCCACTGTCCCGGAAAGAATTTTCATGGACTCCATCACCGCCACGCCGGAGGCCTGAAGGATGGAAAAAATGCTGGCAAACCGGCTCATGGCCGCCTTAATAAACATGGGGCCGAGGACCGGCAGTTTCAGAAGCAACGAATCTCTTACATACTGGCCTCTATCGGTCCGAAGGTAGGTGTTTAGCGCAAGAAAACCCGCGACCCCGGCGCCTATCAATACGAACCAGTAATCTCCCATGAATCGGTAAATGATCATGCAGATCTTTGTCGGCAGGGGCAAGGTCAGCCCGGCCCCGAGAAAGATATTGACGAATTTGGGCATAACAAACGTCAGCAATACCACAAAGGCGATCAGGAGAAAAAAGACCACGATCAATGGATACTGCATGGCGGCCCGAATATCCGACCGGATCTTGTTCTCGTGTTCGACGATGTAGGTCAGGCGGTCGAGTACATCCGGAAGCGCGCCGCTGGCCTCGCCTGCCTGAACCATCCCGCAATAGAGCGGCGAAAACGTTCCGGGATGCCGGCTGAAGGCCTTGTGAAGGCTCGCCCCATCGGAGATGTCCTTGCTCATGGCGGCGATGACCCGTTTCATGCTGGCATTTTCACTTTGGTTGCCGAGAATCTGAAGCAGCCGCACAATGGGAACACCGGCGCGCAGCATGGTCCTGAACTGCTTGGTAAAGAGGATCAGTTCAGGCGCCCGAATCGGGCTCAGCCTCTCCATCAACCGGCTGAAATTGAATGCGCCCTGGGCGCTTCGCGCTTCGGCAATCCGGGTCGGTACGAGACCGCGCGCTGCAAGAATACTCGAAACCGCGTCCGCCGACTCAACATCCAGTGTGTCGCTGACCGTGTCACCGAGTTCATTGAACGCCTGGTATATATACTTGGGCATGGTTGGTTTGGTTTGATCGGTTTGATCGGTCTGATCGGTTTGATCGGTCTGATCGGTCTGATCGGTCTGATCGGTCTGATCGGTCTGATCGGTTTGATCGGTCTGATCGGTTTGATCGGTCTGATCGGTCTGATCGGTCTGATCGGTCTGATCGGTTTGATCGGTCTGATCGGTTATTGGATCCGGGCACCCACAAAGGGCGCCCCTATGATGCCGCAATCAACATACGAAACGTCGGGACTACCCTTGGCTCGCCCTCCTTCAGTCTTTCACCTTCAGTCTTTCACCTATCCCTCACACCATCACCGCCGAGGCCGCCTCTTCAAGCGTGGTAACGCCTTGAAGGACCTTTCGGGCCGCATCTTCGCGCAGGGTGGTCATTTTTCCGCTTTCTTGCGCCGCCTTCGAGATTTCCTGGGCCGTATTCCGATTGAGGATCATCTCCTGGACCATGCCATCAATGAGCAGCACTTCATAAACTCCGGTCCGCCCCTTGAATCCCTTATCCATACAGTTGAAACAACCGGTTCCCTGCATGAAATTGGCATCATTGGCCTTGTCCATGCCCCAGTAGGTCAACGCCGCCTGGGGCGGTGTGTACGGTTTTTTGCAATAGTCGCAGACCCGGCGGACCAGCCTCTGGGCGATGGAGACCAGCATGACCGAAGAGACCAAAAACGGCTCGATCCCCATGTCGATAAAACGGGTGATGGCACCGGCCGCATCATTGGTGTGGACGGTGCTCAACACCCGGTGCCCGGTCAACGCCGCCTGCACGCCGATGGAAGCGGTCTCAGGATCGCGAATCTCGCCCACCATGATCACGTCCGGGTCCTGTCGCATGATGGATCTTAGCCCGCTGGCAAAGTTCATTCCGGCTTTGGCGTTGAGTTGAATCTGGCGAATTTTTTCCATCCGGTATTCCACCGGATCCTCGATGGTAATGATGTTGATGTCCGGTTTGTTGATCTTCTTGAGCATGGAGTAGACCGTGGTACTTTTTCCGCTTCCCGTCGGTCCCGTACACAACAGCATGCCGTAGGGTTTGACGATCATGGTCTCGATCTTTTCCCGGTCGGCTTCGGACATGCCCAAATGTTCCAGGCTATAAATGCCGCTGCTGGTATCCAACAGCCGGATCACCATGTTCTCCCCATAAATGGTCGGCAGGGTGGAACAGCGGATATTGATCTCCTTGTTCTCCATTCGAATGGTGAATCGCCCGTCCTGGGGAGTCCGGGACATGGCAATGTCCATGTTGGCCAGGATCTTGAGTCTTGAGATGATCAGCAGGATCATCGACTTGGGCGGCGCCGGCACTTCATGGAGCATGCCGTCTACCCGAAAGCGCACCTGGACGTAGTCCTTCTCCGGGCTGATGTGAACGTCGGAGGCCCCTTCACGAACCGCCTGGGCGATAATAGAGTTGACCAGACGAACGACCGGTGCCTCTTCCACCATGTTCTGAAGGGAACCGATTTCGACGTCGTCGGTCATCCCCTCCTTGTCCGTATCTTCGGACCGTTCATAACGCATTTCATCAAGGTCTTCGAGAACGCCGCCGAGCCCCGAATAGGTGCCGTAGATGCTCCCCATAAGCTGGTTGAGCTGCTGTTCGGTGCAGATCACCGCCTCCACTTCGATGTTCAACAACACTTCAATGGCATCCAGGGCGAGGATATCCGTTGGATCCGGCATGGCCATGGTCAACAGGTAACGGGATTTTTGCAGAGGCGCCATTTGATATTTCTGGGCCATGTCCAAAGGCATGGCCTTGGCCAGTTCCATGCTGATGGGGTATTGGTCGGGCTGGTATGTTTTGACCTTGAGCTGTTGGGAAACCAAGTCGACCACCTGAGCGCCGCTGACGATCCCCTCGCGGACCAGATACTGGCCGAGCTTGATTTTCGTCCGTTTATGGGCGGCCATCGCCTGGGAGAGCTGTACCTGCGTAATCAGGCCGCCTTCAACAAGCATTTCACCCAGTTTTTTCTTGGTTCTCAATTCTATCCCTCTTTAATCTGAAACAGGAACTTACGTCCTGTGGGTGTGGTCACAGGTAACCGGCCATGCCGAAACACCAATGTTGCAAGTGACTAACGTGAACTAAAGTCACTCCACACTGTTATGGGGTCGTCCCAGCCCCCCTCCAAGGGCAACCCAAGGCCACGTCCTCCGGACCAGAACACTTTACTGGATCGATACCGGCTCAACGGATCCGATACGGATCTGAAAAATAGGTTGCCGCCGAATCCCAGCGGTAAACCAATCGGCTGCCGGCGGTCAGGGCTTCGGGGAGCGCTTCGATCTGTCGCCGGACGTTGTCATCGTTGTCAAACCGGGCCCATAACACCACGGCAAAGCGCAGGCCATTGGCACGGCTCCAGTGGGGCACCACTCTGGCCGCAGGGGCCTTTGCCGGGTAGCGCCGGATGAAATCGACGGCTTCCGAAAGATCCCGGGTCTCGGTGAGTTGAATCCAGCTTCCGGTGCCGCGCCGGCGGATGTTGGTGGCTTCAATGGCCGGCAGCCTTAGGGGCATTCCGGCGGCGATGTTATCGGGATCATGAATCTGGGGGTTGGCCCGGGCCACCTGACCCAGCAGGTCATTGTTGAAATCGCCGTAGAGCTTGATCATGAGCCACGACAGGATTTCAGTCTCCTTGAGCGCTGTTGTGCCCAGATCGTGCGGCGGCATCTCCCCGGCCACCCCATCGGCAACCGGAGTGGCCGCCGCCGGCAGCACCGTTGAAGCAGAATCGGCCGGAAGCATTGCCACGGCCATTGCGCCGGCGTTGGGCGGGATCATCGGATCGGTATTCGTTTCCGGCGAGATAGCCGCAAACAGGCCCGGGTCGCTGGAAACAGCCGGGCCGGAAGCGGGCGATTCCTTCGGGATTTCTTCATCCGAGGTCTGAGGCAGACCTGTTTCAGCCTTGGTCGATGGGGTTTTTGGGGTTGGTGGGGTTGGTGGAAGAACCGTCACCGATGTGCTGTATTGTGACAACGGCGGGGCAGAGGTGGCCGAAACCGTTTCCATCCGTTGGGACGTCACGAATCGACCCAACAGCAGGGTCGGGTCGATACCATACCCTCCAAGGGCGACGATCCCGAGCACCAGGGCACCGGTCAGCCATACCAACCGCCGCGGGCGGGATCGACCCGTCTTTTGATAGGACCTTCGGGCGCAGGACCGAACCAGGAACCATCCTGCCTTTTTTCGGTTTTGAATGATCATGGCCAACACGGCCTTGTGACACAGGTGGACGATTTTACGAGGAAATCCTCTGGTGGCAAGGTAGATGGCCCAGATGGCCGGGAGGGTGAAGAAAAGCCTGGCATTGCCCTGTGCCCCGGCCTGGATCAGCCGAAACCGAATCATTTTCCGCGTATCGGAAAACCCCAGGGGCCCCAGCCGGTGGTAGAGGCTGATGCGGTCGGCGACGTTGGCGTGATCGTCGAGGGTCCGGTCAAATTCAGTCTGGGCAAAAATGACGATCTGGAGCAGCTTGGCCTCATTGGTTTCGTAGTTGAGCAGTTCCCGAAGAATCTCCAGGCAAGCGGTCCGGATCTTCTGCCCTTCGTCGATGATGAGCACCACGGTGCGGCCCTGCTCCACCCCTTTTTCAAAGAGCGCTGTCTTGATGTGCTCCTTGATTCGCCAGTCGTCGCCTGACAAAGGCTGGCCGTCGCAGATCATGGCGGCAACCGTCGATAGAAAAGCCGAGGCATCCGGGAAGTCCGGGTCCAGAATCAGGTGGGTCTCAGTGTCATCGTCCGCGGCAAACCGCTGGATGAGCTGGCGGCACAGGGTGGTCTTTCCAGTCCCCACCTCGCCGGTCACCACATTGAGCCCACGGCGAAGCCTCAGGGAAAGTTCGAGCTTCTGCAGACACCCCACATGCTGTCGGGAGTGGTAGAAATAGGCAGGATCCGGGGCGTTTGAAAAAGGTTCCCGATCCAGGTTGAGGATGTGGAAATAGTCCATGGTTTGGCTACGCTGTTATGGGTTCGCTACGCGAACGTCAGGGGCCGGCGGTGCCGGTGGCGGCCCTTGTGTCGCCGTGGGCACGATTCTCTCTTGGAGAATATGGGGCGTGATGAAAATCAGCAATTCATCCAGATTGTTGCTGCCGATATTTTTCTTAAAAAGCCTCCCGATCAGCGGAATATCCTTGAGAAACGGCACGCCGTTCTCGCTGTCGGTCGCCTTTCGTTCGCTCAGCCCACCGATCACTGTTGTCTGGCCATTAAAAAGCACCACCGTGGTTTTGGCCTTCCGGGTGGTAATGGTGGGCTGACCACCAACGGTGTTGGCAAAATCGGGCTCGTCCTTCTTGGTATCGATCTCCAGCTTAAGGGTTTGGTTATCCACCACGTAGGGTTTGACTTTCAGGCTCAGCACGGCATCTTTGTACTCGATCTTCACGTTCTGGTTGTCCACGGACTGAAAAGGGATCTCTTTGCCGCTTTCGATGATGGCCTCTTGATTGTCCAGGGTGGTGATGGACGGACGGGACAGGATATTGAGCCTGCCCTCGGTTTCCAGGGCCGAAAGCTGCACGGAAAGCAGATGTTGACCGATATTCTGGCTGAGGTAGCCGAGGGTGAACCCCCCGGCCGCCGAGGAGGTGGCGATAGGGAAATTGACCGCATTGCCGGCGGTCGGGTCGACGGCGGTGGCCAGCCCGCTCCCCACCCCCCCGCTGCTTGTGGCACCCGAGGTCACGTAATGGTCCACGCCGCCGTCCGATGTCTTGTATGCCCCACCCCACTGGACGCCCAACTCCCGGGCCGCGCTGTCGGTGGCCTGGACAATATAAGCCTCAATGAGCACCTGACGGGTCGGAACGTCAAGAAGCCGAACCGTTTCTTTCAACCGGTCAATATCACTCTGTACCGCCTGAATCACCAGGGAGTTGGTATGCGTATCCACAAGGATCGCCCCTTTTACCTTGTCACCCCCCTTGCCCTGGCCATTGCCGGAGGCGGTCCAGTCCGTCCCGACCCGACCGCTCTGGAAAAATTGATCCAGGTTGTCCCGTAAGGTTTTGGTATCGGCATACCGGACGTGGTACACCCAGGTCCTTAGGGGTTCGTCCATTCTGGCCCGGGTTTGCAGGGAATTCATCTGAAGCTGGTATTCTTTTTCCTTAGAATTCTTCTCCTGCCGGGCCTCCATCATCTGGATCTCAGCCTGGAGGTCCTTTAACGTAATGATTCGAAGAATATCGCCTTCCCAGGCAAAGGTCAGGCCGTTGGTGTTGAGAATCCCCTGAAAAACCTTGTCCCAAGGCATTTCGCTGACACTGACGGTGGCGGTTCCCTTGACGTTCTGGCTGATGAGAATGTTCTGGCCCGCGGCCCGTGCCAGCACCCGAAGCAGGGTGGCGATCTCCACGTCCTTGACCTTGAGGCTGATATCCAGGGTCGGCAGGACCGGATTCTTTGCCGCCACATCCATTGCCCGAGGGGGCGTTTCGGCCGGTTCGGCGCCCGCTTCAGGCAACGCGTCGGCGACCGTAATGCCCTCTTCACGTGATCCTGCCGGCACGCTTTTAGGCAATGGCGCATTCGCCGAAGGCGAATACCCCTTGGCCTCCTCGGCACGGATGCGCCAGTCCTCGAAGAACGGATCTTTCTTCAGTTCTTTCTGCTGAACACAACCGATCGCTGTCAACAGCACGACCAGGGCGACAGCAGCTGCAATCCGCATGGGGATAGCGGTGTGGTTTTTTTTCATGGCTGTCCCTGTATGGGTGTGGTCTTTATTCATCCATGTCGTCCAGCGTCAGGGAAATGGCATCCGATCCATCGGTCTTCGCAATGATCACCTGTCTTGGGGCGATGGATTTTACAAAATAGCCATACTCCATCAGCACTTCTCCGGTCTCGTACTCCAATCCGTTGATAATGACCAGGGTCTTGTCTCCAATTTGAAGAAATCCGGAAAAATTCAACCTTTCCCGAATAGCCTCCATAGAGGGGCCATTTTCTTCTTTTTTCTCCTCCTCCGGTTGCTGGATAATGCCTTGGAAAAAAGGGTTGTCCGGCCACGCAGAGTTTCCCCTTGCAATGACGTAGGCATCGGTGGGGGTGGAGTCGAGTTTTCTCATTTTTCCGATTACCTCCGCGGCAAACGGTGTCAGATTTTTCGTGTTGGAAGACGGGTTCCCCGGCTTCGGCCCCCTCGCCTTGGGAGCCAGAACCTGATAGCCGCCGTATACAGCGGCCAACACCATGGTCACGACGATGATCTGTTCACGTCGGGTCATGACAACTCACTGGTTTCCGTCCACTTGAAACCTAAAATGAGCGTTTCAAATGTCGAAAGAGTATATAACCATTTAATATTAGATGCAATTACCATTTTTCGGCTTCCGAAACTTAAAACCTTCCGGGATTGACGATCTTGCCGCATCTGCTTCCTCTGATGCCTTCCCGCATAAGCAACTATCGCGGAAAAACATCTTCATTGGTTCTGCGGCAACCTCGACAAACGCTCAACTCAGGCGAAAATCACTTGGTGAATGGAGACTCACGGATGACCTGGTTACTTTTGAGCAATCCACAATTTCAACCGCATCTCTTCAAGTCCGTCGCCTGCGAGAATCTGAATCCGCTCCACATGATCCACAAAAGGCGTCGTGTAAAGGGCGAGAAAAAAAGGACTAAAATTCGAAAATTGACCGCGCGCAACAATGTCAATATTGAGCAGTGCACTCTCTTTGAGCAGGACTGCCGCATCAGGCAGCAGAACCTCAACTTCAAGGTCTTGTTTTCGCCCCATTTCTTCAAAATGAACCAGAAGGTCCGCGGCCCGCTCTCTCGGCCAATGCTTTTTTTCTACCAAAATCAGTCGTCCGGTATCCTTGAGTTTGGCTTTTTTCAGCATATCCTGAAACAGCGGTGCCAGAACTCTCTGCGTCTCGATATCCGTACGAATCTTCGCCGCTAGCCGCTCTCGTTCCCCCATCCCCCGGTACTCCGGAACGATCATCAGCAGCCCGATCCCAGTACAGACAATCAGACAGCCGATCATTTTGATCAAACTTCGTACAGGCAGTTTTGGCATCTGTATCAAATCATTTTTGCCCGGACGGCGAACCGGAGCACGTCCTTGCCGTCCAGGTTTTCGAGGGTTCGTTTCTCGATACTAGGCTTCTGGAACATCGGGGAATTGCCCAGTTTCAGTATGTACTCGGCCAAAACGGCGTCAAAGGTCAACCGGTCGCCCAGAACCACGCCGTCGACAATCACATGGCGGGACTTCCCCTTTTTTGCCCCACCTCCCGGCGGGTCGAATTCTGCCGTTAGGCTCACCAGTTTAACCTTTGCCGGGGTGATGCGGGCAATTTCATTGACAACGGCCAGCCCCATGTAGCGCTGGCTGACAACGGACAGGCGTTTCATCTGAACCACCGTCTGGTCGGCCAGCGTCAGGACCAGGTTCTGGCCCAGTCGGGGGCTGAAGCGATCCAGTTCGCTCTGAAGCCTTTCCACCCCCTTGTCTTTTTTGCTGTTTTGGTGGTCAAAGAATTGATAAATTCCACCGAGCAGCAGAACGATCAGGGCAAACCCCACCAGCACGGCGCTGTCAAACCACCGGATGGTTCGTTTTCGGGATTTATCCTTGTAGGTATACAAAAAATTGGGGGTTAGCCGCATACTAGAGAGGGCCAACCCGGCGGCCGGCGCGAAATCGGCGCGGACCTGAGTTTCTCCGGGCGCTTGGACTCCTTCGGCCAGGGATGATCGAACAAAAGGATCCACGCCCTCCACTTCCAGCCCCAGTTGGTCATTAAAATAGCCGCTGACCAGGGGCTGCCCACTGATCTGGCCGGATATGTATATTCGTTGAACCCGTTGACCGGAAAAGTGCTGGTTGTAATGGGCAAATGTCATTTCCACTTGACGCAGGATCCGGTCCAGAGCCGGACGAATCATGTCGAACAGATCCTTTTCAGGCAATACCGACGATGTTGCTTCGTCGGCAGAGTTGATGAAATTATCGAGCAACTGCTGGGATTGATCCTCGTCAAGTTGCATCCGCTGATCTGAGGTGTCTTCCCAGGCTCGGTCTCGCATATCGAGCATCTGGAAAGATATTTCATCCTGAAGGGAGGCAATGCCTTCGCTAACGGCCTGAACCAGGCTCTTCATGCCGGCCTTGATGTCCCTGGAAAGCACGAGGTTGCCCTTTGAAAAGATGGCAATCCGCGACCAGTCCCTGCCAATAAACAATGCACAGACGTCTTTGTCGTTGGTTTCCAGCCAACCGAATCGAAACAAATTCTGAAGGGCAAAGGGGACGATGGAGATGCCGGAAAGTGGATATCCGCACTTGATGAACAGCTGCTTAAGACCATCCACTTCGTGCTTCGGTGCGGTGCTGGCCATGACCTGAAGCTTCGGCGTATTCTCTTCGAGAATCTCACCGATGACATGGTAGTCGAAAATATCCGTCTTTTCATCGAACGCAGCTTCTTTTCGAAAAGCCCAAAGAACAGCATTGGGGATCTGCTTGGCCGTTACCTTGGGAATTCTCATGGCACGGGTCTCGACATTGGCCGAAGAGATACATCCCCATAGTTCAATTTTCCGGCGATTGGCGCCAAACCCCAACAAAGCCGATTTCAGAAATCGGGTCAAATTGTTGCCGTCCTTGGCAATATCGGGCTCCATGGGCATAATGGCCCAGTTCATCAGCACAGGCTTTCGGTCCAGACCCAGGCCGACGGCCACCAGCTTGATGTCCTTCTCCCCGATATCGACCCCTATCCGCAAGCCCTTGCGACGTGAGCCTCGATTTGCCTGTTGTTTCCATTCGGGCGGCTTTTCTTTTTTTGCATTTTTCGTTGACGGGGCCACGGGAGAAGGGGCAACACCGGTGTCATGATCGCCTTTGGTACGAATCAGGCTAAGCAGCCTCTCCGTGGAGGAAATCTCATCGGGTCTTGCCAAGTCTCTTCTCCAACGCTTCGCAGTCTGGTGTTTTTATTTTTTGGCAGGCTTGTGGGCAGCACGTTCCAAACAATCAATGAAACCATTGAATTGCGATTTCTGTCAAGGATTATTGACATTTCAGGCATCTGCATCACGTGCTCGGCAACGCGTGCCACGACAGTAAAGACCGATAGGGGCTGACAGTGGCGGCACCCGCCTTCTCCTGGCAAGACGAATTCCAGTCCCAAATGCACCATCCAAGCAGCCGCAAAACAAAAATGCTCAGCAAAAAAAATAAGCAAGCCCCCCCCTTTTAGAACCATGAACCATATCGGCTTCTTGCATGTTTTCCAGTTTCGGGCTATATATAAAAAAACCATCGATGAAGATCGACTCTGACCATAATAGAAGATGTGGATGCCCGAATCGAACGGAAAGGTTCGACGCTCCAGCCCTCGGCAAAGGGGACACCTGCTGGATCTGTTTCGCGACCCAATGGACGGAGGCAATACCGGTGAAAAAGGATAGAAAAATAAGAGTTTACCTGACGGACCGGATGGTGCTGTTGGGCTTTGGCCTTGCGGTAATCTATTGGGTCCTCGACTCGATCCTTTATATATTCCTCTCTCAGAACACCGGGTTGGTCGAACAAATCTTCGGCGCCAATATCGACGTCATATGGACCCGTGGAATTGTATCCTGCCTGTTCGTTATTTTCGGTTCTCACTCCCAGTACATCATCAACGAACGACGACTTATTGAGGATGCCCTCAAAGATAGCGAAGAGCGCTACCGAACCATCATCGAAAGCATTGACGACGGCTATTTTGAATCAGATCTCAAAGGCAACTTCACTTTCTTCAACGACGCCATGTGCCGAATTCTCGAATACCCGCCCGATGAAATGACGGGGATCATGAACCGGCAGGCCCTGGATGAAGAAAATGCCATGAAGGTCTCCGAGATTCTCGATCAGGTCCATCGCACGGGAAAACCGGCCAAGGCCTTTGACTGGATTTTGATCACCAAATACGGATCCAACCGTTTCGTAGAGGCCACCCTATCACTGGTTCGCGCCGACGACGGCGCACCGTTGGGTTTTCGTGGCATTTTAAGGGACGTCACCGAACGCCGACGTGCCGAAACCCTTCGCCAGGCCAAGGCCACCGCGGAAGCGGCCAACAAATCCAAGAGTGAGTTCCTGGCCAACATGAGCCACGAAATCCGAACCCCCCTCAACTCCATCATCGGCTTGGTGGAGTTGATGATGGAGACCGACCTCGCCCCCGAGCAGCGTGAAGATCTGGAAGTGGTCCTTTCGGCAGCCCACAGCCTCTTGGCAGTCATCAACGACATTCTCGATTTCTCCAAGATCGAAGCCGGAAAGCTCGAACTGGAAGAGACCGCTTTCAACCTCAGGAATTTTCTCGATGAATCCATAAGAATCATGGCACCCAAAGCCCATGAAAAAAATCTGGAGATCACCTACCGCCTGGATCCCTGTGTTCCGATCCGCCTTACCGGTGATCCGGCACGGTTCAGGCAGGTGATGATCAACCTGATCGGCAATGCCATCAAATTCACCCATTCCGGAGAGGTCGTGGTTTCGGTTTCCTGCGAGGAACCTTCCCAAACCGCCATGCTGCTTTGCTTCTCGGTCCGAGATACAGGCATCGGCATCCCGGAGGAAAAACAGGCCAGCATCTTCGGCGCCTTTGAGCAAGCCGATGGCAGCACCACCCGGCGGTTCGGCGGAACCGGCCTTGGCCTTGCCGTATCCGCCCAGCTTGTGGGCCTCATGGGCGGCAGAATATGGCTGGAAAGCAAGCCAGGTGAAGGAAGTACCTTCCATTTTACTTCCCGGTTCAGCATTAAGCCCGGGCAATTAGAGGCCGCCTCGCTGCCCCAGTCCTCGGATGACAAACTCAGCGGGCGGCGGATCCTCATCGTTGACGACAACGCCACCACCCGTGAGATTCTTTCTGACGTGTGTCAAAGCTGGCAGATGCGGCCCAGATCGGCGGCCGATATTCAATCGGCACAAAAGATCCTATCATCACCAGACCCCAAAGGGGAAACGGTTGACTTGGTCCTTCTCGATTTTTCATTGCCCGGCGAGGATGCCATGTCGCTGGTCGGCTGGATCAAGGGCCGACAGGACCGGTCCATTCAAGTGGTAATGATGCTCACCCATTCACGGACCCGAACGCGTACCAATCTGGCCCAGTCAGGCGTTCTCGCTACGGTCAACAAACCGGTCCGGCCATCGGATCTGCTTGCAGCCATCATGGTGGCCCTCGGCTTCCAGCAGCCCAAACCGTTGAACCGCCGCAAACAGGACACCGACAGCGCTACCGCATTCTCACGGCCGCTGAATATCCTCGTTGCCGAAGACACCCCCTTCAATCAGAAATTCATAATTCGGCTGCTCGACCGCTGGAATCATCGCGCCACCATCGCGGATAACGGCGTCAAAGCCATTGAGGCTTTAGACGGAGACAACTTCGATCTGATTCTCATGGACGTTCAAATGCCCGAAATGGACGGTTTTGAAGCGACCGCCCGCATTCGGGCCAAAGAAAAGAACACGGGCCGCCCCCCCATCCCCATTATCGCCATGACAGCCCATGCCATGAAAGGAGACCGTGAACGCTGTATCGAAGCCGGCATGGACGACTACGTTTCCAAACCGATCTCCGCGGCCCACCTCATGACGGCCATCGTGGCGTTGATACCGGACGCGGGAAAAGAAGGAAGCCGTAACGAAAAACTTTCGACCGTGGAACCTGTCGAACAGTTCGACAAGGACGCATTGCTGGGCGCTTTTGAAAATGACTGGGATTTCTTCCTGGAAGCGGTCGGCATGTTCCTGGAAGACTTTCCACCCATGCTGGCCGATATTCAAAAGGCCCTTAAAGAAAACAACGCCGAAACCCTAAAGCGCCAAGCCCACGCGTTAAAGGGCATGGTCGGCAATTTCCATGCCCGGGCCGCAGCCGGCCACGCCGCATCCTTGGAAATCATGGGCCGCGAAGGCGACCTGAGCGACAGCGATGAATCGCTGACCCGCCTCGAGGCCGAGCTTCAGCGCTTGAAGGAAAATCTGGTCCAGCTGACTGGAGAAAAAGCCCCTTGAACATCCTCGTCGCCGAAGATGATCCCATCACCTTGCGCCGCCTCCAGTATTTTCTGGAAAAATGGGGGCATCACGTCCTCTCCGGACAAAATGGTCTCGAAGCGATCGAAATATTTCTCACCCACCCGGTCGAACTGGTCCTGACCGACTGGATGATGCCGGAAATGGACGGTCTTGAACTGGTCAAACAGATCGCCAACCGTGGAATGGATGCCGCCTATGTCTACGTGATCATCCTCACGGCCAAAAGCGACAAGGCCGATGTGGTTCAGGCCCTTTCCTTGGAAGGGGTGAACGATTATATCACCAAGCCCTTTGATCCGGACGAACTCCGTGCCCGCATCAGCGTCGGCGAACGGACGGTCCGCCTGGAGCGGACGCTTCGAGAATACAGCCGGGGGCTGGAAAAAATTGTCCGCCACCAGACAGCACTGATCCGAAAGACCCAGGAAGAAACCGTCTTGAGGCTCCTTTCAGCCCTGGAGACAAGAGACGACGGAGCCTCCGGACACATTCGTCGGGTGGGCGACATCAGTGCTTTGATCGCGGAATCCGCCGGATGGTCCAGGGATCGCATCGAAGACCTGAGGCTGGCCGCCCCCATGCATGATATTGGAAAGATCAGCCTTCCCGATCACCTGGCTCGAAAGAAAGGCCCCTTGAGTGCCGAAGAATTCGAATTGATTAAGCATCATACCGTTCTGGGAAGCCGGATTTTTTCCGGATCGGATCTGCCCTTGCTCCAAATGGCAAACGATATCGCCATGTGCCATCATGAGCGCTGGGACGGCGCAGGATACCCCCGGCAACTGTCGGGCCAGGACATCCCTGAAGCAGCCCGAATCGTCGCCCTGGCGGATGTTTTCGACACCCTGATCCATGATCAGCCCACCGGCCGGGTCGAAATGAACCGAGAGACCGTTGTGCACACCATGGAAAAAGGTCGGGGAACCCACTTCGATCCAGACCTGTTTGACCGTTTCGTCGAACGGATTGATGATGTAATGGACATTGCCAAAGGTTAACTATTTTATATTCATCTGACCATGTGAGGTGTTTATGTCTGATGGGCTTGATGTGATTATTGTTGATGACGATCCCATGGTGTGCGACGTTCTCGCCGAAATCGTGAAACGGTTCTATACATGGGGAGACGTGCTGGTCTTTACCGATGTGGACGAAGCGATATTCTATTGCATGAACCGAACCGTATCGGTGGCGATTTTCGTTGTCGACATTTTTCTCGAAGGCCAAAGCGGATTTTTTTTCCTCGATGCCATCAGTGAAAAATTCCCATCGGCCCATGAGGACACCATTATTGTCACCGGCAATGCCAGCGACGACGTGGTCAACATGTGCGTGGCCTCGGAGGTCAACCATCTGCTGGAAAAACCGATTCGTCCCTATGCCCTGCAACTGGCGATTCGTTCAATCACGTCAAAATATCTGAAATTCGCAAAAAAGATTATGCGCGACCCCATTTTCGCTCGAAACGTTTCGCATTTTTAAAAAAACCATGAAAAAGCCTTCCGCATCCGTGGATGAGCACTTGGCCCATAACCAAGATTTCGTCCGCCTCATTCAGGTCGCCCGGGAAGACCCGGCGATTCGCCGCCAACTCATATCCTTTCTGACCCTTGACGATTTCAACCGCCAGTCCGCGCTCAATACCTGGCTCCATCAGCTCCGGCTCAATGGGGCGCCGCTGAAATTCACCCGCGCCATCGCCTGTCTGACCGATCCTGTCATCGCCCACAAGGCACTGGGTTTGATTCAGGGGCATCATGCCTCCCTGACAAAATGAGTCCCCTCTCGCAGAGCGGGGGGCCTCAGGAGGCCCTCCTTAGGAGAGCTTAATGTCCAATTAGACCTTCTCTCGCCGGGACGGCAGAACCTTTCCGGGTCCGCCCCTATAAGTGGTGGCTCTATTTCAGTAGGACTTGCTTCACGGCCTCCTTTTTAGTATCTCTTTCTTCCTGTGCGATCGTTTTCGTCCCATCACTACCCATCCATGTACAAAGACAAGGAGAAACCATGCCACGACGCGACGACATTAAAAAGGTCATGATCATCGGCTCCGGCCCCATCATCATCGGACAGGCCTGCGAATTCGACTATTCAGGCACCCAGGCCTGCAAGGCCCTGCGATCCCTTGGCTACGAAGTGGTCCTGGTCAATTCCAATCCAGCCACCATCATGACCGACCCCGGCATGGCCGATGTCACCTATATTGAACCCTTAAACGTCAAGGTCCTGACCGAAATCATCGCCATCGAAAAGCCCGATGCCTTGTTGCCCAATCTGGGCGGTCAGACCGGCTTGAACCTCTCTTCGGAATTGCACCGTAGCGGCGTTCTGGACCAATACGGGGTCCGCATGATCGGTGTTGCGGTGGACGCCATTGAGCGGGGCGAGGATCGCACTGCGTTCAAGCTGACCATGGATAAGCTCGGCATCGAAATGCCCGAAAGCCAGGCGGTCAACACGCTGGCCGACGCCGAAGCCGTTGCCGAGAACCTCGGCTATCCGGTGGTTATCCGACCGGCCTATACCATGGGAGGAACCGGCGGCGGGCTCGTTTACAACGTAGAAGAACTGCGCACAATAGCCGCCCGGGGGCTGTCGGCCAGCATGGTCCACCAAGTCCTGGTGGAAGAATCGGTTCTGGGATGGGAGGAACTGGAATTGGAGGTGGTCCGTGACGCCAAGGGCCAGAAAATCACCGTCTGTTTCATCGAAAACGTCGACGCCATGGGGGTTCACACCGGCGACAGCTTCTGTACAGCACCCATGCTGACCATTTCCCAGGAACTGCAAGCCCGCCTGCAAAAATTCGCCTACGACATCGTCGACGCCATTGAAGTAATCGGCGGCACCAATGTCCAGTTTGCCCACGACCCCGCAACCGGCCGGGTGGTGGTGATTGAGATTAACCCGCGGACCTCCAGGTCTTCGGCGCTTGCATCCAAGGCCACCGGTTTTCCCATTGCCAGGGTCTCCGCCCTTTTGGCCGGGGGCCTGACCATGGATGAAATTCCCTACTGGCGCGATGGCACCCTCGAGAAATACACACCATCCGGCGACTATGTGGTGGTCAAGTTCGCCCGCTGGGCCTTTGAGAAGTTCGAAGGGGTCGAAGACAAACTCGGCACCCAGATGCGCGCTGTGGGAGAAGTGATGAGCATCGGGAGAAACTACAAAGAGGCCTTTCAAAAAGCAATCCGATCCCTGGAAATCAACCGATACGGGCTGGGCTTTGCCAAAGATTTTAACGACCGCACCCTGGACGAACTGATGGTTCTCGTTTCCCAACCCACCAGTGAACGCCAGTTCATCATGTACGAAGCACTGAGAAAAGGCGCCGACGTTCAGGCCCTCTACGGCCTGACCTACATCAAACCCTGGTTCATCGGACAGATGAAGGAACTGGTGGCACTGGAAGAGCAAATTCTCGCGCACAAGGGCGACCTGCCGCCCGATGCGCTTCTCAAACAGGCCAAACAGGACGGGTTTTCAGATCGTTACCTGGCACAGATTCTCGACATCGAAGAGGAACAGGTGCGCGGCCAGCGGCTCTCCCTAGAAATGGGCGAGGCCTGGCAACCGGTGCCGGTCAGCGGCGTTGAAAATGCCGCCTACTATTATTCCACCTACAATGCACCGGACAGCGTTGCGGTGAGCGACCGGAAGAAAATCATGGTTCTGGGCGGTGGCCCCAACCGGATCGGCCAGGGGATCGAATTCGATTATTGCTGCGTCCACGCCGCCCTGGCCATTCGGGAGGCCGGTTACGAGTCCATCATGATCAACTGCAACCCGGAAACCGTCTCCACCGACTACGACACATCGGACAAACTCTATTTTGAACCGCTGACCGTCGAAGATGTCCTGAGCATTTACGAAAAGGAAAAACCCGAGGGGGTCATCGTTCAGTTCGGCGGCCAGACCCCGTTGAACATTGCCCGTGAACTGGCCGCCGCAGGGGTTCGAATCCTGGGGACGACCCCAGAGACCATCGATCTGGCCGAAGACAGGGACCGGTTCAGAACCATCGTACGGGATCTGGGCATTCCCCAGCCCGAATCCGGTATGGCGAGCACCGAGGCCGAAGCACTCGTCATTGCTGAACGGATCGGGTTTCCGCTCATGGTACGACCCTCCTATGTCCTCGGGGGACGCGCCATGGAAGTGGTTCGCGACGACGAGATGCTGCGCCACTATATGGCCAATGCCGTGGATGTGTCGCCGTCCCGTCCGATTCTCATCGACCGATTCCTCGACAACGCCATTGAAGCCGAAGCCGATGCCATTGCCGACGGCACCGACGCTTTTGTCCCTGCGGTGATGGAGCATATCGAACTGGCCGGCATCCATTCCGGCGATTCGGCCTGCGTCATTCCGACGGTGAGCATCGCGCCCAAGCACGAAGAGACCATTCGCGAATATACGAAAAAAATTGCCACGGCCCTGAACGTGGTGGGACTGATGAACGTGCAGTACGCCATCTTCGACAACACTGTCTTCATCCTGGAAGCCAACCCCAGGGCGTCCCGCACAGTGCCCATTGTCTCCAAAGTCTGCAATATCTCCATGGCACGCCTGGCAACCCAGATCATGCTGGGCAAGTCCCTGGCGGAACTGGATCTGCACAGACGGCTCATACCGCACTTTGGCGTCAAGGAAGCGGTCTTCCCCTTCAACATGTTCCCCGAGGTCGACCCTGTCCTCGGCCCGGAAATGAGATCCACCGGAGAAGTTCTAGGTTTGGCCGACAGTTTCGGCAGGGCCTTTTTCAAAAGCCAGGAGGCGACCCAGACCTCCCTTCCCCTTGAAGGAACAGTGCTGTTTACCATCGCCGATCGTGACAAATCAGCCGCCCTGGAACCAGCCCGTCTGTTTCGGGAGCTGGGATTCCGCATTCTCACCACCCGGGGCTCCTACGATCATTTTGCAAAAAACGGTATCGAAACCGAACAGATTCGAAAGGTCGGTTATGGCCGTCCCAACATCGTCGATGCCATTAAGAACGGAGAGATTCAACTGGTAGTCAACACGCCCAGCGGTCGCCGAAGCAGCGAAGACAGCTCTTACATTCGAAAGGCCGCCATCAAATACAAAGTCCCTTACATCACCACGACGGCTGCCGGCATCGCCGCCGCCAGAGGCATCGCAGCCCGTCGGGAAATGCCGCCACGGGTGAAATCGCTGCAAAGCTATCATGCAAGCATCTGAGGGGGAATCTGAGGGGGAATTGACAGAATCGGTTCTAACGTGATTAAATGGTTCAATCGGTTTCGATTCGGTTTTGCAAGTAAAAAGAAAACCCCGTCCCCGCCAGCATCTGGGAGGGGCGCTTTCTCTCTATTAACAAAAACGGGCCACCCGCCCTGAAAAAAGGCAGCTCCATGACCATGGTGGAATCGGCAGGCATCACCGACGTCGGCAGAAAGCGAAAAGCCAACGAGGATTCGATTTTTATTGACGACCGGATGCGGCTCTACATTGTCGCGGACGGCATGGGCGGGCACAAGGCAGGAGAAGTGGCCAGCCGGGTGGTGGTGGAAACCATCCGCGACAGCATGCATCGTTTTATGAACAACGTCGATGCCGGAAAGATGGCCTATGCGCGCAAAGACCTCTCCCCGGCCGCAAACCAACTCCTATCGAGCATTCACTTGGCCAACCAGACCGTCTTTCAACTTTCCCAGACCCAACCGTCCTATGATGGCATGGGTTCCACCGCCTCAGTGGTTTTCCTTTCGGGCAAATCTCTCATCGCCGCCAACGTGGGAGACAGCCCCATCTACCTGATCCGCGAAGGTAAAATAGAGACCATCTCCACGCCCCACACCTATGTGGCCGAACTGGCCGCCCTTGACCCGGTAGCAGCGGAAAAACTCAGCGAACAATATCGCCACATGATCACCCGCGGCATGGGCCTTAAAGAAGAGGTCAAACCGGACGTCAGGGAAATCAAAGCCAAAAAAGGCGACCGGGTCGTCATCTGTTCCGACGGACTCAGCGACAAGGCATCTCCTGAAGACATACGATCCGCTATCGATGGCAAGCCGACAAAAGCATCCTGTAAAGCGTTGGTGAACATGGCCAACGAACGGGGCGGTGACGATAACATCACGGTCATCGTCCTGCAATTGCCCTCGGGCACCGCCAAGACCGACGATGCTCCGAAAGCCCCCCGAGGCCCGATCTCCGTGGACATCGATACGGAAGAAGCATCCCATACCGGTTTTATCGAGATTCATGACGCCCAAGGCGGCCACATCAAAACCACCGACCCATACACCGTGGGCGAAGAGCTCACCCTGACCTTTGCCAATCCCAAAAAAAGCGGGTATTTCACGGTCAGTGCCAAGATTGTCTTAAGAGACGCGGACGGGATTGAAATCTCCTTTGAACACATGGACGGTGAAACTGAGAAGAAATTGATGCTCTTGTAAATACGGAGAACCCATGGATTTTCTCTTTGAAGTCAACAACAATATCACCGTGTTTGAAGTGGGCCTGCTGCTGTTGTGCAACGCCACTGCCAATCTTTTCAACAAACCCCGGCTGGCCATCATGACCAATCTCGCCTTTACGATCTACTGGGGCTTTTTCCTCAATTTCAATGTTCTCTTCGGCTCTTCTTACCAGGCCTCTGAATATTCCTTTATCTTCTTCATTTTCGCCATCGTGGTCATCATCTTTTCCATTCTTGGCCTGACCCGTGGAGACGATGCATGCGAAGAGGACTGACGCCCATGAAGCGCCCTGCCTTTGATCGATACACCGGGGGGATGATCTCATGACAGACGGTGAGGGGCCGCCCCACGCGGCCGGACTCATGCGGGCGGAGAAAGTGCGTGGACAACGCCGTGACATTTGCAGGCCGTGCTGAAAAGAACCGGACCCGGGGCTCTGCGGACTGCCGCCAGGGCCGCAAACAAATCGGCCGGTCGCAAGCCGCCGACACCGGGCAACAGTTGACGGCTTTGTACCACCACCGAGATATAATCTTCATGGGTTAGCCGTTTCAGGACCTGCCACAGGATGCCCAAACGGGGCTGACCGGTACAGGTACAAACGTCTCCCGGCTCGGGGCAGTCGTCCGGGCAGATAAAATCGGCATAGCTCACATAGAGCTGTCCCTCGCCGCCGCCAATGGGGTTGGGAAGCAAGGTCGCCACCGATTCTGGCACGGGAATCTGGGTTCGCCGACCATGGGATGGCAGACGTCGCCTGACCCATTCATAGGCCAGATGGACCGGAATCACAGGAAGGATCCAGTCGGGATCTTCCCCTCGGCCCAGCGCCTCCCACAGAAAGTCGATGCCGTCTCGGCATTCAAGGGAGATCCCCTCACCTTCCATTTGGCGAGTGGCGACAGGATCACGGTCCACGACCACGATATGAGCACGGGGCCAGCGGGAGTGAATCCCCTGGACCGCTTTTTTCCCAAAGCGGCCGGCGCCGATAATCCAGAATGATTTCATGGTTGGCAGGCTCCTTGAACTGGATGCTGGATACTCGATGCTGGATCGTGGTATTTAGCCAAACGGTATACCGGCACTTTCCCCGGATCGACCCCATGGGTCTTACCGCCGCCGAGCGTCCTTGTCAAACCCCGCCTGTTCTGGTAATGACTCGCCATGCTCAATGCAACCCATCAGCAAAAACTGATCCTGGCCTCCCAGTCACCGCGACGAAGCTACCTGCTGAACCAGGCAGGCCTGGAATTCGATGTGATTCCGAGCCGATTCGACGAAGACCGGGTCCCACTCACCGATCCAGAAGGCTATGTTCGAACACTGGCCGAATCCAAAGCCGAAGATGTTGCCAAAACCCATGAACAGTGTTGGGTGATCGGTGCCGACACCATCGTGCTCATGGACGGTGCCATTCTTGGAAAACCCAAGTCCGCGGAGGATGCCCGCCGGATGCTTTGCCGCTTAAGCGGCCGGGTCCATCAGGTGCTCACCGGTTTTGCCATCTGCTGCCGGGCAAAAGACCACCTGTTTTCCGATGTGGCGACCACCGATGTCCACTTTAAGGACCTATCCCCCAATGAAGTGGAGTGGTACATCCATACCGACGAACCTTTTGACAAGGCAGGGGCCTATGCCATTCAGGGGCTGGGGACGTTTCTGGTCAGGCAGATCAAGGGGTCTTACACCAATGTGGTGGGGCTTCCGGTGTGCGAAGTCATCGAGCATCTGATCCGTATGGGCGTGGTTCAGTACCGGGTATAAGCCCAATCTTTGTAGTAAATTTAAATTTTTTATGAATGGGTCAATCTTGACGACAGCCGACCGTGGGGGAGAGAACGGCGTGAAACTGCGACTGAAATCCATAGTGGAACGGATCCGCATTGCCGCTGAAAAATGCGGGCGCGATCCGTCCAGTGTCCGCATGGTGGCCGTGAGCAAGACCCAACCGGCCGAAACGGTTCGAAAGGTCGCTGAAACCGGCGGGATCACGCTATTGGGAGAAAACTACATTCAAGAAGCCCGGGACAAGATCGAAGCCCTGTCCGACCTGAACCTCACCTGGCACTTCATTGGTCACCTCCAGTCCAACAAGGCCAAAATCGCCGTTGGTCTGTTCGACTTGATCCATTCGGTAGACTCGGTCAAGCTGGCCCGGGAATTGAGCAAGCAGGCCGCGAAAATCGGCAAGACCCAACAGATCCTGATCCAGGTCAATATCGGCCAAGAGGCGAGCAAATCAGGGACGATGGCCCACACTGCCCTGGATCTTGTGCACCAGATGGCGGCGTTGGACCATATTCGCATTCGGGGATTAATGACCATGCCCCCCTTTTTTGACAGCCCGGAACGGGTGCGGCCTTTTTTTTCGGCCCTGAGACAGTTGAGGGACAAGATCGCCACCGAAACAATCCCCGGTGTCTCCATGACCGAGCTCTCCATGGGTATGACCGGAGACTTCGAGGCAGCCATCGAAGAAGGTGCTACCTTGGTTCGGATCGGCACCGCCCTTTTCGGACCGCGCTAAAACACCATTTTCCATTTGAAAGCATCAAAATGGATTCAATGAAAATTCTGCTTCACATTTGCTGCGCCCCTTGCGCCATCACCCCCGTCGAAACCTTGCGTGGCCAGGGCATGGATCTCATGGGTTTTTTCTACCGTCACAACATCCACCCCTATACCGAATGCCAGCGCCGACAACAGGCCCTGGAAACATACGCCGACCAAATCGATCTTCGCGTCATCTACCAGGAGGGGTATGATCTGGAAGGTTTTTTGCGCAACGCGGCCTTTCGGGAAGCGGATCGCTGCCGGTTTTGTTATCATGACCGGATGCGGGCCACCGCCCTGGTGGCCAAACGGGGAAAATTCGACGGGTTCACCTCCACCTTGCTCTACAGCAAATTTCAAAAGCACGACCAGATTCGCGACATCGCTCAGGCCGTGGGTAAGGAGGTGGGGATCGCATTTCATTACCACGATTTTCGCGACGGATGGAAAACGGGGATTGAAACATCCAAGGCCCTGGGCATGTATCGTCAACAATACTGCGGATGTATTTACTCGGAGAAGGAACGGTATTATAAAGGCGGTTGAATTGGTTTGACTGGTTCGATTGGTTTGATTGGTCGGATCGGTTCAATCAGTCGGATCGGCCGAATTCAACCAACTTAACCAATCAAACCAATTTAACCAATCAAACCAATTGAACCAATCAAACCAATTGAACCAATCAAACCAATTTAACCAATCAAACCAATTTAACCAATCAAACCAATTTAACCAATTGAACCGGCAAACCCGCCCCTATGTTTGGAAATATCCTCTACTTTATCATCGCCCTGCTCATCTACTCAACCTATCCGGTTACCGAACAACCCAATTTCCCACCGGGTGAAACACTGCTGCTCTTTGCGGTAACCGTCATTGGATTTGCCGGCTTCACCTGGCTGCGCTACCGGCGACTGGCGCAAATGGGGGCCGGCCGGCTCTCAAGAAGTCTTGCACCGGCCGTTGAGATGCTTGAATCCCGACTATCCATACTGGCGTTGGGCGTGTTTGCCACGAATGTCTACGGCCTTAGCCTGCCATCGTATTTGTCAAAAGTCGGCCTGTTCCGGGCGCTGCCAACCCTTCAAGCCCTGCTCTTTCTTCTTCTCTTCATGGGATATCTCATCGTGATCTGGGTCCTGGGGCACGATCTGCACCAAAAGATCCATGGCGAAACCGTCTCCCGAAGGGAACAGATCGGCTCAAACATTCAACTCTCCACACCGGTTCTGCTCCCCTGGCTCGTCCTTTCCGGATTCGCCGACCTGTTGAACGCCCTGCCCTTGCCGCCGGTCCATCGCTTCTTGTCTTCGGCGACCGGTGAGATCACCTATTTTATCACATTTCTGCTGGCTGTTTCGGTCTTCGGGCCGGTTATGATCCAGAAATTCTGGCAATGCCGGTCCCTTCCCCAGGGGCTCGACCGGCTTCGGATCGAAAGCCTGTGCCGCCGTGCTGGCGTTCGGTATGCCGATATTCTCACCTGGCCGCTGTTCGGCGGCCGCATGATCACCGCAGGCGTCATGGGGCTGGTGGGCCGGTTCCGCTACATTCTCGTGACACCCGCGCTACTTGGTTTTCTTCGAAGCGATGAAATCGACGCCGTCATCGCCCATGAGATCGGTCATGTGAAACGCCGCCACCTTCACTACTACCTGCTCTTTCTCACCGGCTATATGCTGCTCAGTTTCATCGTACTGGAACTGATCCCCTACCTGGTCATCGCATTCCAACCGCTCTACAACTGGATCAGCCACACCGGCATCGCCCCGACCACGATGATGTCAGCCCTTGTCAGCATCGGTGTCATCACCGTGTTCATTCTCTATTTCCGTTTTATTTTCGGCTATTTCATGCGAAATTTCGAACGACAGGCCGATGCTTATGTCTACACCCTCTTCGACAGCGCCCTGCCCATGATCTCGACCTTTGAAAAGATTGCGTTGACCAGCGGTCAGGCACCGGATCGGCCCTGCTGGCATCACTTCAGCATCGCCGAACGCATCGCCTTCCTCAGGGAATGCGAAACAGACTCGACCCGGATACACCGCCACGACCGAAAAGTGTGCCTCGCCCTTGCTCTCTACCTGGTCATTTTGGCGGCCATGGGCGCCGCCGCCTGGGCCATGAACTTTGGTGAAACCGGCCGCATACTGAGCAGTCAGGCGGTTGAGCACATTTTGCGGCGTGAAATCGAAAAAAATCCCGCCAATGACGACCTGTACACGGCCCTGGGGGATCTTTATTTCAATCGAAAGGCCTACACGAAGACCCACGCGGCCTATGCACAGGCGATCCGTCTCAACCCGAAAAACGTTCAGGCCTTAAACAATCTGGCCTGGCTGCTGGCAACCTGCAAAGACCGTCGGCTGCGCGCACCGGCTGAAGCGTTGAAGCTCGCCAAGCAGGCTGTGGCCCTTAACCCGGCACCCCACATTCTCGACACCATGGCCGAGGCCTATTTCGCCAACGGCGATTTTCCCAATGCCGTCGCCACGGAAACCATGGCGCTGGAGCGTGCCGGCAAGGAACGCGAAATCTTCCAGGCCCAAATGGAAAAGTTCCAAAGGGCGTTGAACGGGCGGTAGGTTGGTTGGATCGGTTGGATCGGTTGGATCGGTTGGATCGGTTGGATCGGTTGGATCGGTTGGATCGGTTGGATCGGTTGGATCGGTTG